>NZ_CP061474.1:628000-1256000 GCF_014679505.1 Geobacillus sp. 46C-IIa
TCCGGAGCAAATTGTCGATTTAAAAGGGCTGATGGGCGATAAGTCGGACAACATCCCTGGCGTTCCGGGCATCGGGGAAAAAACAGCGGTCAAGCTGCTGAAGCAATTTGGCACGGTCGAAAACGTGCTCGCATCGATCGATGAGATCAAAGGGGAAAAGCTGAAAGAAAACTTGCGCCAGTACCGGGATTTGGCGCTCTTAAGCAAACAGCTGGCGGCCATTCGCCGCGACGCCCCGGTTGAGCTGTCGCTCGATGACATCATCTACGAAGGCCAAGACCGGGAAAAAGTGATCGCGTTATTTAAAGAGCTCGGGTTTCAGTCGTTTTTGGAAAAAATGGATGCGCCGACAGCAGAAGACGAGACGCCGCTTATGGAGATGGAGTTTGTCGCCGCTGACGGCATCACTGACGAGATGCTTGCCGACAAGGCGGCGCTTGTCGTTGAGGTGATGGAAGAAAACTATCACGATGCCCCGATTGTCGGAATCGCGCTAGTGAACGAGCACGGGCGTTTTTTCCTGCGTGCGGAGATGGCGCTTGCGGATCCGCAATTTGTGGCATGGCTTGCCGATGAGACAAAGAAAAAAAGCATGTTTGACGCCAAGCGGGCTTCAGTTGCCTTAAAGTGGAAAGGAATTGAACTGCGCGGCGTCGCCTTTGACTTATTGCTCGCTGCCTATTTGCTCAACCCGGCTCAAGATGCCGGCGATGTTGCTGCGGTGGCGAAAATGAAACAATATGAAGCGGTGCGGCCGGATGAAGCGGTCTATGGCAAAGGCGCCAAGCGGTCGCTGCCCGACGAGCCGACGCTTGCTGAGCATCTCGTCCGCAAAGCGGCGGCCATTTGGGCGCTGGAACGGCCGTTTCTGGACGAATTGCGAAGCAACGAGCAAGACGAGTTGTTAATAAAGCTCGAACAGCCGCTGGCAACCATTTTGGCTGAAATGGAGTTTACTGGAGTAAAAGTGGATACAAAGCGGCTTGAGCAGATGGGTTCCGAGCTCGCCGAGCAGCTAGGTGCCGTCGAGCAGCGCATTTATGAGCTGGCTGGTCAAGAGTTTAACATCAACTCGCCAAAACAGCTCGGGATCATTTTATTTGAAAAGCTGCAGCTGCCGGTGCTGAAGAAAACGAAAACGGGCTATTCGACCTCGGCCGATGTGCTTGAGAAGCTCGCGCCCCACCATGAAATCGTCGAAAACATTTTGCATTACCGCCAGCTTGGCAAGCTGCAGTCGACGTATATCGAAGGATTGTTGAAAGTCGTGCACCATGATACGGGCAAAGTGCATACGATGTTCAACCAAGCGCTGACGCAAACCGGGCGGCTCAGCTCGGCCGAGCCGAACTTGCAAAACATCCCGATTCGTCTCGAAGAAGGGCGGAAAATCCGCCAGGCGTTCGTCCCGTCAGAGCCGGGCTGGCTCATTTTCGCCGCCGATTACTCGCAAATCGAACTGCGCGTCCTCGCCCATATCGCCGATGACGACAATTTAATCGAAGCGTTCCGGCGCGATTTGGATATTCATACAAAAACGGCGATGGACATCTTCCATGTGAGCGAAGAGGAAGTCACGGCCACTATGCGCCGTCAGGCAAAGGCGGTGAATTTCGGCATCGTTTACGGAATCAGCGATTATGGACTGGCGCAAAATTTGAACATTACGCGCAAAGAAGCCGCCGAATTTATTGAACGTTACTTTGCCAGCTTTCCGGGCGTGAAGCGGTATATGGAAACCATTGTGCAAGAAGCGAAACAGAAAGGATATGTAACGACGCTGTTGCACCGGCGCCGTTATTTGCCTGATATTACAAGCCGCAACTTCAACGTCCGCAGCTTTGCTGAGCGGACGGCGATGAACACGCCGATTCAAGGAAGCGCCGCTGACATTATTAAAAAGGCGATGATCGATTTAGCAGCGCGGCTGAAAGAAGAGCGGCTGCAGGCGCGCCTGTTGCTGCAAGTGCATGACGAGCTCATTTTGGAAGCGCCAAAAGAGGAAATGGAGCGGCTATGCCAGCTCGTTCCGGAGGTGATGGAGCAGGCGGTCGAGCTCCGCGTGCCGCTGAAAGTCGATTATCATTACGGCCCGACATGGTATGACGCCAAATGAGGTGTATGTGCCCGGGCGCCAACCGGTGATGCGCGCAGGCTGCCGCTAATCGAAAAAAGGCTTCCCAAAGCCGGGCTGAGGTCAATATGGAAAGATGCCGAGTCGGCGCCAATCAAGAGAACCGTCCTTGCCCGAGTCCGGACGCCGGTGGACGGCAAGGAAGAAGCCTTGCATATTCATGAGTGTACAGGCAAACGAGCAAAAAGAAAGGAGGGGGCGTGATGCCGGAATTGCCGGAAGTGGAAACGATCCGCCGCACGCTGTTGCCGCTTGTTGTTGGCAAAACGATTACAGATGTCCATGTTTTTTGGCCGAACATTATCCGCCATCCGCAAGATCCGAAGGCGTTTGCCGCAAGGCTTGTCGGACAGGCGGTGCGCGGCATCGATCGGCGTGGGAAATTTTTGAAGTTTTTGCTTGACCGTGATATGCTCGTTTCCCATTTGCGCATGGAAGGGCGTTACACCGTCGCCGGCGCACATGAACCGCTTGATGCGCATACGCACGTCGTGTTCCGCTTCACGGACGGCAGCGAACTCCGTTACCGCGATGTGCGCAAGTTCGGAACGATGCATGTGTACGCGAAGGAGGAGGGCGACCGCCGGCCGCCGCTTGATCAGTTGGGGCCGGAGCCGCTATCCCCGGCGTTTTCCCCGGCCGTGTTGGCGGAACGGGCTGCGAAAACGAAGCGGACCGTGAAGGCGTTGTTGCTTGACCAAACGGTCGTCGCTGGGTTTGGCAACATTTACGTTGATGAATCGCTGTTTCGCGCCGGCATTCTTCCCGAACGGTCGGCCGCTTCGCTGACGGACGAAGAAATCAAGCGGCTGCATGAACAGATGGTCGCAACGATCGGCGAGGCGGTCATGAAAGGGGGAAGCACGGTGCGAACGTACGCCAACACGCAAGGGGAAGCCGGCACGTTTCAGCATAGCTTGTTCGTCTACGGCCGCAAAGGGGAACCGTGCAAACAGTGCGGAACCCCGATTGAAAAAACGGTCGTCGCCGGCCGCGGCACGCACTATTGCCCGAACTGCCAACGGTAGGCGGCAAACAAAAAGGAGAGAAGTCCAATGGCATTAACGATCGGGTTGACCGGCGGAATCGCAAGCGGCAAAAGTACGGTCAGCGCCATGATGCGCGAACTCGGCCTTCCGGTCATTGACGCGGATGAGGCGGCACGCGCTGTCGTCGAACCGGGGGAAGAGGCGTATCGGCAAATCGTCGCCGTCTTCGGTCCGGACGTTTTACAGGAGAACGGCGAGATCGACCGGGGAAAACTCGGGGCGATCGTCTTCAACAACGAACAAGAACGGAAAAAGCTGAACGCCATCGTCCATCCGGCTGTGCGCCGAAAAATGCTTGCGGAAAAAGAGGCGCTCGTCCGTTCCGGGGCCAAAACGGTCGTATTGGATATTCCGCTCTTATTTGAAAGCGGACTGACCGATTGGGTAGACAGGGTGCTCGTCGTTTACGTCGACGATGATGTCCAGCTTCGCCGCCTCATGGCGCGAAACGGCTTCACCGAGGAGGAGGCGCTCGCCCGCATCCGCGCCCAGTGGCCGCTCGAAGAAAAAGTGAAACGGGCCGATGCGGTCATTGACAATAATGGAACAATGGAAGAGACGCGCCGACAGCTATTGTCGATTTTACAACAATGGGACGCCTTGGAAAAATAGGCGTCTTTTTTGTTTGTTTTTTGCCATTTTGTTCTCCACATTTTCAAAAAATATGATATACTATTTATACGGATATGAACAAATAGTATAACATATATGAGAGGAGAACAAGGTGAATGAAGGCGAAAGTGGCGATTAACGGATTCGGACGAATTGGACGGATGGTATTCCGGAGAGCCATCGATTCCCCTGATCTTGATATTGTGGCGGTCAATGCCAGCTATCCGCCCGAAACGTTAGCCCATTTAGTGAAATATGACTCGAACCACGGCAAGTTTGACGGGGATGTCGCTCCCTTAGAAGACGGCCTGCTTGTCAACGGGAAAAAAGTGAAGCTATTAAACTCGCGCGATCCGCAGCAACTGCCGTGGAAAGAGCTTGATATCGATATCGTCATCGAAGCGACCGGCAAATTTAACGCTCGCGAAAAAGCGAGTCTCCACTTAGACGCCGGGGCGAAGCGCGTCATTTTGACCGCCCCAGGCAAAAATGAGGATGTGACGATCGTCGTTGGCGTCAACGAGCAGATGCTTGATATCGACCGCCATTTCATCATTTCGAACGCGTCGTGCACGACGAACTGCCTGGCGCCGGTTGTCAAAGTGCTTGACGAGGCATTCGGCATTGAAAACGGGCTGATGACGACCGTTCATGCCTATACGAACGACCAAAAAAATATTGACAACCCGCATAAAGATTTGCGCCGCGCCCGTTCATGCGCGCAATCGATCATCCCGACGACGACCGGGGCCGCAAAAGCGCTTGGCTTAGTGTTGCCGCATTTAAAAGGAAAGCTTCACGGCATGGCGCTGCGCGTCCCGACGCCGAACGTCTCGCTTGTCGATTTGGTCGTCGACGTCAAACGGGATGTGACGATTGATGAAGTGAACGAGGCGTTGCTTCGCGCGGCCAACGGTCCGCTGAAGGGCATTTTAGATTTTACGATGGAACCGCTTGTGTCGATTGATTTCAACACGAATCCGCATTCAGCGATCATTGACGGTTTGTCGACGATGGTCATCGACGGACGGAAGGTGAAAGTGCTCGCTTGGTATGATAACGAATGGGGCTATTCGTGCCGCGTCGTCGACTTGACCCGTCTTGTCGCCGCCAAAATGAACGAGCGTCTGCACGTCAATGCGTAATGACTCCGCCGGCCATCCGCCGGCTTATATTTCATCATCCCGAATCGGGAAGAGCCACGCTTCCTGGCGTGACTGTAGGCAGGAGAGCGTACCGCGGCCAGTTGCCCGAAAGCGCACCGCAAGGCCCATCCGATCCGCTTCCGAAAGCGCCCCGGCCGACGTCGATCGGCTTGGGCGTTTTTCCTTTTCTTATGTAAAAAAAATTAAAAAAGCCTGTTGCAAAAACCCCCTAAACAAAGTATACTATGTTTCGTGAACTTCTTAAGGGCAAAGGTAATGTGACTACTTAAAGGGTTAGGACCTCTTAGGACTAACTTTCCCCCGTGGTAGTTATACATGCCATTTTGCAAACGACAATCTGTTTTTTTATTTGAGAAAATTGGTTAAAAGGGGGATTCTTTGCATGGATACGATGGGTCGTCACGTTATCTCGGAACTTTGGGGATGCGACTTTGACAAGCTGAATGATATCAATTTTATTGAAAAAACGTTCGTCGACGCCGCATTAAAGTCAGGGGCGGAAATTCGCGAAGTCGCGTTCCATAAATTCGCTCCACAAGGCGTAAGCGGAGTCGTCATTATTTCAGAATCGCATTTGACGATTCACACGTTCCCCGAACATGGCTATGCGAGCATTGATGTGTATACATGCGGCCATTTAGACCCGACGATTGCCGCTGACTACATCGCGGAAAAGCTCGGCGCGCAAACGCGGGAAACGATCGAACTTCCGCGCGGCATGCGTCCAATCGAAGTGAAAAAGGCGCACGCGCTGTAATTCCATAACGGCAGAATGAAAAGGAGCGTAAGCGGAACGCTCCTTTTTTTATTCTTCCGGCTTTCGGCGGTACAACGGCGGTGAAAATCATGGTATGATGGAAGAAAAAGAACGACTAGGGAGACGTGGCTATGAGCGTGTGGAAAAAGTTGAAGTATGCGTTGACAAACCATTGCGAAACGCGGGAAACCCATGAAGACCCCGAGCTGCGAAGCCATTATTATAAGGCGACGAACCGCGCTGTCATCGATGCGGTCAAAGAGCTGCTCTCGTCGTTGCCGAACGCTGAGCTGCTTTCCGTTTCCGAGGAGCGCGGTGAGCTTTGCGTTCAGACGCGGCGGGGCAAACAGTTGTTTATCGTCGCTACCGTCGTCTCGGTCCGCCCGTTTGAAACGGCGGTCGATTTTTCCGTGACGACGGAGACGAAGCTGTTGCCGTTTGATTTCGGCCGCAGCCGGGCGGTGATCCTTGAGCTGTACCGGAAGCTTGATGCTCGCCTGCCATATATCGGCTCCGGGTTAAACAGCTAAGTATGGCTTGTCTGCTTCCCGCCATTCCGGTATGATAGAAAATAAGAAGACAAACGGAGTGAATGTTATGCGATGTCCGTCATGCCATCATCAAGGCACGCGCGTGCTTGATTCGCGTCCGGCCGAGGAAGGCCGTTCGATCCGCCGCCGGCGGGAGTGTGAACAATGCCATTACCGGTTTACGACGTTTGAGCGGATCGAGGAGCCGCCGCTCATTGTCGTGAAAAAAGAAGGAACGCGTGAGGAATTCAGCCGGGAAAAAATTTTGCGCGGCTTGATTAAAGCGTGCGAAAAACGGCCGGTGGCGCTCGAGGAACTGGAAAAAGTGACGCAAGAAATCGAGCGTGAGCTGCGCAACCAAGGCGTATCGGAAGTGAAAAGCGAAACGATCGGCGAAATGGTCATGGAGCGGCTGTCGCGCATCGATGAAGTGGCCTATGTGCGCTTCGCTTCCGTCTATCGGCAGTTTAAAGACATTAATGTGTTTATTGAAGAACTAAAAGAGCTGATTAAAAAAGGACAGCGGTAAAAGGGCTTTGGGCGTTAGGCGGCAAGCCCTTTTTTCAACGGTTTTTCGGGCAGGAAAGGAGAGAGGCGGGTTGAAACAAATACGGCGGAATGGAAGGTCGGGACGATGGAACACCATTGGAAAGAACTGATTGCCGTCGACCGGTACACGGTGCAAAGCCGCGGAATATTGCATGATGTGGATCGAAAAGTGTTGACGATGCTCTATCAGCCGCTCATTGGCTATCGCGCGCTCGCGCTTTATATGACGCTTTGGGGGGAACTTGAGCTGCTCGGCGGACGGGAAGCGACCCATCACCGGCTGATGGCGCTGATGCAATGCGGGCTGCCGGACATTTACAGCGAACGGCTAAAGCTTGAAGGAATCGGACTGTTGAATACATATGTCCGCGCTTTGGAAACGGAAGAGACGAAACAGTTTCTTTACGAGCTGCGTCCGCCGTTGGCGCCTGATCAGTTTTTCCGCGACGAAATGCTCAGTGTCTTTTTGTATCGGCAAGTCGGCCGCCATTTGTTTGCCCAACTGAACGAGTTTTTTGCCCGCCCCTCGATCGACGAGACGAAGTTTACCCGAGTGACGCGCTCGTTTTCCGATGTCTTTTCATCCGTCCAAGCGGAGCAAATCGTCGCCGGTTTCGGCGAAGAAGCTAGACATGAACTCGAGCCGCCGGGCGGGAAGGTGCACATCGGACGGGATGAGGCAGCGTATGCGCTCGATGACGGCGTGTTTGATTTTGACCTGTTTTTTGCCGGGTTATCGAAACAGATGGTGCCGCGCCGGGCGGTGACGGCGAAAGTGAGAGAGGCGATCAAAAAGCTGGCCTTTTTATACGGCATTCCACCGCTTGAAATGCAAAAAATCGTCCTTGGCGTCATCGATCCGGCGTACCATATCGATATTGATGAGCTGCGCCAGGCGGCGCGCGAATGGTATGAGCTTGAGCATGGAGGCGCCGCGCCGCGGCTTGTCGAACGGGTGCAGCCGCTCGCCCACCGGACGATGGAGAGCGTCGAACCGCGCACGAAGGAAGAGCAGTTAATGAAGCAGCTCGAAACGATTTCCCCGCGCCAGCTGCTGAAAGAAATTGCCGGCGGTGCGGAACCGTCGCTGGGCGATTTGCAGCTGATTGAAGACATTATGTTTCAGCAGCAGCTCCTCCCCGGTGTCGTCAACGTATTGATTTATTACGTGATGCTGCGGACGAATATGAAACTATCAAAAAAATATGTCGAAAAAATTGCCAGCCATTGGGCGCGCAAAAAAGTGCGAACGGTCAAAGAAGCAATGGAGCTGGCCAAAGAGGAAGCAAAGACATACCAAAATTGGGCGAATGAGAAGGAAAAAGGAGCACGGACCGTGCGCAAGGTTGTGCGCACAGAAATCGTTCCCGATTGGCTGAAGATGGACTACAGCCAACCGGACGACGACTTTGATGTGGAACAGGCGCGCAAAGAGCTTGAAGAACGGCTGAAAAAATATCGTGATGGATCGTAGGTGTAAAAGCGATGGAACGAGTAAACCACTTGTTGCAGCGGCTGCTTGGCAACCAAGGGTTTAAGCAGCGCTATGAACAAATGAGGCGCTATATTTTGACACATCCGGACGTGCAGCCGTTTTTGCGGGCGCACGAGCAGCGGCTGTCAAACGATATGGTTGACCGCAGTTTGATGAAGCTGTATGAATTTATCGAGCAAAGCCGGCACTGCCGCCAATGCCCGGGGCTTGAGCAATGCCCGAACATGCTGCCGGGGTACCGCCCGAACTTGGTGATCGTCGGCGGGCGGATTGACACCGAGTATGACCGCTGTCCAAAAAAAGTGCAGGATGACGAGCGGAGGCAGCAGGAATCGCTGATTCAAAGCATGTTCGTCCCGCGGGAAATTTTAAACGCCTCATTGTCTGACCTTGACCTTAGCGATGACGGGCGGATTAAAGCGATCAAGTTCGCCGAGAAGTTTGTGACAGAATACAAGCCGGGAAAAAAAATGAAAGGGTTATATTTGCACGGATCGTTTGGCGTCGGCAAAACGTATTTGCTTGGAGCGATCGCCAATGAGCTCGCCAAGCGAAACATTCCGTCGCTCATTGTCTATGTGCCGGAGCTGTTTCGTGAGCTGAAACATTCGCTCCAAGATCAGACGATGAACGAAAAGCTCGATTACGTGAAAAAAGTGCCTATTTTGATGCTCGATGATCTCGGCGCTGAGGCGATGTCAAGCTGGGTGCGCGACGATGTGCTCGGCCCGATTTTGCAATACCGGATGTTTGAAAACTTGCCGACCTTTTTTACGTCCAACTTTGATATGCAGCAGCTTGCCCACCATTTAACGTATTCGCAGCGCGGCGAGGAGGAGAAAGTGAAGGCGGCGCGCATCATGGAACGGATTCGTTATTTGGCGTACCCGATTGAACTGACCGGGCCAAACCGCCGCGAGCAAAACGGCTAATCGACGCGCCGATTTCTCGCGGCGCTGGCCCGCTTCTTTCCATCGGCACCTGAAAACAGGGCGCCGATTTTTTGTTGTGCCGCTCCTAGAAGGCCGATGATTTAAGGAGGGAGGCTGCTCGCAAGCTACATTTTTTAAATTGAAACATCTTGCAGCACTATAGCTTTATTCCTTTCCGTTTCTTATCGATCAAGCGAATCTGTTGTTTTCATCAGCCCTCTAGGAGGCTGGTGATTTCGTACAAAATACTGCTAGTTCCAGCTGTTTCTTAATTAGAACAACCTTGCGAAATCAACCTTCTTTTTCAGCGAAATGCTGCTGATTTGCTCGTGACAGCCGTTTTTCACCGTCCTTCTAGGCGAAACGCCGCTAAGCTTTGCGCTTTTTTTAGTCTAAATGACCGGTTGTCCCCATATATATAAACCAAGCATTGATCTCGGACGAAGGGGGGACAGCGGGTGATCGAAATCCATTTTGACGAGGCAAGCGAGGCGGAGAAACTGTTTTGGCTGCTGAACGAACGGAAACGGGATGCGTGTCCGCTGTTTCACGCCGCCTATGACGGAAACAAAACCGTGGCGGTTTACATACATGGTGAGGAGAAGCACGTGCTTGAGATGCATATCATACCGGCCATGACGGCGTTTGTGCAGGAAATGGTGGAAGATCGGTTGCTTTTATCGATCATCTCCGACGTCTTTTATTTCCGCGATGTGGAAGAACAGCAGCAAATTTTAGCGCTCGCCCATTCGTTTTTGGACGGCGAGCGGCGCGACTACCGGAAAGGGGCGGCGTTTGCCGCTTCGCGCGCGGCTCTTGTGCGCGGCGCGCTCGCTTCCTTTTTGCGCGATGGGCTGTCGTTTTCGTTTTCTTCCTTTGTCACGTTTCGGTTAAAGCCGTATATGGAGCGCCTCCAACATTACGTCGAGCTGGCGATTGACGAATACAAACTGGAACAGGAATACCAAAACTTTGTGCAAATGCTGCGCGACTGTCTTGCCTCCCGGACGCCGCAATGGACGCGCCTCTATTTAGTGCACGATCCGCCGCGCTTTTTGTTTTATGACAGCGACCGAAGGGAATTGTCAACGGCTGAAGTGAAGCAAATGATTGACCGCCACCTTGTCTTCAGCCAGCCGATGTACATCGATTCTTCCGTGCTGGCGCCGCTTGTTTCGCTTGCCCCGGTTGAAATCGAGCTGTACACGGATCACCCGGATGACGGCATGGTGCAGACGATGCAAAACGTGTTCCAAGAGCGGCTTCGCCTCCGGCGGCGCGCCGATTTTTTCCGCCCGTTTCCCGCCGGCGCCGGAAAGCGGGAAGAATCTTGATTTTTCCTGTTGTTTTCGCTATAATGACGTCATGAAAATGAATGAAAACAAGCGATGATGAGGACATGGGCGCATTTTTACGGTTTCCAGAGAGGGAAGGCAGCGGCTGGAACCTTCCTAACACGAAAAATGTGCTTACCCCCTCAGAGCTGCGGCAGCGAACGGAACGCCCAGTAGTTGCCGCCGGTCGACGGCCGTTATCGGTGTTGAGCCATGGCGTTGCTTCGCCATGGGAAGAAGGGTGGAACCACGACGAAAACTCGTCCCTTTTTGAGGGAGGAGTTTTTTTATTTTGACATCAATGCAAAGGAGTGAACTTCATGCCAGACGTCATTCGCATTACGTTCCCAGACGGAGCGCAAAAGGAGTTTCCAAGCGGAACGTCAACCGAAGACATCGCCGCCTCGATCAGCCCGGGGCTGAAGAAAAAAGCGATCGCCGGAAAATGGAACGGCCGGTTCGTCGATTTGCGCACGCCGCTTCACGAAGACGGCGAGCTCGTGATTATTACCCAAGACATGCCTGAGGCGCTTGACATTTTGCGTCATAGCACCGCCCATTTAATGGCGCAGGCGGTCAAGCGGCTGTATGACAACGTTAAGCTTGGCGTCGGCCCGGTCATTGAGAACGGCTTCTACTATGATATTGATATGGAGCATAAGCTGACGCCGGATGATTTGCCGAAAATTGAGGCGGAAATGCGCAAAATTGTCAAAGAAAATCTCGACATCGTTCGCAAGGAAGTGAGCCGCGATGAGGCGATTCGCCTGTATGGGGAAATCGGCGACGACTTGAAACTTGAGCTCATCAACGACATTCCGGAGGGCGAGACGATTTCCATTTACGAGCAAGGCGAGTTTTTCGATCTTTGCCGCGGCGTGCATGTGCCGTCGACCGGGAAAATCAAAGAGTTTAAGCTGCTCAGCATCTCAGGCGCCTATTGGCGCGGCGACAGCAACAACAAAATGCTGCAGCGCATTTACGGCACGGCGTTTTTCAAAAAAGAAGATTTGGATCATTATTTGCACTTGCTTGAAGAAGCGAAAGAGCGCGACCATCGCAAGCTTGGCAAAGAGCTTGAGCTGTTTACGACATCGCAAAAAGTCGGACAAGGGCTGCCGCTTTGGCTGCCGAAAGGGGCGACGATCCGCCGCCTGATCGAACGGTACATCGTCGATAAAGAAATCGCCCTTGGCTACGACCATGTATATACGCCGGTGCTCGGCAGCGTAGAGCTGTATAAGACGTCAGGCCACTGGGACCATTATAAAGAAAACATGTTTCCGCCGATGGAAATGGATAACGAACAGCTCGTGCTGCGGCCGATGAACTGTCCGCACCATATGATGATTTATAAAAGCAAGCTTCATAGTTACCGCGAGCTGCCGATCCGCATCGCCGAGCTCGGTACGATGCATCGCTACGAAATGTCCGGGGCGCTGACCGGGCTGCAGCGCGTCCGCGGCATGACGCTCAATGACGCCCATATTTTCGTGCGTCCGGACCAAATTAAAGACGAGTTTAAGCGTGTCGTCAATTTGATTTTGGAAGTATACAAAGACTTTGGGCTCGACGAATATTCGTTCCGCCTGTCGTATCGCGACCCGCACGATAAAGAAAAATATTACGATGACGATGAGATGTGGGAAAAGGCGCAACGCATGTTGCGCGAAGCGATGGACGAGCTTGGCCTCGACTACTACGAGGCCGAAGGAGAAGCGGCGTTTTACGGGCCGAAGCTCGATGTGCAAGTGCGCACGGCGCTCGGCAAAGATGAAACGCTCTCGACCGTGCAGCTTGATTTCCTCTTGCCGGAGCGGTTTGACTTAACATACATCGGCGAAGACGGAAAGCCGCACCGTCCGGTCGTCATCCACCGCGGCGTCGTTTCCACGATGGAACGGTTTGTCGCCTTCTTGATCGAAGAGTACAAAGGTGCGTTTCCAACGTGGCTCGCTCCAGTGCAGGTGGAAGTCATCCCGGTATCGCCGGAAGCCCATCTCGATTATGCGTATGAAGTAAAACAAGCGCTGCAGGCGAACGGCTTCCGTGTTGAAGTCGACGAACGTGATGAAAAAATCGGTTATAAAATCCGCGAAGCACAAATGCAAAAAATTCCGTACATGCTCGTTGTCGGCGACAAAGAAGCAGCCGAGCGGGCGGTCAACGTCCGCCGCTACGGCGAAAAAGACAGTCGGACGGTCGCGCTTGATGAATTTATCGCTATACTGGAAGAAGATGTGCGGCAAAAACAGGCGAAAGAACGATGAACCAACAGCGGCCCGCAGGCGGCATGCCCGCTTGCCGGGCCGCGTTTGTTTCAAGGCGGACGGCGGCGCTGTACTGGAAACGCGGGGAGAGAAGGACGGCAAAACTTTTTTGTAAAAAATCATAAGTTTTCTCTTGTCAACGAAATGATGTTTCGCTATAATAAGGGACGTTGTGTTTATCAAGAGTGGCTCCTTGACACGCCATCGCCAAGGTGGTATAGTGTATAAAGTGGAATGATTGCTTGTTTGTAACGAAAGCAGAAGCACCCGCTTCTCACCTGACCGGCGCCTGGGCGGCTGTTGGCAGGTTGTTACGGTTCGCAAATGGTTTGTTCGAACGTCGTGCGCGGGTGCTTTGTGCATCCGCGCTTTTTCGTTAGGAGCGGGGTTCTGCCGGCAAACAAGCCAGTCGGAAAAAACCTTGGAGGTGGCTCATTATTAGCAAAGATTTTATTATCAACGAACAAATTCGTGCCCGGGAAGTGCGCTTAATCGATCAAAACGGCGATCAGCTCGGCATTAAGTCGAAGCAGGAAGCGCTCGAGATCGCGGCAAGACGCAACTTGGACCTTGTCCTTGTCGCCCCGAACGCCAAACCGCCCGTTTGCCGCATTATGGATTACGGCAAATTCCGTTTTGAACAGCAAAAGAAAGAAAAAGAAGCGCGCAAAAAACAAAAGGTGATCAACATTAAAGAGGTGCGCCTCAGCCCGACGATCGAGGAGCATGACTTCAACACGAAACTGCGCAACGCGCGCAAGTTTTTGGAAAAAGGCGATAAAGTGAAGGCGACGATCCGGTTTAAAGGGCGGGCGATCACCCATAAAGAAATCGGACAGCGCGTCCTTGACCGCTTCTCGGAAGCGTGCGCCGACATTGCGGTCGTTGAAACGGCACCGAAAATGGACGGGCGCAACATGTTTTTAGTGCTGGCACCGAAAAACGACAACAAGTAAGGAGGAACTACGATGCCAAAAATGAAAACTCACCGCGGCTCAGCCAAACGGTTCAAAAAAACGGCGAGCGGCAAATTAAAACGCGGCCATGCGTATACGAGCCACTTGTTTGCGAATAAAACGAAAAAACAAAAACGTCATCTTCGCAAAGCGACGCTCGTCTCGCCTGGCGATTTCAAACGCATCCGTCAAATGCTTGACAACTTGAAATAATGACCGATCATAGGAGGGAACGATTATGCCACGCGTAAAAGGTGGACCAGTGACGCGCAGACGTCGCAAAAAAGTATTAAAGCTTGCAAAAGGGTATTTCGGCGCGAAACACGCGTTATATAGAGTTGCGAACCAGCAAGTGATGAAATCGCTCATGTATGCGTACCGTGACCGCCGTCAACGGAAGCGCGATTTCCGCAAATTGTGGATCGCCCGCATCAACGCGGCGGCCCGCCAAAACGGCTTGTCTTACAGCCGCCTCATGCACGGCTTGAAACTGGCTGGCGTCGAAGTAAACCGGAAAATGCTCGCTGACTTGGCGGTCAATGACCAAGCGGCATTTGCCCAACTCGCTGATTTGGCAAAAGCGAACTTGAATAAGTAATTACGATGGCCATCCTGAACGGGGATGGCCATTTTTATTATAGGAAATGGAGTGGGGGAGGGGCCATATGATACAATATGCCATAGCCGTCAATCTTTTCGCTTTTTTTGCTATGGGGCTTGATAAATATAAGGCGAGACGCCAACGTTTCCGCATCGCTGAGCGGACGCTTTGGCTTTTGGCGTTATTCGGCGGTGCAGCCGGCGCGGCGGCAGGGATGTATACGTTTCGTCATAAAACGCGCCATCGTGCGTTCCGGTACGGCTTGCCGCTGTTGGCGGCGGCGGAATTCATTGTGTATTGGCAGTGGATAGAGTAGAAAGGGGAGGAGAGTATGAACTGGCCTTTGCTTTACGACATGCAGCGGACGTTGGATGAGCGGATTGAAGCGGAGCACGGTCTCGTGCAGGAAGACTTGTTCAGTCGAAAGATGCTCGCCTTTCTCGTCGAACTCGGCGAGCTGGCAAATGAAACGCGCTGTTTTAAGTTTTGGAGCGTGAAGCCGTCTTCGCCGGCAGAGCGCATTCTTGAAGAATATGTCGATGGCTTGCACTTTTTGCTTTCGCTCGGGCTTGAGTGCGGCTTGTTTTATCAAGAAAATGAAGCTCCGTTAGCGGAGCGGTCGCTAGTCGAGCAGTTTCTCGCCGTGTTTCATGCCGCTGACCGGTTTGGGATGACGAAAGGGCGCGCAGACTATGACGAGTTGTTTACAGAATATTTGCGGCTCGGCGCGGCGCTCGGTTTTTCGGCAGATGTGATCACCATCGCGTACCGGCGGAAAAATGAAGTGAACCATCAGCGGCAAAATGAACGGTATTAAGTTCTTTTTCTTTCGGATGACAAATGATTGAATTTTGCCAACCGCCAGCTTTTTCAAGTATAATAAAAAAGTGGACAAAAACGGAAAGGGGTGCCAAGATGGCGAAGTTAGACGAAACGTTGACAATGCTGAAAGCGTTGACCGATGCAAAAGGCGTCCCGGGCAATGAACGGGAAGCGCGCGACGTGATGAAAACATACATAGCTCCCTATGCGGATGAAGTGACGACCGATGGGCTTGGCAGCTTGATCGCCAAAAAAGAAGGGAAATCCGGCGGGCCGAAAGTCATGATTGCCGGCCATTTGGATGAAGTCGGTTTCATGGTGACGCAAATCGATGACAAAGGGTTCATCCGCTTTCAGACGCTCGGCGGCTGGTGGAGCCAAGTGATGCTCGCCCAACGCGTGACGATCGTCACAAAAAAGGGCGATATCACCGGTGTCATCGGTTCGAAGCCGCCGCACATTTTGCCGCCGGAGGCGCGCAAAAAACCGGTCGACATTAAAGATATGTTCATTGACATCGGGGCGACGAGCCGCGACGAAGCGATGGAATGGGGCGTCCGTCCAGGCGATATGATTGTGCCGTATTTTGAGTTTACTGTGTTGAACAATGAAAAAATGCTGCTTGCCAAAGCGTGGGACAACCGAATCGGCTGTGCGATCGCCATTGAGGTGCTCAAGCAGCTGAAAGGCGTTGACCACCCGAACACGGTGTATGGCGTCGGCACGGTGCAGGAAGAAGTCGGCTTGCGCGGGGCGCGCACGGCTGCCCAATTCATTCAGCCGGACATCGCCTTTGCTGTTGACGTCGGCATTGCCGGCGATACGCCGGGCGTGTCGGAAAAAGAGGCGATGGGCAAACTCGGCGCCGGCCCGCACATCGTGTTGTACGATGCGACGATGGTGTCGCATCGCGGCTTGCGTGAATTTGTCATCGAGGTGGCGGAAGAGCTGAACATTCCGTACCATTTTGACGCCATGCCTGGCGGCGGCACGGATGCGGGGGCGATCCATTTGACGGCGAGCGGCGTCCCGTCGCTGACGATCGCCATCCCGACGCGCTATATCCATTCGCATGCCGCCATTTTGCATCGAGACGATTATGAAAACACGGTTAAGCTGTTAGTCGAAGTGATCAAACGGCTTGATGCGGAGAAAGTGAACGAAATTACGTTTGAATAAAGAGTGTGAGAGGCTGCCTGAAAAGGCCGCCTCTTTTGGCGAAAAGGATCTCCGTATATACAGAACGGGAAACAGGTGTCCCCAATCGTTTTGGGGACACGTGTTGATTGGCGGCCACAGCGCCGTTTATGGCGTCGATCTGTAGGCGGCGCCTGTTATGAATTTCCTCGATTGGTTCACATGTTCTGACCGTTCTTCGCTTTGCCAGCGGATATATTCAAACACGCTTTTGCATTGATGGCAATAAAACTGTCTAACTAGTTGTGCCGTGCCAAACGGCGCGATCAACTGCACATTGGTGGAATGACAAAAGGAGCAGTGCGGCTTTTCATAATGGTTATTTTGCATCGGTCACCGCCTCTTTCCGCCAAACGCGATCAAGGCTGTGTTGGAATCTGGTGAGCAAATCCTGGTAAAAATTGGAGATTGACTGAATCCAGCCGTTCGTATCTCTGACCGCTTTGAACGATTTCCCCGTTTCGTTTTTAATATCCGGTTTTTTGCCGACATGTCCGTTCAAGTCAAACGTCCACCAATATAACAGCCGCGCATGCCCTAGTTCCCCTTGGGCCATCGCGATGGAAGCAAGCATCGATTCCACATCTGGAGCGCTGAATCCCACTTTCGCCAAACGATCGCCTAACACAAATTTATTATCGGCAATTCCTTCGGTTAACGTAATTAACGCATGTTTGCTCATATCGCTTCAGCTCCTTTAATCCGGGATTCATAATTCATTACACCGTCGGAAAGGGAAACGCGCAAAAAGTTCTCTTTTTTGACGACAAACATATCAAACCAGTCTTCCTCATCGTAGATGAAATTCGCATAAATTTTTGCCAGGCTGTCCGAGTCGGAATCTCATCGTACACGGTCAACAACGGCGGAACGCTTAACAGCTCGGTATCCGCGACGATCTTGAGCGTCTGTTTCAGCGCTT
Organism: Geobacillus sp. 46C-IIa; assembly: GCF_014679505.1. GTDB lineage: Bacteria > Bacillota > Bacilli > Bacillales > Anoxybacillaceae > Geobacillus. Next base: position 645,327 of record NZ_CP061474.1, read on the forward strand.
CGCAATCCTCGTCGTTCATATCCTCTTGATTTTCCAAAATAAATCCATTCTTGATTTTTTGAATTAACTCTTCTTTTGTCATATATCCCCTCACCTTTTTGTTACGTTTTTAAAATATAGTTACTAAAACACAATACAAAACAATTCAAAAATTCCGTCAATAATGTTTTTATATTTTTTTTGCGACACCCATTGTTCTGACGCTTGATTTGGCTGTTCATAAGTGATTGATTTTCTATATTTAGATAGTGAAAATAGTAAAAAGTAATATGTTTTTCATTCTGTGTTTTTTAAAACATAATAATGGATATGAAGTGTCAAGTAAGGGGATCGTTCTTTCTGCTTCGCTGATCATACATTGGACGGCAAGGGAAGCGAGCATGGACAAAGAGGAACAGCTACGTGGCGGCACCGTAGTAAGCGGGTAGGCTCGATTATGATTGGCGGAAAGGGGAAGATGGATGTGGATGAAAATGGAAAAGCCGCCCCAGTCGGGCGGGCTTTTTTCGCTGATGCGAGATGCTATGGTTTAGCACTGCCTAGAAGGCAGGGGGGATAGAACGAGCAGCCTTACCGCAGCGTTTCTTGAATGGAAAGGCTTTGCCGCCACCGTTTCCCATGGTCAACATGTGCGCATAGGAAACCGTGATGTTTCAGCATCCTTCTAGGGAAAGGCGCCCACAACGCCAAAGGATGCCTACTGTTTTACTGCTTGCTCAAGCGTGGTGAGCATCATGTCTTTTTGCTGCTCATTGGCGTGCGTCCAAATGGCTTCAAACAGGACGCCAAGGCCGGGCAAATACTTTTCTTCACCGCGTTGAATCGCGTCTTCAATCGTATGTTCGAGCTGGTCTTTCGAATTGTTGGCGACGTTGTGCATAATCGCATGGCGAAGGTTTAAATCCATTGTCATCACCTCATTTGCCGTTGTTGTACAACGTTATCGTTTGCCAATGGCGATGGATTTATACATTGGCTTCGATTTTGCTATAATCAAGTGAGAAACTTGATGTGTGAGGTGACGGAACAATGGAAAAAGCGACATTCGCCGGCGGCTGCTTTTGGTGCATGGTGACGCCGTTTGAGGAACTCGACGGCATTTACGGCATCGTCTCCGGCTATACGGGCGGGCATGTCGAGAATCCGACGTATGAGCAGGTGAAAACGGGGACGACGGGCCATTACGAGGCGGTGCAAATCACGTTTGACCCGGACGTATTCCCATATGAGCGGCTTTTGGAACTGTATTGGTGTCAAATTGATCCGACCGATGACGGCGGCCAGTTTCATGACCGCGGGCCGCAATATCGGACGGCGATTTTTTACCATAACGAAAGACAGCGCCAGCTCGCCGAGCAGTCCAAGCGGGCGTTGGAAGAAAGCGGGCGCTTCTCGAAGCCGATTGTGACGAACATTTTGCCGGCCACAACGTTTTATCCGGCGGAAGAGTATCATCAAAACTACCATAAGAAAAACCCGAAGCATTACAAGCAAGACCGCGCCGCCTCCGGGCGCGATGAGTTTATCGCCAAACATTGGGGGGCGAAGCGGTGAAGCGAATTGAATCGCCAAAAAACGCGCGCGTGAAGCAATGGAAAAAGTTGCTGACGAAAAAAGGGCGCGAAGAAACCGGGTGGTTTTTGCTCGAAGGATTCCATCTCGTCGAAGAGGCAGTGAAAAGCCGAGCGCCGCTTGTCGAGCTGATTGTGGACGAGCGGGCCGCGATTCCGCCCGGCTGGGACGTCAGCGATGTTCCGGTAGTGATCGTAACAGAAGCGGTGATGAAGGCGATCAGCAGCACGGAAACACCGCAAGGGATCGCCGCTGTCTGCCGGCAGCGGCCGCATGAGCTCACAGGTGTGAAAACGGCGTTGCTCATTGATGCCGTGCAAGACCCGGGCAATCTCGGCACGCTGATCCGCACCGCCGACGCGGCCGGCATCGATGCCGTCATTTTAGGGGAAGGATGCGCCGATTTGTACAATCCGAAAGTGATCCGCGCAACCCAAGGGTCGCTGTTTCATCTTCCGGTTATCAAAGGCGATGTGGCGGAATGGATCACGCGTTTGAAAGAGCAAGGCATTCCGGTGTACGGCACCGCCTTGGAAAACGCGGTCGATTACCACACCATCCCACGGTCATCCTCATTCGCGCTTGTCGTCGGCAATGAAGGAAGCGGCGTCCGGCGCGAGCTGCTCGAGCTGACGACAGAAAACGTCTACATCCCGATTTATGGCCAGGCGGAGTCGCTTAACGTTGCCGTCGCAACGGGAATTTTGCTTTATTCCTTACAGGCGGTGCGGTAAAAAATTTGCCCCTCACCTTGCCTTTGCCCGCGCATTTGCGTATAATGAATAGCGACATTTCCCATACGGACAACAACGATGACGGAGAAAAGTAGCTTGCCGCTCGCCATCCAGGGAGAAAACGCCATAGACTGGGAGCGTTTTTATGGCCGACGCAAGCGAAGTTCACCTCCCGAGTTGACACCGGGACCATCCCCCATAGGTGGGATGTAAAGGTGATCCGGCTTTTGGCCGTTATGGCAAGGAAGCGAACAGCGCGTCTTCATTGGCGCTGTTAACAAGGGTGGTACCGCGAGCAACAACTCGTCCCTTACTGGGGGCGGGTTTTTTTATTTTGTCAGAGGAGGGATTGGCGTGAAAGAACGGTTGCATGAACTCGAGCGAGAAGCGCTTGCAAAAATTGAACAAGCTGGCGATTTAAAAGCGCTCAATGATGTGCGCGTCGCCTATTTAGGCAAAAAAGGGCCGATTACCGAAGTGCTGCGCGGCATGGGAGCATTGCCGCCAGAAGAGCGTCCGAAAATCGGTGCGCTGGCCAATGAGGTGAGAGGGGCGATCCAACAGGCGCTTGAGGCAAAACAAACGAAACTGGAAGAAGAAGAAGTGGAGCGGAAGTTGGCGGCTGAAGCGATCGATGTGACGCTTCCGGGGCGTCCGGTGAAACTGGGCAATCCCCATCCGCTGACGCGCGTCATCGAGGAAATTGAAGATTTGTTCATCGGCATGGGCTATACGGTCGCCGAAGGGCCGGAAGTCGAGACCGACTATTACAACTTTGAGGCGCTCAATTTGCCGAAAGGCCACCCGGCCCGCGATATGCAAGACTCGTTTTATATTACGGAAGAAATGTTGCTTCGCACCCACACATCGCCGATGCAGGCGCGGACGATGGAGAAGCATCGCGGGCGCGGCCCGGTAAAAATCATTTGCCCGGGCAAAGTGTACCGCCGCGACACCGATGATGCGACCCATTCGCATCAGTTTACGCAAATTGAAGGGTTGGTGGTTGACCGCAACATCCGGATGAGCGACTTGAAAGGAACGTTGCGCGAATTTGCCCGCAAGCTGTTCGGCGAAGGGCGCGACATTCGTTTTCGACCGAGCTTTTTCCCGTTTACGGAGCCGTCGGTCGAAGTCGATGTGTCCTGCTTCCGCTGCGAAGGGCACGGCTGCAGCGTCTGCAAAGGCACGGGCTGGATTGAAATTTTGGGCGCCGGCATGGTGCACCCGAATGTGCTCGAGATGGCTGGGTTTGATTCAAAAACGTACACCGGATTTGCGTTCGGCATGGGGCCGGAGCGGATCGCGATGTTGAAATACGGCATTGACGATATCCGCCATTTCTATCAAAACGATCTTCGTTTCTTGCAACAATTTTTGCGTGTCTAACAGAAAAAAGGAGGGGTTATGAATGCTCGTTTCGTATCGTTGGCTAGGCGAATACGTCGATTTAACGGGCGTGACGGCCAAAGAACTCGCTGACCGCATCACCAAAAGCGGCATTGAAGTCGAGCGGATCGAGGTGCTCAACCGGGGAATGAAGGGAGTCGTCATCGGTCATGTGCTCGAATGCGAGCCGCACCCGAACGCCGACAAACTGCGGAAGTGCCTTGTTGATCTTGGCGAAAGCGAGCCGGTGCAAATCATTTGCGGCGCCCCGAACGTCGCCAAAGGGCAAAACGTCGCTGTCGCCAAAGTCGGCGCGGTGCTGCCGGGCCATTTTAAAATCAAACGGGCGAAGCTGCGCGGCGAAGAGTCAAACGGCATGATTTGTTCGCTCCAAGAGCTCGGTGTTGAGGCGAAAGTCGTGCCGAAAGAATACGCCGAAGGCATTTTCGTTTTCCCGAGCGACGCGCCGGTCGGCGCCGATGCGTTGGAATGGCTCGGCTTGCACGATGAAGTGCTCGAACTGGCCTTGACGCCCAACCGCGCTGACTGCTTAAGCATGATCGGCGTCGCTTACGAAGTTGCTGCGATTCTCGGCCGCGACGTGAAGCTGCCGGAAGCGGTGGTCAGGGAAAACAATGAAAAGATCCATGACTACATTTCCGTCCGCGTCGATGCGCCGGAAGACAATCCGCTGTACGCCGGGCGGATCGTGAAAAACGTCCAGATCGGTCCGTCGCCGCTTTGGATGCAAGCGCGCTTGATGGCGGCCGGCATTCGCCCGCACAACAATGTTGTCGATATCACCAACTACATTTTGCTTGAGTACGGCCAGCCGCTGCACGCGTTTGACTACGACCGCCTCGGTTCGAAGAAGATCGTCGTCCGCCGGGCGAAGGCAGGGGAAACGATCGTGACGCTTGACGATGCCGAGCGGAAGCTGACCGAAGATCATCTCGTCATCACGAACGGCCATGAGCCGGTCGCTTTAGCCGGCGTGATGGGCGGAGCCAACTCGGAAGTGCGCGATGACACGAAAACAGTGTTCATCGAAGCGGCGTATTTTACGAGTCCGGTCATTCGCCAGGCGGTAAAAGATCACGGACTGCGCAGCGAAGCGAGCACCCGCTTTGAAAAAGGGATCGATCCGGCGCGGACGAAAGAAGCGCTCGAGCGCGCCGCGGCGCTGATGGCCGAATACGCCGGCGGCGAAGTTGTCGGCGGCATCGTGGAGGCCAGTACATGGAAAGAGGAGCCGGTTGTTGTCACAGTGACGCTCGAACGCATCAACGGCGTCCTCGGCACAGTGATGACGAAAGAGGAAGTGGCTGACATTCTTTCGAACTTGCAATTCTCGTTTGCGGAAGACAATGGAACGTTTACAATTCACGTCCCATCGCGCCGCCGCGATATTGCGATCGAAGAAGATATCATCGAGGAAGTCGCCCGCCTGTACGGCTACGACCATTTGCCGGCGACGTTGCCGGTGGCCGAGGCAAAACCGGGCGAGCTGACGCCATACCAAGCGAAACGCCGCCGCGTCCGCCGCTATTTGGAAGGTGCCGGCTTGTTCCAGGCGATCACGTATTCGCTCACCAGCCCGGACAAAGCGACGCGGTTTGCTTTGGAGACCGCCGAACCGGTCCGATTGGCGCTGCCGATGAGCGAGGAGCGGAGCGTTCTCCGGCAAAGCTTAGTGCCGCATTTGCTTGAAGCAGCGAGCTACAACCGCGCCCGCCAAGTCGAGAACGTCGCTCTGTATGAAATCGGCTCCGTCTACTTGTCGAAGGGAGAAAACGTTCAGCCGGCGGAAAACGAGCGGCTTGCCGGCGTCATCACCGGTTTATGGCATGCTCACCTTTGGCAAGGGGAGAAAAAAGCGGCCGATTTCTATGTTGCAAAAGGTGTGCTTGACGGCTTGTTCGACCTGCTTGGGCTGTCTGATCGCATCAGCTACCGCCCGGCGAAGCGCGCCGACTTGCATCCGGGGCGGACGGCGGAGATTGCGCTTGACGGCAAGATGATCGGCTTTGTCGGCCAGCTCCACCCAGCCGCGCAAAAAGAGTACGATTTGAAAGAAACGTACGTCTTTGAACTCGCCTTGGCCGAGCTGTTGAACGCGGAAGGAGAAGCGATCCGCTACGAATCGATTCCGCGCTTCCCGTCGGTTGTGCGCGACATCGCTTTAGTCGTCGATGACAGCATCGAAGCAGACGCCCTCAAGCAGGCGGTCGAAGAAGCTGGGAAACCGCTGTTGAAAGAGGTTGCCCTCTTTGACGTCTACAAAGGCGACCGCCTGCCGGCCGGGAAAAAATCGCTCGCCTTCTCGCTCCGCTATTATGATCCGGAACGGACGCTCACCGATGAGGAAGTCACGGCTGTTCATGAGCGGGTATTGGCGGCGGTCGAAGAGCAGTTTGGCGCGGTGTTGCGTGGGTAATGTCGCAGCTGTAGAAGCAGGGAGCACGGGCAGCTCCCTGTTTTTCTATTCCGTCACACCGAAGCGTGCAAAAAGGGGGAGAACGATGCGAACCATTCAGGCCGCGATCATTGCCTTGCTTTTGCTTGCCGGGTTGTACGGATGCGCTGCGGGGCGGCCGGATGGCAGACAACAACCGGTTGAGCTCACCGTCTCAGCAGCTGCCAGTTTGCAAGACGCGCTAGAGGAAGTGAAAACCACCTTCGAGCGCGAGCATCCGAACATCCGCGTTCACTATAACTTTGGGTCATCCGGCGCCTTGCAAAAACAAATCGCGCAAGGGGCGCCGGTCGATTTGTTTTTCTCCGCCGCCGTCCTGCCGTTTGCGGAGCTGAAAAAGGAAGAATTGATTGATTCTGCGCATGAAAAAACGGTGCTGGCCAACGAACTCGTGCTCATTGTGCCAAAACAAGAAGAAGAGGCGATTCAGTCGCTCGATGACATCCTTCGCGCGAAACGGGTGGCCATTGGCATCCCTGAGTCGGTGCCGGCCGGCATATACGCGAAACAAACGCTTGAGCGCGCCGGGCTTTGGGAAACCGTCAAGCCGCGCCTCGTTTTGGCCAAAGACGTCCGCCAAGTGTTGACGTATGTCGAAACGGGCAACGTCGACGCCGGCTTTGTGTATCGGACGGACGCGCTTGTCTCCAGCAACGTGAAAATCGCGGCTGTGGTGCCTGATGAGATGCACGAACCGATCGTCTATCCGCTCGGTGTGGTCAAGACGAGCAAGCATCTGCAAGAAGCGCGCCAGTTTTATGCTTATTTAACGAGCGAACAAGCGTTGAAGCAGTTTGAACGGCATGGGTTTCGCCGCGCCCGGCAGCACTAAACAGGGGGTTCTTCACAACATCAGGGTATTTATGATAAAATAAAACTCGTTCAACATCATAGGCGATGGGGTTCGCCATAATCGCCGATTTCCGGCTGATGACTCCTGCTGCGTTTGCATGCGGCAGGAGTCTGTTTCTTTTTGGAAGGGAGGAACGGTCATTGGCTTATCTCGCTGTCGGCATCGCCGGTATGGTTGGTGCGCTTGTCCGCTATGTCGTTGGTCTTGGCGTTCCCGCTGCTGTCTGGCTGGGGGGGGTTCCGCTCGGAACGCTTTTGGTGAACTGGACAGGCGCGTTTTTGCTCAGCTGGCTGACGGTCGTTTTCACGCGCCGCCCCGCGTGGCCGCTGTGGTGGAAAACGGCGGTGACCACCGGTTTTGTCGGCTCGTATACGACGTTTTCCACCCTTAGCGTAGAGTGTGTGGAATTGCTGGAACAAGGACGATGGGGCATGGCCGCTGTTTATATCGCGGCCAGTTTGTTTGGCGGCTTAGCCGCCTCATGGACTGGATATGCCTTGGCCCAACAGGGCGGTCAAGGACGAAAGGAAGGGGAGGAATGATGATGGCGCCATGGTTGGTGATGATTGGCGGCTTTTTCGGCGCCATGGCCCGCTACGCCGTCAGTCGCTGGGCCGCCCGGCGTTCGCCGCGTTTCCCGCTCGGGACGCTCATTGTTAACCTACTTGGCTCGTTTTTGCTCGGCTGGCTTGCTGGAAGCGGCGCCGCCGATGCTGAAAAACTGCTTGTCGGCACCGGTTTTATGGGGGCGTTTACGACGTTTTCCACCTTAAAATGGGAGAGCGTGCAAATGATGCAGCAAAAACAACAGGGAAAAACGAGGACTTATTTGGTGCTCGCTTACTCTTATTTGGTCGTTACCTACTCGTTTGGCGTGTTGTTAGCATGGCTTGGCTACCATCTTGGGCGTTGAACGTTTCCCAAAAAGCAGCCCATCAAAAAAAGCGGATCGGTGTATACAGCAAGGCATGGAGCGTAACACGATGTTAAACTTTCATCGCCGAAAATGATGGATAAAGCAGTGATGGCAGCAAGGCGTTGTTACCAAAATTCCTATCCATCCGGATGTTCACTTCTTCCAAACGCCGATCCGCTAAACGGGGTGCCGACGAACGACTATGATGTCAATGAAAACAACATTGATAACATTTGTTTCAACCCTTTTTTACTAAAAAATAAGCGGTCACCCATGAAGTAATTGGAATAGTCGATGCTACACCAATCCCAGCAAAAAAGATCGCAATCATTTCTGCGCTAAATATTTTTGAATTTACGATTTGATCGATAGAGTAGGATAAATCTTTAAACCATATAAGCAATGCCAAATAGCTGCCGAAGAAGGCGAAAAACAACGTATTTGTACTTGTTCCTAATAGATCCCTCCCAATACGTAAACCGAAGGCAAACAAATCTTTCCTGCTAATGGATGGATGATGATGGAATATTTCGCGCATTGGAGATGAAATGGCAATCGCCGTATCCGTAATCGCACCTATTGTACTCATAATAATGACAGCTGCTCCGATTTTCACAAAGTCTATTCCAATATAAAGGGAAAAGGTGGAAATTCCCTCCGCTTCCTCTTCGCCAAATCCTTGAATCATAGCATTTTCAGTCACAATGACAATAAAGAAGAGGAGGATCACCACAGTGGCCATGCTAGAAATGAAGGCAGTGATTGTTTTTGTGCTCACTCCATTGATGTAAAAAAGGCTAATACAGCTGATCAACGTGGATGCAATCAATGTTAAGATAATCGGATCAGCTTTTGGAATCATCAGAATCAGTATAGTAAGTATGAGCACGCCAAAGTTGAAGAATATGGCCAAGAAAGATCGTGCCCCTTTTTTTCCGCCAACAAAGACCATCAGAATGAATAAAATGGTTCCTAACCAGAATAATGTATTCATGCTCTTGCCCTCTTTCTCTTAATGAAAAAAATAGTCGTATATAATCCTATTGGGATTGTAATCACGATTCCAATCCCCCCAGCTAAAGCTCTAGCCAATTCCAATGAAAGATTCATCGAAAGGGTGAACATTAAGGGGGTGGCATTTTTCAAATACAAAATAAGCATAGGGATGGAGCCGCTTATATAGGCAAAAAACAAAATATTTGTCATCGTTCCCATGATATCCTTCCCTATCTCCATTCCCGAAGCTTTCAGTGCTTTGATCGATATGTTGTTATTCTTTTCATACAATCCAAAAATGGAAGAGGACATTGTAATTGCCACATCCATTACAGCTCCTAAAGATCCGATAAATACTCCGGCCATAAACACGACTTTATAAGGACGAGTTACAAATTGCATTTCCTCATATCGAAGGCCTTGTTCTGAAGTTAATTGCATGACAAGATAAGTGATCAACAACGACATAAACGTTCCTAGCAAGGTGGCAACAATAGCGGCATATGTTTTTTCATTAAACCCGTTAACGAGCAATAAAGAAATGGTGGTAAACAAAATAATACTAATGCCGCATATGATTAAGAGACTGATGCCGGATGTATTGAGATAAACATCCAATGCATATGATAACAAAATGGAGTTGACGGCTAAACTTATAATCGACAACAATCCTTGCTTTTTCCCGATGAGAAGTAAAGTCAAGATGAAAACCCATGCCGCCATCAATACGTATTTGTCACGTTTTACACCTTGGATAGTTCCAGTTAAATGTGAGTTTTCGTTTCTATTTGCATCAATCGAAACAAACAATTCATCTCCAACACGATATTCTTGATCATAAGCTTTAGATGAGGAATACTGGTTAGTTAAGTGAATAAGCTGTCCTTTTTGGTCGCCATTTTTCAATTGAGCAATGATGCGTTGGGTGAATAGACGATCTTCATTTTCATACATATCAGTTACTTTCGTTGTATCTGTAAGTTCTGTTTTGATCACTTTGGCAATGGGACGATCATAGAAGGGATGATTGTAGTTAACAAAAAGAACGGAGGCTGCAAAACAAATTCCTATGAGCGCGTACAACAAAATTTGTTTGTGAGACATTTTTTTTAATTTGTCCTTCCATAACATTCGAAAAAACCCCCAAATGTAGGAATGAATTCACCCGGCTTTTGTATTATTGGCCATGAATTTAGTAAGAAGTTTGTTAATAGGAGCATTGGTGTAGGCGATGGCAGCCTTCCCTCGCAGGGGCTCAAACGAACCATCATATTAATATCAATGGCCCTAGAATAACAAGGAAGTTTTCAAGGAGTCAAGGAAAGTTCTCTTCTCGTCCGCAAAAAGTGTCCTCTAGAACCGTCGGCGAATGTTTTTCTATGCTTCTTTAGAAGGGTGGTGAAAATCGCTGCCTCTTACCAATGGTAGTTTTAGAGAACTGCAAACATCAAACGTTTATCTATTAGCGCAAAAAAGGGGGACTACAGAGGTTAGGCTGCGGGGGATACGATGATGTGAAAAAACGATTGATTTTTCCTTTCATCCTTGTTACGTTAATAGTGATAATGGTTCAATAGTTGAACTAAATGGACAAATCGAGTGAGCGAATTGATCAGGCTGGCAAATGGTTCAACTAGTGAATGATCGGAGGTGAGCAGATGGCAGAAAGAAACATCGACGAGTGGATCGACCGCTATTTGTCCGTTTCGTTTCTCGTGATGAAGCGCGGAGCGGCGCTTGTCAAAGACAGCCTTTGCGAAGAGATGACGCATGACCAATATTATTTGCTTCGCTATATTCGCCGGCGGGGGACGTGCACGTCAACCGAGCTGGCGGCGATGTTTGGCGTGAACAAAAGCGCGGTGACAGCGATGACGAACCGTCTTGTCGACAAAGGCTGGCTGCGCCGCGACCGTGATGAGAGCGACCGGCGTGTTGTGGCCTTATCGCTGACGCCACAAGGAGAGGAATGGGTGGCGGAGATGGACCGCGGCGTCTATCGGCTGGTGGAAGAGGTGATCGCTCGCTTTCCAGAGGAAGAAATCGAAACGTTCATCCGGACGTATGAAAAACTGGCCCGCGTGCTGCAGGAGGTGGAGGAAGCGAGATGAGGGCGATCATCAAAGGGAAATGGTTTGTGCTTGTGACTTGGATCATCACCGCGGCCGTATTGGTGGTGACTGCTCCAAACATGGGTGCGCTCGTCCGTGAAAAAGGGCAGCTGAGCGTGCCGGACGGCTATTCGTCGTCGATGGCGGCACAATTGATTAAAGAGGCAAACGAGCAAAAAAACAAAGAAAATGAACGCTCCGCCGTGCTCGTCTTTTACCAGAAAGACGGATTGACGGCGGAAGACAAACAAGAAATTGAGCGGGCGGTGAACGCGCTCGAAAAGGAGAAAAGCGATCTCCATATCACGAACATCGTTTCCCCGTTTGCCAACCCGGAGCTGGAAAAAGAGCTTTTGTCAAAAGACAATACAACGATGCTCGTTTCCATCAGCATCGACCCGGCCGGGCGGACGGCGAAGCAGTTGACCGACGCGTTGTATGAAGCGGTGGACGGCGTCAAGGTCGAGCATTATTTCACCGGCGGGTGGATGATCGATGAAGATGTGGTGACAAGCTCGCTCGAAGGCGTCAAGAAGACGGAAGGGATTACGATCGTCTTCATTTTGCTTGTTCTGCTCGCTGTATTCCGTTCACCGGTAGCCCCGCTGATTCCATTGGTGGCGGTCGGGGCGACGTATGCCGTTTCACAGTCGATCGTTGCTTTTTTGGTTGACAACGTGAACTTTCCGCTATCAACGTTTACGCAAATCTTTTTAGTCGCCGTTTTGTTTGGCATTGGGACCGACTATTGCATTTTGCTGCTGAGCCGGTTTAAAGAAGAGTTGGCGAAACTTGGTGATCGGACAGAAGCGATTGTTGTCACGTACCGGACGGCGGGGAAAACGGTGTTGGCGAGCGGATTGGCGGTGATGATCGGTTTTGCGGCGATCGGACTGTCGACATTTAAGTTGTACCAATCGGCAGCAGCCGTCGCCGTCGGGGTGGCAGTGTTGCTTGTGGCGCTTGTGACGCTCGTGCCGTTTTTTATGGCCGCGCTCGGCGAAAAACTGTTTTGGCCGGTTCGCGGAAAGCTTGAGCACGGACAAAGCCGGCTTTGGCTGGCGGCTGGACGGTTTGCGTTCGCCCGTCCGCTGCTGGCGCTCGCCATCGTCGCAGCGGTAACGGTGCCGGTGCTCGTGACGTACGATGGCAAACTGTCGTTTGATTCAATGGAAGAAATCGGCGACCATTATCGCTCGGTTAAAGCGTTTGACATTATTGCCGACCACTTCAATCCGGGGGATGCGATGCCGACGCAAATCGTGGTAAAAGGCAAGCAGCCGCTCGATTCTGAAGAAGGGTTGGCGCTCATCGAAAAAATCAGCCGCGAGGTTGAGAAAGTCGACGGCGTGGCAAGCGTCCGCTCGGCAACGCGCCCGACCGGCGAGCCGATTGAACAGCTGCTTGTCACCGAGCAGGCCAAACAACTGAAAGACGGCCTTGGCGCCGGCAAAGACGGCATCGAAAAAATCGGTGCTGGGCTCGAAACGGCAAGCAATAAGCTCTCCGCTTCCGCGCCGCAGCTGAAGCAAGCGTCATCCGGCATCGGCCAGCTCGTCTCGGGAACGGAGCAGTTAAAAAACGGAATCGTCAAGCTGCAAAATGGCCTTAGTCAAATCGAACAAGGCGTGCGCCAAGGAGCGATGGGCGCCGGCGAATTGAAAAAAGGCTTGGCGACACTGCGCGACAATGCCAAAAAACTGCAAGACGGCGCCACGCAGCTGCTTAGCGGCTACAAGCAAGCCGAACAAGGCTTAGCGGCGCTCAGCAGCCAATACAAGCAAGTCGAAACAGGCTTAAAGGCGGTTGCCGATCAGCTCGCGGCTGTGCAAATGATGCTTGCGCAAGTCGAGCAGTCGCATCCGGAGCTCGGTCAAGACGCGCAATATCAACGGGCGAAAATGACGGTCGCTGCTTTATCTGATCAAGTGAAGCAAATGGCGGCTGGCCTCGCACAGTTGAACGGGGCGCTTGACCAAACGCGCACCGGCCTAGCGAAAGCGAATGAGTCGTTTGCCCAACTCACCGCCGGTCAAGCAGCGGTCAACGGCGGTTTAGACAAGGTGATCGTTGGGCTTGATGAACTGGCGGTTGGCTTGACGAAAGCAGCCGACGGCCAACAACAAGCCATTGATCAGCTGCCGCAATTTACAGCCGGCCTCGAGCAAGTCAATGGCGGCCAGCGACAGCTTCTTGAGCATTTCTCGGCGCTTGGCGGTCAGCTCAGCCAGCTTGTCAACGGCCTGGATCAAAGCGCGTCCGGTTTGCGGCAAGTGGCCAACGGCCTTGGGACGGCGGAGGTGTATTTGGCTGACTTGTCATCGGCGCCGGTGAAGGAAATGGCCGGCTGGCATATGCCGAAAGCGGCGCTTGAAAGCAAAGAGTTTGCGCAGGCGAAGGACGCGTATATGTCGAAAGACCGGCGCATTGTCACGTTCGATGTCATTTTAGATGAAAATCCGTATTCCATATCGGCGCTCGGCCGCATTGATGACATTCGCGCCGCCGCGGAACGGGCGGTGAAAGGAACGAAATGGGAAGGCGCGACGATCGCTGTCGGCGGCGTCACGAGCGTGTACGCCGATTTGCGGGCGATTTCGAACGCCGACTATCGACATACCGTGGTGCTTATGCTTATTGGCATCGCCATCGTGTTGGCGGTGCTGCTCCGTTCGCTCATCATGCCGCTGTATTTGATGCTGTCGCTTGTATTAACCTATTACACGTCTATGGCTGTCACCGAGCTGATTTTCGTCAACGACCTCGGCTATGCCGGTTTGAACTGGGCAGTATCGTTTTTCGCCTTCGTTTTGCTTATGGCGCTCGGCATCGATTACAGCATCTTTCTGATGGACCGGTTCAACGAATACCGCGGCCGGCCGGTGAAAGAAGCGATGCTGTCGGCGATGGGACATATGGGGACGGTCATCATCTCGGCCGCCGTCATTTTAGGCGGAACGTTTGCCGCGATGTATCCGTCCGGGGTCTTGTCACTTTTACAAATTGCGACGATTGTGCTGACAGGGCTTTTGCTTTACGCGCTAGTCGTCCTGCCGCTGTTCGTCCCGGTCATGGTCCGCACGTTCGGCCGCGCGAACTGGTGGCCGTTTGGGCAACCGACGGGTGAGACAGCCGGATTGGAACAACAAAAAATCAGTTAAGAAGACAGGCCAACGAGGATGTCCCAAAAGGATCGGGACATCCTCCGGCCTCAAAGCGTACGCGTAGGTGGGAGAGCGTTCAAAAGCCGGAAGAGGCAAAGTCGTTCAAAGAGAGAGTGAAAGAAGACGTGGAGGAATGACGTTTTCGTTTCCTCCACTGATTTTGATCAAGAGCGATTCGATTTCACAAGCATATTTTTTCCGTTTTTGCCCAATGTAAAGTATGATGAGTGGTAGAGAACATTCTAGAACCTAGGGAGGAATGCGGGCATGACGAAACGGGTGCTTATGGTGGTGACGAATCATACGACGATCACCGACGACCACAAAACCGGGCTTTGGCTTGAAGAGTTTGCCGTGCCGTACTTGGTGTTTCAAGAAAAAGGGTATGACGTGAAAGTGGCAAGCATCAAAGGCGGCGATGTGCCGTTGGATCCGCGCAGCATCAATGAAAAAGACCCGTCTTGGGCCGAGGCGGAAGCGGCGCTGCAAAACACGGCGCGCTTAAGCAAAGACGATGCGAACGGGTTTGACGCCATTTTTCTCCCCGGGGGACACGGGACGATGTTTGATTTCCCGGACAACGAAACGCTGCAATACGTCTTGCAGCAGTTCGCCGAAGACGGGCGCATCATTGCCGCTGTCTGCCATGGGCCGTCAGGGCTGGTGAACGCGACATACAAAGACGGGACACCGATCGTGAAAGGAAAAACGGTCACATCGTTTACGGATGAAGAAGAACGTGAAGTCGAGTTGGATGTGCATATGCCGTTTTTGCTTGAATCGACCTTGCGTCTGCGCGGGGCGAATTTCGTCCGCGGCGAGAAATGGACGGATTTTTCGGTGCGCGACGGCAACTTGATCACCGGGCAAAACCCGCAATCGAGCCGGAGCACGGCGGAAAAAGTTGTCGCGGCGCTCGAGGAACAAGCATGAGGGAGCGATTGACAGACAGTTGGAGAGACATGGGCGGAATGTACAGCCGCTCGTCCATGACAAGACGCGTCCAAGCAGCGGGGCGCGTCTTATTTTTTTACAGACCCGCGAGCGAGAAAGCCCACTTCTTTAGGGGTGGGATGAAAGCGAGCCGTTTTCTGAATATTGAATGATTCTGAAAAAAATGGTATCCTGTCATCGCTAGAAGGAGGTGAATCCATGCCGCCGATCACACTAAGGCTGGAGCTGCACAACCCAACGAACGTCAAACAAGACATGTACGAACGGATGACAGAAGTGAATACAGCGTTTGCGAATTGGCTGTTGGATCATCCTAAGCTGAATCAAGCGACGAGCAAAATTTTTAAAGAGTTCTCGTCGCAGCGGTTTCCTTCTGCCGTCGTGAATCAGACGATTCGAGAAGTAAAGTCCCAAAAGAAAAAACAAAAGGCAAAGAAGTTTCGAACATTATGGTGTTGCTTTAACAATCAAAACGTGAAGGTGGAAAAGAAAGGAGCGTTCTACACGGTTTCCTTCCCCACACTGGAGAAGCGAATCGGCGTGCCGGTCGTCACGCGCCCCTATCAAGAAGCATGGCTGAATCGGCTGATCAATGGAACCGCCAAACAAGGGGCCGCCAAGCTCTACAAAAAGAGAAAGAAATGGTGCTTGGCGATCGCGATCACCTTTGAAGTGAAGCCGCGACACGAAACAAAGGTGATGGGGGTTGACCTTGGGCTTCGCTATATCGCCGTGGCCAGCGTGGGAACGAAATCGTTGTTTTTCAAGGGCAGCCAATGCGCTTTTGTGCGCCGACGATATGCGGCTTTGCGGCGAACGTTGGGCAAAGCCAAGAAGCTCCATATGATTCGCAAAATCGGCCGTAAAGAGTCCCGCTGGATGAAGGATCGAAACCATAAAATCAGCCGTCAAATCGTCCGTTTTGCCCTCGCCAACGGTGTTGGCGTGATTCGGATGGAAGAGTTGACAGGGATTCGAAAGCGGGCAGCATCGGCCAAAGAAGCGGGACGAAGTCTTCATTCCTGGTCGTTTCATCAACTGCAAACGATGATTGCCTATAAAGCGGAGATGGCAGGGATTCGGGTCGAGTGGGTGAAGCCGACCTATACAAGCCAAACATGCCGATGCGGGCATCGAGAGAAAGCGAACCGAAACGGCATCCGCTTCCGATGCCAAAAGTGCGGATACACTCTCCATGCTGACTTGAATGGCGCGATCAACATCGCCAAAGCGATTTCGGGTTTGAGCGCCTAACCTAGTGCACTGGTCACAGGTGCGCCGCCCATCGGGGTACATCCTAACCCGATGGGACGGGGTGATGACACACCCCTGAACTTGGGCGTTGTCCGAACCAGAAATGGAGGAGGGCGTTAACGACCCAAGAATCCCACGCCCTTTAGGCGTGTGGAGTGTCAAAAATTCCGTATCCGTGTTCATTAATCAACAAATTGTTCCACTTTAACTATTTATTGGAAGATGGACTTTGTTATCATAATAAACAGGAATGTGGGCGGAGCTTTTCAAAATCTTTGAGTCGCGCAAGGAGAGGCCTGAGAACAACCGGCCTCTCTTTCATCTAAGCATTGGCTCTGTCTCCATATTCGGCCCGCAAACGTTTCGCATCTTCTTTCGGCGGTCGTCCGAATAGGCGGGCATATTCGCGGCTGAACTGTGACGGGCTTTCATAGCCGACTTGAAAGGCGACATCAGCGGCATCGATCAACTCCGTTAACAAGAGCCGCCGGGCTTCCTGAAGCCGCAGCTGTTTTTGAAACTGAATCGGGCTCATCCCTGTCACCTCTTTAAAATGACGATGGAGCGATGCTGTACTCATATGAGATAAATCAGCCAACTCTTCGATGCGGATCGGTTGATGATAGTGTTCTTTAATATATTCGATGACATGATGAATTTGGCGGGCATGGCTGTTTTGGATGGCCATTTGTTTGAGAACGTCGCCATACGGCCCTTGCAACACACGGTACAAAATTTCTTTCTGATACATCGGCGCTAAAACGTCGATATCGTTTGGAGCGTCAAGCAAGCGGATGAGCCTAGTGACGGCATCAAGCAAATCAGGTTCAATTTGGCTGACAAACATTGCTCGCTTTGGCTTTTTCAACGGACGAATGTGGCTTTCGGCGTGCTGTAGCAGATCGATGATTTGCTGAAGCTCCATTTCCAGCCGCAAGGCTAAATACGGCGTCTGTTCGCTTGCTTCGACCACTTGGGAAATAACCGGCAAATCGACAGAGGCGACAAGATAGTGGGTCGGATTGTACGTAAACCGTTCCCCTGCCAGCCAGACATCTTTTCTGCCTTGCACGATTAGGCAAAATGCCGGGCGTTGGACGCCATGCTTCGGTGTTGTCGGATGCGATTCGCGAAACAGAAGGAGCGATGGGATCTTGGTTTCGTAAACGCCGTCTTTTCCTGTATGGCGCTCGATGAACGCCGCCAATTCATGTTGCTGTTCGATGATTGATTTCAATCGTTTCTCCCCCTTCCACTACCACTATTTTACTCAACTTTCTTCTGCGGCTGAAAGAGGTTTGAGAGAATTAGGCAATCATTTGCGAGAATTGTGATACCGGTTGCGGTGCAAAAAAGCGCATAATCACATTGTGAGGAGCGCTCTCCGCGACGATGTTCGCTGTCTGTCATTGATACGTCAACATGATAACCAAATTGAGGCAAGGAGGAAGAGAACGATGCAAATGGTTGTGTTAAACAACGGCGTCAAGATGCCGATACTAGGGTTCGGCGTCTATCAAATCACCGACCAGCAATTGTGTGAACAATGCGTCTATGACGCGCTCATGATCGGCTATCGCCTCATTGATACGGCTGCATCGTATCAAAACGAAGCGGCGGTCGGGCGGGCGATCAAACGGAGCGGCATTCCAAGGGAAGACATCTTTGTGACAACGAAGCTATGGATTCAAGATGCCGGTTATGAGAGCACGAAAAAAGCCTTTGCGAGATCGCTGGAGCGGCTGCAGCTTGATTACATCGATTTGTACCTCATTCACCAGCCATTTGGGGATGTATACGGTTCCTGGCGCGCCATGGAGGAGCTGTATCGCGAGGGGAAAGTTCGCGCGATTGGGGTGAGCAACTTCTACATGGACCGTCTCATCGATTTGATTCTTCATCATGACGTAACCCCGGCGGTCAATCAAATTGAAACCCATCCGTTCTGCCAGCAAATAGAAAGTGCCGAGTTCATGAAACAGCATGGTGTCCAAATCGAGTCATGGGCGCCTTTTGCGGAAGGGAGAAACAATATTTTCGAAAATGAAGTGCTGACATCAATTGCGAAAAAGCATAACAAATCAGTCGCCCAAGTCATTTTGCGCTGGCTGACGCAAAGGGGGATTGTGGCGATTCCAAAAACCGTGCACAAAGAGCGCATGGTGGAAAACGTCCAAATCTTTGATTTTGCGCTTGACCAAGAGGACATGAACAACATCGCCACGCTCGATACGAAGCAAAGCTTGTTCTTTTCCCATCGCGATCCGGAAATCGTGAAATGGCTTTGCCAGCGCCGATTGGAGATATAACAGAAAATAAAGGAGGAGCGAAGAGGGTGCAAAAACGCCAATTAGGCAAAAGCGGATTGGAAGTGTCTGCAATTGGGCTCGGCTGCATGGGGATGAGCTACGGCTATGGACCGGCTGCGGACAAAAAAGAGATGATTGCGCTCATTCGTGCTGCTGTAGAGCTTGGGGTCACGTTTTTCGATACAGCGGAAATATATGGACCGTACGTGAATGAGGAATTGGTCGGCGAGGCGCTCGCTCCGTTCAAAGGAGAAGTGGTCATTGCCACGAAATTCGGCATTCAAATGAAAGACGGCAAACAAGTGCTCGACAGTAAGCCCGAGACGATTCGCCACTCGGTCGAAGGTTCATTGAAACGGCTGAAAGTGGAAACCATTGACCTGTACTATCAACATCGGGTCGACCCGAATGTGCCGATCGAGGAAGTGGCGGGAGTGATCCAAGATTTAATGAGAGAGGGGAAAATCCGCCATTGGGGGTTGTCAGAAGCCGGCGTGCAAACCATTCGTCGCGCCCATGCGGTGCAGCCGCTTACAGCGGTTCAAAGCGAATACTCTTTATGGTGGAGAAGTCCCGAAGAAGAGCTGTTGCCTGTGCTTGAAGAGCTTGGCATCGGCTTCGTGCCGTTTAGCCCGCTCGGCAAAGGATTTCTGACGGGAACGATTGATCAGAACGCGACGTTCGCCGAATCCGATTTCCGCCGTATTGTGCCGCGGTTCCAGCTGGAAAATATCACGGCCAATCAAGTGCTGGTCGAGCTCATCAAGCAGATTGCGGCCGAGCATCGAGTGACGCCGTCCCAAATTGCTTTGGCATGGCTATTGGCGCAAAAACCATGGATCGTACCGATTCCGGGAACGCGCAAACTAGAGCGCCTCGAAGAAAATCTAGGCGCGTTGGAAGTCGTATTGACGGAGGAGGAATGGCAAGAGTTGAACGATGCCCTCGCCAACATCGACATTGCCGGCGACCGTTATCCGGCTGGTTCGGACTTTGCCAATCGGGTAGGCCAATAGCGCCGGGAGGCAACGGTTGCTTCTTTGACTGCTGGATAGAAGTTGTCTATTTGTCGATCCGCTTTTTTACTGCGGTAAAAGTCAATGTTCGCCCCAACGATGGTGCACATTTTCAAACGTTCTGTTCATGAATGGGGATATCGGGCTCATTTAGCCATTGGGGTTTCCATGTTTTGACGTATAATGATAGGCAAATATCTTTTTGAGTCAAAGCGAAACGAGAAGTCTGCTTGGAATGTTTTACTAAAAAGAGGAATGGTCGTTGGAACGGCTATGGACGAAATCGTTTCTTCCCATTGAGGCGGCGACCGATGTTGACATCGGATTTGGAACGATTTGTTTGGATGAATTTCCACGCACATCGGCTACTCGGCTGTGTTTCGATGCAGTGCTTTGGTTGTTGTCGTTTCTTCTGCCGTGTTCATAGTGTTTTGAAAACGAATGACAGCGAACGATCGCTGCCGATCGCAAACGGTGTAGAGTGAAAGAAAGGGGAAGAAGGGGGGGAACGATATGGAATATGTGAAACTTGGGAAAACTGGTTTGGACGTGTCTCGCATTTGCCTTGGCTGCATGAGCTTCGGCGTCGCCGATCGATGGATTCACCCGTGGGTGCTAGATGAGTAGAAAAGCCGTCCGATCATCAAAAAAGCTCTTGAGTTGGGATTCACTTTTTTGATACGGCCAATGTGTATTCTGACGGAACGAGCGAGGAAATGATCGGGCGCATTTTAAAAGAGTACGCTAATCGTGATGAAATCGTCATCGCCACGAAAGTGTATTTCTCTGTGCACGAAGGACCCAATCAGAAAGGGCTGTCCCGAAAAGCCATCATGAGCGAGATTGACAAAAGTTTGAAACGTTTAGGCACCGATTATGTCGATTTGTACCAAATCCACCGATGGGACTATGATACGCCGATCGAGGAAACGATGGAAGCGCTGCATGATGTGGTGAAAGCGGGAAAAGCGCGGTACATCGGCGCCTCTTCGATGTACGCCTGGCAGTTTTTAAAAGCCAACCACACAGCAGAAAAACACGGGTGGACGAAATTTGTGTCGATGCAAAATCATTACAACCTCATTTATCGTGAGGAAGAGCGGGAAATGCTGCCACTTTGTCAAGAGGAAAACATTGCCGTGATTCCATACAGCCCGCTGGCGTCAGGAAGACTGACGCGCGAAGCGTCAGAAATAACGCATCGTTCCGAAACTGACCAAGTTCAACGATCGAAATACGATGCCACGGCCGAAGCAGATCGAGTGATCATCGAACGGGTCGCTGAGCTTGCCAAAAAGCATGGCGTGAAGCGCGCACAAATCGCGCTTGCCTGGCTGCTGCATAAAGAACCGGTCACCGCGCCGATCGTCGGGGCGACGAAGCTGTCCCATCTCGAAGAGGCAGTCGGTGCGCTATCACTTTCATTAGTGCCGGAAGAAATCGCTTATTTAGAAGAACCGTATGTGCCGCATCCCGTCGTTGGTCATCGCTAACCTAGAGAAAAAGGCTGTCCGAAAAGCCCGGCTCGCCGGATTGGATGGGACAGCCTTTTGGTTGTTTGCCGTTCTTTCACAACATCCCAACATGCCGCGGCGATGAAAGCGGCGTTGTTCAGCCACGGCGGGCCGGCCCTTGTAGCGAAGCCGACGCTAACGTTTCCCATGGACGCGGATCGAAACGATTACCGGCGCTTGGCGATCGACAAGGCTTTTTTCGTGTTAGCGAAATGAAGCTTGGCGCACGTCGCAAGCACCTTCTCCCCTCGCTCGTGGATGATTCGGGCGGCGGCTTCATCGACGACAGCACCGGCGCCTTTCGGGAGCGGGAAGCCGATGGTGCGGGATAATCGCTCCATCTCTTCTAAAAACACATAGCGGGCGATGATCGAAGCCGCGGCCACTGCCACGTGCACGCTTTCTGCTTTCGGCAGGCAATGCACCCGCTCGCTGACGATGCGGTTTTCCCCAGCAAGGTAGCGGAAATACGGGTCGCGTTCTAAAAATTGGTCGATGATGATCGCTTCCGGTTCGATCGGCGCGATGGCGTCAACAAGTTTCGCGAGCGTCTGGTTATGAAGCAGCGCCTTCATTTTCGTCTGCGGCATGCCGCTTTGCTGCCAGCGGTTGTATTTGGGGTTGTCAAGCGTGTTGACCGCATGCGGCACGGTTTCCATGATGGCTGGTGCGATCCGCGTGATCGCCTCGTCGCTAAGCAGCTTCGAATCTTTCACACCAAGCGCCATAATCCGCTCTAGGTGGGCGCGGTCGACGTAGGCGGCGGCGACGACGATTGGGCCGAAATAGTCTCCGGTGCCGACTTCATCGGAGCCGATGGCGGAAAGATTGCCGAGTTTTTGTTCCGACAGGGCGGCTGCTTTGACGCGGTTCTCGTTCTCCGGCTTGTTTTTCGGTGCCACATGATTCTCCATCCATTTCCTCGCTTCTTGCTCCGCCGCTTTCCCCTGAAACAGCACTTTCCCCGAGCGGTAGGCGGTAATCGTGACATCCGGGCGCTTGACGGCAAACAACGCTCCAGGCGGAAGCCGGTCGATGAAAGCGTCTCTGTAGTGGGCGCGCAAGGCGTCAAGCAGCTGTTGGTCGGCTCGAATCACATAGTTTGACAATGTTCGCTCTCTCCTTTATCCTCTTCTGGATCCCTTTGTGTCGCATCTTTCCATTATACCAGCGTTCGTGATATGATAAACAGTAGGATTTGGCGAAATGGGGGAGAAAGCTTGACAAAACAGCCAAAAACGCGGGTGAGCGTCCGCATCTACGGTCAAGACTATACGATCGTCGGCACGGAAAGCCCGGCCCATATCCGGCTCGTGGCGGCGTTCGTTGACGATAAAATGCACGAGTTCAGCGAAAGAAACCCGATGCTTGATGTACCGAGGCTGGCCGTGTTGACGGCCGTCAATATCGCCAACGAATATTTAAAGCTGAAGCAAGAGTACGATCGGCTTGCGGCTAAGCTGAAAGAGGAAAAGGATGGGGAAGACGATGATTGATGTCGTGCTTTTATTTGTCCTGCTGTTAGGCGCGATGATCGGACTGAAGCGCGGTTTTATTCTCCAATTTATCCATATGGCCGGGTTTCTCATCGCCTTTTTTGTCGCTTATAAGTACTATGAGCGGTTTGTGCCGACGCTGCGCCTTTGGATTCCGTATCCGACGTTCGGCGATCCGGAGACGGTGAAGCTGTTGTTTCAGAGCACGCATTTAGATGACGCGTATTACCGCGCGATTTCGTTCGCCCTTTTGTTTTTTGTTGTGAAAATCGTGCTCCAGATCATCGGTTCCATGTTGGATTTTGTCGCCCAGCTGCCGCTGCTGCGCAGCGTCAACCGCTTGGCGGGGGCGGCGCTCGGATTTGCGGAAGTGTATTTGCTTGTCTTTTTGCTTTTGTATATCGGTGCGCTCGTGCCCATTGACAGCGTTCAAGAGCAGCTGCAGCGTTCGCTCATGGCAACCGTGATTGTGAAACATACGCCGGTGTTGTCGGAGATGCTTGACAACTGGTGGATTCATGGCCGCGTCTAACCGAGCGCGGCCGCGGTGGTTTGGGAAAGGAAGGGGACGAGAATGAACGTCCATAAAAAAGAAGTCATCCGCCTGCTCGAAACGATCGCCTTGTATATGGAGATCAAAGGGGAGAACCCGTTTAAAGTGACGGCGTTTCGCAAAGCGGCGAACGCCTTGGAAGCGGACGAACGAAGCTTGTCGGAAATCGGCGATTTCACCGCCATTCCCGGCATCGGCAAAAGCACGGCAGCGATCATCACCGAGTTTGTCGAAACCGGCTCATCGTCGGTGCTCGAGGAATTAAAGCGCGACATTCCGGAAACGCTGCTTGCCTTGCTTAAGATCCCGGGGCTTGGCGGCAAAAAAATCGCCAAGCTGCATCAAGAGCTTGGCATTGCCAATATGAACGGATTGAAGGAAGCGTGCCTTGCGGGAAAGGTACGAGAGCTTCCCGGCTTCGGCGCGAAAACAGAAGAAAAGCTGCTGGCGGCGATGGAGGAAGCAGGCAAACGCCCCGAGCGGCTGCCGCTTGCCTGGGTGTTGCCGATGGCGGCCGATATCGAGCGCCAGCTTGCCGAAATGGATGGGGTGATCCGTTTTTCACGGGCCGGCAGTTTGCGGCGTTTGAAGGAAACGGTGAAAGATTTGGATTATGTCATCGCTACCGATCGCCCGTCCGAAGTGCGCGAAGCGCTCCTTCGTCTTTCGCGCATCCGCGAGGTGATCGCCGCCGGAGAAACGAAAGTGTCGCTTCTTTTTCAATACGAGTATGAAGTGGCGGCTGATTTTCGGCTCGTCAGCACGGCCGAGTTTGCGACCGCGCTTCACCATTTTACCGGATCGAAAGAGCATAATGTGCGCATGCGTCAGCTTGCCAAAGAGCGCAGGGAAAAAATTAGCGAATACGGCGTCGAAGACCAAACGACAGGGGATGTGAAAACATTTCCTGATGAACCGGCGTTTTACGCCCACTTCGGGCTGCCGTACATTCCGCCTGAACTGCGCGAAGACGGTGCGGAAGTCGAGCGGTATTCTTCTGATTATCCACTTGTCCATCTTGACGATATCCGAGGCGATTTGCATATGCATTCGGCGTGGAGCGACGGGGCGTGTTCGCTCGAGGAGCTCGTTGAGGCGTGTCGCCGCCGCGGCTACCGGTATATCGCCATTACCGACCATTCGCAATATTTGAAAGTCGCCAACGGTTTGACGCCGGACCGGCTGCGGCACCAGCGCGAGGAAATTGAACGGCTGAACGCGCGCTATTCCGATTTTACGATCTTAGCCGGCATCGAGATGGATATTTTGCCTGATGGGACGCTCGATTACGATGATGACGTGCTCAAGGAGCTCGATTTTGTCATCGCTGCCATTCACTCTGCGTTCAAACAGCCGCGCGAGACGGTGATGAAGCGGCTCGAGACGGCGCTTTTCCACCCGTATGTCGATGTCATCGCCCATCCGACCGGCCGGCTGATCGGGCAGCGCGACGGCTATGACGTCGATATCGAGCGGCTGATCGAGCTGGCGGCGAAGACGAAAACGGTGCTTGAGCTCAATGCCAACCCGAACCGGCTCGATTTGTCGGCTGCTTATGTGAAAAAAGTGGAGGAAGCGGGGGCGTACATCGCCATCAACACGGACGCTCACCATTTGGACATGCTTGATGATATGGCGATTGGTGTGGCGACGGCAAGGAAAGGCTGGATCAAAAAAGAGACGGTCATCAACACATGGCCGCTTGAGAAACTGCAACAGTTTTTGCGCGACAAACGAAGCCAAACATGATGAGGCATGGAGGTCAAACAAGTGCAACAAAAAATGCTTCGCATTTTGGAATTTGACAAAGTGAAAGAGCAGTTGGCCGAGCATGCGTCATCCGCGCTCGGTTTAGAGAAAATCACCGCCCTTGTTCCGTCGCCCGACTTGGACGAAGTGGCGGTTTGGCTCGAAGAAACGGATGAAGCGGCCGCGGTGTTGCGGCTGCGCGGCTATGTGCCGCTTGATGGGGTCGTCAACATCCGTCCGCATTTGAAACGGGCGGCGATCGGCGGCATGTTAAGTCCGCTTGAGCTGCTCGAGGTGGCGGCGACGGCCGCGGCGAGCCGGCAAATGAAGCGGTTAATTGCCGACTTGCAGGAAGAGCATGGCAGGCTTGTGCGGCTTGCTGGCTATGCCGATGAGCTTGCCGAAGTGCCGGCGCTGGAAGAGGACATCCGCCGCTCCATCGATGATCATGGCGAGGTGTTGGACGCAGCGAGCGACCGCCTTCGTTCGCTCCGGGGGCAAATCCGGGCGGCCGAAGCGCGCATCCGCGAAAAACTGGAAGGCATTATCCGCTCGCCATCGGCGCAAAAGCGGCTGTCGGATGCGATCATTACGATCCGCAACGATCGGTACGTCATCCCAGTCAAGCAGGAATATCGCGGCGCTTATGGCGGCATCGTTCATGACCAGTCGGCGTCCGGGGCGACGCTGTTTATCGAGCCGCAGGCGGTTGTCGAGCTGAATAACGCGTTGCGCGAGGCGCGGGCGAAAGAAAAGCAAGAAATCGAACGCATTTTGCGTGAGCTCTCAGCCAAAGTGGCCGAACAGGCCGAACCGCTCGAGCGGGCGGTTGCGGCGCTCGCTCATTTGGACTTCTTGTTTGCCAAAGCGAAATACGCGCGCCGGCTGCAGGCGGCCAAACCGGCAGTTAACAACCGCGGTTACCTCCGCTTTTTGCAGGCGCGCCACCCGCTGCTCGACCAAGACAAAGCGGTGCCAAACGACATTGTATTGGGCGGTGATTATACGACAATTGTCATCACTGGGCCGAACACTGGCGGAAAAACGGTGACGTTAAAAACGGTTGGCCTGTTGACGTTAATGGCGCAAGCCGGGCTGTTTATCCCGGCGGCGGACGGGTCGGAAGCCGCGGTGTTCCGCGCAGTGTACGCGGATATCGGCGATGAGCAGTCGATCGAACAAAGCTTGAGCACGTTCTCGTCCCATATGGTCAATATCGTCGACATTTTGCGCCACGTTGATGAGGAAAGCCTTGTGCTCTTTGATGAGCTCGGAGCGGGCACCGACCCGCAAGAGGGGGCGGCGCTGGCCATCGCTATTTTGGACGAGGTGCACGGGCGCGGGGCGCGGACGGTGGCGACGACGCATTATCCGGAGTTGAAAGCGTACGGCTACAACCGCCCCGGGGTGGTGAATGCCAGCGTCGAGTTTGACACCGAAACGCTCCGTCCGACGTATAAATTGTTGATCGGCATCCCCGGCCGCAGCAACGCCTTTGACATCTCGCGCCGCTTAGGGCTCGATGAGCGGATCATCGAGCGGGCGAAGGCGCAAGTGAGTGCTGAAACCCATAACGTGGAAAACATGATCGCTTCGCTCGAGCGAAGCAAAAAGCAAGCCGAGGAAGATGAGGCGCGGGCGCGCGCGGCGCTTGAGGAAGCCAAGCGGCTGCGTGCCGAGTGGGAACAGAAACTCGAAGAGCTGGAAGACGAAAAAGCAGAGCAGCTCGCCGAGGCGGCGCAAAAGGCGGCCGACATCATCCGCGCCGCCGAGCGCGAGGCCGAGCGGACCATCCACGAGCTGCGCCGCCTGCAAAAAGAAAAGCAGGCGGAAGTGAAAGAGCACGAGCTTATCGCTGCGAAACAGCGGCTCGCTGCTGCTATGCCGACGGTGGAAAAACGGAAAAAGGCGAAAAAAGCAGCGGCACGCCATGCGTTCCAGCCGGGTGATGAAGTAAAAGTGACGAGCTTAAACCAAAAAGGGTATTTGATTGAAAAAGTGTCAGAGGACGAATGGCAAGTGCAGCTCGGCATTTTGAAAATGAAAATTCGCGAGCGCGACTTGGAGTATATCGGCAGCGCGCCGGCCAAGGAAGTGACGCCGATTGCGACTGTGAAAGGCAAGGACGCCCATGTGAGCCTCGAGCTCGACTTGCGCGGCGAGCGTTATGAAGATGCCCTCGTGCGGCTGGAAAAATATATCGATGACGCTGTACTTGCCGGCTATCCGCGCGTCTCGATCATCCACGGCAAAGGAACAGGTGCGCTTCGCCAAGGAGTGCAGCAGTTTTTAAAACAGCACCGGGCGGTAAAGAGCTTCCGGTTCGGCGCGGCGAATGAAGGCGGCACCGGGGTGACGGTCGTCGAACTGAAATGATAAGGGGAGAGAGCAATGACGCCGTTTTGGGAGCATGACATGGTGAGAACGGCGGCCAATTTCAGCGTCGCGGTGTTGTGCATCGTCGTATTTTTGGCCCTGTTTGAGCTGGTGACGAAATACAAAAACTGGGAGGAAATCCGCAACGGTAATGTGGCGGTGGCGATGGCGACAGGCGGAAAGATTTTTGGCATCGCCAACATTTTCCGCTATGCGCTTGACCGCCATGAGTCGCTGTTATCGATGGTCGGCTGGGGTGTATATGGGTTTTTGCTTTTATTGGCGGCATACTTTATTTACGAGTTTTTGACGCCGAAGTTCAATATTGATGAGGAAATCGCCAACGACAACCGGGCGGTCGGCTTTATTTCGATGGTCATTTCCGTCGGTTTGTCGTTTGTGATCGGCGAAGGCATTCAGTAAAGGGGAACAAAGCGATGGACGCAGTAGTGAAAGGGCTGTTGATCATCGTCGGTCTACTGTTGGTCGCCGGCATTGTTTATATGGCGGTGCGCAACAGATCGATGGATGTGTTGGCGAAAATTTTGTTTGTCGTCTGTGCCTGTTTTCTTTTGACGGGGTTGATGTATTGGTTTTGGTGACGCTGGACATAGTTCCAGCGTTGTTTTTTGTGATGAAAAATTTAGAATAATAGAATAAAATAAGAGCAAGGAGGGATTGTGATGGAAAAGCGATGGCTTGCTCATTATCCACCGGAAATCCCACACCGGTTGGAGTATCCAAAGAAAACGCTTCCCGACTATTTGCGGGAAACGGCGGAGCAATTTGGCGAAAAGGTAGCGATTGATTTTTTAGGAAAGACGGTGACGTTTCGTGAACTGTATGAACAGGCGCTGACGTTTGCCCACTATTTGCGGAGGCTGGGTGTCAAGGAGGGCGATCGCGTGGCGGTGATGCTGCCGAATTGCCCGCAGGCGGTCATCAGCTATTATGGGACGCTTATGGCTGGCGGCATCGTGGTGCAGACAAACCCGCTGTACACCGAGTATGAGCTTGAATACCAACTCAACGACAGCGGCGCCTCGGTGCTTGTGACCATGGATATCTTGTATCCAAAGACGGAACGATTAAAAGGGAGAACACCGGTCAAACATTGGATTGTCACGAGAATGCAAGAGTATTTGCCCACGGTGAAGAAATGGCTGTATCCGCTTGTGCAGTGGAAGCAAAACATGCCCATCGTCCGCATCGAGGAAAGCGAAACCGTTCATTTGTTCCGGCTGATCATCAGTCGGAAGGAGAGGGCGCCGATCGGGGTGGACATCGATCCGGTGGAAGATGTGGCGCTGCTGCAGTACACAGGCGGAACGACCGGCCAGCCGAAAGCGGCCATGCTGACGCACCACAATTTGATCGCGAATACATTGATGTGCGCTCATTGGGTGTATAAGTGCGAGAAAGGAAAAGAAACGGTGCTTGGCATCTTGCCGTTTTTCCATGTATACGGGATGACGACGGTAATGAATTTGGCCATCATGCAAGCGAGCAAAATGGTGCTGCTGCCGCGATTTGACGTGAAACAAACGTTAAAAGCGATTGAGCGCACGCGGCCGACGATGTTTCCAGGCGCGCCGACGATATACATCGCGCTGTTAAATGACCCCGATTTGCCGAAATATGATTTGTCATCGATCAAGGTGTGCATTAGCGGTTCGGCTCCGCTGCCGATCGAAGTGCAAGAGCGGTTTGAGCGGGCGACCGGCGGAAAATTGATTGAAGGATATGGCCTCACAGAAGCGTCGCCTGTCACTCACAGCAACTTCCTTTGGGATGGCGAACGGGTGAAAGGAAGCATCGGCGTGCCTTGGCCGGATACGGAAGCGAAAATCATTTCATTGGAAACAGGAGAGGAGGCAAAGCCGGGCGAGCCGGGGGAACTCATCGTGCGCGGCCCGCAAGTGATGAAAGGCTACTGGAACCGGCCGGAAGAGACCGAGCAAGTGCTGCGCGATGGCTGGCTGTATACCGGGGATATCGGCTACATGGATGAGCGCGGCTATTTTTATATTGTCGACCGGAAAAAAGATGTGATTATCGCCGGCGGTTACAACATTTATCCGCGCGAAGTCGAAGAAGTGCTGTACGAACACCCGAAAGTGCAAGAAGCGGCTGTCATCGGCGTTCCCGACCCGTACCGCGGTGAGACGGTAAAAGCGTTCATCGTCTTGAAACCAGGGGAGGAGTGCAGTGAACAAGAGATTGATGCTTTTATGCGCGAGCGGCTCGCAGCTTATAAAGTGCCGCGTCTGTACGAGTTTCGAAGCGAGCTGCCGAAAACTGCGGTTGGGAAAATTTTGCGCCGGGCGCTCGTTGAAGAAGAGAAAAAGAAGCTTGACAAATCGTCAGAACGATCCGTAAAATAAAAACATGAATGATGATTCATTCATTTGATGACTGGTGATGAAGAAAAGGAGAATCTAGGGTTGCGCAGAGAAAAACCGAAATTTAAACAAATTATTGATGCGGCCGTCGTCGTCATCGCTGAACATGGCTATCATCAGGCGCAAGTGTCAAAAATCGCTAGGCAAGCCGGTGTCGCCGACGGCACGATCTACCTTTATTTTAAAAACAAAGAAGATATTTTAATCTCGCTTTTTCAAGAAAAAATGGGGGCGTTTATCGAGAAAATCGAGCAAGAAATAGAAGGAATTCAGAGCCCGCTAGAGAAATTGTATATATTGGTGAGAACTCATTTTTCCGCCCTGGCTGATGATCCGCATATGGCGGTCGTGACGCAGTTGGAGCTGCGCCAGTCGAACAAAGAGCTGCGGCAACGCATCAATGAGGTGCTGAAAGGATATTTGCGCCTCATCGACAGCATCATCATCGAGGGAATGGAAAAAGGGGAATTCCGCAATGATCTAGACGTCCGGCTCACCCGGCAAATGATTTTCGGCACGATCGACGAGACGGTGACGACATGGGTCATGAACGAGCAAAAATATGACCTAGCTGCGCTCGCCGAACCGGTGTACGAACTGCTCATCAAAGGGTGCGCCGCTGGGCGTTGACGGAAGGCAGAAAGGGGAGAGGCTTCATGGAGTATTTTCGTCTGGCGAAAGAGGAATTCGTCGCTGTCGTGACGTTTTCGCGGCCGCCGGCGAACGCTCTTTCATCCGCTGTTTTGAAAGAGCTTTCAAATGTCTTGGATGAGCTTGAGACCGACCCGGGCGTACGTGCCGTGCTGCTGCATGGCGAAGGCCGGTTTTTCTCGGCCGGTGCGGATATTAAAGAATTTACGTCCGTCGCTTCCGCGGAGGAAGCGTCCGCCTTGTCGCGCAACGGCCAGCTCGTTGCGGAACGGATTGAGCGGTTTTCCAAGCCGGTGATCGCTGCGATTCATGGCGCTGCATTGGGAGGGGGGCTCGAGCTGGCGATGAGCTGCCATATTCGCCTGGTGGCGGAAAATGCGAAGCTTGGCCTGCCCGAGCTGCAGCTCGGCATCATCCCAGGGTTTGCCGGCACGCAGCGTCTTGTGCGCTACGTTGGGTTCGGCAAGGCGGCGGAAATGATGTGGACAGGCGAGCCGATCACCGGCGCAGAGGCCGTGCAGTGGGGGTTGGCCAATAAGGCGGTGCCGGAAGAGCGGCTTCTTGAGGAAGCAAGACAGCTGGCGCACAAAATTGCCGCCAAAAGCCCGCTTTCCGTTCGCGCTACGATTGAGCTGCTCAATGCGGCGAAAGAAAAGTCGTTTGCCGAGGCGGTGCGCGACGAAGCAGAATGGTTTGGCCGCGTGTTTGTTTCCGAAGATGGGAGAGAAGGCGTGCAGGCGTTTTTGGAAAAACGTCCCCCCGTCTTTCAAGGGAAATAATCGCTATAAATATCGGAATCTTGGCAACTGAAATAATGTTGGATCAAACTGAGGAGGGGAATGACATGAACATTTTTGTTTTGATGAAACGCACGTTCGACACCGAGGAGAAAATCACCATCAAGAACGGCAAGATCAATGAGGAAGGTGCTGAATTCATCATCAACCCGTACGATGAATACGCCATCGAAGAGGCGATCCAAGTGCGCGACAAACATGGCGGCGAAGTGACGGTCGTCACCGTCGGCAGCGAGGAAGCGGAAAAAGAGCTGCGCACAGCGCTCGCTATGGGCTGCGACAAAGCGGTGCTCATCAACATTGACGACGATGTCGAAGAGCAAGACCAATATACGACCGCGAAAGTGCTCGCGGAATATTTAAAAGATAAAAATCCGGATTTGATTTTGGCCGGCAATGTGGCCATTGACGGCGGATCGGGGCAAGTCGGCCCGCGCGTGGCCGAATTGCTCGGCATCCCATACGTGACGACGATTACGAAGCTTGACATTGCCGATGGCAAAAAAGTGACCGTTGTGCGCGACGTCGAGGGGGATGAGGAAGTGATCGAAACGTCGCTGCCGCTCCTTGTCACCGCCCAACAAGGGCTGAATGAGCCGCGTTACCCGTCGCTGCCAGGCATTATGAAAGCGAAAAAGAAACCGCTTGATGAGCTTGAGCTCGATGACTTGGATCTTGACGAGGACGATGTCGAGGCGAAAACAAAAACGATTGAAGTGTTCTTGCCGCCGAAGCGGGAAGAAGGGAAAATTTTACAAGGAGAGATTGCTGATCAAGTCAAAGAGCTTGTCGGGCTGCTCCGCTCCGAAGCGAAAGTCGTTTGAAACGGCAGGCGGTGCGGTTGTCGACGCTCTCTAACGGACGGAAACCATGAACAATAAGGGTAGGGGGACTGAAACATGGCACGCAAAGTATTAACATTGGCAGAAGTTCGCGACGGATCGCTGCGCAATGTTTCGTTTGAAGCGATCGCAGCGGCCAAAACGATCGCTGAAGGCGGGGAAGTTGTGGCGGCGCTCGTCGGCGATCAAGTGCAAGCGCATGCAAATGAGTTGATTTTCCGCGGGGCGGATCGCGTTGTTGTCGTTGAGCATCCAAACTTGAAATTTTATACGTCCGACGGCTATTCGCAAGCGATAAAAGCGGTGATCGACAAAGAAGAGCCGGAAGCCGTCGTCTTTGGCCATACAGCGCTCGGCAAAGACTTGTCGCCAAAGCTGGCCGTGAAGCTTGACGCCGGCCTTGTTTCCGACGTGGTGGCGGTCGAAGAGGCGGGCGGCAACATTGTGTTCACGCGCCCGATCTACTCCGGCAAAGCGTTTGAAAAGAAAATCGTCACTGACGGCATTATTTTTGCGACGGTGCGCCCGAACAACATCGCGCCGCTTGATCGCGATGAATCGCGTTCCGGAAGCGTTGAATCGCTGGCGGTCGAGATTAAAGATTTGCGCGCGATCGTCAAAGAAGTCGTCCGCAAAACGGCGGAAGGCGTCGACTTGACGGAAGCGAAAGTGATTGTCGCCGGAGGCCGCGGCGTGAAAAGCGCCGAAGGATTCCAACCGCTCAAAGAACTGGCGGAAGTATTGGGCGGCGCGGTCGGCGCGTCGCGCGGGGCGTGCGATGCCGGCTATTGCGACTATTCGCTGCAAATTGGACAAACCGGGAAAGTCGTGACGCCAGACCTTTACATCGCCTGCGGCATCTCGGGCGCCATCCAGCACTTGGCGGGCATGTCGAACTCGAAAGTGATCGTCGCCATTAACAAAGACCCGGAAGCGAACATTTTCAAAGTGGCGGATTACGGCATTGTCGGTGATTTGTTCGAAGTCGTTCCGCTTCTGACCGAAGAATTCAAAAAGTTGAAAGTGCATTCGTAATGAATAACACGGGCGGCTGTAGCCGTCCGTTTTTTGACGGATAAATTCCGAGGCAAAAGCGAATAGTAGAAACGAGGCAAAATATTCGCGTCGTTTCAAATTTCCATGGTATACTTTGCTTGCAGCATTCTAGCATATGGGAGGGAATTCGCATGGCCATTATCAATGCGACAGACCAAACGTTCGCCGCAGAAACGAAAGACGGCGTCACGCTCGTTGACTTTTGGGCGCCATGGTGCGGCCCGTGCCGCATGATCGCTCCGGTGCTTGAGGAGCTTGATCAAGAAATGGGTGACAAAGTGAAAATCGTCAAAGTGAATGTTGATGAAAACCAAGAAACAGCCTCAAGGTTCGGCGTTATGAGCATCCCGACGCTGCTCGTGTTCAAAAACGGCGAGCTCGTCGATAAAGCGATTGGCTATCAACCGAAAGAAGCGCTTGTGCAGCTTGTCGGCAAACATGTGTAACTTGGCGGAAGATCCACGGTTCGATGAACGTGGATCTTTTTATTGGCGTGGCGTTCGTTTCATCACACGGAGCGAGATGAAACGCGCCCCGTTTTGGCAAATAATTATTGACAGTGAAAATCATTATCTATTATAATAAATTGCGTTAATGAAAATCATTATCAAAATAGCGGGGGGATACATAATGTCTTGGAAATGGAAGTGGATGGCCGTGTTCACGGCCGCGGCGTTGGCGCTTGCCGCATGCGGCCAAAGCGAACAGACGGCGGGGACAGAAAAAGAAAACAGCAATCAAACGGCCGTAGAGAAACAAGAAGAGTCGAAAACGGAGACGAAAACGGAAGAAGAAAGCGAACAGGCGGAAGTGGATTACGCCGGTGCGTTCAGCGAAGCATTGGCGGAGCTTGAGAAAGCGAAGCAAGGCGGGGCGGTTGACTTCGGCAAGGTGGAGAGCATCTACAAAGAAAAGCTGCAGCCGCTTGTGCAAAAACGCGACGCGGAATTTGAAGATACGCTTGACCAACATATTACCAACGCACTGACGGCCGGAAAAGACGGGTCGCTTGAGCCGATGGTCGTCAAGCAAATTTTTGATAAGCTGATGCAAAAAGTGTTTTACACGACGATCAAACACGAGTTTACCGAAGCGGAAGAACATTGGGCCAATAAAGAGGAAGTGAAGGAAGAGATCGAGGAAGCAAAAGCATTTTACGCGATTTTGCAGCCGACGGTGGAAAAGCGCGATGCGGCTTATGGAACGAAGTTAGTTGACGCGATCAGCGGCGCGTTCGCGCAAATGGAGCAAGCGGTCCAAAACGACGATGCGCTGGCATTCGCCCTCGGCAAGCAAGTCGTCGATAAAACGTTGATGAAAACATTCTACTTAGCGAGCGGAGCGCTGCCGCACGGCTACGCGGCAAAGGCAGCGGCTGCGGCGAAAGAAAGTGACGAAGAGGCAAAAGTGAAGCAGGCGGAAGGCTGGGCGTTTTATCAGTCCGTCTATCCATATATGAAACGGCATGCGGCCGAGGAAGCCGACTATATTTTGAAACAGTTCGACTTGCAGACGGACGTCAAAACGCTCGATCCGAAAGCAGTGAACCGTGCGTTCGTGCGCGGATGGGCGAAAGTGGCCCTTCACGAATATGAAGAAAGCCAAGAAAATTGGGGGCAAGACAAGTCGGTGATCACCGCTTTAGAAGGTGCGCTTTTTATTAACATGATGGAAAATGATATCAAAACGTTGCTCGGCAATGAGGCCTATAACACCTTGAACGACCAGGCGACACGCTACTTAGAAGCGGCGAAGGCGAAAAATAAAGCCGAGGGCGACAAATGGCTGCCGCAAATTGAAGCCGCGCTGCAGCAAGTGATTGAAAAGGCGAAATAATCGCCGACAAGGGTGTCCGCAGGGCGCCCTTTTTTCGCAAGCGCCAGCCGCACTTGATGGCGCCTGTGTCCTAAAACTAGTCTGCCCAGCTGGCTCAGCTGCCTGTCTAGATAGATGGAAACATTTAGTTTCCATCCGTGGCTCGCGACGTTCACCGGCCGCTATGATAAGATGCTAATAGACAGGGAATTTCATAATGGGGTGAAGCTTATGAAAGTGGTTGTGACCGGGGGAGCGGGATTTATCGGCAGCCATCTCGCTGCCTATTTGAGCGGTCAAGGATACGAGGTGGCAGCCATTGATTGTTTTCATCCGTACTATCCCACCGAACGGAAAGAACGGCAGTTTCAGGCGCTTACCGGCGGCCGGGTGCCGCTTGTCCGCTTGGACTTGCTTGATGGGGAACAGACAAAGCAGTGGTTTGCGCAGTTTCGTCCCGATGTCGTCTACCACTTGGCGGCGCTGCCGGGGGTGCCGTATTCGCTTGAGCAGCCACTCACCTATATTGACTACGATATTAAGGCAACGGTGAACGTCTTGGCGGCGGCCGGGGAAGCCGAGGCCCGCCACGTGTTGTTCGCTTCGTCCTCATCCGTGTATGGCGATCGCGGCAATGTGCCGCTTAAGGAAGAAATGGCTGATGGGCGCGTCGTTTCGCCGTATGCGGCCGCAAAATACGGGGCAGAGTCGTTTTGCCATGCATACGCTCACCTCCACGGCTACAAAATGACCATTTTTCGCTATTTTACTGTTTATGGTCCGTGGGGGCGGCCGGATATGGCCATCGGCGCGTTTCTCCGCCGGCTGATGAACGGCGAGGAGATCACGGTATATGGTTCTGGGACGGCGCGCGATTATACGTACATCGATGATATTGTCGCCGGCATGGTGGCGGCGCTTGGACGCAGCGGCAGCCAAAGCGAGGTGTTTAACTTGGGCGCAGGGACGCCGGTCACGATGGAACAGCTGCTTGTCGAGCTGCGTAGGCATTTCCCGGATATGAAGGTCGTGCGTGCACCGGAACGGAAAGGCGATGTCAAAGCGACGTGGGCGGACATTACGAAGGCGAAGCGGGCGTTTGGCTACGAGCCGAAGGTGCCGTTTTTCGAAGGATTGGCCCGGACGGTGGCGTGGGCGCGCGAACATGAGCGGTAAGCTGGCTGCCAAGGTGGTGTTGCGGACGGCCGGCGCGGCGCTGCTGTTCATTTTTGCCTGGCTGACGTACCGCTATTTTGACACCCGGCTGCTGCTTTGGCATCTGGCCGAACTGGTCCGCCATCCAGCGGACCTAGCTGCGGCCGCTTTTGTGTATGGCATGTCATTTTGGCTGCGGGCGTGGGCGTGGAAGCAGTATGTCGGGAAACCGATTGCTTTCTCTGTCTATTGGCGCGCGGTGCTGCTCAGTTTGTTCATCAATCATCTTGTGCCTGTGAAAATCGGCGATGCGGCCCGCGTCGCTGTGCTCGCCCGCCAGCCTGGCATTTCGGCCGGCGCGGCGGGCGAGTCGGTCGCGGTCATGCGATTGTTGGACATGGCTGTGTTAGGCAGCTTCGCCGCCGTTGGGATGTATGTGTATATGCATCGGATTCCTGGTGTTCCGCTGTTGGCGGCGCTCGCTGCGGCCGGCCTCGTACTCGCTCTTGCCGTGTTCCGCCGCCCGCTCCGTATGGAACGGTTATGGCGGCGATGGCGGATGGCGTTTCGCGGCTGGCGCGGCGTGTTGATCGCGGCGGCGGTGGCGGCGAGCTGGCTGTGCGAGGCAGCGGTTATCGGGACGATCGCCCGGACAGCCGGCATGCCGCTTTCCTTTTGGCAGGCGGTATGGGTCAACAGTGCAACCGTCTCCGGTCAAATTGCCCAAATCGCTCCTGGCGGAGTAGGAACGTATGAGGCGGTAATGGCGTTTGCGTTAACTGCGCTGGGTGCGCCGGGGAGCGTGGCGTATACGGCGGCCGTGCTTACCCATGCGTTTAAATTTCTGTTTTCATATGCGGCCGGGGCTGTTGTGCTCGTGTTTTGGCGGTCCGACTGGCAGGCGGTGCGAAACGTATGGAGAAAGGAAAGGGAGAGGCGATGAAAGAAGCATCACGGTTTGAAAAAGTCGCGGCGCGCTGCTGGAACTTGTTGAATGAAGGAAAACCGTTCACGCCGATTTTTGTCGCCGGAACGATGGCCATCTATCATGCTGCTGACCTCACTCAAGGTCATGCATCGGTTTGGCTGCTCGGCCTAGCGGTGGCGCTGCCGCTGTTTGTCGTCTACTATGTATACGATTACCCGCTGTTTTTGCGCAATTATTTATGGATTCCGTATATGGCATTTCTCATCATTTGGTCATTTGCTGATGTGATCTTGCTGCTTTTGGCGTCCGGGCTCTATTTTTTCTTTACTGTCTTTTTTTGGGGGACGCTGTATTACCATTTGCGCATCGGCACGTCATGGTGGAATTTCACCCGCTTTTGGAAGCTCGTGCTAAAAAATAGCGATTCAACGAGCGGCAACGCCCAGGAGCAGTTGCCGAAATGCTTCCTTCTTTTGTCTGTATGGGAATACGCTTGGCGGCAGATCGAACAAGGGGAGTCTTTGGCGCCGCTGTACAGCTCGTTTTGGCTGTTTGCCGCCGGGGTGTGGCTGTTCTCGTGGGTGTTGCACCGGTATTTGTTCGATTGGAAACCGGATGTCATCCCGACGTATACTGACAACGTGCCCGTTCCGTCCGCGCCGGTCAATGATAAAGTATATGTCATCGTCATTGACGGCATGCGCAAAGATCGGTTTGAGGCGGCG
Source organism: Geobacillus sp. 46C-IIa (assembly GCF_014679505.1). GTDB lineage: Bacteria > Bacillota > Bacilli > Bacillales > Anoxybacillaceae > Geobacillus. The sequence continues at coordinate 683,130 of NZ_CP061474.1, forward strand.
AACGCCCCGTTTTTAAAACGGCTACGCGCGCATGGAACGGAATTTGCACAAATGGAAACTGTTTATCCGGCACGTACGGTCGTCTGCTTTACTTCGATGTTCACTGGCACGTACCCGTTTGAGCACGGCATCCGGTCGAATATGGTATGGAAGCTTGGGGCGAAAGTCGAGACGATTTTCGATTCACTCCGCAAAATCGGAAAAACAGGCCGCTTGCTCGGCATCGCCCATTTGGTTGATTCGTTCGGCGCCGATGTGGAAACGGTGACGGCCGTCATGCCGAACGACCTGGCCGACCGTTATATCATCGAGCGGGCGAAACGCATCGTCGAGGAACAAAACCCGGACTTGCTCGTCGTACAGTTGATCGCCACCGACCAAACCGGCCATAGCCGCGGTGTGCTGTATGACGAGTATATCGAAAAAATTGAAGAAGCCGACGCCTTGGTTGCAGAGTTTGTCGGCTGGCTTGAGAAACGCGGCGAGCTTGAGCGCGCGACATTGATCGTCTGCGCCGACCACGGCCAAGCGGATGGCATCGGTGGCCATGGCCATTTGGACGAAGGAGAACGGTATGTGCCGTTTTTTATGTGCGGTCCGGCCATCGAACCGGGAAAGCGGGTCGACGAGAAAACAAGTCTTGTTTCGCTCGCGCCGACGATCGCCTATTTGCTTGGCGCGCCATACCCGAGCCATAGCCGCGGCCCGGTTTTAATCGAAGCGATGCGAAAGGAGGAGAGCGATGAAGAAGCAGCGCGTCATCGTTTTTTTGCCGGCGCACAATGAGGAAGAAGCGATTGGGGACGTGATCCGCCGCATTCCGCGCCACTTTCACCCTGATGTTGAGGTAAGCGTCCTTGTCATTGACGATGGGTCGACGGATCGGACGGCTGAAGTAGCAACAGAAGCGGGGGCCGATTACATTTGCCGCCTGCCGGAAAACCGCGGCCTCGGGGCGGCGGTGCGCCGCGGGTTTGAGGAATGCGTGCGCCGCGGCGCGGACGTCGGTGTCATGATTGATGCTGACAATGAATATCCACCGGAGCAAATTCCCGACATTTTGGCTCCCATTTTTGCCGGTGAAGCTGATTATACGATGGGCTCGCGCTTTCTCGGCACGATTCGCGGCATGAAATGGCACCGCCGCCTCGGCAACTATGCGTTCACTTGGCTGCAGTCGCTGCTTCTTGGCCAGCGCCTTTACGACGGCCAGTCAGGCATGCGCGCCTTTTCACGCCAGGCGATGAAGGAGGCGGAAATTATCCATGATTACAATTATGCCCAAGTGCTGACGCTCAATTTGGTGCGTAAAGGGTTTCGGCTGAAGGAAGTGCCGATCCGCTACCAAGTGCGGACGACCGGACGCTCGTTCATCAAATTCACTGCCTACATGACCGCCGTCATTCCGGCGATATGGAAAGAAATGCGCCGCCCGGTCGGCAAAGTCGCCATCGACCGCGATGCACATGTGCTTTCCCCAGAGCAGGCTCGGCACTGTTCATAAGGCGACTCCCCCTAGCTGCCAGCATGTTTTTGTAAACCGTATTGACAAAGATGATGATAATCATTATCATTAATCTTGACAGGAGGGAGAGGAAAAAATGAGAACGTTCCGCCTCTTTTTTTACATAGCAATGATCGTTATGATCCATCTCATCCCGCTTAAAGCGTTTGCCTACTCGTACGGAAATCCGAATGAAGAAGCGGTCGCCGAAGCTTACAAGCAGATGAAGGAAAAGCTGAACGAACAGCCGCCGAATTTTGCCGCCGCCAAGGAGATTTTTGGAACGGTAAAAGAAGAAATCGACATGCATATGGGATCAGAGCCGTCGGAAGCGGTGCTTGGAGCCATCGAAGACAAAGACCGCCAAGCGGTGACCGAGAATATGGAAAAAATTTTAGTGCTCAATGTCGCCCGCCGCTTAGACAATATTGAGAAAAACTTTGATCAGTACGATACGAGCAAGCGGCTGTTGGCGAAGGCGTTTGCGACGTATGAAGCGCTGTCGCCGGTCCTCCAAGGGAAAGACCCGGCGCTTGACAAACAGTTGCGCACGGAGTTTGACAACGCGCTGCAGTCGCTTGGCAACCCAGGGCTGTTCGGCGTCGGCGAGAAAAAATCGGACATCAATGCGTTTAAGCAAAGCAAAGAGACCATTTTAACCGCGCTACAAAAGCAATTCAGTTTAAAAAGCTTAGAAGTTGGCCATTTTTCGGAAAGCGCGTCGGAAAAGCCGGATGAAGTGCGAAAAAAAGAATGGACGGATTTGTCAGAATCTAAAAACTGGATTCCTCTCATTGTCATCGTTGCGATTATCATTGGCGCTGTCTTGATTTATGTGCGGCGTCGGAAACGGACTTAGTCTACATGTGAAGGGGAGGCGGGGGCATGGAAGTTCAAGCGCTGCTCATTACGTTTCGCGAAGCGCTCGAGGCGTTGCTTATTATCGGGATTATTACGTCGTATTTGAAACGGGTGAACCATCGCGAGTATACGAAATACGTATGGCTTGGCGCCGCCTTGGCGGTGGCCGCCAGCGTTGGTGTCGCCATTTTGTTTCAAGTCGTGTTCACCGGCTTCGCTGCGATGGCAAGTGAAATCTACTTGAAAATCGGCATTATGATCGTCTCAGCGCTGCTGTTGACGCAAATGGTGTTTTGGATGGCTGAACATAGCCAGGACATAAAAAAAAGCGTCGAAGGGAAAATGGATCAGTTCATCACAGCCGGCAATGTCGTCGGGATGGTCGTCCATTCGTTTTTAGTCGTGTTGCGCGAAGGGGTGGAAACCGTCTTTTTCTTCGCCGCCATCACGCACGGCAACATCGGTGCGGCCATACAAGGCTGGGGGGCGGCGACAGGGATCGTCATGGCCGTCTTGGTCAGCTATTTCTTCTTTAAAGGGACGATGCGCATCCCGCTCAAGACGTTTTTTAAGGTGACTGGCGCTTTTATCGTCCTAATTGCTGCCGGTCTGTTCGTGCAAGCCATTTCGATGATGCAAGATATTAACTTGATCGGCAGCGTCATGCCACATGTGTACGATTTGACTTGGCTGCTTCCGGAACACCCGATCGATTATGAGCATTATTTGCGCGACCACGGTGTCGCCCCCATCTTCTCCGGCGAAGTCGGCGTCTTTTTAAAAGCGCTGTTCGGCTACTCGTCGATGCCGTCGCTTGAGGAAATGATCGCCTATATCGGCTACTTTGTCGTGATTTACTTGCTCGTGACGAGCCGCCAAGGCCAAAAGAACAGCAAAGACAAAGAGCACCCGTCGGCCGCGGCGCTTAAGGAAAAGACGAAAAGCATTATGTAAAGATACAAGGCGCTGCGCCTTGTATTTTTTCTTTGGAGGGAATCTCGTGAAACGACTGCTGCACCACCGGCTTTGGCTTTGTTTCAGCATCGGGCTGGCCGCCGTTTTGGCCGGCGCCGGGCTGTATTGGGCAAGCCCGTATGCGGCCACATGGGATGAAGTCGATTTTGCGCTGGCGCTTGAGCGCTACGACTTGTTAAGCATGCAGCCGCATTTTCCCGGCTATCCGTATTTCATTTTAGGCGGCATGGCCGTTCACGCGGTAATCGCCAATCCGGCTAAGGCGCTTTCTGTGTTGAATATTCTCGTTCTATTTTCCGCTGTTTTCCCGCTCGTGTGGCTGCTGCGCCGGCACGTTTCGCCCCCGGCGGCGCTGTTGGCGGCTTTGGCAGTGCTCTCTTCAAGCTACGTTCTCCTCGCCGCCGCCCGGCCGATGTCAGACGGTGCGGCGCTCGGAGTGCTCTGGTGGTACATGTGGGCGGTGGAGCGGGCGCACCGACAGACGACATGGAAGGCGCAGCTTTTGCCAGCTGCTTTATTCAGCGTGCTGATGGGAGTGCGCCTGTCGTATGCTCCATTCGGCGTCGCGCTGTTGTTCCTTTGGCACGAAGACTGGAGCACGCACCGCCGCGTTGGCCGTGTGGCGTTGTCCATTTTGGTGGCTGCGTTGTTTCAATTTATTTGGGTGGCGGCGGTAGCGCGAACGGAGGGAGGCCTTTTCCCGTTTTTCAAGCTCGGCTGGGCGTTTGTCCACGGCCATTTCAGCGATTGGGGAGGAACGGCGGCAGCGAGCCCGCTTCCGTTTTCAGAGCGGGTGCACCGGTTTTTGATCGACAACTTTCTTTGGACCGGCATCGCCTGCCAAAACGCTTGGCTGCTGGCCGCCTATGCGGCAATCGGCGCCATCGCTTGGCGCGCCGGGCAGTTCCGGCCGCCGCGCGCGCTTGTCGTTTCCGCTCTGCTTTATGCCGTCTGGGCGCTATTGGCGCAAAACATCGAAAAGCCACGCCACCTTCTTCCGTTCATCCATTTCGCGCTGTTTTATGTGTGGGGCCGCTTTTTGGCTGCATCCAGGGTATGGGGATTAGCGCTGGCGGCAGCGGTCGTGCTGCTGCAGGCAGCCGTCGGTATCGGCCAGCTGCGCGAGCAAGTGGCGACGCCGCCGGCTGTATACCAGTTGGCGGACGAGTTGCGTGACAAGCCGCGGCCGTTTGTGGTATATACGTGGGAAGAGACGCGCGTGTTCGACTATTTGCATGTGCCGTTTCCGCATAAAGATGTGTTCCATTTTTCCTTCTTTTTGCAAGACAAAGAAAACTACCGCCATGCTACAATTTATATGACCAATCATGTTGTTGACGGGTTTCGCGCCCAAGGAGTCGATGTTTCCCGCCATGTGCGCAAAGTGAAAACATATCGTTCCAGTCTGCTTGCCGATCCGGTGTACGGAACGATTACGCTGTACGAATGGGTCGAGGAATAGGATGGAGTGATGGCCATGAACGACCGGCTGAAGGAAAAGCTGTCCGTGCTCCCGGAACAGCCGGGCTGCTATTTAATGAAAGACAAACACGGAACGGTCATTTACGTCGGCAAGGCGAAGTCGCTGAAAGCGCGCGTCCGCTCCTATTTTACTGGGACGCATGACGGCAAAACGCAGCGGCTCGTCGAGGAAATCGCCGATTTTGAATATATCGTCACCTCGTCAAACGCCGAGGCGCTCATTTTGGAAATGAACTTGATTAAAAAGCATGATCCGAAATACAACGTCATGCTGAAAGATGATAAAAGCTACCCGTTTATTAAAATTACCGCGGAAACGCACCCGCGCTTGCTCATTACCCGCAAAGTGAAAAAAGACGGCGGCAAATATTTCGGCCCGTACCCGAACGTGCAGGCGGCGAATGAGACGAAAAAGCTGCTTGACCGTTTGTATCCGCTCCGCAAATGTTCGACGCTGCCTTCGCGCGTCTGTTTGTATTACCATATGGGCCAGTGCCTGGCCCCGTGCGTTTACCCGGTGCCGGACGAGCAAAACAAGGCGATGGTCGAGCAAATCGTTCGCTTTTTAAACGGCGGTTATGAGGAAGCAAAGCGGGAGTTGACGGAAAAAATGCATCAGGCGGCTGAAGCGCTCGAGTTTGAGCGGGCGAAAGAATACCGCGACCAAATCGCGGCGATTGAGATGACGATGGAAAAACAAAAAATGATGTTCAACGATTTCATCGATCGCGATGTGTTCGGCTATGCATATGACAAAGGCTGGATGTGCGTGCAAGTGTTTTTCCTCCGCCAAGGGAAGCTGATCGAGCGCGATGTATCCATTTTCCCGCTTTACCAAGACCCGGATGAGGAAATGCTTACGTTTTTAGGCCAGTTTTATGCGAAGGCGCACCATTTGAAGCCAAAGGAAGTCGTCTTGCCGGCCGACATCGACGGCGAGCTCGTCCGCGAACTGCTTGGCGTCCATGTCGTTCAGCCGAAAAAAGGGAAGAAAAAAGAACTTGTCGAACTGGCGAACAAAAACGCCGCCATCGCCTTGAAAGAAAAGTTTTATTTTATTGAGCGCGATGAAGAGCGGACGATCAAGGCGGTCGACCGGCTCGGGGAGCGGCTCGGCATTCCGGCGCCGCGCCGCATCGAGGCGTTTGACAACTCGAACATATACGGGGCTGACCCGGTCTCAGCGCTCGTTGTCTTCCTTGACGGCAAGCCGGCGAAAAAAGAGTACCGCAAATATAAGGTGAAAACAGTTGAAGGGCCGAACGACTATGAGTCGATGCGCGAAGTCGTGCGCCGCCGCTATACGCGCGTGCTGAAAGAAGGGCTGCCGCTTCCCGATTTGATCATTATCGACGGCGGCAAAGGCCATTTGTCCGCGGTGCGCGATGTGTTGGAAAACGAGCTCGGCCTCGATGTGCCGCTCGCCGGGCTGGCGAAAGACGAAAAACACCGTACCTCAGAGCTGTTGGCCGGCGATCCGCCAGCTGTCGTGCCGCTTGACCGGCAAAGCCAAGAGTTTTATTTGCTGCAGCGCATTCAAGATGAAGTGCACCGGTTTGCGGTCACATTCCACCGTCAGACGCGGCAGAAGACGATGTTCCATTCCGTGCTCGATGACATCCCCGGCGTCGGAGCAAAACGGAAAAAGGCGCTATTAAACTATTTTGGTTCGGTGAAAAAGATGAAAGAAGCGACGATTGAAGAGTTGCAACAGGCGAACATCCCGCGGGCGGTGGCGGAGAAAATTTACGAGAAGCTGCATGAATAGCGGTGAAAAGGGCGTCCCGTAGGCGCGGGGCGCCCTTTGTTGCCCTTGCTGAGAAGCCATTGCTTCGACTATAGACGACTAGCGGTGATCAATCAATGGTTTGTTTCCGGTCCCACTTCACTAAAATGCGCGCCTTGCCTGCCTGTTTTGCCGGCAATTCGACCGCTTCGGTGACGAATCGTTTTTGCTGCTCAATTTGTTGGGCGAGAAACCCGGCTTCGAGCTGAAAGGTGTAGCTGTCGTATAAGGAAAGGCGGGCGGAGACAATCGGACCGGACAGCTCGATGTGCAGTTCATCTTTCCGCTCCTCGCCGGCCGACAGCGTCCCCCAGCCAGCCCGCTCAAAAAAGACGGCGATGTCCTCCATTGTAGCGAGCGGATAGCGGCGCGCCAGCTGCTTGCCGGCCCAGTACAAAAGGGCGGCGCCATCTTTGCCTAGCAGCTCGGGAAGAAGCGAATGGCGGAGCAGCTCAGCGCCGAATGCGGAAAGCGTGATCGATCCAAACGTTTCATACTGTTCCTCTAACCGTGGCTGTTTCATCGTCTTCCCCTCTTTCTATCCATTTCCTCATTATAGCTGAACTGCCGACGGCCTGCACCCCCTTTCTTCAGAAAGGGCAAATATGAGAATGTTTGAACATTTTGTGGCGATGTTTTCTTGACGCTTGTACGATGTGGGAGTACAATGAATGTGACAAAGCGAATATGGAAATGGAAGGCGTTTCTGTTTCCGTTCTGCAACGAGGGGCACACATTTTATTACTAGTCAAAGGGGGTTTACATATGGCAGGGAATCGCGAGTTTTACTACCGCCGGCTCCATTCGCTGCTTGGGGTTATTCCCGTTGGCGTTTTTTTAGTGCAGCACTTGATCGTCAACCATTTTGCGACGCGCGGGCCGGAAGCGTTTAACCGGGCGGCTTCGTTCATGGAACATTTGCCGTTCCGCATTCTCTTGGAAATTTTCATTATTTTTCTTCCGCTGCTGTTCCATGCTGTATACGGCATCTATATCGCGTTTACAGCGAAGTTCAACACCCGCCAGTACGGCTATTTCCGCAACTGGATGTTTATGCTTCAGCGGATCACGGGCATCATTACGTTGATTTTTGTCGTCTGGCATGTGTATGAAACAAGGGTGCAAGCCGCGTTTGGCGCCGAAGTGAACTATGATATGATGGCGAACATCGTCGATAATCCGTTCATGCTTTGGTTTTATATTATCGGAATTTTATCAACCGTATTTCACTTTGCCAACGGCTTATGGTCGTTCTTTGTCAGCTGGGGGTTAACGGTGTCTCCTCGTTCACAGCAAGTGTTTACGTACATTACGATGATCATCTTTGTTGCGCTTTCGATTGTCGGGATTCGCGCCATTTTAGCATTTGCGTAGGACAAGCTTTCCATTCGGGACGTTTTGGACATGAACGCTGCGTTGGCTCGTAACGGATCACGCTGCAGCCGTTCGCCGAACGATCGCTTGGTCGATGGGGCGAACCGGCGGGGCAAATCGTCGATAGTGAAGCAAAAGCAGCAATTTTCTAGGGAGTGAGTAGCCATGAAAAAAGGAAAAATCATCGTTGTTGGCGGCGGCTTGGCCGGCTTGATGGCCACGATTAAAATCGCCGAAGCAGGAGTGCCTGTCGAGTTGTTTTCGCTCGTTCCGGTAAAGCGTTCTCACTCCGTCTGTGCCCAAGGCGGCATTAACGGAGCGGTCAATACGAAAGGGGAAGGCGACTCGCCGTGGGAACATTTTGACGACACCGTCTACGGCGGCGATTTTTTGGCGAACCAGCCCCCGGTCAAAGCGATGTGCGAAGCGGCGCCGGGGATCATTTACATGCTTGACCGGATGGGCGTCATGTTCAACCGCACGCCGGAAGGATTGCTCGACTTCCGCCGTTTCGGGGGAACGCAGCATCACCGCACGGCTTATGCCGGGGCAACGACAGGACAGCAAATTTTGTATGCCCTTGACGAGCAAGTGCGCCGCCATGAAGTGGCTGGGCTTGTGACAAAATATGAACATTGGGAATTTTTGGGTGTTGTTTTGGATGACGAACAAATTTGCCGCGGCATTGTCGCGCAAGACTTGCGTTCCATGGAAATTAAAGCGTTTCCTGCCGATGCCGTCATTTTGGCGACCGGCGGCCCTGGGATCATTTTCGGAAAATCGACGAACTCGGTCATCAATACCGGTTCGGCGGCATCGATCGCCTATCAGCAAGGCGTCTACTATGCAAACGGCGAGTTTATCCAAATCCATCCGACCGCGATTCCAGGTGACGACAAACTCCGCCTGATGAGCGAATCGGCGCGCGGGGAAGGTGGGCGCGTCTGGACGTACAAAGACGGAAAACCGTGGTACTTCCTTGAAGAAAAATACCCGGCTTACGGGAACTTAGTGCCGCGCGACATCGCTGCCCGGGAAATTTTCCATGTGTGCGTCGACTTGAAGCTCGGCATTAACGGGGAAAACATGGTGTATTTGGATCTTTCCCATAAAGATCCGAAAGAGCTGGATATTAAGCTCGGCGGCATTATTGAAATTTACGAGAAATTCATGGGCGAAGACCCGCGCAAAGTGCCGATGAAAGTGTTTCCTGCTGTTCACTATTCAATGGGCGGCTTATGGGTCGACTATGACCAAATGACAAACATTAAAGGGCTGTTTGCCGCCGGTGAGTGCGATTACTCCATTCATGGCGCCAACCGCCTCGGCGCGAACTCGCTCTTATCGGCCATTTATGGCGGAATGGTCGCCGGTCCGAACGCGGTCCGCTACATCCGCGGTCTTGAAAAATCGGCTGACGCGCTGCCGTCGGCGCTGTTTGATGGCTACGTCAAACAAGAACAAGAAAAGTGGGAAAACATCTTGGCGATGGACGGCACGGAAAACGCCTATGTGCTGCATAAAGAGCTCGGCGAATGGATGACAGCGAACGTGACGATCGTCCGCTACAACGACCGGCTGCTGAAAACGGACGAAAAAATTCAAGAGTTGATGGAGCGGTACAAAAACATCAGCGTCACCGACACGGCGAAGTGGAGCAACCAAGGGGCGACGTTTATCCGTCAGCTGTACAACATGCTGCAGCTTGCCCGCGTCATCACGCTTGGCGCGTATCATCGCAACGAAAGCCGTGGAGCGCACTACAAACCGGAGTTTCCGGAGCGCAATGACGAAGAGTGGCTGAAAACGACGATGGCTCGCTATACGCCAGACGGTCCGGCGTTCCATTACGAAGAGGTTGATGTTTCGTTGATCAAGCCGCGCAAACGCGACTACAGCAAAAAGAAAGAGGAAGTGAAGTAAGATGAGCGAGAACAAAACGGTTCGATTCATCATTACGCGCCAAGATCGTCCGGACTCTGCGCCATATGAAGAAGAGTTTGTCATCCCGTACCGCCCGAACATGAACGTCATTTCGGCGCTCATGGAAATTCGCCGCAACCCGGTCAACGCCAAAGGCGAAAAAACGACACCGGTCGTTTGGGAAATGAACTGTTTGGAAGAAGTGTGCGGAGCATGTTCGATGGTGATTAACGGCAAGCCGCGCCAAGCGTGTGCGGCCTTGGTCGACCAGCTCGAGCAGCCGATCCGCCTCGAGCCGATGCGCACGTTCCCGGTCATCCGCGACTTGGCGATCGACCGGAGTCGGATGTTTGACGCCTTAAAGAGAGTGAAAGCATGGATTCCGATCGACGGGACGTATGATTTAGGTCCTGGCCCGCGCATGCCGGAGCGGAAACGGCAGTGGGCTTACGAGTTGTCAAAATGCATGACGTGCGGCGTTTGCCTTGAAGCGTGTCCAAACGTCAACAGCAAGTCGAACTTTATCGGCCCGGCGCCGCTGTCGCAAGTGCGGCTGTTTAACGCCCATCCGACCGGGGCGATGCATAAAGCGGAACGGCTGCGGGCCATTATGGGTGACGGCGGGTTGGCGAACTGCGGCAACTCGCAAAACTGTGTGCAATCGTGCCCGAAAGGCATTCCGCTGACAACGTCGATCGCCGCTTTAAACCGCGATACGACCATTCAAATGTTCCGCGATTTCTTCGGGAGCGACGAAGCATAACGATAGGATCTCCATCCCCTTCATGGGCAGCCATGAAGGGGATTTGTTGTTTCACTAGGCGCCGGATGGCAACCGCCTCCTGGGCGGACGCAGCCTGCCCACCGTTGTCCCGGCGAATGGGAAGAGTGAAGAAAAAAGACCCATTTTTCTATTAGATAAGCAAGTTTTCGTCACCGCCGCCCTTGCTCTCACATACTATATGGTGAGTAAATACCCATCCGGCAGTTCGGGCCCATTGAGAGCAAGGAGGGTTACAACCGTTGAAGGATAAATCGTTTCAATCGAAGCCGCTGTTGACAAAGAGAGAAAAAGAAGTCTTCGAATTGCTCGTGCAAGACAAGACGACGAAGGAGATCGCTAAAGAGCTGTTCATCAGCGAGAAAACTGTTCGCAACCATATTTCGAATGCGATGCAAAAGCTTGGGGTCAAGGGGCGCTCGCAAGCTGTCATTGAATTGCTTCGAATGGGCGAACTTGAACTATAAACGATGCCGGCTTTCCCTTTTCGGATGGCCGGCTGTTATGTTCCTTTGCGGCCGGACGAGGCTTGATTGCCCGTTCGGCCTTCGTTCGCGGCGGAGGCCGCATTTTTGTATTGATTATGTCCCTGGGTGTTGTAAAATGAAAAATAGAATAGGATTGACACGGGCCGCCGCTTCGGGGCTAGGCCGCGAAAACGATCAAGGGGAGATTGTATGCCGTCTGCAATGAATGATAAAACGGTTGCCGAGTTGGAAAAATTGCTTCGTTATATCGCCGCTAACTTAAAACAACGCGGCCGCGAAATTTTAACGAATTACCCGATCACCCCTCCGCAGTTTGTCGCTTTGCAGTGGCTGCTTGAAGAAGGGGACTTGACGGTTGGCGAGTTATCGAACAAAATGTATTTGGCGTGCAGCACGACGACCGATTTGATTGACCGCATGGAACGGAACGGCCTTGTCAGCAGAATCCGCGACGAACATGACCGCCGCGTCGTCCGCATCCATCTGTTGGAAAAGGGAGAGCGCATCATCGAGGAGGTTATCGAAAAACGCCAGCGCGATTTGGCAAGAGTGCTAGAGAATTTTTCGGACGAGGAAATCGTCTTCTTGGAACGCTGTTTACGCAAGTTGCATCAAGAAATGAACAAAGAATGAGGCGATCACTTGGAAAGAGCAATTGGTGTCATTGACTCAGGAGTTGGCGGCTTAACAGTCGCCAAGGAAATTATGCGGCAGCTGCCGAAAGAGCGAATCATTTACCTCGGCGACACAGCCCGGTGTCCATACGGGCCTCGTCCGGTCGAAGAAATTCGTCAGTTTACGTGGCAGATGATTCATTATTTGCGGCAATATCCACTGAAAATGCTTGTTATCGCCTGCAACACGGCGACCGCTGTCGTGCTTGACGAGGTGCGGGCGAAGATTGACATCCCGGTGCTTGGCGTCGTTCATCCCGGCGCCCGCGCCGCCTTGAAGGCGACGAAAAGCGGGCATATCGGCGTGATCGGCACCGTCGGGACGGTCAGAAGCAAAGCGTATGAAAAAGCGCTCCAATCGATCAACCCGCACGTTCGTGTCGAAAGCTTGGCCTGTCCGAAGTTCGTCCCGCTTGTCGAAAGCGGCGATTTTGAAGGGGAGAAGGCGGTGGCGATTGTCGCCGAATCGCTTGCTCCGCTGCGTCCGAGGCCGATTGATGTGCTCATTTTAGGGTGCACGCATTACCCGTTGCTGGCTCCGCTCATTCGGGCGTATATGGGCAAAAAGGTGAAACTCATCTGCTCCGGCGATGAAACGGCCCGCGAAGTGAGCACGATTTTGCATCATAGCCACCTCCTTTACACCGGCAGGCGCGAACCGGAGCATTTGTTTTTCACGACCGGATCGAAAGAACTGTTTGAAAAGATTTCAGGAAAATGGTTTGGCAAATCGATCGGCAAAGTCGAGGCGATTCGCCTGTGACCGAAAAAATCCTTTAGCGCGTGGACGCTAAAGGATTTTTTTATTCTATTTTGGCAACCGGCTCGTATACATAGTAGTACAAACTACGAGTAGGAGGGAACGTCAATGGGCAAACGGACGGTTCATAGATGGACAGCGCCGGTGCTCGCTTCGCTTTTGCTGCTTGGCGGCTGCGGTTTGTTTGGCAATGATGAGGCGGTGAAGGAGATCGATCCGCCGCAAGAAACGAGCTATGTCAAAGACGGCCAGGCGCTCCAAGAGGCAACGGGGGACAAAAAGGGAGGAAAAGAGGAAGCGAAGGCTGCCGAGACGGTGAAGAGGGAATTATACTTAATTGACAAAAATGGCTTCGTCGTGCCGCAAACAGTAGAGTTGCCGAAAACGCAGGCAGTCGCAAAACAAGTGCTCGAATATTTAGTCGAGGACGGCCCGGTATCCGAAGTGTTGCCAAATGGCTTCCGCGCCGTCATTCCGGCAGGCACGACTGTGCTTGGCACAAAACTGGAAAAAGACGGGACGTTGATCGCCGACTTTTCGCCGGAATTTAAGCAATACAAACCAGAGGATGAAAAGCGGATTTTGCAAGCCATTACGTGGACATTGACCCAATTTGACAACATTAAGCGCGTCAAAATTCGGATTAACGGCTATGACCAAGAGGTGATGCCGGTCAATAAAACACCGATCCAAGACGGAGTCAGCCGGGCGGACGGCATCAATATCGAGGCGAGCGGCGTGCCGGACATTACGAATACGCACCCGGTCACGGTTTATTTTGTCGCCCAGCAGGGGGACAACACATATTATGTGCCGGTGACAAGACGCGTGTCCAATAAAGAAAAGGACGATATCGCTGCGGCGATCAATGAGCTCATCCAAGGGCCGGACCACGGCAGCGGGCTTGTTGGCGTCTTTCAGCCGGATGCCAAGCTTGTCGATGCCCCGAAATATGAAGATGGCAAAGTGACGCTCAACTTTAACGAGGGCATTTATGGAAGCAACAAGAAAAACGTGATTTCCGATGTCGTATTACATTCGCTTGTGCTGTCGCTCACCGAGCAAAATGGGGTTGAAAGCGTGGCGATCACCGTCAACGGCAAAGCCGATCTCGTCACCGAAGATGGCAAGCCGCTTACGAAACCGGTCACCCGGCCGCAAAACGTCAATACCGGGACATTTTAACAAGCTGGAAACGAAGGGACCATTATGGTATAACAAAGAGGTGGAAACGTATTCCGCCTCTTTGTTTTTTTATGAAAGCGGCGGAACGCTTCCGCTGAGGAAGCGCGATAAAAGTGGGAAAGATGTGCTTTGCACCGTCTAGGATTCGCTCGCAAGGGCAGGCTGACGCTAGGCGGCCCAAGCGGGAGCCATCCAAGGAGAAAAAAGGAGGATTGTCGATGAGAACGGACGGACGAAACAACCGTGAGCTTCGCCCTGTACATATACAACCGCATTATATGAAGCATGCCGAAGGTTCGGTTTTGATTGAAATCGGCGACACGAAAGTGATTTGCACGGCGACGGTTGAAGAGAGAGTGCCGCCGTTTATGCGCGGCGGAGGGAAAGGCTGGATTACGGCTGAATATGGGATGCTGCCGCGGGCGACAGAACAGCGGAATGCAAGGGAAGCCAGCAAAGGGAAAGTGTCAGGGCGGACGATGGAAATTCAGCGTCTGATCGGCCGGGCGCTTCGCTCGGTCGTTGAGCTGGAACAGCTCGGCGAGCGGACCGTCTGGATTGACTGCGACGTCATTCAAGCAGACGGCGGAACGCGGACGGCGTCGATTACCGGTGCGTATGTGGCGCTCGTGCTGGCGCTCTCTAAGCTTGTTGAGGAAGGGAAGCTTGCATCGCTTCCGGTTCGCGATTTTCTCGCTGCCACCTCCGTTGGCATCGATCCTGAACACGGGGTCATTCTCGATTTAAATTACGGCGAGGATGCCCGCGCGAAAGTCGACATGAACGTCGTCATGACTGGAGCCGGCCAGTTTGTCGAAATTCAAGGCACCGGGGAGGAAGCATCCTTTTCGCGCGCCGAGCTAGAGGAGTTGCTCGAGGCGGCGCAGATGGGCATTGAACAGCTCATCGCCATTCAGCGCCGCGTATTGGGCGAGCAGGCGGCCCGCATCGGAGTGAAGCAGGAAGCAGAACGGGGGGAGAAGGCGGAATGAAGGAGATCATTATTGCTACGAAAAATGCCGGTAAAGCGCGCGAGTTTGCCGCCTTGTTTGCCAAGCGGGGCATCGAAGTGAAATCGCTCCTTGGTTTTCCGGACGTTCCGGATGTCGAAGAAACGGGGAGCACATTTGCCGAAAATGCCAAATTAAAAGCTGAGGCGGTGTGCCAACGCTTGCAACGGCCGGTCATCGCCGATGATTCCGGGCTTGCCGTTGATGCGCTCGGCGGTCGGCCGGGCGTCCATTCAGCCCGCTACGCCGGGGAAGACAAAAACGATGCGCGCAACATCGCTAAGCTGCTTCATGAGCTTGACGGAGTGCCGATGGAGAAGCGCACCGCCCGCTTTCATTGCGCGCTGGCCGTCGCCATTCCCGGGCGGCCGACCGTCATCGTCGAGGCGACGTGTGACGGTTATATCGCCGAAGCGCCGCGTGGAGAGGGCGGTTTTGGATATGACCCTGTCTTTTATCTTCCCGAGCGGAGGAAAACGATGGCCGAACTTTCGCCGGAAGAGAAAAATGCCATCAGCCATCGGGCGAAGGCGCTGGCGAAGCTGAATGAGCAATGGGACGAGATCATGGCCGAAAACGAAAAGGGGCGGACGGAATGAAAGCGGTCATTGTCAGTGACAGCCATGGGCTGACCGCCGAGCTCGCTCAAATTGTGTCGCGCCATCGCCATGAAGCGGATTTGTTCATTCATTGCGGGGATTCCGAGCTGCCGGCGGAAGCGGATGAGATCGCCCCGTTTGCAGTCGTGCGCGGCAATTGCGATTGGACAGCGGTGTTTCCCGACGAGCGAACCGAGGAGGCAGGCGGCGTCCGCTTCTTTGTCACCCACGGCCACTTATACGGCGTGAAAACGTCGCTTTTACGTTTATATTATCGGGCGAAAGAAACAGGGGCCAACGTCGCTTGCTTCGGCCACTCCCACCTCGCCGGCGCCGAGCGAATCGATGAGGTGTTGTTCATCAATCCAGGCAGCATCGCCTTGCCGCGCGGGAGAAAAGAAAAAACATATGCGGTGCTGACAGTCGGCAAAGGCCAAGCGCTTGTTCAGTTTTATGATGTGGCCGGGCGTGCGATCCCGGGCTTGGAACAAACGTTTTCCTTCTAGGCGGACAAGTGTCCAGGCGGACAAGTGTCCGCTTTTTTATTTTTCTGCGCCTCTCCCTCCTCTTTCTAACTAATCTTATTTGCCCCCTGTCGCTGGGAGAAAAATTTTTTAAAAATCAGCAAATCCTTGATTCTATCACATTGTAAGCGTATACAAGTAGTTTGATCAATCAAAATTTTCAAAAAACGTTATTGACGGCGGGAAAGTTTAGGATTATTATAATTTTCAAATAAGAGAAACGACTCAAACCCATCATCGAGCCGTTCGAAGCAACTGTTGACTGATCAAGGAAGAGGGGAACCGAAGTGGGCGAACAATGGATCTATTTAAACGGAGAATTTGTAACGAAAGAAAACGCAAAAATATCAGTTTATGACCACGGATTTTTGTATGGGGACGGCGTGTTTGAAGGCATTCGCGTCTATAGCGGCAACGTATTCCGCCTAGAAGAACATATAGATCGGCTGTACAACTCCGCGAAGTCCATTTTGCTGAACATCCCGTACACGAAAGATGAAATGATTGACCGCGTGCTCGAAACCATCCGCCGCAACGGCTACCAAGATGCGTACATCCGCCTTGTCGTTTCGCGCGGAGTCGGCGATTTGGGGCTCGATCCGTATAAATGCAAAACGCCGCAAATCGTCATTATCGTTGAGCCACTGGCACTCTTCCCAAAACATTTATATGAAACGGGCATCGAAGTGGTGACAGTGGCGACGCGCCGCAACCGCTCTGACGTGTTGAGCCCGAAAGTCAAATCGCTCAACTATTTGAACAATGTTCTCGTGAAGATCGAAGCGCATTTGGCCAACGTCAGCGAAGCGCTCATTTTAAATGACCAAGGATATGTAGCTGAAGGTTCTGGGGATAACGTCTTCATCATCAAAAACGGCGTCGTTTACACGCCGCCGGGGTATGTCGGAGCGCTTGAAGGCATTACGCGCCAGGCGATTATCGAAATTGCCGAGGATCTCGGCTATACGGTCAAAGAAGAGCCATTTACCCGCCATGATGTATATGTCGCAGATGAAGTGTTTTTAACCGGGACGGCGGCCGAAGTCATTTCCGTCATCAAAGTTGACGGTCGGACGATCGGCGATGGAACGCCTGGTCCGCATACGAAGCGGCTTCTTGAAGAATTTCGCCGCCGCGTTGTTGCCGAAGGAGTTAAAGTATATCCGACTAACGCCAATGTCGGTTAAGCGGCAATGACAATTGCATACGGAAAAAGCGTTGACGAGGATAAGTAGTCAGCGGGGCCAACATCCACAGAGAGCCGGGGGAGCTGGGAACCGGTGATGTTGCCGCTTGATGAACTCACCTCTGAGCGCCAGCCTGAACGCCAAACGGCTAGTAGGGTTGGACGGGTGGAGACGCGCGCTTCACCCGTTACGAAAACGAGCGGCTGGCTTCGGCCGGTTGCTCCTAAGGCGGCCGTGATGGCCGTGAAGAAGGGTGGTACCGCGGAAAGGAAACCTTTTCGCCCCTTTGGCTGGGAAAGTCCGGCCATGGAGGGTGAAAAGGTTTTTTATATGGATGACAAACAACGGGGAGGATCGAAGATGGCAAAGATGAAAGTGGAGGAACAAGCGAAGACGAAGGAGAGAATGAGCGGGTCGCTGATGTTGATTGAAGCGCTGAAGGCGGAAAACGTCGAAGTCATTTTCGGCTATCCGGGCGGCGCGGTGCTGCCGCTTTATGACGAGCTGTATAAAGCCGGCGTGTTTCACGTGTTAACGCGCCATGAGCAAGGGGCCATCCATGCGGCGGAAGGGTACGCGCGCATTTCCGGGAAACCCGGGGTTGTCATCGCCACCTCCGGCCCGGGGGCGACAAACATCGTCACCGGGTTGACGGACGCGATGATGGATTCGCTGCCGCTCGTTGTCTTTACCGGGCAAGTAGCGACGAGCGTCATCGGCTCGGATGCATTTCAAGAGGCGGACGTCGTTGGGATTACGATGCCGATCACAAAGCATAACTATCAAGTGCGCGACATCAGCGAGCTGCCGAAAATCATTAAAGAAGCGTTTCATATTGCGACGACCGGGCGGCCAGGGCCGGTGTTGATCGACATTCCAAAAGATGTGACGACGGCCGAAGGGGAGTTTGACTACGATCAAGACGTTCATCTGCCCGGCTATCAGCCGACGACACAGCCGAACCATTGGCAAATCCGGCGGCTCGTCGAGGCGGTCAGCCAGTCGAAGCGCCCGGTCATTTTAGCCGGCGCCGGCGTCTTGCACGCCAACGCGGCCGATGAACTGCGACAATATGCAGAGCAACAAAACATCCCGGTCGTCCATACGCTCCTTGGCCTCGGCGGCTTCCCGGCTGACCACCCGCTTTTCCTCGGCATGGCCGGCATGCACGGGACCTATACGGCGAATATGGCGCTGTATGAATGCGACTTGCTCATCAACATCGGCGCCCGCTTCGACGACCGGGTTACCGGCAATTTAAAATATTTTGCGCCAAAGGCGACGGTCGCCCATATTGACATCGACCCGGCGGAAATCGGCAAAAACGTGCCGACGAAAATCCCGATCGTCAGCGATGCGAAAGCGGCCTTGCAAGAGCTGATCGACCAGCAAGGCAAACCGGCCGACACGGCGGCGTGGCTTGCCCAGCTTGATGAGTGGAAGCGGCGATTCCCGCTTTATTACGAGCCGGAAGAAGGGACGATCAAACCGCAAAAGCTCATTGAGATGATTTATGAGCTGACGGGCGGCGAAGCGATCGTTACAACCGATGTCGGCCAGCATCAAATGTGGGCGGCGCAATATTACAAGTTTAACCGGCCGAACCGCTGGGTCACATCCGGGGGGCTTGGCACGATGGGCTTCGGACTCCCGGCGGCCATCGGCGCCCAGCTTGCCGACCGGAGCGCCACGGTCGTTTCGATCGTCGGCGACGGCGGCTTCCAAATGACATTCCAAGAACTGTCGGTCATCCAAGAGCTGCAGCTGCCGATCAAAGTCGTCATCGTCAACAATCAGGCGCTCGGCATGGTGCGGCAATGGCAGGAGCTGTTTTATGACAAACGGTACTCCCATTCGCTCATTCCGAACCAGCCGGATTTCGTGAAATTGGCTGAAGCATACGGCATGCCGGGGCTGCGGGCGAAGACGGAAGCGGAAGCTGCCGAAGTATTAAAACAAGCGTTTGCCATCGACGGTCCGGTGCTGCTTGACTTCCATGTCCGCGCCGACGAAAACGTCTATCCGATGGTCGCGCCCGGAAAAGGGCTTCATGAAATGGTGGGGGTGAAAGCATGCGAAGAATTATCACAATGACCGTCAACAACCGTCCAGGCGTATTAAACCGCATCACCGGGCTGTTTACGAAGCGGCATTACAACATTGAAAGCATCACCGTCGGCCATACGGAAATCGATGGGATATCGCGGATGACATTCGTCGTCAACGTTGACGATGAACGGATCGCTGAACAAATTATTAAGCAGTTAAACAAGCAAATCGATGTGTTGAAAGTGAGTGACATCACTGACCAGGCCATCGTCGCACGCGAGCTGGCACTCGTGAAAGTGGCGGCCGCTCCGGCGATCCGTCAGGAAATTTATACGCTCATCGAACCGTTCCGCGCTTCGATCGTTGATGTGAGCAAAGACAGCCTTGTCATTCAAGTGACCGGCGAACCGGAAAAAGTCGAAGCGTTGATCGAACTGCTCCGTCCGTACGGCATCAAAGAAGTGGCGCGCACGGGTACGACTGCGTTCACCCGCGGAGCGCAAAAAGCGGCGCCCAGCCAGAAAACAGCGTTCATTATTTAACGATACTTACACTACATGACAAAGGAGAGGGTACTCATGGCAAAAGTGTACTATAACGGAGATGCAAACGAACAATATTTGCAAGGAAAAACGGTCGCTATTATCGGCTATGGTTCGCAAGGCCATGCGCATGCGCAAAACTTGCGTGACAGCGGTGTTCGCGTCATTGTCGGATTGCGAAAAGGGAAATCGTGGGAACAGGCGGAACAAGACGGCTTCGAGGTATATGCCGTTCGCGAGGCGGCGCAACAGGCCGATATCGTGATGGTGCTGCTGCCGGATGAAAAACAGCCGGCCGTTTACAAAGAAGAAATTGAACCGGAACTGAAACCGGGCAACGCGCTTGTCTTCGCCCATGGCTTCAATATTCATTTCAGCCAAATCGTCCCGCCGGAGCACGTTGACGTCTTTTTGGTCGCGCCAAAAGGCCCAGGCCATCTTGTCCGGCGCACGTATGCTGAAGGGGCGGGCGTGCCAGCGCTCATCGCCGTCTATCAAGATGTGACTGGCCATGCGAAAGAAACCGCGCTCGCCTACGCCAAAGCGATCGGCGCCACGCGGGCGGGGGTGCTTGAGACAACGTTCAAAGAAGAAACGGAAACCGATTTGTTTGGCGAGCAGGCGGTGCTTTGCGGCGGGTTGACGGCGCTCATTAAAGCCGGATTTGAAACGCTCGTTGAAGCTGGATATCAGCCGGAAGTCGCATATTTCGAATGTTTGCACGAGATGAAGCTCATCGTCGACCTCTTGTATGAGGGTGGATTGTCGTGGATGCGCTACTCGATTTCTGATACGGCGCAATGGGGCGACTTTACATCCGGACCGCGCGTCATTAACGAAGCGGTGAAAGCGGAAATGAAAAACATTTTGCATGACATTCAAACCGGTAAATTTGCAAAAGGTTGGATCTTGGAAAATCAGGCGAACCGTCCAGAGTTCAACGCCATCAATCGGCGCGAAAACGAGCATTTGATCGAGGTCGTCGGGCGCGAATTGCGGAGCATGATGCCGTTTGTGAAGGCAAAACAAAAAGAGGTGGTGGTGCCAGGTGCGAAAAATTAAGTTTTTTGATACGACGTTGCGCGACGGGGAACAATCGGCCGGTGTCAACTTAAACTTGCAAGAAAAATTGGAGATCGCCCGCCAGCTCGAGCGGCTGCAAGTCGACATTATCGAGGCGGGCTTCCCCGCCTCATCCAAAGGCGATTTTGAAGCGGTCAAACAAATCGCGGAAACGATTCGAACATGTTCGGTCACCGGATTGTCGCGCTCGGTTCGCAGCGATATTGACGCCGCTTGGGAGGCATTAAAAGGCGGCGCCGAGCCACGGTTGCATTTGTTCATCGCCACCTCGCCGATCCATATGGTGCACAAATTGCGGATGACGCCGGAGCAAGTCATTGAAGCGGCAGTGGAAGCGGTGAAATATGCCAAACGTTTCTTCCCGATCGTTCAATGGTCGGCGGAAGATGCGTGCCGGAGTGAGTTGCCGTTTTTGGCAAAAATCGTTACCGAAGTGATCAAAGCCGGCGCCTCCGTGATCAATATCCCAGATACGGTCGGCTATATTACACCAAAAGAGTATGGGGAGATCTTCCTCTATTTACGAAATAATGTTCCGAATATTAGGAATATTTCTTTGTCCGCCCATTGCCACGACGATTTAGGCATGGCGGTCATCAACTCGCTGTCGGCCATCGAGCACGGGGCGACGCAAGTCGAGTGCACGATCAACGGCATCGGCGAGCGGGCCGGCAACGCGGCGCTTGAGGAGATCGCTGTCGCCCTTCACATTCGCAAAGATTATTACCAAGTGGAAACGCGCCTCAATTTGCAAGAAATTAAGCGCACGAGCAGTCTAGTAAGCAAGCTGACCGGCATGGTCGTTCCGCCGAACAAGGCGGTTGTTGGCAAAAACGCGTTTGCCCACGAATCCGGCATTCATCAAGACGGCGTCCTAAAAGAAAAAACGACGTATGAAATCATCTCGCCGGAGCTCGTCGGTGTGCCGTCGAATTCGATGGTGCTTGGCAAACATTCCGGACGCCATGCGCTCCGCAACCGGGTCGAAGAGCTCGGCTATACGCTGTCAGAGGAAGAGATCAATCAGTTGTTCGTCCGCTTTAAAGAGCTGGCGGATAAAAAGAAAGATGTGACGGATGATGATTTGATCGCTTTAATTTTCGAAGAGAAGTTCGATCATTTCAAAGACTTTTACCAATTGTCGTCGATTCAAGTGCAGTACGGGACAAATCAAATCCCGACAGCGGTTGTTGTGTTAAAAGACGGAAAAGGAAACGACATCCAAGAAGCGGCGACCGGAGCGGGCAGCGTCGAGGCGCTGTACAACACGTTAGAGCGCTGTTTCCAAACAGCGGTGACGCTGCTAGATTACCGGATTGAATCGGTCGGGGGCGGCCGCGATGCGTTAGCGCAAGTATTTGTCAAAGTGCGCGTCAACGATGTGGAAACGAGCGGGCGCGGAACGGCGCAAGATGTGCTGGAAGCTTCAGCTAAAGCGTACATTAACGCGATGAACCGCGTGTTTATGATCGAAGCCATGCGCGCTGAAAACGAAAAAGTGGCAACACCATAAAACGGGGGGATCAAGCATGGGAAACTATCGGATTGCCGTCTTGCCGGGCGATGGCATCGGCCAAGAAGTAACATCTGGAGCGGTGGACGTATTAAAAGCGGTCGGAATCCGGTTTGGACATGAGTTTACATTCGAATACGGGTTAATCGGCGGGGCGGCGATCGATGAGGCAGGGACGCCGCTTCCGAAAGAAACGCTTCGCCTTTGCCGGCAAAGCGACGCCGTCTTGCTTGGGGCGGTCGGTGGTCCGAAGTGGGACGAAAATCCTCCGCACTTGCGCCCGGAAAAAGGGCTGCTTGCCATCCGCCAACAGCTTGAGTTATACGCGAACTTGCGGCCGGTCGTCTGCTATGACAGCTTGGCTTCCGCCTCGCCGCTAAAGCCGGATGTCATCCGCGGCGTCGATTTCATCATCGTCCGCGAATTGACCGGCGGTATTTACTTCGGCCAACCGAGCGGCCGCGTCGTGGAAAACGGAAAAGAAAAAGCGGTTGATACGCTCTTATATAAAAAGGAAGAAATCGAGCGGATCGTGCGCATGGCGTTTACGCTGGCGCGCGGCCGGAAGAAAAAAGTGACATCGGTCGACAAGGCGAATGTGCTCTCCTCAAGCCGGTTATGGCGAGAAGTGGCTGAAGAGGTGGCCAAACAATTCCCGGACGTAGAGCTTGAGCATATGCTTGTCGACAACGCGGCGATGCAACTCATCCGCGCGCCGAAGCAATTTGATGTGATCGTCACAGAAAACATGTTTGGCGACATTTTAAGTGATGAAGCATCGATGTTGTCCGGGTCGCTTGGGATGCTGCCGTCAGCCAGCCTGTCAGCTTCCGGACCGAGCTTGTATGAGCCGGTGCATGGATCGGCGCCCGATATTGCTGGCATGCGAAAGGCGAATCCGATTGCCGCCATTTTGTCAGCCGCTATGATGCTTCGCCTGTCGTTTGGGCTCACCGCCGAGGCGGAGGCGGTCGAGCATGCGGTGCAGCAAGCGCTCACCGCGGGCTTGCGCACAGCTGACCTGGCGCAAAGCAGCGGCCGCGTTGTATCGACGGATGAAATGGTTGAGGAGATCAAAACAGCCGTACTCGATTATACAGCGATCGCGCAAATTATGACCGTTTATGCATGAGACGTGCGAGGTGAAGGCAATGAAACCAAAAACGATCATCGAAAAAATATGGGAAAACCATGTCGTCTACCGCGAAGAAGGCAAGCCGGATTTGCTGTATATCGATTTGCATTTAGTGCATGAAGTGACATCGCCGCAGGCGTTTGAAGGGCTGCGCCAAAACGGGCGGAAAGTGCGGCGGCCGGACTTGACGTTTGCGACGATGGACCATAACGTGCCGACCGTCAACCGGTTTGTCATTACCGATGAGGTGGCGCGCAATCAAATCGCTGCGCTTGAGCGCAACTGTCGCGAGTTTGGTGTTCCGCTCGCCGATTTGCATAGCGAAGAGCAAGGAATCGTCCATGTGATCGGCCCGGAGCTCGGCTTGACCCAGCCGGGAAAAACGATCGTCTGCGGCGACAGCCATACATCGACGCACGGAGCGTTTGGCGCCTTAGCGTTTGGCATCGGCACGAGCGAAGTCGAACACGTACTGGCGACGCAAACGCTTTGGCAGCATAAACCGAAAACGCTGCAAATCCGCATCACCGGACAGCTCGGCAAAGGGGTGACGGCGAAAGACGTCATTTTGGCCGTCATCGGCCGCTACGGCGTCGGCGTCGGCACCGGCTATATTATCGAGTTTACCGGTGAGGCGATTCGCTGCATGTCGATGGAAGAGCGGATGACGATTTGCAACATGTCGATCGAAGCCGGAGCGCGCGCCGGCCTCATCAGTCCGGATGAAACGACGTTTGCCTATTTGCGCGGCCGCAAATATGCGCCAAAAGGCGAGGCGTTTGAGCAAGCGGTTGAACGGTGGAGGGCGCTTGCCAGCGACGAGGGGGCCGAGTATGACAAAACGATCGAAATCGATGCCTCAACCATTGCCCCGATGGTAACGTGGGGAACGAACCCGGCGATGAGCACATCGGTTGACGGAACGGTGCCCGACCCGGAGCAGTTCGAAAGCGAAACCGAGCGCAACGCGGTGCGCCGGGCGCTTCAGTATATGGGGCTTAAGCCCGGCATGCCGATTACTGACATTCCGGTGCAACATGTATTCATCGGCTCGTGTACGAACTCGCGCATCAGTGATTTGCGTGAAGCGGCGAAAATCGTCAAAGGACAAAAAGTAGCCCCCGGTGTCAGAGCCCTTGTGGTGCCTGGGTCGCAGCAAGTCAAAAAACAGGCCGAAGAAGAAGGGCTGGCGCAAATTTTCCTCGAGGCCGGCTTTGAGTGGCGCGATGCCGGCTGCAGCGCCTGTTTGGGCATGAATCCGGACATCATTCCGGAAGGCGAACATTGTGCGTCGACGTCGAACCGCAACTTTGAAGGGCGGCAAGGAAAAGGAGCGCGCACGCATCTTGTCAGCCCGGCGATGGCCGCCGCCGCCGCCATTTACGGCCGCTTTGTCGATGTGCGCCAGCTTGAAGCTGAACCAGTCCGGTAACGGCCGCTTCTTGAAGCGGCCGCCTCCCGCCTTAGGGACATCCACTTTTGGCACGGTCACTGATACATCTGATGGAAGGAGAGAGACGATGAAGCCGTTTACGATTCACCGCGGAAAAACCGCCGGCATCGATCGGGCGAACATCGATACCGATCAAATCATCCCGAAACAGTTTTTAAAGCGGATCGAGCGCACCGGATTTGGCCAATTTCTATTTTATGACTGGCGCTATTTCAGCGACGGCACGTCGAATCCGGAGTTTGAGCTCAACCGTCCGGAAAATGAAGGGGCAACGATTTTAGTCGCCGGCGAAAATTTCGGCTGCGGTTCATCGCGCGAACATGCGCCGTGGGCGCTTCAAGATTACGGATTTCGCGCGATCATTGCTCCTTCGTTTGCCGATATCTTTTACAATAACTGCTTAAAAAACGGACTGCTGCCGATTCGTCTTGATCAAGAAGATGTCCGGTATTTATTAAAACAGAGCCAACGCGCCGATTATGAGCTGACCGTTTCACTTGAAGAGCAGCGAGTGTTTGATGACGAAGGATTTTCACGCCCGTTTGACATCGATCCGTACCGGAAACAGCTGCTCTTAAAAGGCTGGGACGAGATTGACTTAACGTTTGTGTACGAACCGTATATCGCCGCCTACGAGCAAAAACATTGTCCGCGTCCGTAAGCGCTCTGCGTTCGGAACGGCAACGCAAGGCGAACTGAGGGTGTCCTAAACGCAACGGGACGCCCTTTTTTCATCACTGTATGCGCGAGGTGAACCGTTCCGTTAGGGAGAGGGCGATGGAA
Source organism: Geobacillus sp. 46C-IIa (assembly GCF_014679505.1). GTDB lineage: Bacteria > Bacillota > Bacilli > Bacillales > Anoxybacillaceae > Geobacillus. The sequence continues at coordinate 708,801 of NZ_CP061474.1, forward strand.
TCATTAATGAGGAGCCGCCCCCTATCCAATTGAGCACTTGACGTTAAGGAAGCAAACATGACTGAGGATGGAAGCAGGGGTGTTCTATCGATTTTTCATCGATCTTTTGTCTGTCCTGTGAAGGAAGGGAGTCCGTTCGATCGAGGTCATTTTTGTCCGGCCGTAGCGGGGCCAGTGCGCTGTCGTTATTTTGCGGCGGTGCGGCGCTTGTTTCGTGAGGGAAAACTTGCTACACTTGTGGTAAATGCAAATGGGAGCAGGCGAAGATGGGAAACGGAAAAAAAGGGAAAATCATTATGTTTCCGCAAACGAAAGAACGGTTGATTGAAGAGGCGTTCACAGCGCTTGAGGCGAAGCAGTACAAGGAAGCGCTCCGTTTTTTGCGCGCCGCCGAACAGCTTGGCGACGGCAGCTTTCCGATCCGGCTCGGCCTTGCGGTGTGCTGCTACGAGCTCGGAGATTACGATGAGGCGGAGTGGCGCCTGGCTGCGCTGCTTGACGAGCAGCCGAACAATAGCGAGCTGTTGCAAATGTATGTTGCCCTGCTGTTGCAGACGAACCGCTACCGGGAAGCGGAAGCGGTGATCCGCGCCGCTTTGCGCCGTCAGACATTGCCGGTTTCGTTGCGCGAACAGCTTCGCCAGCTGCTTCGGTTCAGTGAAAAAATGAACGCCCGTCCACTGCCGCCCGCCGAATGGAAACGGGTGAAACGGCTGCTTGAATCGGAAGATATCGCCGAACAAATGCAGCTCATTAAACAGTTGGAAAAAGAAGATATCGCTCCCGTACTGTCGTTGCTGAAGCAATATTTACGCGAACCGAAAAAAAGCCCAATGGCGAAAACGATGCTGCTTCGGCTTCTGACGGTGAAACAGATTGACGAGGCAGTGACGGTCGAAAAGTTTGGACAGCGCATCGATGTCATCCCCTCCGCCTTAAACGAACAGGCGGAAACGGAATTTGCTTCGACGCTGCTGCGGCTGCTTGAGCAGCGGCTCACTGCAGAAAGCCCGAGCTTGTATGAAACGGCGGCGGAAATTTGGCTTCGCTATGCCTACATCTTGTATCCGTTCCCGCCGGAGCCGGTCGATGCCGATGTATGGCTTGCCGCTCTCCATTGGATGGCGAGCCGGTTTCAAGGCATGGACGCCGATATGGATGCGTTGGCTGCCCGCTACGGCGTAGCGGCGGCGGAGATGGCGAAACTTTGCAAAAAGCTGCACGAAATAGAGAAACTTTCCTACCTTTGATAGATGGTTCTGTATTGAAACATGGCTTTTGTATGTTATAATATAATGGCTGTGCTATGTATCTGTTTTCGCATACTTGGCTACATAATATGGACATAATAAAAGGATAATGGACAAGCAGATTGCGCCATGATCCGAGCAATGATTTTAGGTGGAGGGAACAGTATGTCAGTCAAATGGGAAAAGCTTGAAGGCAACGAAGGCGTATTGACCGTTGAGGTCGACGCGGAACAGGTGAACAAAGGTTTGGACGCCGCATTCAAAAAAGTGGTGAAAAACGTCGCGCTTCCGGGCTTCCGCAAAGGGAAAGTGCCGCGCGTCTTGTTTGAAAAACGATTTGGTGTTGAAGCGCTCTATCAAGATGCGCTCGATATTTTGCTGCCGGAAGCGTATGCGAAAGCGGTCGAAGAGGCAGGCATTGAGCCGGTATCGATGCCGGAAATCGACATTGAACAAATGGAAAAAGGGAAAAGCTTAATTTTCAAAGCGAAAGTGACCGTTAAACCGGAAGTGAAACTCGGTCAATACAAAGGGCTTGAAGTCGAGAAAGTCGATACGACGGTGACGGATGAAGATGTCGAAAACGAGCTGAAGCGCCTGCAAGAAAACTATGCCGAACTGGTCGTCAAAGAAGACGGGACAGTGGAAAACGGTGATACGGTTGTCATCGACTTTGAAGGGTTTGTCGACGGCGAACCGTTTGAAGGCGGCAAAGCGGAAAACTATTCGCTTGAAATCGGCTCCGGAACGTTCATTCCTGGATTTGAAGAGCAGCTTGTCGGCATGAAAGCGGGCGAAGAAAAAGACATTCAAGTCACCTTCCCGGAAGAGTACCATGCTGAACAGCTGGCTGGCAAACCGGCGACGTTCAAGGTGAAAGTGCACGAAGTAAAAGCGAAACAACTGCCGGCGCTTGACGATGAATTTGCAAAAGACGTCGACGAAGAAGTCGAAACGCTTGATGAGCTGAAAGCGAAAATCCGCGCCCGCTTAGAAGAAGCGAAAAAGAACGAGGCGGAAGCGGCCGTGCGCAACGCGGTCGTCGAGAAAGCGGCGGCCAACGCGGAAATCGACATTCCGGCCATCATGGTGCAAAACGAGACCGACCGGATGCTTCGCGAATTTGACCAGCGCCTGCAAATGCAAGGGCTGAACTTGCAGCTATACTATCAATTCTCCGGCCAGGACGAAGCAGCGCTGCGCGAGCAGATGAAAGAAGATGCCGAAAAGCGGGTGCGCGCGGCCTTGACGCTTGAAGCGATCGCCGAAGCGGAAAACATCGACGTGACTGATGAAGAGGTGAACGAAGAGCTCGAAAAAATGGCGGCAGCCTACAATTTGAGCGTTGACAAGTTAAAAGAGCTGCTCGGCAGCCTCGAAGGCGTCAAAGAAGATTTAAAATGGCGCAAAACGGTCGATTTTCTTGTAGAGCACAGCATGGTTGCGGCATAATAATAAAGTAGGGAAGGAACAAGGCGCGAGACGTTCGTGCCTTGTTCTTTATCTCATCAATAGCGCTCGAAGAGTGATTTTTCAAATTTTTCTAAAAAATTACAGTTTTTTCGTTCGCTTTTTCAGGAACATTTATGGTAAAATAGCGAATACATAAGTTTTTTGCAACGAAGGATGGCGAGGCACGATACATAACGCAGGCGCGATTCCGTTAGCAAGGGGTGAATCACATGTTTAAATTTAATGATGAAAAAGGGCAGTTGAAGTGTTCGTTTTGCGGCAAAACGCAAGACCAAGTGCGCAAGCTGGTCGCCGGGCCGGGTGTCTACATCTGCGACGAGTGCATCGAGCTATGCACAGAGATCGTCGAGGAAGAGCTCGGCAATGAGGAAGAATTTGAGTTTAAAGATGTGCCAAAGCCGTTAGAAATCCGCGAAATTTTAGATGAATACGTCATCGGCCAGGATGAGGCAAAAAAATCGCTCGCCGTTGCCGTTTACAATCATTATAAACGGATTAACTCCGGCAGCAAAATTGACGATGTCGAGCTGTCGAAAAGCAACATTTTGATGATCGGGCCGACCGGAAGCGGGAAAACGCTTTTGGCGCAAACATTGGCGCGTATTTTAAACGTGCCGTTTGCCATCGCCGATGCGACGTCGCTCACGGAAGCGGGTTATGTCGGTGAGGACGTCGAAAACATTTTGCTGAAGCTCATTCAGGCGGCTGACTACGACGTCGAACGGGCGGAAAAAGGCATTATTTACATCGACGAAATCGATAAAATCGCTCGCAAATCGGAAAACCCTTCCATTACTCGCGACGTCTCGGGCGAAGGGGTGCAGCAGGCGCTGCTCAAAATTTTGGAAGGCACGATCGCCAGCGTTCCGCCGCAGGGCGGCCGCAAACATCCGCATCAGGAGTTCATCCAAATCGACACGACGAACATTTTGTTCATTTGCGGCGGGGCGTTTGACGGCATCGAGCCGATCATTAAGCGCCGCCTCGGCAAAAAAGTGATCGGGTTCGGTGCGGAAATGAACCAAGCCGATGTTGATGAGAAAAACTTGCTGTCGAAAGTGCTGCCGGAAGATTTACTCAAATTCGGGCTTATTCCGGAGTTTATCGGCCGTCTCCCAGTCATTACGACGCTTGAGCCGCTCGATGAACAAGCGCTGATTGACATTTTAACGAAACCGAAAAACGCTATTGTCAAGCAGTACCAAAAAATGCTCGAGCTTGACGGCGTTGAACTAGAGTTTGAAGAAGCGGCGCTCCGCGAAATCGCCAAAAAAGCGATCGAACGGAAAACGGGTGCACGCGGCCTCCGTTCGATCATCGAAGGCATTATGCTTGATGTCATGTTTGAGCTTCCATCGCGCGAAGATGTACAAAAATGCATCATTACGCTCGATACCGTGCGCGGCACAAAACCGCCGAAGCTCATCCGCCACGACGGCACGGTGGTCGAACACGAACGGAAAACGTCCGCTTAATGAGGAAACCGCCTTTTACGGCGGTTTCTTTTTTTGACGGCATGCCCGAAGCGCCAGGCGGCGCTTTTTTTGTTTATTCCCGCCGGTTCGCGGAGATACTATCATACTACATACTACTTGAAGGCAGGAGGATATCGGGGCATGGATTGGACGAATATCGTGCTTGTGATTCAGTTGTTGTTCGGGGTCATCATCGGCCTTTATTTTTGGAATTTGCTAAAAGGACAGCGTGTGCAAAAAGTATCGATCGATAAAGAATCGCGCAAAGAGATGGAGCAGCTCCGCAAGCTGCGCTCCATTTCGCTTACCGAGCCGCTCGCGGAAAAAGTGCGGCCGAAAAGTTTTGATGATATCGTCGGCCAGGAAGATGGGATCAAGGCGCTGAAAGCGGCGCTGTGCGGGCCGAACCCGCAACATGTCATCATTTACGGACCGCCTGGCGTCGGCAAGACGGCTGCAGCCCGGCTCGTGTTGGAAGAAGCGAAAAAAAACCCGCTCTCCCCGTTTAAGAAAAATGCTGTATTCGTTGAGCTTGACGCGACAACGGCGCGCTTTGACGAGCGCGGCATCGCCGATCCGCTCATCGGCTCGGTGCATGACCCGATCTACCAAGGGGCCGGGGCGATGGGACAGGCCGGCATTCCCCAGCCGAAGCAAGGGGCGGTGACGAACGCTCATGGCGGCGTTTTGTTTATTGATGAAATTGGCGAACTCCATCCGATCCAAATGAACAAGCTGCTCAAAGTGCTTGAGGATCGGAAAGTGTTTTTTGAAAGCGCCTACTACAGCAAAGAAAACCCGCAAATTCCAAGCCATATTCACGACATTTTCCAAAACGGGCTGCCGGCCGATTTCCGCCTTGTCGGGGCGACGACGCGAACGCCAAACGAGATTCCTCCGGCCATTCGTTCCCGTTGTTTAGAAGTGTTTTTCCGTGAATTGGATCAAGACGAAATCGCCTTGATCGCTAAAAAAGCGGCGGAAAAAATCCGCCTGAACGTCTCCGAAAGCGGCATTCGCCTTCTTTCCGCCTACGCGCGCAACGGCCGGGAAGCGGTCAACATGATGCAGATCGCCGCCGGCATCGCTATTACGGAAAATCGGGAGAAAATTTTGGATAAGGATATCGAATGGGTCATTCACTCAAGCCAAATGGCCCCGCGCTACGAAAAGAAAATCGCTTCCGCTCCGGCTGTCGGCGTTGTGAACGGCTTGGCGGTGTACGGGCCGAACACCGGCGCGCTTCTCGAAATCGAAGTGACCGCCCTGCCGGCGAAAGGAAAAGGATCGATCAATGTGACCGGCATTGTTGAGGAAGAAAGCATCGGCAGTCAGGAAAAATCGGTGCGCCGCAAAAGTATGGCGCGCGGCTCAGCGGAAAACGTGATTACCGTGCTGCGTGCGATGGGTGTGCCGGCGGATCGCTACGATATTCATGTCAACTTTCCAGGCGGAGTGCCGGTTGACGGCCCCTCGGCTGGGGTGGCGATCGCGGTTGGCATTTATTCAGCCATTTACCAGCTGCCGGTCGATCATACTGTCGCGATGACCGGCGAAATCAGCATCCGCGGCTATGTCAAACCGGTCGGCGGTGTGTTTGCGAAAATCAAAGCGGCCAAGCAAGCCGGAGCGAAAAAAGTCATTATTCCGATTGAGAACATGCAATCGCTGTTGCGGGAAGTGAGCGGCATTCAAATTATCGCCGTCCGCCGCCTCGAGGAAGCGCTCGTCCATGTTTTCGGCGAAGAAGCGCTCCGTCGGGGAACCGCATTTTTGCCGGCTGCTGCCGCCGATCGTTCGGGGAAAAAGCTCGTATAAGCCAAGGATGGGCGATGACGGGATTAGCGCGTCCGCCTGCCTCCGGCGGCTGCGGGGCACACCGTTTCGTATGCGGCTGGCCAAGGGGCGGAATCGATAGGTTGACCAGTTGTCAGCACACGGCTTCGGCGCAAGCGGATGATCGCCGGAGTCGGTTTTTCTTTGCCCGCAAACAACGGCCGCCCCTTTTGGCGTTCGTCAAATTTTACAAATCCGGCTGTCGTACTATACAATAAACGAATAGAAACGAGATATGGAGGTGTTCGGCGTGAACGGAAAGAAAAAGGAGACGGCGGTCCCGCTTTTGCCGCTGCGGGGGCTGCTTGTGTTTCCGACGATGGTGCTCCACTTGGACGTCGGGCGCGAGAAATCGGTGAAAGCGCTCGAACAGGCGATGGTCGAGGACCATATGATTTTGCTGACGTCGCAAAAAGATGTCGCCGTCGACGAACCGGACATGGACGACTTATATAGAATGGGGACGATAGCGCGCGTCAAGCAGCTGTTGAAACTGCCGAACGGCACGTTCCGCGTGCTTGTCGAAGGCATCGCCCGGGCGCTGATTACCGAAGTCGTCAGCGAGGAGCCGTATTTTTCTGTCAAGGTCGAAAAGTTTGCCGACCGGGCGGCGAAAGATTTAGAAGACGAGGCGCTCAAACGGACGATGCTCGAATATTTCGAGCAGTACATAAACTTGTCCAAGCGGTTGTCGGCTGACATTTACGCTTCGATCGTCGACATTGATGAGCCGGGGCGGATGGCCGATATTATCGCCTCGCATTTGCCGCTCAAGCTCGAAGAAAAACAGCGCATTTTAGAAACGATCGACGTCAAGGAACGGCTGAATAAAATTATTCAAATTTTGCACAACGAGAAAGAAGTGCTCCAGCTTGAGAAAAAAATTAGCGCCCGCGTCAAACAGTCGATGGAGCGGACGCAAAAAGAGTATTATTTGCGCGAGCAAATGAAAGCTATTCAAAAAGAGCTCGGCGAAAAAGAAGGAAAAACGGGTGAAGTCGAGACGCTCAAAGAGAAAATCGAAGCGGCCGGCATGCCCGAACACGTGAAAGAAACGGCGCTCAAGGAGCTTGACCGCTATGAAAAAATTCCGGCGACATCGGCCGAAAGCGCGGTCATCCGCAACTATTTAGATTGGCTCATCGCTTTGCCATGGTCGAAAGAGACGGAAGACATTCACGACATTAAACGGGCGGAGGCGATTTTAAACGAAGAGCATTACGGGCTCGATAAGGTGAAAGAGCGGGTGCTCGAGTTTTTGTCGGTGCAGCAGCTGACCCAATCGTTAAAAGGACCGATTCTTTGCCTCGCCGGACCGCCGGGGGTCGGAAAAACGTCGCTTGCCCGCTCGATCGCCAAAGCGCTCGGCCGTCGTTTCGTCCGCATGTCGCTCGGCGGCGTGCGCGATGAATCGGAAATTCGCGGCCATCGCCGCACGTACGTCGGGGCGATGCCGGGCCGCATCATTCAAGGAATGAAAAAAGCGGGCACGATCAATCCGGTCTTTTTGCTCGATGAAATCGACAAAATGTCAAGCGACTTCCGCGGCGACCCGTCTGCGGCCATGCTTGAGGTGCTTGACCCGGAACAAAACCATACGTTCAGCGACCATTATATCGAAGAGCCGTACGATTTATCGAAAGTGATGTTTATCGCCACCGCCAACAATTTGGCGACAATTCCGCAGCCGCTTTTGGATCGGATGGAAGTCATTCACATTCCAGGCTATACGGAAGTGGAAAAGCTGCATATCGCCAAACGGCATTTGCTGCCGAAGCAGCTGGCTGAGCACGGACTGAAAAAGGCGGCGCTCCAAGTTCGTGATGATGCGATGTTGGCTATCATCCGCCATTACACGCGTGAAGCCGGCGTGCGGGAGCTTGAGCGGCAGCTGGCTGCCATTTGCCGGAAAGCGGCCCGCCTCATCGTCTCCGGCGAGAAAAAGCGGGTGGTGGTTACGGAAAATAATGTCGAAGAGTTTTTAGGGAAGCGAAAATATCGCTATGGTCAGGCGGAAGCGGAGGATCAAATTGGGGTGGCGACCGGGCTTGCGTACACGGCGTTTGGCGGCGATACGCTCGCCATCGAAGTGTCGCTCGCGAAAGGAAACGGCAAACTCGTTTTGACCGGGAAGCTCGGCGATGTGATGAAAGAGTCGGCGCAGGCGGCGTTCAGCTATGTGCGTTCGCGCGCCGAGGAGCTCGGCATCGACCCGAAATTTCACGAAACGTACGACATCCATATTCACGTTCCAGAAGGCGCCGTGCCAAAAGACGGCCCGTCCGCCGGCATTACGATCGCGACCGCGCTCATTTCCGCCTTAACGGGCAAGCCGGTCAGCCGGTTTGTCGGCATGACTGGGGAAATCACGCTGCGCGGCCGCGTGCTTCCGATCGGCGGCTTAAAAGAGAAAACGTTAAGCGCCCACCGTGCCGGACTGAAAACGGTCATTTTGCCGAAAGACAATGAGAAAGACTTGGCTGACATTCCAGACACGGTAACGCGCGATTTGCGTTTTGTGCTCGTCTCCCATCTCGATGAAGTGCTGCCGCATGCGCTTGTGGGGTGGAAACGGTGAACGTGACGAAAGCGGAGCTCGTCATCAGCGCTGTCAAACCGGACCAATATCCGGCCGGCGGGCGGCCGGAAGTGGCGCTCGCCGGCCGCTCAAACGTCGGCAAATCGTCATTTATCAACAAAATGATCAATCGAAAAAACTTGGCGCGCACCTCATCAAAGCCAGGCAAAACACAGACGTTGAACTTTTATTTGATTAACGATTCGTTTTACTTTGTCGACGTGCCCGGCTACGGGTTTGCCCGCGTGTCCAAGCAGGAGCGGCAAAAATGGGGAAAAATGATGGAGACGTATTTTACGACGCGCGAGACGCTCAAAGCGGCGCTGCTGCTTGTCGATTTGCGCCACCCGCCGACGAAAGACGATGTCATGATGTATGAGTTTTTCAAACATTACGAGATTCCGGTCATTGTCATTGCGACGAAAGCGGATAAAGTGCCGCGCGGCAAGCAGCAAAGCCATGCGAAAATCGCGCGTGAAACGCTGGGGCTGGCGGCCGGGGATTTGCTCATTTTGTTTTCCGCCGAGACCGGGCAAGGAAAAGAGGAAGCGTGGGCGGCGCTCTTGCCGTTTTTGACCGAGTGACAAAACGAAATCGGCATATATGGCGGTGGCGAAAGGTGTCCCGATCGTTCGAGACACCTTCTTTTCGTTTCCGGCTACCTTCGTTTGGCCCATAATACGTAAATGCCGAGGACGATGAGCCCGAGCGGCCAAAACTTCCAGACGGAAGAAAGGCCGGTCTGGACGAGGTGAAACAGCGGTTGGCCGCGGCCGGAGAACGTCAGCACAACGGCGAGAAGCAAAAAAAATGCGCCGAAGCCGGCTCCGCTTTTTTGTTTGCGGCTGCCGGCCAAAAAAGAGAGCGCGATGATGAAAAAAAACATGTTTGCGCCATGGGGCCAGGACGGAAAGGCGCTCGCAAGCAACAGCTCGACGCCGAAGCCGAACAAAAGAAAGCCGGGGAAGACATAATGGTACTCACGCGCCGAATACGCCTGCCCGAGCAAGGCGGCGCCGCAAATGGCGAGCAAAGCCGGCCACCCTTGGAGGAAGCGGAGCAATGGAATCGCCATTTGCCCGGCGAGAAAATATAACCCGAGGCCGATGAACAATATGCCGGAGAAAGCGGCTCTGTTTTTCACGATCGTGCCCCCCGTTTCCCATTTAGACATGTTTATGGTAGAATGATCACTGTATACAGTTTATCATAGCTCGCGATCGATGTTCACAATTTTTTCAAACCGGAACGATGGACGTCTATGTTATAATAATAGAAGGGATTTGGCTAAGAAGGGGGGATTGCACCGTGCAGATCATCGTGGTTGGCGTCAACTATAAAACCGCCCCTGTAGAAATTCGGGAAAAGTTGGCGTTTGGCGAGACTGAGCTCGGCGAGGCGATGACACAGCTCGCTAAGCAAAAAAGCATCCTCGAAAACGTCATCGTGTCAACATGCAACCGGACGGAAATTTACGCGGTCGTCGATCAACTGCATACCGGCCGTTACTATATAAAAGCGTTTTTAGCCGACTGGTCCGGAATGGAAGCGGAAGCGATCGCCCCGTATTTGCTTGTCTTTGAAGGAGAGGCGGCCGCGGGGCATTTGTTCCGCGTAGCCGCCGGCCTCGATTCGATGGTGCTCGGAGAAACGCAAATTTTAGGACAAGTGAAAGACAGTTATTTGCTCGCTCAAGAGCTTGGAACGAGCGGCACGATTTTTAACCACCTGTTTAAACAGGCGGTGACGTTCGCCAAACGCGCCCATTCGGAAACCGGGATCGGCGCGCATGCCGTGTCGGTCAGCTATGCGGCTGTCGAATTGGCCAAGAAAATTTTCGGCCATCTTAACGGCAAGCACGTCCTTATTATCGGTGCCGGGAAAATGGGAACGCTGGCAGCGCAAAACTTGTACGGCAACGGTGTCGGCAAAGTGACGGTCGTCAACCGGACGCTTGAAAAAGCGAAGCAGCTCGCGGCGCAATTTTCTGGCGAGGCGAAACCGCTCAGCGAATTGTCGTGCGCGTTGCTCGAAGCGGATATCGTCATCAGCTCGACGGGAGCGAAAGGCTACATGTTAACGAAAGAGATGATGGCGCCGCTTGAGAAAATGCGGAAAGGCCGCCCGCTGTTTATGGTCGACATCGCCGTGCCGCGCGATTTAGACCCGGCGCTCGCCGAACTGGAAACGGTCTTTTTGTACGACATTGACGACTTGCAAGACGTCGTCGCCGCGAATTTGGCCGAACGGCAAAAGGCTGCCGCCCGCATCGAGACGATGATTGAAACGGAACTGGCAGCGTTTGGCCAATGGCTGCAGACGCTCGGCGTCGTGCCGGTCATCGCAGCGCTGCGCGAAAAAGCGCTCGCCATTCAGGCGGAAACGATGAAAAGCTTGGAACGGAAGCTGCCCCATTTGTCGGAGCGCGATCGGAAAGTGCTGAACAAACATACGAAAAGCATTATTAACCAGCTGCTCCGCGACCCGATTTTACAGGCAAAGGAGCTTGCCGCCGGTCCGAACGCCGACGAAGCGCTTCAGCTGTTTATGAAAATTTTTAATATCGAAGATGCGGTGAAAGCAGAGCAACGGAATGTGCAGCAGGCAGAAGGGCAGTTGCGGGATGAGCAGCAGGCGGAAGCGGCCCGCGCCGCCCGCCCATCATGGCAGCTGTAAGGTGGGATGAATGGTGGCGCCGTTGTATGAACTGTCTATTTTGCTCTACATTGCTTCGATTCTTTTCTATTTTATCGATTTTTTGCAGCAAAACCGGAAGGCGAATGAAACCGCCTTCTGGTTGCTTTCTGCCGTGTGGCTGCTGCAAACATTGACGTTCGCCTTCCGCATCGTGGAAACAAAGCGCTTTCCGATTTTAACGATGTCGGAAGGGCTTTATTTTTACGCTTGGCTGCTGATCACGCTGTCGCTCGTCATCAACCGGCTGCTGCGCGTCGATTTCATCGTCTTTTTTACGAACGTGCTCGCCTTTTTTATTTTGGCCATTCATACGTTCGTGCCGTCCTCGCAGTCGCCGGCTGTCGCCGAACGGCTCGTCTCCGAGCTTCTGATCATCCACATTACCCTTGCCCTTGGGGCATACGCAGCGTTTACGCTGTCCTTTCTGTTCTCGGTGCTGTACGTGCTGCAGTACAGTTTGCTGAAAAAGAAAAAGTGGGGCGCGCGCCTTTGGCGGATGGCTGATTTGTCGAAGCTCGATTTTTTGTCGTACGTTTTAAATTTGCTCGGTTTGCCTATGTTGTTATTAGGGTTGATTCTCGGCGTGATTTGGGCGTACATTCAAATCGATCATTTCCGATGGTATGACGCGAAAGTGCTCGGGTCGTTTGTCGTTCTTCTCGTTTATGGCGTCTATTTTTACAAACGGGTCGTCCGGCAGATGCAAGGAAAGGCGATCGCGTTATGGAATATCGGTTCGTTTTTATTTTTGCTTGTCAACTTTTTCTTGTTTGGCAGTTTATCAAAATTTCATTTTTGGTATGCGTAATTGAGGAGGAACGAGATGCGAAACATTGTCGTCGGCTCGCGGCGCAGCAAGCTCGCCTTGACTCAGACGAACTGGGTGATCAACGAATTGAAGCGGCTCGGGGCGCCGTTTATGTTTGAGGTGAAAGAAATCGTCACGAAAGGAGACCGCGTGCTCGATGTCACGCTTTCCAAAGTGGGTGGCAAGGGACTGTTTGTCAAAGAAATCGAGCATGAATTGCTGACCGGCGGCATCGATATGGCGGTCCACAGCATGAAAGACATGCCGGCGGTGCTGCCAAGCGGATTGGTGATCGGCTCGGTTCCCCAGCGTGAGGATGCGCGCGATGTGCTCGTCAGCAAAGGAAATCGAACGCTTTCCGATCTGCCGCGTGGGGCGGTCATCGGCACGAGCAGCCTGCGCCGTTCGGCGCAGCTGCTCGCCTATCGCCCGGATGTGACGATCAAATGGATCCGCGGGAACATTGATACAAGATTAGCGAAGCTAGAAAACGAAGATTACGATGCCATCGTGCTGGCGGCAGCCGGTTTGGCGCGCATGGGCTGGAGCGATGATGTCATCAGCGACTACTTGCCGCCGGACGTATGCGTCCCGGCGGTCGGTCAAGGGGCGCTTGCCGTCGAGTGCCGCGAAAATGATCTCGAACTGCGCGAATGGCTGAACCGTCTGAACGATGAACAGACGGAACGGGCTGTTCGCGCGGAGCGTGCCTTTTTGCAGCAGATGGAAGGTGGATGCCAAGTGCCGATTGCCGGCTATGCGGAAGTGAAGGAGGGAACGGTGCGCCTTACCGCGCTTGTTGCCTCCCCAGATGGCAAAGAACTGTATAAGGAAATCGTCACTGGAGCCGATCCGGAAGCGGTCGGCCGACAGGCGGCTGCCATCTTGAGCGAACAAGGGGCAAAAGCGTTGATCGAGCGGGTGAAAAAGGAGCTGGGCGACTAATGGCCAATCGCGCCTTGGCTGGCAAGACGGTACTTGTCACTCGTGACAAAAGGCAGTCGGCTTCGTTTTCCGCCAAGCTGCGCGCCGTTGGCGCCGTGCCGATCGAAATCCCGCTCATAGCGATCCGCCCGGCGGCTGCGCCGGAAGCCATCGCCGCGCTCGCCGAGCGGCTCGGGGAATACCGCTGGCTCGTTTTGACGAGCGTGAACGCGGTCCGCTTCTTTTTTCCGCACATTTCGTTGCCGCGGCCGCTGCCGAATATCGCCGTCGTCGGGCGGAAGACGGCGGCGGCGCTCGCTGAGTACGGCGTTTCGCCGACGCTCGTGCCGGATGATTTCACCGCTGAACGGCTTGCCGCCATGCTTGCGCCGCACCTGAAGCAAGGCGAGCGGGTGCTGTTCGTCAAAGGTGATCTGGCGCGCCCGGTGCTGCCTGAGGCGTTAAGGAAAGCCGGAGCGACGGTCGATGAGTTTACGATCTATCAAACGGTGCCAGACCTAAGCGGTCGAGAACCATTGTTGGCGCTGCTGCGCGAACGGAAACTGGATGTGGTGACGTTGATGAGCCCATCGGCGGTTCATACTCTTGTCGGTCTTCTTGGCGAGGAAGCAACCGCGCTTCTCTCCGGCGTCGCTGTCGCCTGCATCGGGCCGGTGACAAAAAAGACGGCGGAGCGGGAAGGAATAACCGTACATATTTGTCCAGCTGATTATACGGCTGATGGTATAATGAAAGCGATGGAACAATATTTTTCCATGGAGGGACGATAAATGCCATTGTCATTTGACCGCCATCGCCGCCTGCGGCAAACGGCCGCCATTCGGGCGATGGTGCGCGAGACGCATCTCCGCGTTGATGATCTCATTTATCCGCTGTTTGTCGTCGAAGGAAGCGGCATTCGCCGCGAAGTGCCATCGATGCCTGGGGTGTACCATTTATCGCTTGATCGTTTGACGGAAGAAATCGATGAAATCGCCGAGCTTGGCATCCGGGCGGTCATGGTGTTTGGCGTGCCGGACGAAAAAGATGAAGTTGGTTCGCAGGCATATTGCGAGACCGGGATCGTCCAGCGGGCGATCCGCCAAATGAAGGCTCAACGCCCGGAGATGGTCGTCATTGCCGATACATGTTTATGCGAATACACAAGCCACGGCCATTGCGGCGTGGTGGAAAGCGAACAAGTGCTGAATGACCCGTCGCTTGAGCTGCTCGCCAAAACGGCAGTCAGCCAGGCGCAAGCCGGCGCTGATATTATCGCGCCGTCGAACATGATGGACGGGTTTGTCGCTGCTATTCGCCACGGGCTTGATGAAGCCGGGTTTGAGAACGTGCCGATCATGTCGTATGCCATTAAGTACGCCTCGGCGTTTTACGGTCCGTTCCGCGATGCCGCGGACAGCGCGCCGCAATTCGGCGACCGGAAAACGTACCAAATGGATCCGGCCAATCGTCTTGAGGCGTTTCGCGAGGCGGAATCCGATATCAAAGAGGGCGCCGATTTCCTGATGGTCAAACCGGCGCTCGCCTACATGGACATTATTCGTGACATCAAAAATCGTTTCCCGCTTCCGCTTGTCGCCTATAACGTGAGCGGCGAGTATTCGATGGTGAAAGCGGCGGCGCAAAACGGCTGGATTGATGAAAAAACAGTCGTGATGGAAATGTTGACCGGAATGAAGCGGGCTGGCGCGGACTTGATCATCACATATTTTGCGAAAGATGTGGCCCGCTGGCTGGCTGACTAGAGAGGGGGCGGAATCGTGCGAAGCTATGAACGATCGAAAGCGGCTTATAAAGAAGCCGTGACATTAATGCCGGGCGGAGTAAACAGCCCGGTGCGCGCGTTCAAGTCGGTCGGGATGACGCCGATTTTTATGGCGCGCGGCCAAGGCTCGAAAATTTACGATATTGACGGCAACGAATATATCGACTATGTGTTGTCGTGGGGACCGCTCATTTTAGGGCACGCTGATCCACAAGTCGTCGAAGCGTTAAAACGGGTGGCCGAACAAGGGACGAGCTTCGGCGCTCCGACGCTGCTTGAGAACGAGCTGGCTAGGCTCGTCATCGAGCGGGTGCCGTCAGTCGAGATCGTGCGCATGGTCAACTCGGGAACGGAAGCGACGATGAGCGCCCTCCGCTTGGCGCGCGGCTACACGAAGCGCAACAAGATCATCAAGTTCGAGGGCAGCTACCACGGGCATGGCGATTCGCTGCTCATTAAAGCCGGCTCCGGCGTGGCGACGCTCGGGTTGCCGGACAGCCCGGGCGTGCCGGAATCGGTCGCCCAGCATACAATCACCGTTCCGTACAACGATTTGGACAGCGTCCGCTATGCATTTGAGCGGTTTGGCGAAGACATCGCGGCGGTCATCGTCGAGCCGGTGGCCGGCAATATGGGAGTCGTGCCGCCCGTCCCTGGCTTTTTGGAAGGGCTGCGCGACGTGACCAAACAATACGACGCCCTATTGATTTTTGACGAGGTGATGACCGGCTTCCGCGTCGACTACCATTGCGCCCAAGGATATTACGGCGTTGAGCCGGATTTGACGTGCCTTGGCAAAGTGATTGGCGGCGGCCTGCCGGTCGGGGCGTACGGCGGCAAAGCGGAAATTATGGAGCAAGTCGCACCGAGCGGGCCCGTATATCAGGCTGGCACGCTGTCTGGCAACCCGCTTGCCATGACGGCTGGCTACGAAACGCTCCGCCAACTGACGCCGGAAACGTATGAAGAGTTCAGCCGCAAAGCGGCGCGCCTTGAAGAAGGGCTGCACCAAGCCGCCGAAAAATACGAAATTCCTCACACCATCAACCGCGCTGGATCGATGATTGGCTTTTTCTTCACGAACGAGCCGGTCATCAATTACGAGACGGCTAAAACGTCCGATTTGGAGCTGTTTGCCGCCTATTACCGGGAGATGGCGAACGAAGGCATTTTCTTGCCGCCGTCGCAATTTGAAGGGCTGTTTTTGTCGACGGCGCACAGTGATGATGATATTGAATATACGATCGCCGCTGCCGAACGGGCATTTGCCCGCCTGCGCGGCTAGAGGAAATGGGCTGCCGCCACGGCCAGCCCGATTTTTTTATCATACCGCCTCTTTTCCGTTCATACAATGGATAATGTCATAGAAACTATTTGCCGAGGGGACGGAAGGAGGAAGTCCGGTTGGAGCAATCGTATTTGCGTTTTTCATTGGAAGAGTCAGTCTGGTTTAAAAGCGGACAGGAAGTCGCCGAGTTTTTGTCCATTTCTCTTGACCCGATCATTTCCGTCGACGAGTACGACCAATATATTACGATTCGCGGTGCGCTCGAGTTAAGCGGAGAATTCCGCCAAGCGGACGAACCACAGCAGGCGGACGTCGACGATGATGCGTTTGAGTTGGCGAGCTATCGATTCATTCAGCACATTTCGGTGCGTGAAGACGGCATTCGCGAACTGTCACACCGTTTTCCGATCGATATTACAATCCCGAAAAACCGCATTCGTGAACTTGAAGATGTGTACGTGACGGTGGAATCGTTCGACTATGATTTAAGCGACAACGGACGGCTGCTCGTGACCGCCGACATCTCGATCAGCGGGATCAGTGAATCGCCGCTCGTCGATGATTTGCCGAACGATGATGAAGATGAAGAGCCGTTGTTTGCCCCGTTTGAGTCAATCGCCCGCAAAGAGGCGGCCGGTGGTGAAGCATTTGCAACGGAGGATCGCCCTGCTAGCGAGAAGCACGAACAGCCTGTCGCTGCAGTCAGCGAAACGTCTGCTTCCATCGTTGAGCCAGCAGCTGTGCGTCATGAAGAAACGCCGTCTGATGAAACAGAGGATGGAAAAGAGCCGTTCTTACCGCTTGAGACGGAAACGAAAGCCGTCAACGCGGAAGTGGAAGAGGAGATTGATTCCCTCCTGCCGCCAACGGAGGCGAAAGTATCGATCGGGGCCGCTAAAAAAGCGGTGAGTGAAGAGGACGAGGAAGAACAAGAAGCGGAAGTGAAAAACGAAAACGCCCTTTATTTGACGAAGCTGTTTGCCAAAAGCGAAGCGGAAGAGTTTACCACCGTCAAAATTTGCATCGTCCAACAAGGAGACTCGTTGGACAAGATTGCTGAACGGTATGATGTGACCGTCTCGCAGCTGTTGCGCGCCAACGATTTGGAAAGCCCGGATGACGTGCACGAAGGGCAGCTGTTATATATTCCGGCCTTGGCGGGAAGCCGTCCTTTCTCATGAAAGGAACGCTTTCCGTTTCTTTTGCCGGTGAGGGGGCGTAACGATGGCCATACGGTCTGAAACGTACCGCGCCGTGCTTCACCAGTATGGGCTTCAGCCGCAGCGCATCGAACAGCGGGGCAAAGCGGCAAAAGTGTACACCGATCGCGGTGTTTTTGCCTTAAAACCGCTCGACGGTGAACAAGAGGCGGCTGCTCTCTGGCAATCGCTTCACTATTATGGACGCCATTGCCCTCCGTTTTATTGGACGCGGCAACGGTCGCCGTTTGCTGCGGAGGGAAGCCGCCTTTACTATTTGCAAGCATGGCAGGAGGAAGAAACGAAAACAAAAGAAGAAACGGTGCGCACTTTTTTTCGTGGGCTGGCCCGCCTCCATCGCGCTACCGTCCGCACCGTCGAGGCGAGCGAAGAGGAGATCGCCGCGTATCGAAAGCAAAAAAAAGACGAATGGCAGCAGGAGCGGGCGGTTTGGGAAGAGCGGGTTGAGCGGTATGAAACCGCTTGGTACATGTCACCGTTTCAGCTGCAGTGCTGCACGTATTTTCATGAGGTGATGCGCGCTTACTTGTTTGCCGAGGAGCAGTTGGCTGCGTGGGAGGAGGCGCTCGAAGAAACGAAACAATGGCGCATCGCTTGGGTGCACGGAAAAGCGCGCCTTTCCCATTACGTGGCGCCGTATTGGATCAGCTGGGAACGGGCGCACTGGAATTCGCCGGTATACGATTTGATCGCCGCGCTTCGCGTGCATGTCCGAACGCTTCCACCGCTCGGTCCCGAGTGGATGGGGGGAATGGATGAATACGAAAAGGAATTGCCGTTATCCGCCGGGGAGCGGGCGTTTTTATACGGCCATTTAGCCGAGCCTCGCGGGTTTATCCGCTGCCTTGAACAATATGAAGCCGCTCCGCGAACGGAACGGAACGAGCGGGAATATGTCGCCGCCTTGCAGCGCTGTTATTTTGCCTTTAAAAACATGGAAGCGGTCGTGATGCATCTTGTCCAACGCGACGCCGCGCGGCAGCAAGAAGAGGCTGTCAGTCATGAAGCACCAGCGGAAGGGGACGGCAACGGTTAAATCCATTCCAAATGGAGCGCCACAGCAATCAAAACAAAGATGGCTAATAAAATGACATCGAACGTCGTCGGCAAAAAAATGGTGCGAATGGCTTGAAAAATGGTGAGCGGAATGATCACTTGGGCACAGACGGCGCGCACTTGCCTCAGCCACGGCGGCCACGAATACGGGTTGAATCGCCGCATCGGCATTTCCCTCCTTCTCTGATTTACTATACAATATGAAAAGAACGATCATTTGTCACCAAACCGGAGCGAGTGGAATAAATAAATAAAAACTTGGCAAAGATGATGGACAATGGTAGTATAATAATCGAATAATGACGAAAAAAGCGAAGACAGGGAGGAGTACAGCAGTCCGCGCCTGCAGAGAGGGAAATCAAAAGCTGCGAGATTTCCTAGGATGGCGGTTGCTGGAAGGTCGCCCTTGAGCTGCTTCGTTGAAAGGCGAAACCGCCGAGTAGAGGAAGCCGGCTTGATGCCGTTATGCCAATGAAGCGCTTAAGCCCTAGAGGGCAGGTGGTTGAATGGAGAATGTGGTTGAAAGACGCCGTTTCCCAAAGCCGGGGCACGTTGCGGCCACTTCGGATGGAACATCGCCCGGTGCTTGAACGGCACTGTTTTGCCATCCTCTAGGCTTAAGAAAAAAGGTGGTACCGCGAAAGCAGCTCCTTTCGTCCTTTTTGGATGAAAGGGGCTTTTTTGCTTGCCGATCGGATGATGCACTCCGTAGGCAACAGCCATTGTCGATCACATGAAGGAGGGAACAAAAGTGGCACAGCATGAAGTGTCGATGCCACCAAAATACGACCATCGCGCCGTTGAGGCGTGGCGCTATGACTGGTGGCTGAAAGGCAAGTTTTTTGAAGCGACCGGCGATCCGGACAAACAACCGTTTACGATCGTCATTCCGCCGCCGAACGTCACCGGCAAACTGCATTTGGGGCATGCATGGGATACGACGCTGCAAGACATTATTACCCGCATGAAGCGGATGCAAGGATATGACGTTCTTTGGCTTCCGGGCATGGATCATGCCGGCATCGCCACCCAGGCAAAAGTGGAGGAAAAATTGCGCAGCCAAGGGCTGTCGCGCTACGATTTAGGCCGAGAGAAATTTTTGGAAGAAACATGGAAATGGAAAGAAGAATATGCCGGCCATATTCGCAGCCAATGGGCGAAATTGGGCCTTGGCCTCGATTACACGCGCGAGCGGTTTACGCTTGATGAAGGGCTGTCCAAAGCGGTGCGCGAAGTGTTCGTCTCGCTTTACCGGAAAGGGCTCATTTACCGCGGCGAGTACATCATCAACTGGGATCCAGCGACCAAAACCGCCTTGTCTGACATCGAGGTCGTTTATAAAGAAGTAAAGGGTGCGCTGTATCATTTACGCTATCCGCTTGCTGATGGCTCGGGCTACATTGAAGTGGCGACAACCCGCCCGGAAACGATGCTCGGCGATACGGCCGTTGCGGTTCATCCGGATGATGAGCGGTACAAGCACTTGATCGGCAAAATGGTAAAATTGCCGATCGTCGGCCGCGAAATTCCAATTATTGCGGATGAGTATGTCGATATGGAATTCGGCTCCGGCGCGGTGAAAATTACACCGGCACACGACCCGAACGACTTTGAAGTCGGCAACCGCCACAATTTGCCGCGCATTCTCGTCATGAACGAAGACGGTACGATGAACGAAAATGCTTTGCAATATCAAGGGCTTGACCGGTTTGAATGCCGGAAGCAAATCGTCCGCGACTTGCAAGAGCAAGGCGTCCTCTTTAAAATTGAGGAACACGTCCACTCCGTCGGCCATAGCGAACGGAGCGGCGCGGTCGTTGAGCCGTATTTGTCAACGCAATGGTTCGTTAAAATGAAGCCGCTCGCAGAAGCTGCCATCAAGCTGCAGCAAACGGACGGAAAAGTGCAGTTCGTGCCGGAGCGGTTTGAAAAAACGTACTTGCACTGGCTTGAAAACATCCGCGACTGGTGCATTTCGCGTCAGCTTTGGTGGGGGCACCGCATCCCGGCATGGTACCATAAAGAGACGGGGGAAATTTACGTCGACCACGAGCCGCCGAAAGACGTTGAAAACTGGGAGCAAGACCCGGATGTGCTTGATACGTGGTTCAGCTCGGCGCTCTGGCCGTTCTCGACAATGGGCTGGCCGGATGCCGACTCGCCGGACTACAAGCGCTATTACCCGACCGATGTGCTGGTCACCGGCTATGACATCATTTTCTTCTGGGTGTCGCGCATGATTTTCCAAGGGCTTGAGTTCACCGGAAAGCGGCCGTTTAAAGACGTGTTGATCCACGGTCTCGTTCGCGACGCCCAAGGACGGAAAATGAGCAAGTCGCTCGGCAACGGCGTCGATCCGATGGATGTCATCGACCAATACGGTGCCGATGCGCTCCGCTACTTCTTGGCGACCGGCAGCTCGCCGGGACAAGATTTGCGCTTTAGCACGGAAAAAGTCGAAGCGACGTGGAATTTTGCGAATAAAATTTGGAACGCCTCGCGCTTTGCCTTGATGAATATGGGCGGCATGACGTATGAGGAGCTCGACTTAAGCGGCGAAAAAACGGTTGCCGACCATTGGATTTTAACGCGCTTAAACGAAACGATCGACACGGTGACGAAGCTCGCCGACAAATACGAGTTTGGCGAAGTTGGACGCACGCTGTACAACTTTATTTGGGACGATTTGTGCGACTGGTACATTGAAATGGCGAAGCTGCCGCTTTACGGCGATGATGAGGCGGCGAAAAAGACGACGCGTTCAGTCTTGGTGTATGTGCTTGACAACACGATGCGTCTGTTGCATCCGTTCATGCCGTTCATCACCGAGGAAATTTGGCAAAACTTGCCGCATGACGGCGAATCGATCACCGTCGCCTCGTGGCCGCAAGTGCGCCCAGAGCTGTCGAACGAAGAAGCGGCCGAAGAAATGCGGATGCTTGTTGACATCATCCGTGCGGTTCGCAATGTTCGCGCCGAAGTGAACACGCCGCCGAGCAAGCCGATTGCGCTCTACATTAAGACAAAAGACGAACAAGTGCGCACAGCGCTTTTGAAAAACCGCGCTTATTTAGAACGGTTCTGCAACCCGAGCGAATTGGTCATTGATATGGATGTTCCGGCGCCGGAAAAAGCGATGACCGCCGTCGTCACCGGGGCGGAGCTCATTTTGCCGCTTGAGGGGCTGATCAATATTGAAGAGGAAATCAAGCGGCTTGAGAAAGAGCTCGACAAGTGGAACAAAGAAGTCGAGCGCGTCGAAAAGAAACTGGCAAACGAAGGCTTTTTAGCGAAAGCGCCGGCCCATGTCATCGAAGAAGAGCGGCGCAAGCGGCAAGATTACATCGAAAAACGCGAAGCGGTGAAAGCGCGCCTCGCTGAGTTGAAACGGTAGACAAACGATTGTTTGGTTGATTATGATGAAGACGAATCCGCTATCATGCGGGTTCGTCTTTTTCGCTGGCGGAAGCCGTCCGGCCCATCGCCAGCCTTTCGATCTAGATCTTCTCAAGGGAGGAGTCGTGAATATGATCCGCACATATGAGGAAGCCGTCGCTTGGATTCACGGGCGGCTGCGGCTTGGCATGAAGCCGGGACTAAAACGGATGGAATGGATGATGGAAAAACTCGGCCATCCGGAGCGCCGCGTCCGCGCTGTCCATATCGGTGGAACGAACGGCAAAGGGTCGACAGTGGCGTATTTGCGCTCGATTTTGCAAGCAGCGGGGTATTCCGTCGGCACGTTCACTTCGCCGTATATCGAGCAGTTTAACGAACGGATCAGCGTCAATGGCGAACCGATTCGCGATGAAGAAATCGTTGAGCTTGTGCAAGTCATTCAACCGCTCGCGGACGAACTCGAACGAACAGAACTTGGCGGACCGACCGAATTTGAAGTGATCACCGCCATGATGCTCTATTACTTCGGCAAAAAACAGATTCAAGATATTGTGCTCATTGAAGTCGGACTCGGCGGCCGGCTCGATTCGACGAACGTCATTTATCCGCTTGTTTCCGTCATTACGAACGTCAGCTATGACCATATGAACATTTTAGGCGATACACTCGGGCAAATTGCCGCCGAGAAAGCGGGAATCATCAAATCCGGGGTGCCGCTCGTGACAGCGGTGCAGGAGCCGGAAGCATGGGAAGTCATTGCCAAGACGGCAGCGGAACGGAAGGCGAAAACATACCGTCTCGGCGTTGATTTTGCCGTCTCCGATCAGCAAACGACCGCGGAAGGGGAGCAGTTTTCCGTCACGACACCGTTTGCTGCGTATCATGATTTGCGCATTCAAATGCCGGGCGTCCATCAAATCGAAAACGCGGCAACGGCCGTCATGGCGGCTGAACTGCTGCGGCTTAGCTATTCGTTTTTGATCGAACCGGAGCACATTCACGACGGGCTCGCTATGGCCGCTTGGCCCGGCCGGTTTGAGCGGGTGAGCGATGATCCGCTCGTCATTATCGACGGCGCTCATAACGAAGCCGGGATTCGCTCGCTCGTGGAGACGGTGCGCGCCCATTATCCTGACAAACGTGTCCATGTCTTGTTTGCCGCGTTGGCGGACAAGCCGCTTGAGCGGATGATTCAACGTCTTGATGAGCTCGCGGATACGATCACGTTTACCACGTTTGATTTTCCGCGCGCGGCAGCGGCGGAACAGTTGGCGGACCTTTCGTCTCATCTGCAAAAAGCGGTGACAGGTGATTGGATCGGCTGGATCGATGGGAAGAAAGACCGAATAGGGAGAGATGAGTTGTTGCTCATGACGGGATCGCTTTACTTTATATCTGAAGTGAGAAAACGTCTAAAAAATAATGCCAAGCGATGAAAAGGATTGATATAATGGAAGAAAGATAGTTCTTTTGGCGCGGGAGGGGAAGCGCATGAAGCGGTGGCGCGGCTGGCTTTTATGGGGAATGTTGTTTTGGCTGATGGCAAGCCTATGGCCGATGAAAGCAGGTGTTGTGTACGCCGATCAAACAGAGGGGGCCATTACGTTCGTTTCGGATGAGAAGATTGAGGGATGGGCGACCGCACCAGGGAGCGGTAGCGGGCAAGGGAACAGCATTCGCTACTTTATGGTTCGCATTCAGCCGAAGGAACAAAGCGGCGCGGCAGTCAGCTACCGAGCCGAAGCGGTGGAAGCGCCGGCGGACCGAAACGGGGAGAAAAACTATACGTTTTCTCTTGATATGCGCGGGAAGTGGCCGCCGGCTTCGGGAACAAGGGCGACTTACCAAATCACCGTCGATGCGTATCGCGTGTTAGGGAATGGAAAAGAGGATGTGTATTTTTCATTTCCACAGACGCCTTATCCATATACGAGGCAAACGGAGGCGAGCACGGCGAAATTGGATTTTTCCCTTTCGTTTTCACAGCCGGAATACGCTAAGCCGCCAAACGGCGATGCCCAAGGCCGGCTCGATGCGACGCTCATTCCACAAGGGGCCGTTTCATCGCCCGTCCGTCCGCCGATCGATGTGGTGTTTGTGATGGACGTGTCGGGATCGATGACGATGATGAAGTTGCAAAGCGCCAAATCTGCTTTGCAGGCAGCGGTGAATTATTTCAAAACCAATTATCATCCGAATGATCGGTTTGCTCTGATCCCATTTTCTGATGACGTAAACGAAACAGGTGTGGTTCCATTCGGATTTAAATCCAATGTCATTAGTCAACTAGATGCCATAATTGATAAAGGAAATGGTTTGACGGCCAACGGCGGGACGAACTATTCGGCCGCCTTGTCGCTTGCCCATTCGTATTTTAACGATCCGGCGCGGAAAAAGTACATTATCTTTTTGACCGACGGAAAGCCGACGGTGTTAAACACAACAAGTTCGATTACGTATAAGGAAATTAGGAGAGCTTTTTTTGGATTGAAATATTATTATGGCGACAAAATCACCTCTTCCTTACCGCTCACGTATGTACTGTACAGCGATGGGAAAACGGCCAGCATCGATTTTACCGATAAGGACGGTTATGACCGACTATTTTACAACAATGGTGCCGATTATGTGAATGGATGGCCGTTTTCCACCGATAACGGCTATCCGTTCACGTATGACCGGGTTGAAGGAAAAATTCGCACCGATGCCGCCAATGTGGCAAAAACGCTTGGCATGAACAACATTACACTGTATTCGATCGGTTTTGGCGACAATAACGAGGTCGATATGGACTATTTGCGGGCGCTGTCGGCGACAGCGGGAGGGGAAGCGCGGCAAGGAACGCCGCAAAACTTGACCGAGTTGTTTCAACGGTTTTCACAGATGTCCACCGATCCGACTTTGACGGGAACGATTCGCATTCCGCTTTCATCATTCGGCGGCAATGTAGCCATTGCAGAAAACGGTCAAGTATGGCTGGATGAAGACAGACAAAACGCGTATATTTCATTTTCGATTCCGTATGAGGTCGGGAAGCCGGCGCCGGCGCCGATTACGATTCCGGTTTCCGTCTCTTTTAAGCAAAAAGGGACATATACGTTTACGGCCGAACTAACGTACCGTGATGTATACGGGCAGCTGCAGCCGGCAGTGACCAAGACGGTGACGGTCACAGTGAAAGACGAAGTGCCCCCATTTTTTGAAGGAACGGCTGCTTTGAACGGAATCAGCCGCAAGGTCGATGATTTGGTGAAGAACGGAACTGATGATGGGGATGACAACCGATTCCGAGCCGAGTATTCGTTCAAGCCGTCCGGCTACGTCGGCGCTGCTTCCGGTACGATTAGTCATATCACGCTCATCCAGCCGCTTCCGGATGGCATTACCGCGTTGCCGGGGGAGAACGTGACGATCGATAGCCAAAACGGCGTCCGCTGCGCGAAAGTTACGTTCCCCAACCGGACGATCGGTTATTCTCAGCTTGGGAAAATCACGTTATCCGCACAATTGACGATGCAGGCGGAGTGGGCGATGGATCGAGTGCAGCTTCCTGCGGCGATTGTGGAGTTTACAGACAGCCGCTATGGAAAACGAACGTCAACGCTGGAGCCGCCGCTAGAGAAAATCGGCATGAAAGTGCGCCTTGCCGATTTTCCGAACCTTTATTATGAGGGGGATTATCGCGGACTCGTTTCCAAATGGGAATCATCTGCTTTTCGACTCGGTTGGACCACCCATCCGAATGATTATGGGTTGTTGCCGCTGCCGGTGAAAGCGATGCAATACGATTCGAACAATGACGGGATCTTGCTTGTCACTTACAGCAATGGCCAGACGGTGCGCGTCGCCTTGAAGCCGCAGCTGTCGATCATAACGGAAAGCGGTGTGGCGGAAAACGGCGCTGTGATCACGGAAGCGCCGACTGTCAAAATGGTGGGGCTTGTCGCTGGCGAAGGGGTGAAGTACGAGCATCAAGTCGTACGAAATGGCGTGGTTTCACATTGGCAGCCGCTCGCTTCGCCGTATATGATTTCTATTTCCGATGACGGTGAGTATACTGTCGCGGTGCGTTCGGCTGGGGGACTGACGCGCGGTGACGGAACGACGAAGGTGACGTTCCGTTATCACAAGTTAATCGACCGTTTAGTGCTTGGTGATTACAAAGAGACGATGAACGTCGGTGAGGAGCAACACATTCGAGTGACGATAGAGCCCGCCGATGCGACGAACAAAACGCTTGCGTGGACATCAAGCGACCCAAATGTCGCATCCGTAGACCAAAACGGCACGGTGACAGCGCGAAAGCCTGGCACGGTGACGATTGCCGTCCGTGCGACTGACGGCAGCAACGTGCAAGCGTCGGCGACGATTACGGTCATTGATCCATACGTGCCGCTCGAACGGATGGCGTTCCGCACCCCGGTGCTGTACATGGAAGTCGGCGAACGGCTTGAAGTAATGCCGCAGCTTCGCTTCATTCCGGACCATGCGACCGATCAAACGCTTCGCTCCGTTGAATCGTCCGCACCGGAGTATGTCGCGGTTGTCCGTGAAAACGGCGCATGGGTTTTGGTCGCCAACGATGTCGGTTATGCGACGGTGACAGCGACTGCCAATGCGAAAACGAGCGATCAGCAGCCGATTTGGGCGAACGTGACGGTGATTGTTCGCGAACCGGAAGATCACGTTGATAACGACAGTCGAAACCGCTGGTAATCGACATCAACACCCCCAAGCTTGTCGGCAAGATCAAATGATATCGACAATTGAGTGGAGGTTTTCCCGTAAAAAAGGGCGCGGCTAGATTGGCCTAGGCCGCCCTTTTCTTTATTCTACTTTCAACCGGTCTACAACGAGGGACAACCGTTTGACAAACGGAAGACCTTCCCCGCGGTCGATCAGCACTTGCGGGTCGTGACGGATGACAAGACGCGACTGGTCGATGTCGTCATTCGGCGCTGGAATGAACGACAACCCGTTTTCTGCCCGACCTCGATAAGCGTTGACGACAAGGCCGGATATGTCGGCATCCGGAGCGCGTTTGGACGCATCGCCGCGGGCGAACAAGCCGCCTTGAATATGAATGTACGAGCCAACCGCATAGACTGTGGCGTTGCTGCTTGTGTAAAAATAGCCTTTTAAGTTTGGGTGCCGCGGGAACGAATTATGAAACTCGTTAATGCGCGCCAGCTCAAGCGGACCGTCGGTCAAAAGGACAAGCTCTTTGCCGCCCCAGCCGCTAATGTCGGCATCATAAATGAGCGTGCGCCCGGTGACATATACAGAAGCGTCAAATGCGACATTTCCTTGAATCGTTAAATCGCCGAGCACGATCAAATTGCCGCGCACTTTTGTCGGCGTCTGTACGGTATTGCCTAAAAACAAATCGCCGTTGACGATGAGCCAATGTTTCTTCAAATCAATTTCCCCACGATCGACAAAAAACGACGAAACTCCCGGATGATGAAGAAGTACAGATTGATGCCAAGAGCGGCGAAGCAGCGGCTCAATATCATCCACCACCGTTAGGCGGTCTTCGAGCACCGAAAGCAAGTCTGGAATGCCCTTATCAATCCATTGTTCGTATTCATCGCTGAACGTTTCAATTCCCGCCGCATTAAGCAGCTTATCTTTCACTGTCCAGTTAAAATCAACGTCAATAAAATCATCTGTTTCTTTTTGGACGGTCGCTCCCTCTAAACCAAGGGAAAAGTGAATGGGCTGTCGCAGAAACGTTCCTGTCCCTCTTTGATAGCAGTCAGCTCCGCCCGTGCAAGAGAACGCCTCTCCTTGAACAAGCCAGGCGCTGTCGGCCGAAAGGGTTGGAAAAGAAGTCGGTTCGGTCCGGCGCTGTGAATGGTCGATATAGTTGGCGGCGTTCGTGATATAGGCGTCGTTGCCGGCATATACATGCCCGTCGATATATGCGCCGCCGTTGACGGTCAAGTCCTCGGACGAGCCGAGGGCGTATTTTAAAAAGCTTGGCGTGTTGGCGATAATGACGCGCCGCGTGACCGTTTTGCTTCCGTGCGGCTTCGAAATATATAAGACACGCGTGAACAGTTTTTGCCGGTCGATCTCCCCTTCTTCAGTCGCGTCGCGGATGATGACGCCGTAGCGCTGTTCAAACGCAGGCAGCCAACGGCTTAGATCATCGTCAAGGCGCGCCGGTGTAGAAAGGACAAAATCCGGCTTGGCGATGGCCGTTTTTAAGGCGGCGACCGTTTCGTCGATGGCGTTGGCTGCTTCCTGAAACGATTCGATCTCTTCCACACGCACGTGAGTAAATCGCGCCTGTTGAGCAGCAACGGTTAAAATCGTTAAGCCGAGCAAAAAGAAGATGGTGATGACAAGCATCGTTGTCACTAAACTGTAGCCGGCCTCGTTCAAGCGCAGGCGGTTCATTGCGATTCCCCCCTTAAAAGCCGAACTCCGTTTTTAATGTAAACGGCTGCACATACAGCCAGCTGTCCGGGTCGGCGTGGTTGCGGTCTTGCACGGCGAGCTTCATCGTGACGACACCGCTGCGGCAAATATGCGCTCCTCCTTTTTTTTCTTCGCGCAGGCAGCGGAGCGAAAGTGTGGAATCGGCGGCCAGCGAAAGGCGTGATGAGGAAATGGCTTCCCCATTGATCGCCAGCGCGCCGTTTTCAATGGAAATCGTCAATGCAGCACCGTCCTTTTCATGTTCAGCAACAAATCCAGACGAGGCGTCAATCCATTGTTGTCGGTCTTCAATGAAGGTTAACTTCCGCTCATTGCTTGCGCTTAGATCAACGCCGTCAGGAGCGAGTTCGTACAGCTTGTTCATCATCATGGCGACGGCATAGTCCGCCTCACTGCGCAGTTCGTTCTCGATGCCGATCCGCTGATAGGCGCGAATGCCGGTCAGAAAGACGGTATAAATGGCGCCGATGATGAGCAGGGAAATGGAGATGGCAGCGAGCAGCTCGACAAGCGTCATCCCGGCTTGGGCTTTAGCGGATCGTTTCATCGGTGATCACTCCTTCCACCCATTCCGCCTCTTCCGACCGATCGCCCCAGCGGACGATCACGTACATTTTCAACGCATACTGTCCAAGGCCGGGGTCAGATTGCCGCACTTTTTCCGCCTCTTCGCTGATCCGTTCGCGCAGTGAACGCGGGAACTCCTCGAAGGGGGATGAAGTGAGCCGTTCCCAGTGCGTGCGTTCATACGGAATGAGAAAAACAGCGATCCGCCCGTTGTCGTAAATGACGTTGTTGATCGTTGGGGCGAATTGGGCGCGGCATGCGTCCGGCTCCGGGAAAATGGCCGCATGTTCACAATCGGCATCCGTCAGTTTTACAAATGGCGTTTGTTCGTTGGTCGATTGGCGGACATGTTGTTCGAGCGCAGGGAAGTCCAATTTTTCCATATAAGCAGCGACGCCGCGGGCGATATTGATGGCGACCGTACGCCCTTGGTTGTAGGACGTGTACGTCATCGCGTTCGTGAAAAAGTAGAACAAGCCGATCGCCACGCCTGATAACAAAGTCAGGGCAAGCAATGTTTCGATGAGGGTGAACCCGTCTTTATGACTAAATGACAAAAAATTGTCCCCATCCATTTGTCATAACCTTCTTTCAAAATATGTAACTTTATTATACAATATTTTAGAGTCAAATCATGTAGAATTTTAGGATTAGAGGACGATGGGTGGAAGGTCTATCGGCCCTTTGGAAACGTTACGCCGGGAAGGAACGGATGGGCATGTGGAAAGAGGCGGTTATTGATTTTGCGGCATTCATACTGGCTCTTTTGGCGATTTGGTTGTTGCCGCTTGGGTTTAGCCGGGCTGGGGGCGCGATAGTCGTCGCAGCCGCGTTTCTCATCGCCGTGTTGGCCCGACTGGCCGAATCGGCCGTGCCGCTTTGGCAGATCGTGTTGTTGCTGGGGCTCTTGTTGGCCGCGGTTTCTTATTTGTTCGACCGCCGGCTCGGCACCGTCCTTTATCGGTCGGCAACAGGGAAGGAAGAAAGGGACGGGCCGAATGATGAACGGATCGAAAAAACAGTGCGCTTGACAAAGCCGGTAGACGATAACGGCAAAGAAGCTGATCAGCGTGGGGCAAATGACCTAGATGATGGGCGCCAGCAAACGGCGTTCGTTCAGGAACACGGATATGCCGCTTCTGAAGCTGCTTGGCCGAACGCGGCGATGCGCCTTCATGACGGTTTGAAAGCGGACGAGCCCGCTTCAGACGAGCTCGAGCCAGCGCTGAAAGATTCGGCATCAGCGCTGAGCGAACCGGCAGCCACTGTCGATGAGCCGAGGATGTCTTCCGATGAATCAGCGTTAAGGTTAGATGACTCAAGTCCAGCTTTCGATGAACGAGGGGCAACCCGCGAACAGGATGAGGACTTCGAACGCGAAAACGAGCATGTGGAACGTTCTGCTGAGCTGTTGTCAGAATCAGCAAGCTATGCGGAACAGCGTGCCCCTTTTTCGTTGGAGCCCATTGCCTTGGGAGAAGATCGCGGAGTGGCTGAGCATGGAGGAGGACGCTCTGCGCTTGCGCCTGTCTTGCTTCCGATGCAGGCGGATGATGAGGAACAGCTTCCCGATTCCGCTTTCGAATCGCTCATTGCGGCTGATGAGCCGGCACGCCCTCCGCACGACTGGCTCGATGAGCTGCCGGTCGCTATGACGCCGGATATCGAAGCAGCGGCGCTGCAAGCAGGGACGTCCGCTGACTCCCTCGCTGATGATGGCGATAGCGATCAAGGGTTGTTGCAGGCAATCGATCGGAGTGACGCCGCTTTCTTGTTGGCTGTTTCTGAAGCGGCTAACGACTCTGGCGATGAAAGCGAGCCCGTTTCCGAGCAGGAAACGCCGTCTGGGTCGTCTTTTAGAGAGGTGCCGCCGGACATCACATATGTTTTGCTGCCGGAAGTGAGCGGCGCTGCTGAACAAACAGTCGATGCGGATGGGGAACACGCGCTGTTTGAGCGACAAGGGGAGCAACAAACAAAGTCAAACGGGCAGGCCGGATGTCGCGAGTTCCAGGAAGATGGACAAACGGCAGGCCGATGGCAGGAAGACCGTGAGTGGACAGCCGGAGAACAGCAGGAAGGAGATAGGCTGCAGGAACGGAAAACGGTGCGCACAGAAGTCGTGCAGGCGGTGGCCTCTGAATTGCGTCTGAACCGCCGCCGTTTCGGTGCGGCCGACTATGAGCGCTGCCTCCTTCAATGCTTGGCCGAGCCGCTTTCCGACCGTGATTATTACGTATTGGCTCGTTTGTTAATGGAACATTATGTAATAGAACAACAGTACGATAAGTTAGCTCTATGGCTTGATGAACTCGCCAATCGTTTTTGCGCCTACCCGGCCGTAGCCGAGGAATTGGCGCTTTGGCGGCAGTCAGCCGCGACATTAGCAAACAGTTGGGGTGAAAATGATGAAAGCTAGCGCGCAAATGATTGGATTGCCGATCATCAGCATCGCGGACGGTGCGCAAATCGGCACGGTGAAAAGTTTGGTGATCAATCCGGAGAAAGGGTCAATCGATTTTTTAACGGTTGAACAAGACGATGTACAGCTTAGCTTAAAAGCGATTCCGTTTAAAAAAGTGGTCGGCGTCGGCGAGTTTGCCGTGACGGTCGAAACAGGGCATGACGTGATCGATCTTTCGGAAATTCCGATCGCCAATCAGCTCGTCAATAAGCAAATCCGCATTAAGAACACGAAAGCCATCACACGCAAAGGCCAGCTGCTCGGCGAAGCCAACGAGTTTTTTATTGACGAAGAAACAGGGGAGATTATCGGCATCGCTTTACACTTAGAAAACAAGGAAGCAGTGCTGCCGGCGACGGAAGTATTGACGTACGGCAAAGATATTTTGGTCGTCCATGACGAAGCCAAACAAACGCTTCTTGACGACCCTGCGCAGCTGTTGAAGGCGGAAAGCGGTCAACCCGTTGCGGAAATGGACGAAGACGGTCTTTCGGCCCAAATGGATGCGATCGCTGAAAACGCTGAGAACGTCGAGGCGCTCCATACGTTACGAGAAAAACAAGTCGCGCTGTTAGCCGGAAAACGGCTGACAAAAGACGTTTATGATGCGGATGGACGCTTGTTATTCGCTGCTGGCACAACGCTTCGTGAAGAGGATGTGCGCAAGGCGCAAGAGGCCGGTCCGGGCGTTATCGTCGATGTCTCGATGAACGTGGAAGCATGACGGGGGAGGGTCGGTAGTGAAAAAAGCGGCCCCGTGGAAGCTGCTTGCTGTGATGGCCGTTTGCACGATCTATTTTATCGCCTTTTCGCATTTTGGTGTCTTTGCCTATGATGCGTTCGCCCCGGATGATGGCCGCTTGAGTGAAGGGACGGCGGCCGGACCGGTGTCCCTGGCTGATATGACAGCGCGCGAAGCCCGTGAGGCGGTGGCTAGCCGGGTGAACGAGTGGAAGGCGACCGCATCCATTCCGTTGCAATATCAAGAAAAACAAGTCGATCTGTCGGCGGATGTTTTTACGTTTCAGCTCGAAGAAAGTATAGAGCAGCTCGTTGACGGGAAGCGCACCCCGCTTTTTGTCATCGTGGATTTGGAAAAGTGTTTCAACGCGGTGGAAGCTGTCGTTCCGTTATCGGCGCTTGAAGCGCTGGATGTCAAGCGGCTCGGAGAGGACTTAGCGAAGTGGGCGTCCCGGCTGCAGGCGCCGTCTTCCCCCATTGACTTAGCAAGCTACATATCATTTCCGGACGGGCGCGAGCCGGTGGTGAGCGAAGCAGCCGTGCCGCTGCCTGATGCGGCGGCCGCCCGCTGGCTGTCGGAAGAGAGGCGCGTAACGATCGAAGCGGGGCAGCTGTTTTCGCTTGGGGATTGGATCAAAAAGGAAAAGACAGATTTCAGTGATGAAGCGGCCGATTTGATCGCTTCGGCGGTTTATCAAGCGGTGCTAAAAACGAATTTTGCTATTGCCGAGCGCTACACGAGCCGCACGCTGCCCGACGGAATAACGCCTGGTTTCGAGGCGGGTGTCAGCAACGGCCGCGATTTGGAATGGTACAACCCAAACACAACTGATTACACGCTTTGGCTTCGGTATGATGGGCAAAACGTACACGCCGTGATCTCCGGCTTGCCGTTTGTCTATCAATATATCATTCGCACCGGTGACGTGGTGGACATCGAGCCGCGCACAGTTGTTCAATATGACGCGCGCTTGGCGCCGGGCGCAAAGCAAACGAAACAAGCCGGCCGCTCGGGTCTGCTAATTGAAGTGACGCGCGAGGTTCGCGACGGGGCGCGGCTTGTGCGCAAAGAAACGGTCAGTGAAGATTTTTACCCGCCGGTGTACACGATTGAAGTGCGCGGTCTTGAGATTCCGGAAAGCAGCGTTGGGTCAAGCGGTGATGGGGAAGGCGAACCAACGGAAGGCAGAGACAGTGAACCGACGGAATCACCGAACCCGCCGGCGGCAGAAAATAGCGAAGGCAATGGGAAAGGCGGTACGGAGCCAAAAGAAGGCGATGAAGCGGATAATCGGGAATCCGCCCCTGCTGCCGTCGGCAAAGGGGAGACGGAAGCGAGCGGAGGGGAAGAAAAATGAGCAAAAAGCAGGAACGGAAACGGCTTGGCGACTTGCTTGTCGAAGCGGGGTTGATTACGGAAGAGCAACTCGCCGAAGCGCTGCGCGAGAAGGCGCCCGGACAAAAGCTTGGCGATGCCTTGTTGCAGCGCGGCTACATTACCGAGCAGCAGCTGATTGAAGTGCTTGAGTTTCAGCTTGGCATTCCCCATGTCAGCTTATACCGCTATCCGATCGATCCGAAAGCAACAAGCCTTGTTCCGAAAGAATTTGCCCGCCGCCATATGGTGATGCCGCTCAAAGTCGAAGGCGAGCGGCTGCTCGTCGCTATGGCTGATCCGATGGACTTTTTCGTCATTGATGATCTGCGCCTTTCAACCGGGTTTCAAATCGAGACGGCGATCGCCTCGAAAGATGATATTTTGCGGGCGATTAATAAATATTATGACATCGATGAGGGGTTGGATGATTTTCTGCAGGCGCCGCCGTCAGAGACGCGCGAAGACGAGCGGGCCGATGAAGAGGATTCCCCGATTGTCCGGTTGGTGAATCAAATTTTGCAGCTTGCCGTCGAGCAGCGGGCGAGCGATATTCATATCGACCCTCAGGAGACGAAGGTGCTCATCCGCTATCGGATCGACGGTCTTCTCCGCACCGAGCGGGCGCTGCCGAAACATATGCAAAGCATGCTGACAGCGAGAATTAAAATTTTAGCCAATATGGATATCACGGAACATCGCGTTCCGCAAGACGGCCGGATGAAAATGGATATCGATTTTCACCCCGTCGATTTGCGCGTTTCCACACTGCCGACGGTGTACGGGGAGAAAATCGTTATGCGTGTCCTCGATCTAGGGGCGGCCTTGAACGACATTCATAAACTCGGCTTTAACTCGGTGAACCTCGATCGTTTCATCCGCTTAATTGAACGGCCAAACGGCATCGTGCTGATCACTGGGCCGACCGGTTCGGGAAAATCGTCGACGTTATATGCCGCTTTAAACCATTTAAACCGCGAAGAAGTGAACATCATTACGATTGAAGATCCGGTCGAATACCAAATTGAAGGGGTCAATCAAATTCAAGTGAACCCAAACGTCGGTTTGACGTTCGCTCAAGGGCTTCGCTCGATCTTGCGTCAAGACCCGAACATCATCATGGTCGGGGAAATTCGCGACCGCGAGACGGCCGAAGTGGCGATTCGCGCCTCGCTCACCGGCCACTTAGTGTTAAGCACGCTTCATACGAACGATGCGTTAAGCACGATCACCCGTTTGATTGACATGGGGATCGAACCGTTTTTAGTGGCGACGTCGCTCGCCGGCGTCGTTTCCCAGCGGCTCGTGCGCCGCGTCTGCCGCGACTGTCAAGAAGCGTATGAACCGACGAAGCGGGAGAAAGAAATTTTCGCCCGCCGCGGAATCGAGGTGCGAACGCTCGTCCGCGGCCGCGGCTGTCCGATGTGCAACATGACCGGCTACCGCGGCCGGCTGGCGATTCATGAGCTGCTCGTCGTTACCGATGAGATGCGGCGCGTCGTTTTAAATAATGAACCGTTTTCGAAATTGCGCGAGCTCGCCCTTCAAAGCAAAATGATTTTTTTGCTTGATGATGGGCTGCTGAAAGTGAAGCAAGGGATAACGACACTTGAAGAAGTGCTGAAAGTGGCGATTTTACATTGACGGGTGAGACCGATGAAGGAAAAGCTTGAGGCGCTATTGCGCGCCGCCTTTGAATGCCGCGCGTCCGATGTGCATTTAACTGTTGGCGCGCCGCCGATTTTCCGCTTGAATGGGGAACTGAAGGCATACGGCCATGAGCGGCTTCGCTCGGAAGAGACCGAACAAATGGCAAAAGCCATCATTCCGCCGCCGCTTTGGCAGCAGTTCCAAGAAGCGGGGGAGCTCGACTTTTCGTACGGCATAGCCGGCGTCTCGCGCTTCCGTTTCAATGTGTTTAAACAGCGGTCGTGCGTTTCTTTAGCTGTGCGCCTCATTCCGCTGCGCATTCCGACGCTTGAGGAGCTCGGCATGCCGAGCGTCTTGAAACGCATCGCCGAAAAGCCGCACGGGCTCGTGCTTGTCACCGGGCCGACCGGCAGCGGCAAATCGACGACATTGGCGGCTATGATCGACTATATGAACAAAACGATGTCAAAACATATCATTACGCTCGAAGACCCAATCGAATATTTGCATAAACACGGAAAATCGATCATCGACCAGCGTGAGATCGGATTTGACACCGGCAGTTTTGCCGCCGGGCTGCGCGCTGCGCTCCGCCAAGACCCGGATATCATTTTAGTCGGGGAAATGCGCGATTTGGAGACGATTCAAACGGCGGTCACCGCCGCGGAAACGGGGCATTTAGTGTTAGGCACGCTCCATACAGCGAGCGCGCCGGCGGCGATCGAGCGGATGATTGACGTCTTTCCGCCGGCTCAGCAGGCACAGATTCGTCTCCAGCTCGCGTCCGTGCTTGTGGCCATCATCGCCCAGCGTCTGTTTCCAAACGGCCGTAAAAGCGGTCGGACAGCCGCGCTGGAAATTTTAATCAACAATGCGGCCGTTGCCAATTTAATCCGCAACAAAAAGGAGCATCAAATCGTCAACATTATGCAGACGAGCCGCAACGCGGGCATGCAGACGATGGAAATGAGCATAAAAGAGCTTGCGGCCGACGGACGCATCGATCCGCTTGCCGCCGAGGCGTATTTGGCAGAGGAGCGTGGCGAGCATGGCACAATTTAAGTATGAAGGGCGCGATCGGAGCGGACGAAAAAAGGCCGGGGTGATCGCCGCCATCTCGCGGCGCGAGGCGGTGATCAAACTGCGG
This sequence comes from Geobacillus sp. 46C-IIa, assembly GCF_014679505.1. GTDB lineage: Bacteria > Bacillota > Bacilli > Bacillales > Anoxybacillaceae > Geobacillus. The sequence goes on from NZ_CP061474.1 coordinate 744,982, forward strand.
GAAAAAGGAATTCGCCCGATGGTGCTTGCCGAAGTGCCGCCGTCGGTATGGAACAAAGAAATTTCGTTCGGCTACGCCGTGAAGCTGCAGCACTTTGTCATTTTTTTGCGCCAGTTTGCGACGCTCGTGCGTGCGGGAGTGACGATTGTCGACTCAGTTCGCGTTTTAGCCGAGCAGACCGAAAGCAAACCCCTCGCCCGGGCGCTTTCGGACATCGAACAGTCATTGCGCGGGGGGAATCCGCTCTCGGCGGCCGCGGCACGCCATCCGCGCCTGTTTCCGCCGCTGTTTGTCAACATGGTGCGCGCCGGAGAGGCGAGCGGGGCGCTTGACGAGACGCTCGACCGCCTTGCCGATCATTTCGAAAAAATGCATCGGACGCGGCAAAAAATCGCTTCAGCGCTCGCTTATCCGATCGCTGTCGCCATCATCGCCACGGCGGTCGTCATCTTTTTGCTTGTCGCTGTCGTGCCGACGTTTGTCGAGATGTTTGCCGATTTTGACGCCGAGCTGCCGGGGATTACGAAGTTTGTGCTTAAAGCGAGCGACGTAATGCAGCATTACTGGTGGGCGGCGGTGTTGCTGATCATAGGCGTATACGTATTGTTCGCCGCGCTTCGGCAACAAAAGGCAATGAAGTATTATTTCGATTACGCGGCAATGCGGCTGCCGATTTTCGGCAAACTCGTGCAAAAGGCGGCGCTCGCCCGCATGACGCGAACGCTCAGCTCGCTCGTCTCCAGCTCCGTGCCGATTTTAGAGGCGCTGTCGATCGCCGGACGCGTCGTCGAAAATGAAGTGATCGCTTCCGTCCTCGATGAGGCGCGCACCGCCCTTGAGCGCGGCCAGTCGCTCGCCGAGCCGCTCCGCCGCCATTGGGCGTTTCCGCCGCTCGTTTCGCAAATGATTGCCATCGGCGAACAGACCGGGGCGCTTGACGCCATGCTTGGCAAAGTCGCCGACTTTTACGAAGCGGAAGTCGACGCCGGCACCGATCGACTGAAATCGCTCATCGAACCGCTCATGATCGTGCTGCTCGCCGGCGTCGTCGGGACGATCGTCACTTCCATCATCGTGCCGATGTACGATATTTTTAATCATATCCAACAATAGGAAATAAGAACATATTCCTATTTTCGTTGCCTTGTTGTAGAATAATAGGGAAAACGTTCTATATGGATGCAACGAAGAAGTTTAACATATCCTTTGACGGAAAAGCGTTTTGTCCATTTTCAACCGTCGAAGGCAAGCCACAGGCTTGCCTCCGTCACGCCTTGGCGTGACGGAAGACCGAACAACCGCCTGCTTCAAAGACCTATATATGGGCCTGGAAGCGGCGTTGTTCGGTCGCCCGACAGTCGGTCAAATACTCGGTAAAAGATACAAATGGTAAATCTTCAAATTGCATCCATATAATTTTGTTGGAAAGGGAGGGGAGACAATGTTGAAGCGAATGGTCAAAAACGAGCGCGGCTTGACGCTCATCGAACTGCTCGCCGTCATCGTCATTTTAGGGATTGTTGCGGCGATTGCGATTCCGAGCATTGGGGGAATTATTAATAAGTCAAAAAATGATGCAAAGATTGCTGAGGGAATTCAAATTGTAAACGCTGCAAAGCTCTATATGACAGCCAACACTCCGAGTGCCTTTCCTGCCACTTTGACTCAAGAGGAATTAGATCCGTATTTGGACAATGTTAAAGACGATGGCTATGAAGTTGTGGTCAACAATGACGGTGGCAATGGAAAGTACTCTTATGTCTTAAAAAATCATGATGCTAATGTTGTGTTAGACGATAGCGAACTTTCAGAGGAAGAATTGCAAAATAAAAGAAGCAACGGTTCATCAGATAGTGAAGAATAACAGCAAGGAAAGCTAATGGAGAATAAGTTTTGGGGCTCTTGTAATGACAGGCGGTGTTGGGTTGTATATTTATATTGCTTCAGCAGGATTGCTCCTCGCCTCCTTCTTCAACGTCGTCGGGCTGCGGGTGCCGGCCGGGGAGTCGATCGTCCGGCCGCGGTCGCATTGTCCGGCGTGCAGGCGGATGTTGTCGGCGAGAGAGCTGGTTCCGGTTGTGTCGTACGTTGTGCAGCGCGGTCGGTGCAAAGGGTGCGGGGGGCGCATTTCCCCGCTTTACCCGGCGATGGAGCTCGCGACGGCCAGCTTGTTTACCGCCGCGCCGATGTGGGTCGGCTGGAGCGGGCGGTTGATCGTGGCGTGGACGTTGATCAGCTTGTTTGCCATCATTGTCGTCTCCGATCTTCGCTATATGCTCATCCCCGACCGTGTGCTTGTGGCATTTGCCGTTCTGTTTTTGATGGAGCGGCTCTTCATTCCATTTTTGCCGTGGATGGACATGCTCATTGGCGCGGCGGCGGGGTTTTTGTTATTGCTGCTGATCGCTGTGCTGTCAAAAGGCGGGATGGGCGGAGGAGATGTGAAACTGTTTGCCGTGCTCGGGTTTGTGCTTGGCTGGAAAATGGTGTTGCTTGCGTTTTTCTTGGCGACGCTGTACGGTACGGTGATCGGGTTGATCGGCATGGCGCTCGGCCGTGTGCGGCGCGGCGCGCCGATGCCGTTTGCGCCGGCCATTGCGCTCGGGGCGCTGACGGCGTTTTTCTTTGGCGAGGCGATGGTGCGCGTGTATCTTGCCCTGATGATGTAGGACGGTAGAAAGGAAGCAGACAATCATGGCGTTATGGCGGCGAAAGGCAAAACAGGCGAATATTGTCATGAAAGACCATGTCATCCGGTGGGTGGAAGCGAAACCGGGTCATCCGTCGGAGGCGAAGCGGTGGGGCGAGCGCGAGCTGCCGCCCGGTGTCATTCGCGATGGAAAAATCGTTGATGAGGAAACATTGGCGATGATCTTGGATGAATGCGTCGACGAATGGAAGCTTGGCGGGCGGCGCGTCCGCTTTGTCGTCCCCGATCCGTTTGTCATGATTCGCAGCGTGCCGCTTCCTCCCCACTTGCCGGACGACGACATTCGCGGGTATTTGTTTATGGAGCTTGGCGAATCGATCCCGCTTCCGTTTTCCGATCCGGTGTTTGACTATGTGGTGGCCGGGCGGACGGAGGAGGCGCTAAACGTGCTGTTGTTTGCCGCTCCGGAGGAAGCGGTGGCGGAATATGCCGCGCTCCTTGAGGATGCCGATTTGCTCCCGGTGGCGGCCGATGTGTCGCCGCTTTGCGCTTACCGCCCATTTTACGCCGCCGGACAAGCAGCGGCGGATGATCATATTTTGCTCGTGCAGCTTGACCAATCGGCGGTGAACTTAAGTGTCTTTCACCGCCATTTGCCGCTGTTTATGCGCCATTTGCCGCTTGAGGCGGCCGGGGAGCAAACGGTGCCGATCGTTGATCCGTTTGCGGAGGTGTATAAGGAAATCGAGCGGATGATGAGTTTTTATTCGTTTTCTCTCCAACAAGGAAAGCAGCAAATTACGCGCCTGTTCCTCACCGGCGACCACCCGCAGCTTGCCGCTGCATTCGCTGCTTTGACAGAGCGGCTTGACGTGTCGCCCGAGCGCCTTTCCCGTCCGCTTGATCCGCTGCCGGACCGGTATCACCTCGCTTGGGGGCTGGCGTTGAAAGAGGGAATGACTGACGGTGATCGTTGACATTAACTTATTGCCGCGAAAAGAGCCGCGCCATACGCTCGGCGTCGTATTGACGGTCTCGGTCGTTCTTCTTCTCCTTGTCGGCGCCGCCGGGGGATACTGGCTGATGGAACGTGCCAGCAGCCATCAAGCGGCGCTCGAAGCGGAATTGAAGCAAGTGCGCGCCTTGCAGGCCGCGGCAGCCGTCAAACAGAAGGACGCCGAGCAGCAGCAAGGGCGGCAAGAGCTGTCCAAGGCAGTTGAGTGGGCGAACCGCTATCCGCTCAAAACGGTGCCGTTGTTGCGTGTGTTGACGAAAGAGCTGCCTGAGCGCGGCTTTGTCATGAATTTTTCCTATGCCGACCGGCAGACGGTGACGATGACGGTTCAGTTTGACACCCCCGAAGAAGCAGCCTATTATTTAGCCCGGCTAGAGGCGGTGGACATAGTCAAAGAGGTGAAGCTGACAGGAGTTTCTGCCAGCGGTCAAAGCGATGAAGTTGAGACGGAAATGACCGTGCCGCGCTATATGGCGCAATATGAACTAACAATCGGCCAAACCGAAAAAAAGGAGACATCGCCATGATCGGTCGCATCAACAAATGGCTAGCCGTTTCCGTTTTGTTGCTGTTTGTTGCCGCTGTCGGCGCCGCATTTTATTTTCTTTTGTTGGCGCCGCGCTACCAGGAAATCGATCGGCTCGCCGCCATAGTGCAAAGCGAGAAAAAAGTGCTCGCCGCCATGGAGCAAAACGTTTCGCTAAAGGAAGGAGAAACGTTGGAAAGCCTTGCGGCGCTGCAAAAAAAAGTGCCGGTCCGCCCGCTTACCGATCAGCTGCTGCTTGAGTTTCAAAAGGCGGAATACGTCTCGGACAGCGTGTTGCTAAACGTTCGCTTTTCCGAACAAGAGCAGGCGAAGGGAGAAGAAAAGGAAGCCCCTCCAGCCGGCATTGAGACGGTGAGCGCGCAGCTGACGGTTCAGTCGCCGTCGTATTACCAGCTTGAGCGGTTTTTAGAAACGCTAGAGCGGGCCGAGCGCATTATGGCCATTGAGTCGCTCACGTTTACCGGGCAACCGGAGTTGACCTCGACGGCGACCGATGTCCAGCCGTTGACGTATTCGTTAACAGTACGCGCCTTTTACGCGCCGCAGCTTGAAAAATGGAAGCAGCTCCTGCCGGCGCGGGATGTTCCGCCGCCAAGCGGCAAGGACAACCCGCTGACGGAGACGGCGCCATCGGCGGGTCCGTAGCTAGCCGGAGGAGAGCGGCGTGTTGATTCGGACAAAGCGCGGAATGACGATCATTGAATTGTTGGCCGTATTGGTGATCGTCGGCATTGTAGCGGCGGTTGCCGTCATCGCCGTACTTGACGTGGTGGAAAAGGCGCGCGAGCGGGCGTTTGTTTCCGATGCGTATGGCTTGTATGAGGCGGCGCGGCGGTATGTCGGCGCAGAAAACGTCGAGTTTTTGCCGGCTCGTTCATCGGCTGTATTGTCCTATAGAGAGCTGGTGGAACACGGCTTGTTTCACCCGATCCAAGATCCGTTTACCGGGAACGTACTATCCATAGAGACGAATCCGTCGTACGTGCTCGTGACGAAACAGGAAGACGGCGGGATCGACTATGCCGTTTGTTTGAAAGGGGAGACGAAGCAGCTTTGCGATTACGGGGGGGGGGGGGCGCGAACAGCCGATTCCTGTCGAGGCGTTAACAGGCGAAGCGATTCGTGACCGATGATGTCGGAAAATGAAGAAAAGAAGCAGGAGCAAGACGACAAATGTCTTGTTCTTTTTTTTTTCGTTTATGGTAAGATGGGCGAAAGAAATCGAAGCACGAAGAAGGATGGTGGCAAAATGGACAAGCAGCGCCCGGGCATTACGGTGAACATCAACGGACATCCGCGGCCGTTTACGATCAGGCGCCCATCGGAAGGGAATCAGCCGGATGAGCCCAGCGGACACCGACCTGAAGACCGCCCGTCTGCAGATTCCGCCAATGACGGACAACCGGTCGGCCATTACCAAGTACGTTCGTTCCAAGTGAGCAGCCGACAAACGGATGAAAACCAAAGGACCGGTCGGCAAATTGGCGAACAAAAGATGGAAAAGCAGGCGTTTGACACGGCTAAAGAGGAAGAAGCGGCCGCCCTTGAAGAGGCGGACGGACCAATCATCTCGATTTCAGAGGCGGTTCAAAAAAAGAAGAAAACTGGCCAAATACGGCGGTCGTGGCGGCTGCCGCCGCATGTCAAGTCGCTGTTTTTGGCGGCGGCGATTGCCGCTGTAGTCGGCATGGCGTTTGGCATGACAATGCTTCGCCTCATTCCGAAGGAAAAAGCGGAGCCGTCGCCGGCGGCTGAAGCGATGACAGAACTCACCGAGGCGGGAACAGCGACGGGCGGCGAACGTGCGGAAGGCGTGATGCCGCGGCCGTTTTCGATCGCGGTGATCCAAGCGGGGGTTTATTCCGACACGAAGGCGGCTGCGCGGGCGGCCGAATCGATTGAAGCGGCGGGCGTGCCGGTCGTTATCGCCGGTCAAAAGCCGGCGGCGCTTTATATTGCGGTTGGCGCGGATAAGGAAGGGCTGCGGGCGGTCAATGACAAATACCGCAAGGCTGTGTCGAGCACGTATGTGAAAGAGCTGTCGTTTGCGGACGAAACGAAGGAACGCCAGTTAGACATCGTCCAAAAAGGAGAGGCATTGTATGAAACCATGGCCGCGCTCTCTGCCGCTTTGCTTGCCGGCAAAGGCGCAAGCGAGGAGGAATGGCAGGCGCTGAGCAAGGCGTACGGTTCATTGGAAAAAAGCGAAGCGACAAACAACAAAACGGTCCAGAAATATGCCGAAGCGCTAAAGCAGGCGTATTTGGCGCTTGCCGCCTACAAAGAAAACGAAGAGGAAGCATTGCTTGGCAAGGCCCAGCAGCTGCTGCTTGAGGCGCTAAGCGTGTATATGGAACTTGTACCGCTGCGGAGCTGAAAATGGCTCCGTTTTTTCTTTTTTTGCCCTTTGGCTGTGGAAAATTGCCTTTCGGTGAAAAGTTTGCTACGATACAAATGAATCTTCCGAACCGAAGCGAAGGAAAGGAGAATGTACAATGCCCCCACGGTTCGTGCTTGCTTCTCGCTCCCCGCGCCGCAAACAGCTCCTCGAGATGATGGGTTGGCCGTTTGATGTGCAAGAAAGCCAAGCCGATGAGACGATCGCCCCCGGAACGCCTCCTGAAGAAGCTGTTCAAACGCTTGCCCGCCGGAAAGTCGAGGCGGTCGCATCGTCCATATCCGATGCCTACATTCTTGGCGCTGATACGGTTGTTGTATATGGTGGTCGCTTTTTAGGGAAGCCGCGCACCGCCGAGGAAGCGTTTCATATGTTGCGCCTTTTATCTGGACAGACGCATGAGGTGTGGACCGGTGTCGCCATCGTAACGCCGAATGGGGAAGCGGTGTCGTTTGCCGAAAAAACGGCGGTGACGTTTTGGAAGTTAAGCGAAGAAGAGATCGCCGCCTACATTGCGACCGGGGAGCCGATGGACAAGGCGGGGGCGTATGGCATTCAAGGCCGGGCCGCCCTGTTTGTCAAACGGATTGAAGGCGACTACTTCACTGTCGTCGGTCTGCCGCTGTCGCGGACGGTAAGAGAACTGCGCCGGCTCGGTTGGCCTCCGCCGGAAGCGTAGGAGCGAAAAACGCGGATGGCTGGCCGCCGGGGCTTTGGACGGGCTGAAGAGGGCCTGCAAGCGGGCTTTGCTCCCCGGTGGAAGGGGAGACGATCATCATAGAAAAAGGGGAGATAGGATGGCGTGGATGATTCGCGATGTGCCGAAAGACAGCCGGCCGCGTGAGCGGTTGCTGTCATCAGGGCCGGAAAGCTTGTCTGACCATGAGTTATTGGCGATTTTGCTGCGCACCGGGACGAAAGACGAGTCGGTCGTGCAGCTCGCCCAGCGTCTTCTTCATCATTTTGAAGGGCTGAGGTTGCTGAAAGATGCGACCGTGGAAGAAATGACAAACATCAAAGGAATCGGGCCGACGAAAGCGGTGCAAATTTTGGCTGCGCTTGAGCTTGGCCGGCGCATTCACCAGTCCGGCTACAATGACCGCTATGTCATCCGTTGCCCGGAGGACGGGGCCAAATACGTGATGGAAGATATGCGTTTTTTATCGCAAGAACATTTTGTTGCCATTTACTTGAATACGAAAAACCAAGTCATCCACCGCAAAACGGTGTTCATCGGCAGTTTAAACGCCTCGATCGTCCATCCGCGCGAAGTGTTTAAAGAGGCGATCAAACGATCCGCCGCCTCCGTCATTTGCGTGCATAACCACCCCTCTGGCGACCCGACCCCAAGCCGTGAGGACATCGATGTCACAAAGCGGCTCGCCGAATGCGGGCGCATTATCGGCATCGAGCTTCTCGACCATCTCATTATCGGCGATCAAAAATTCATCAGTTTGAAAGAAAAAGGCTATGTCTAACGGTTCTCATTTTTTGTCGAATCAGGTATAATATCAATTATGAGTTTTTCCGAATCCGTTTGGGCGGTGCTGTGCAACTTATCAATGACTGACATCCGACCAATTTTGCCAATATAAAGATGATATGCATTTCGTTTCGGAAAGGAAGATCAACAATATGTTTGGGTTTGGAACGAAAGATCTAGGGATCGATTTAGGGACAGCGAATACGCTCGTTTACGTAAAAGGAAAAGGCATCGTGCTCAGAGAGCCGTCCGTCGTTGCCATTCAGCGCGATACAAAGCAAATTGTCGCCGTCGGCAATGAGGCAAAAAACATGATCGGGCGCACGCCGGGCAACATCGTGGCGCTGCGGCCGATGAAAGATGGCGTCATTGCTGACTACGAGACGACAGCGACCATGATGAAATACTATATCCGCAAAGCCATCAAAACGAAAGGACTGTTCGCCGGCAAGCCGTATGTGATGGTATGTGTACCGTATGGCATCACAGCGGTCGAAGAGCGGGCGGTCATCGATGCGACGCGCCAGGCCGGAGCGCGCGACGCGTATACGATTGAAGAGCCGTTTGCCGCGGCGATCGGCGCCAACTTGCCGGTATGGGAGCCGACCGGCAGCATGGTGGTGGACATTGGCGGCGGCACGACCGAGGTGGCGGTCATTTCGCTCGGCGGCATCGTGACGAGCCAGTCGATTCGCATTGCCGGCGATGAAATGGATGAGGCAATCATTCAATACATCCGCAAAACGTACAATTTGATGATCGGTGAGCGGACGGCAGAGGCGATCAAAATGGAAATCGGCTCAGCCGGAAATCCGGAAGGGATCGGCAAAATGGAAATTCGCGGCCGCGACTTACTGACCGGGCTGCCGAAAACGATCGAAATTAGCGCGGAAGAAGTGGCAGAGGCGCTGCGCGATACCGTTTATGCGATCGTTGACTCGGTGAAAAACACGCTCGAAAAAACGCCCCCGGAGCTGGCCGCCGACATTATGGACCGCGGCATTGTGTTGACAGGCGGCGGGGCTTTGCTGCGCAATTTGGACAAAGTCATCAGCAAGGAAACGGACATGCCGGTCATCGTCGCTGAAAATCCGTTGGATTGCGTGGCGATCGGCACCGGCAAGGCGCTCGACCATATTGACTTGTTTAAAAACAAGGCGAGAGACCATCGCTGACAGTAAGAAGGTGCTGATGCATGCCACAGTTTTTCGGAAATAAGCGCCTCATTTTTTTGCTTGTCAGCATTGTCATTCTTGTCATGTTGATCGGCTTTTCGCTGCGCAGCCGCGAGGAACTGACGTGGCCAGAGCAGTTTATCAAAGACACTGCCGGTTTTGTCCAGCTTCTGTTTGGGAAGCCCGCACAGTTTGTCGCGGGCTTCTTTGAAAATGTGAACGACCTCCGCCATGCATATGCGGAAAACGAGTTGTTGAAAGCAAGGCTTGAAGAATACGCGGCGCTGCAGACAGAGGTCGAAGCGCTGCGCCAGGAAAACGAGCGGCTGCGCGCGCTGCTTGATAAAAAGGAGAGCTTGCGCGATTTTATTCCGATTCAGGCGACAGTGATCGGGCGAAACCCGGACCGCTGGCGGGAGACGATCATTGTCAACAAAGGCGTGCAGCACGGGGTGAAAAAAGATATGGCGGTCATTACCCCGGCTGGGCTCGTCGGCAAGGTGCAGCACGCTTCGCAATTTACGTCCACGGTTCAACTGTTGAGCGCGCTTGATCAAAACAATCGCATTTCCGCTTACGTCCAAGGGAATGAAAATGTATTCGGGTTAATCGAAGGCTATGATGAAAAGCGGCGCCAACTGTTGCTTGGCGAAATTCCGATTGACGCCAAGGTGAAAAAGAAGCAAAAAGTGTTGACTTCCGGCCTCGGCGGCGTGTTTCCGAAAGGATTGCCGATCGGCGAAGTGACCGAGGTCAAGCCGGATCAGTACGGACTGACGCAAGTCGTCTATGTTAAGCCGTTTGCCAACTTGTATGATATTGATGATGTGATGATTGTAAAACGAAAAATCGATGCGGCACTGCAAGAAGAGGAGGAGGCAAAGTGAAGAAGTGGCAGCTCCCTTTCCTTGCGGTGTTATGTTTTGTCAGCGAAAGCATTTTTGTTGATGTATGGCCGAAGGGCGACTTATATGTCCGCTATTTTTTTGTTCCCCGTTTTTTTCTCATTTTTTTAGTGCTGACGGCTGTTTATCTCGGTGGGACGCGGGCGATGGGCTACGGGTTCGTTTTCGGTTTCCTGTACGATTGCGTCTATACGGAGCTGCTTGGCGTTTACGCGTTTGCCTACACGCTCATCGCCTATATAGTGGGCAAAGCGATGAAATGGTTTCACCAGAGCTGGCTCGTTGTTTTTTTGCTATCGCTGTTAGCCATTGCGTTGCTTGACAGCTATGTGTACGGCATTCAGCTGTTGATTGGGCGGACGGATTGGCCGTTTTTCGTTTTTTGGGATCGTCGTTTATGGCCGACGTTGCTGGCAAACATCGCGTTTTTTCTCATCTTCTCGTACCCGCTTGGACGGTGGTTGGCAAAAATTCGCCGGCTGGAGCAGGAAGAATAAAAGAGGAAAAACGGCCCGTTCTGTAGAATTATTCGTTGGGGTGAACGTTGTGGCAAAACAAAAGCAGCAGTACGTGACGATTAAAGGGACGAAAGATGGGCTGACGCTGCATCTTGATGACCGCTGCTCGTACGACGATTTGTTGAAAGAGATTGAGGAGCGGCTCGTCAAACGCTCCGGCGTCGCGCCCAACAGCCCGCTCGTCTCCGTCCATCTGAAAGTCGGGAACCGCTACTTGACGCCCGCCCAAGAGGAGGAGTTGCGTGCGCTCATCCGCCGTTCGAAAAATTTGGTCGTCGATTCGATCGAAAGCAATGTGATGTCGAAAGCGGAAGCGATCGAATGGATACAGAAAACGGAAATCGTCACTGTCTCGCGCATTATTCGTTCCGGGCAAGTGCTCCACGTTGAGGGGGATTTGCTGCTGCTCGGCGATGTGAACCCCGGCGGAACGGTCATTGCCGGAGGCAACATTTTCATCCTCGGCGCCTTGCGCGGCATCGCTCATGCTGGATATGCCGGAAATAAAGAGGCGATCATCGCCGCGTCAGTGATGAAGCCGATGCAGCTGCGCATCAGCGATGTCATGAATCGTGCTCCCGATTACAAAACGGACGAAGGAAATGAGATGGAATGTGCCTATATTAATGAACATAATCAAATTGTTGTCGACCGCCTGCAGCTGCTCATGCATTTGCGGCCGAATTTGACGCGCTTAGAAAGGAGAATGTAACCGTGGGAGAAGCGATCGTCATCACTTCCGGGAAAGGCGGCGTCGGCAAAACGACGACGACCGCGAACCTTGGAACGGCCCTCGCCATTTTAGGGAAGCGGGTGTGCCTTGTCGATACGGACATCGGGCTGCGCAACCTTGATGTCGTATTGGGGCTTGAAAACCGAATTATTTATGATTTAGTCGATGTCGTCGAAGGGCGCTGTACGGTGCAAAAAGCGCTTGTCAAAGATAAGCGGTTCGATAACCATTTGTATTTGCTGCCGGCGGCGCAAACGAGCGATAAATCGGCGGTCAATCCGGAGCAGATGAAAGAGCTGGTTGAGCAGCTGAAGCAAGAATACGATTATGTGCTCATCGACTGCCCGGCCGGCATTGAGCAAGGATACCGCAACGCCGTCGCCGGCGCGGACGAGGCGATCGTCGTCACGACGCCGGAAGTGTCAGCGGTTCGCGATGCGGACCGCATCATCGGCCTGCTTGAAGCGGAAGAGCACGTCAAGCCACCGCGCCTCATCATCAACCGCATCCGCAGCCATATGGTGAAAAACGGCGATATGCTCGATGTCGATGAAATCGTTATGCATTTATCGATCGAACTGCTCGGCATTATCGCCGATGATGAAAACGTGATCAAAGCGTCCAATCGCGGCGAGCCGATCGTCCTTGACCCGAACAGCAAAGCGTCGATCGCCTACCGCAACATCGCCCGCCGCATCCTCGGCGAGTCGGTGCCGCTGCCGCCGCTTGAGGAAGAAGAGAAAGGATTGTTCTCGAAGATTCGAAAAATATTTAGTTTAAAGTAGGAGAATGGGGGCAATTCCGTGGGGAAATTGCCCTTTTTGTTTTGTCCATCGCTTGCAGAAGTGCGGCCGGCGGGCAGGCGCTGACATAACAGGATACGGGGAGGCAAGGAGACCGTGGGGACTCGGTCTCTTTTTTATTGATGGCAGGGCTGACGGAAACTTTGTCTTTCTAAAATTGTTTAAAACAGGCGTCCTCCTTTGACGACAATGGGCCTGCGGCTATAGAGATCGGCTCGACAGGACGCGGCAAAAAACGCTTGTTCATATTCAATGAGGTTGTCTCATAAATTAGTACAAACGTCGTTAGAAAGGTGGAGGGGGGACGTATGGACCGACGCGTTCGGGAAATGAAAAAACGGATAGAAAGGCGGCGAAAAGAGCGCCAATATCGGTCAAGCAAGCGAAAGGAGCCGGAGTGGGGGATAGCGGACGAGGAGCGGTACGGGCTGCCGGTCGTCACGTATGACCGCTATTCGTTTGAATCAGAGTCCCATCCGCTGTTTCGCAAAGAGTGGTTTCTCTTCAAAACGCTCATCGCCGCCTGCCTCGTGTTAGTGACCGCCATTTTGTTCAAACATCCGTCCGCTTCGCTTGAACCGGCACGGCAGTTTGTCGCGCGGACGATGGAAACGGAATTTCAGTTTGCGGCTGTCTCGGCTTGGTATGAAAAGACGTTCGGCGAACCGCTCGCCTTTTTTGCGCCGAAAAAAGAGACAAAAACGGAGACGGCGTCCTCATACGCGGTGCCGGTTTCCGGCCGAGTGCTCGAAAGCTTTGATGAAAATGGCCAAGGGGTGATGATCGAAACCGAGAGCGAGGCGAAAGTCGAAGCAATGAAAGAAGGGATCGTGACGTTTGCCGGCACGAAAGAGAAGCTCGGAAAAACGGTCATCATTCAGCACGCGGACGGCAGTGAAACGTGGTATGGCCATTTAAGCACCATTTCCGTCAAACTGTACGATTTTATCGAAATGGGGAAAGAAGTCGGCACCGCTCAAGCGAGTGACAAAGATAAACGGAAAGGACTGTTTTATTTTGCCATTAAGCAAGGAGACAAATTTATCGATCCGATCCAGGTGATTTCCTTTGAATAAGTATCTCGGGCTGCTTGGAAAGTTGCACGTTCATCCGTTGCTATGGCTGATCGGCGGCATGGCGGTATTGACCGCCCATTTTAAGCAGCTTTGTTTGCTGTTTTTCATCGTGCTCATTCATGAGCTTGGCCATGCGGCGGCGGCGGCGTTTTTTTCTTGGCGGGTGAAGCGGATTTTGCTGCTGCCGTTCGGTGGAGTGGCAGAAGTGGAGGAACATGGAAATCGCCCATTCCGTGAAGAGTGGATCGTGACGCTCGCCGGGCCGGCGCAGCATCTTTGGCTGACGGCGGCGGGGTTTTTTTTATGGGAGGCCGGCTGGATGGATGACGGAAGTTGGGAGCTGTTTTTCCGTTATAACGCGGCTCTGTTTAGTTTAAACTTGCTGCCGATCTGGCCGCTTGACGGCGGCAAGCTGCTGTTTTTGCTTTTGTCGTACCGCCGTCCGTTCAGCGAAGCGCACCGGAACATGGTTGCCATATCAGCGGCTGTGCTGACGGTCAGCATCGTCCTTTTGCTTGCATTCGCACCGCGCCAGCTTGATTTATGGGCGATTGCCGCCTTTTTAGCGCATGCGCTTTGGCAAGAGAAGAAACAGCATCCATATGTGGTCATGCGCTTTTTGCTTGAACGGTATTACGGGAAAAAGGGCGATTACGCAAGGCTGCAGACGATTACCGTTCCGGCGGATGAGCGCATCTCCGCCGTGCTGCAGCGCTTTTACCGCGGGCAAAAACATGCGATCGTCGTCGTACGCGACGGCCGCGAACGGACGACGCTTGATGAAAACGAGCTGCTGCACGCGTTTTTTGCTGAAAAGCGGACCGATGCGCCGCTTGGCGCACTCATTTATTGATGACAGCCGGCCGTTTGAACCGTTGAAGATGACGGTTGACGGCTGGCTGTTTCTATGTTACTATAGATGGCGTTGTAGACTTTTTGTCTCTTAACGGGGCAAAAGAGGGCGGCTGTCGCAAAAGGACGCACCCGTACTACAACCGCTCAGCGCGGGTTGTGAAGTGTTCCGATTGGAACCGCCTTGACGCTGGCGAGTCTGAGTCCATGAAGGAGGTGCGAGGCATGTACGCAATCATTGAAACTGGCGGCAAACAATTGAAAGTAGAAGAAGGCCAAGAAATTTACATCGAAAAACTGGATGCCAATGAAGGCGATACGGTGACGTTTGATAAAGTGCTGTTCGTCGGCGGGGAAACGGTAAAAATCGGAAACCCGACGGTCGAAGGTGCAACGGTCACGGCGAAAGTGCAAAAGCACGGCCGACAAAAGAAAATCATCGTCTTCAAATATAAAGCGAAAAAGAACTATCGCCGCAAACAAGGCCACCGTCAGCCGTACACGAAAGTTGTCATCGAAAAAATCAACGCGTAAGCGATGATCCGCATTACGATTGAACGAGAAGCGGACGGCCGCATTCGCGCGTTCACGATGGACGGGCACGCCGGGTTCGCCAAGCGCGGGCAGGATATCGTCTGCGCCGGCGCTTCGGCCGTTTCGTTCGGCACCATCAATGCCATCGAGGCGCTTGCCGGCGTTCGCCCGCACGTTTCGCTCGGCCAAGACGGAGGCTATCTTCGCTGTGAGCTTCCGGAGCTGGAAGAAGCAGCGACGGCAGAGAAAGTGCAATTGTTGTTGGAAGCGATGGTCGTCTCGCTAAAGACGATCGAACGCGACTACGGGAAGTTCATCCGCGTGACATCTATCTAGCAGGAGGTGACTGCCATGCTGAGACTCGACTTGCAGTTTTTCGCTTCGAAAAAAGGGGTCGGTTCGACGAAAAACGGCCGTGACTCGATCGCGAAGCGCCTTGGCGCAAAGCGCGCTGACGGTCAGTTTGTGACGGGCGGCTCCATTTTGTACCGCCAACGCGGAACGAAAGTTCATCCAGGCCTGAACGTCGGCCGCGGCGGCGATGACACGCTGTACGCGAAAATTGACGGCATCGTCCGCTTCGAGCGGCTCGGCCGCGACCGCAAACGCGTCAGCGTCTACCCGGTCAGCCAAGAAGCGTAACTTGTTTCAAAGAAAAAACTCTAG
Source organism: Geobacillus sp. 46C-IIa (assembly GCF_014679505.1). Taxonomy (GTDB): domain Bacteria; phylum Bacillota; class Bacilli; order Bacillales; family Anoxybacillaceae; genus Geobacillus. The sequence continues at coordinate 760,337 of NZ_CP061474.1, forward strand.
CCACGCCGGTTAGAGTTTTTTCTTTTTGCCCTTGAAAAATCGTTCCCGTTTGTTGTCAGAAAATGCTATAGTAAAAGTAAATGTCCTCTCGACGAAGGAGAGGATGAAGAAAAGGCGGTGCGGGCCATCGCACCGCACGAATAGGGGAGCAGTGAATGGAAAAGCGATGGACGGTCGTTGAAGTGATGCGCCATGCCCGCCATGACTGGCTGAACAAAATTCAGCTCATTAAAGGTCATTTGGCGCTCAATAAAATCGAGCGGGTGCAGGAGATCATCAATGGCATTATCGGCGAGATGCAGCAGGAAACCCGGCTGACGAACTTGAAGGCCGAGCGGTTCGCCGAACTGGTCATGACCTACAACTGGGAGCCGCGCCCGATTTTTCTTGAGTATGAAATCACAGGCGGCGAGGCGGATTTGTCATTGTATGACGAACGATTGACCGAATGGTGCTGCGGCTTTCTTCACCTTCTGGAGATGCAGGCTGACAGACAGACAGAAAACCATGTATGTTTGTCGATCGAGCTGTCTTACGGGCGGGCGTCGCTGTTTTTTGATTATCGCGGCGCGTGGCAGGACGGTGAGGCCGTCCGCACTTGGCTGGAACGCTGCGAGCCGGCGCCGCCGCTTCGTCTTGTGTCGTTTGCCGTCGGCACCGAAGAACTGACAGTGGAGCTCGAGCTGCTGTTCCGCCCCGGGGGGCCTTATTCTTAAGCACATATTGACAGCATTGAATCGGCGCTGTATACAATAATAAGTATTAGTGACACTAATTTCGCCATGATGGAAGCGAATCGGAGGAACAGCTATGTTTGTCGATCAAGTGAAAATTTATGTCAAAGGCGGGGACGGCGGCAACGGCATGGTCGCGTTCCGCCGTGAAAAATATGTCCCGAAAGGCGGGCCGGCCGGCGGGGACGGCGGCAAAGGCGGCGACGTTGTGTTCGTCGTCGATGAAGGGCTGCGGACGTTGATGGATTTCCGCTACCAGCGCCATTTTAAAGCGCCGCGCGGCGAAAACGGCATGTCGAAAAACCAGCATGGCAAAAATGCGGAAGACTTGCTTGTCAAAGTGCCGCCGGGGACGGTGGTCATCGATGCCGATACGAACGAAGTGCTCGCCGACTTGACGGAAGAAGGACAGCGGTTTGTTGTCGCCAAAGGCGGACGCGGCGGGCGCGGCAACACTCGTTTTGCGACCGCGGCCAATCCGGCGCCGGAGATCGCGGAAAACGGCGAGCCGGGCGAGGAGCGCAACGTCATTTTGGAATTAAAACTGCTCGCTGATGTTGGTCTTGTCGGGTTCCCAAGCGTCGGCAAATCGACGTTATTGTCCGTCGTTTCGGCAGCAAGACCGAAAATTGCCGAGTACCACTTTACGACGCTCGCGCCGAATTTGGGTGTTGTCGAAACGGAAGACGGCCGCAGTTTTGTCATGGCCGACTTGCCGGGGCTGATTGAAGGCGCCCACGAGGGAGTCGGTTTGGGGCATCAGTTTTTGCGCCATATTGAACGGACGCGCGTCATTGTCCATGTCATCGACATGGCTGCGGTGGAAGGGCGCGATCCGTACGACGATTACGTCGTCATCAATGAGGAGCTGAAGCAATACAATTTGCGCTTGACGGAACGGCCGCAAATTGTCGCTGCCAATAAAATGGACATGCCAAGCGCCGAAGAAAACTTGCGTCGTTTTCAAGAGAAAGTCGGCGAGGCGGTGCCGGTCTTTCCGATTTCGGCCGCGACAAGGCAAGGGGTGCGCGAGCTGCTGTTTGCCATTGCCGATCTGCTCGAAACAACGCCGGAGTTTCCGCTCTATGAACCGGAAGAGCCGGCGGTGCAGCGCGTCGTGTACAAATACGAAAAAGAGGAGCTGCCGTTTGCCATTACCCGCGGCAGCGACGGGGCGTTCATTTTGTCGGGCGACAAAATCGAGAAGCTGTTTAAAATGACCGATTTCTCGCGCGAAGAATCGGTGCGCCGCTTCGCTCGCCAGCTGCGGGCGATAGGAGTCGACGACGCGCTGCGCGAGCGCGGAGCGAAAGACGGAGACACCGTCCGGTTGCTCGATTACGAGTTTGAGTTTGTCGACGACTGGGATGAACGGTAAAAGCGGGGGAAGGTGCGGTGGAAAAAAAGTTTTATTTAGTGCGTGAAGACGTCTTGCCGGAAGCGATGAAAAAAGTCGTGCTCGCTAAGCAGCTGCTTGAGCGGAAAAAAGCCGCCTCGGTCGCCGAGGCGGCGCAGCTTGCGAACATTAGCCGCGGCGTCTTTTACAAATACCGCGACGCCATTTTTCCGTTTCAAGCGGTGACGAAAGAAAATATCGTCACGTTGTTTTTTCATTTAGAAGACCGCTCAGGCACGTTGTCGCGGCTGCTTGGCGTCGTGGCAGCGGCCGGCTGCAACGTGCTGACGATCCACCAGACGATCCCGCTGCAAGGACGGGCGAACGTGACGCTTTCCGTCAGCACAAACGATATGCATGAAGACATTGATGAACTGTTGACAAAGCTGAGAGGGCTCGAGTTTGTCGAAAAAGTTGAAATTGTTGGTTCAGGAGTGTATTGAAGCAAGGGAGAGGCCAAATAATGAAAATCGGATACTTAGGACCAAAGGCAACGTTTACTGAGGCGGCTGTTGTTACACTTTTTCCGACTGAACAGCGCGAGCCGTATGACACGATTCCCGACTGCATCGACGCCGTCGCCGTTGGGGAAATTGAGGCGGCCGTTGTGCCGCTTGAAAATGCGTTGGAAGGATCGGTCAACTTAACGCTCGATTATTTGATCCATGAACAGCCGCTGCCGATCATCGGCGAAATCGTCGTCCCGATCGAGCAGCATTTAATGGTGCATCCGTACTATGCGCCGCATTGGCGCGAGATTAAAGAAGTGTATTCGCATTCGCACGCCATTGCTCAGTGCCGCAAATTTTTACATACGGTGCTCAAAGGGGCGAAGCAAGTGCCGATGACGTCAACGAGCGCCGCCGCCAAATTTGTGAGCGAACATCCGCACTTGCCGGTGGCGGCGATTGCCAATCGGCTTGCAGCGAGCGAATACGGCTTGACGATCGTGCAGGAAAATATTCATGATTACGATTACAATCATACGCGCTTTATCGTCGTCAGCCGAAGCGGGCAGCCGCTTTTACCTGATTCGCCGCTTTATGTCGGCGACAAAACGACCGTTGTCGTCATGCTGCCGCAAGATCAGCCCGGGGCGCTTCACCAAGTGTTGTCGGCGTTTGCTTGGCGGCGGCTGAACTTGACGAAAATTGAGTCGCGCCCGGCGAAAACGGGGCTCGGCAACTACTTTTTTATCATTGACATCGACGCGTCGATGGATGACGTCCTCATCCCGGGGGCGATCGCCGAAATCGAAGCGCTCGGCTGTACAGTGCAGTTGTTGGGCAGTTATCCATATTATTTTGCTTAAAATGAGCAGATGGAAGAACGGAGAGAGGGTGTCTCAAAAACAGCGAGACACCCTTTTGCGCGGCGATATACAACTTTCTCATTTTATATGATTTGTTTCAAGGCAGGCACTCTGTTGAGTCAGCCTCTTTCCCATCGCTGTATATGCACATTGAACCATTTCGCAAGGCAATCTTTTGCCGATCGCCCTGCACAATTCCTTGAGGCAGGAGGCTTCTTTCGGAAACGATGTTGTTAAAGAAAAACACCTTTTAGCCCAGCCGCCTTTCGCTTCGGCCGCTGCTGCATTTCTTTTTTCCTCACTCTCCTGCAGCCCCCCTTGCCTAGGCGGAGGATGCGGCATGTTCTGTTCGACCGCCGTGGGGCGGTTTGCTTTATTTGCAGGACGAGAGCGCGCCGGCAAGGGGATTAGGCCTCGATTAAAAAGCCCGCTTGTTTTAGGGCGCGGCAGGCGGCGTCAAGCTTTTCCGGCGAGTCGGCTTCAAGCGTATGCAAATGCGTCCCGTCGGTCAGCTGCAATAAATACGCCGATTTTGTCGCCTCGATTTTGGCGATGAACTGGTCGACTTCGAGGCGGTTGCTGACCATGACCGATGCGGTTAAATCCCCATAGACTGGATGTTCGATTTTGACATCTTTTACCGTTACGCCGCAATCGACGAGCAAATACAATTCTTCTTTCGTCTGCTCTGGTGTATGGGAGCAGGCGATTGTTCTCGTATACGTTTGCGCCGGTTCAGCCGGCTTTAAATACAAATAGCCTTGGCTTGTCGCGATAATCGGTTCGTTGCGCGCCTTTAACAGCGAAATATCTTGGACGATCACTTGGCGGCTGACGTTCGTTTTCGCCGCCAACTCCGCCCCGGTGAGCGGCGTCCCGCTTTCTTTCAGCCATTGCAAAATGAGCTGGCGTCGCGTTTCTCCTAAAATTTTCTTTTCTTCTTTCACCTTGCCCATGCCTCCTTTCGTGTTCGGATGAGCCGTTCTAATGCGGAAATCAATTGGTCGATCTCTGCTTCTGTCGTGGCCGCACCAAGCGATACACGGACGAACTGCTTTGCCTCCTCTGGCGTTTTGCCGACGGCGAGCATCGTCCGCGACGGTGCCTGCAATCCGACTTGGCAGGCGCTGCCGGTTGAAATGGCGATGCCGGCGCGGTTGCATTCAAGCATGACGAGCTGTCCTTCAAAACCGGCAACAGACAACCCGACAATATGGGCAAGCCGCCAGCGGGGATGGCCTTCCACAGCAATCGGCAGCTGTTTGGCCGCGATGGCGTCAAGCAGCCGGCGGCGCAGCTGTTCAAAGCGTGACTGTTCGCCTTCCATCCGTCCGTAAAGCTGCTTAGCGGCGGTAATGAAGGCAACGATCCCCGGCACATTGACCGTTCCGGGCCGGAAACCGGATTCGTGTGTCGCCCCCGGAAAAACGGGTTTCCAGTGAAGGTGCGGGTCGATGTAGACGGCGCCGACGCCCTTTGGGCCGTACACTTTATGGGCGGAAATCGATACGCTGTCAATCGCCATCGCCTTTATGTCTAGCTGTATTTTAGCAAAAGTTTGCACGCAGTCGCTATGAAAAAGGACGCCGCGCGTCCGCAACAGGCGACCGATGTCGGCTAGCGGCTGGATGGTGCCGATTTCCGAGTTGGCGTGCTGGATGGAAGCGAGGATCGTCCGCGGCGTGATGGCCCGTTCTAAATCAGCGAGACGAATGCGCCCGAATCGGTCGACGGGCAAATACGTCACTGTATACCCTTCCGTTTCAAGCTGTCGAAACAAATGATATAGTGAGGCGTGCTCGATTTCAGTGGTAATTAAATGATTTCCTTTATGACGATGGGCGGCAATGAGCGACCGAATGGCGAGCACATTCGCTTCTGTGCCGCCGCTTGTGAAATAGATCCCTTCCGCTTCCCCGTTGATCATAGCCGCAAGCTCGCGCCGGCATAATGTCAGCAGTTGCTTCGCTTTCGTACCGGTGTCGTGCAGGCTGCTTTCATTGCCAAAATAAACGGCCGCTGCCTCGGCATAAGCCGCGATGGCTTCCTCACACATCGGTGTCGTCGCGGCATAGTCCAAATAAATCATAGTCCCCCGCCTTTTCTTTACTTTTTTTGATAAACCCCTTGTCATTAGTTTAAATATGTGTAAATATAGATGTCAAGACAGGTGAAAAGAGAGGAGTCCTAAGTGTGGGGGAAGACGGCATCATCATTGTCGGCAGCGGACTGGCTGCTTTAACAGTCGCTTATTATTTGCGGACGCAAGAAAATGTGATGATTTTCACAAAGAAAGGCCGGACCGACAGCAACTCTTGGCGGGCGCAAGGCGGGGTGGCGGCAGCGCTGGCAGCCGACGACGACTGGCGCGCCCATTTCCGCGACACGCTTGCGGCCGGCTGTCATCATAACGATGGGCGGATGGTTGAGCTGCTCGTCCGGGAAGGGCCGAAGCGGCTGCAAGAGTGGATGGACGCTGGGATGGCATTTGATGCAGATGAACACGGTCAGCTCTGCTTCGGTCTTGAAGGCGGGCATAGCCGCCGGCGCATTTTGCACGCTGGCGGCGACCAAACGGGCAAGGCGCTCGTTTCGTTTTTGCTTAGGCAGGTGGAAGGGCGCGTATCGGTGGTGGAAGGTGAACAAGTCATCGAACTTTTGACGGAAGACGGCCGCTGCGTCGGGGTGAAAGCGAAGCGAACAGACGGCGCTGTCTCAGCTTGGCGGGCGGCGGCGGTTGTCCTAGCGACCGGCGGCTGCGCCGGACTGTATACGTTCACTTCCAACGCGCCGACAGCGATTGGCGACGGCATCGCCATGGCGTATCGCGCCGGTGCGGCAGTCGCCGACATGGAATTTATCCAATTTCATCCGACGATGCTCGCTGCCGGCGGAAAGGCGGTCGGATTAGTATCGGAGGCGGTGCGCGGCGAGGGAGCAGTGCTTGAGGCGGAAGACGGCCGGCGCTTAATGGATGGCGTTCATCCGCTTGGCGATTTGGCGCCGCGTGATGTTGTCGCCCGCGCGATCGCCGCGGAAATGGAGCGCGGGGGCCGCGTCTACTTGAATATTTCCGCTGTGCGCGATTTTCGCCGCCGCTTTCCGACGATTGCTGCGCTATGCGAGGCGCATGGCGTCAGCCTTGAAGCCGGCCGCCTTCCGATCGTGCCGGGCGCCCACTTTTTAATGGGCGGCATTGCAGTCAATGAATGGGGACAGACGAACGTGCCGGGCTTGTATGCTGTAGGCGAGGCGGCGTGCACTGGTGTGCACGGCGCCAACCGGTTGGCAAGCAATTCGTTGCTTGAGGCGATCGTCTTTGGCGCCCGCGTGGCTCACGCGATCAGCCGCCAAGAGGGGTGGCCGACGGCAGCGCACCGCACCGGCCGGCCGTTTGGCCGCCCGCGCCGTCTTTTGGCGCCGCCGCTTCCGGGGCGGGCGAGCATCCGCGAACGATTGTCCGCGCTTGCCGGCATCGTCCGTGACGGAGAGCAGCTTCGTGAAGCGGTTCGCTGGTTTGAACAGTTTTCCTTGCCCGATTGGTTGGATGGTGATCTTGAGTGGCTGTCGGCAGAGGAGATTGAAACAGGGTATGCGTTGCTTGTCGGCTGGCTCGTCGCCTCGTCCGCGCTTCGCCGCACAGAAAGCCGCGGCGGCCATTACCGGAGCGATTTTCCGTATGATCATCCGGACTGGCAAGGCCGGCGTCTCGTGCGAACGAAAGAAGAGTGGGCGCATGCATCGGCCCGGCGGTAACGTGAGAGCAGGATCAAAAGGGGGATGGAGCGATGAATCGGTTAAAACTTGAGCAGTTGTTGCGGCACTTTTTTCTTGAGGATATCGGTGACGGCGATGTGACAAGCGACACGATTTTTCCGGCCAACGAACGCGCGGCGGGCGTGTTTACGGCGAAGGCGGATGGGGTTGTGGCCGGCGTCGGCCTGATTGCCGCCGGCTATCAGCTGCTTGATCCGCATATTGAGGTGTCGGTCATGAAAAAAGACGGCGAACGGATCGCAGCCGGCGAAACGATTGCCGCCGTTTCCGGGCCGGTCGGTCCGCTGTTGTCCGGTGAGCGCGTCATTTTGAATTTGCTTCAGCGCCTAAGCGGCATTGCGACCGTGACGCGGCAGGCGGTCGACCTGCTTGGCGACAGCCATACGCGCCTTTGCGATACGCGGAAAACGACGCCGGGCTTGCGCATGCTTGAAAAATATGCCGTCACTTGCGGCGGCGGCTACAATCACCGCTTTGGCTTGTACGACGGTGTGATGATTAAAGACAACCATATCGCGTTTTGCGGATCGATTGCCGCCGCTGTTAAAACGGTGAGAGAGCGGCTCGGCCATATGGTGAAAATCGAAGTGGAAACGGAAACGGAAGCCGAGGTGCTCGAGGCGGTCGAAGCCGGGGCTGACATTATTATGTTTGACAATCGGACGCCCGAGGAAGTGCGGTCGTTCGTCCGGCTCGTGCCGAAACCGATCATTACAGAGGCGTCCGGCGGCATTACGCTCGCTAACGTGGCGGCGTATGGCGCGACCGGCGTCGACTACATTTCACTTGGTTTCTTAACGCATTCCGCTGCGGCGTTAGATATCAGCTTTTATTTGCAATAATGGGGGGGAGAGAACGATGAACGTACTTGAACAATTCAAACGGCTTGATGATATGCCGGAACAGTACAAAACGATGGAAAGAGACGAGCTCGAAGCGCGCGCCCGCGCTGTGAAGGAGCAGCTCGGCCGGCGCCTTTTTATCCCTGGGCACCATTACCAAAAAGATGAGGTCATTCAGTTCGCTGATGCAACTGGCGACTCGCTTCAGCTCGCCCAGCTGGCGGCGAAAAACAGCGAGGCGGAATACATTGTGTTTTGCGGCGTCCATTTCATGGCGGAAACGGCGGACATTTTAACGAGCGAGGCGCAGACGGTCATTTTGCCGGATTTGCGCGCCGGCTGTTCCATGGCCGATATGGCCGATATTTTTCAAGTTGAGCGGGCGTGGGCAGCGTTGACGGAGCGGTTTGGTGAGACGATTCTCCCGCTTGTGTATGTCAACTCCACAGCGGCGATTAAAGCGTTTGTCGGCCGCCATGGCGGGGCGACGGTCACGTCGTCCAACGCGAAAAAGATGGTGGCGTGGGCGTTTTCAAAAAAGGAGCGCATTTTCTTTTTGCCAGACCAGCATTTAGGGAGAAATACGGCCTACGCGCTCGGCGTCGGCCTTGAGGAGATGGCTGTCTGGGATCCACATGAGGAAACATTGCAAGGCAACGGCGATCTTGACAAGGTGAAAGTCATTCTTTGGAAGGGGCATTGCTCGGTGCATGAAAATTTCAATGTCCGGCAAATTGAGCATATTCGGCGGACCAATCCGGAAACAAAGGTGATCGTTCATCCGGAATGTAGCTGGGACGTTGTTCAACAGGCGGATTATGCCGGTTCCACCAAATACATTATCGAAACGATCCGCAACGCCCCACCCGGCAGCCGGTGGGCGATCGGGACGGAAATGAACTTGGTGAACCGCCTCATGCATGAGCATCCGGACAAAGAAATCGTTTCCCTGAATCCGTATATGTGCCCATGTTTAACGATGAACCGGATCGATTTGCCGCATTTCGTTTGGGCGCTTGAATCGCTCAGCGAAGGAACGGTCGTCAACCGTATTACCGTTCCAACGGAAGTGGCGTTCGAAGCGAAGCAAGCGCTCGAGCGCATGCTTGCCCTTGCCTAGTCCCCCTCCCTGGCAAGACGGAATTTCCTCCGTCCGGCTGGGGGATTTTTTTATCATAAATCAACGACCATCGTCATACATTGTGTTGAAAGACGATAACAGGAAACAAGCATCGGTCGGATAGAGTGCAAACAGTCTCGGTTTAGGAGGGGAACGGCGTGAAAATCCATATTGTTCAAAAGGGCGACACCCTTTGGAAAATTGCCCAAAAATATGGGGTTGATTTTGAACAATTGAAAAAGATAAATGGGCATTTGAGCGATCCGAATATGATTATGCCCGGAATGAAAGTTAAAGTGCCGACAGCAGGGGTGCCAATAAAAAAAGAAACAAAAATGCATGGATCGCTGAAAAAACCGAAGGTGGAAGAACATCCGTACGCGGAGGCGAAACCGTTCGTTTCGTTTAACATTGATACGGAGATCGGTGCAGTCGGCGGCTCCATCCCGGAAAATGAAGCATCGGTGAACGAAGGGCCAGCAGCTGTCAATGAGATGCCAACGGCCGAAGCGCCGAAAGCGGCAAAAGAAAAAACGGCAGCGCCAACGGCCGAAGCGCCGAAAGCGGCAAAAGAAAAAACGGCAGCGCCAACGGCCGAAGCGCCGAAAGCGGCAAAAGAAAAAACGGCAGCGCCAACGGCCGAAGCGCCGAAAGCGGCAAAAGAAAAAACGGCAGCGCCAACGGCCGAAGCGCCGAAAGCGGCAAAAGAAAAAACGGCAGCGCCAACGGTCGAAGCGCCGAAAGCGGAAGTGAAAGAAAAACCGAAGGCGCCGGCGGCTGAAGCGCCGAAAGCGGTGGCGAAAGAAACGCCGATAGCACCGGCAGCTGAAGCGCCAAAGGTGGGGGAAAAAGAAACAGCAAAAGCGTCAGTAGGCGGGGCATCGAAGGAGGTGGGGGAAGAGACGCCGAACGTGCCGGTGAATGAAACGCCAAACGTGCCGGTGAATGAAACACCGAATATACCGGTGAACGAGGCGCCAAAAGCAAAGACAGCGCCGGCAGCGTATGCACCGCCGCTTGCGCATGCGATTCCGCCGGTCGCTCCGGCTCCTCACGTTTCGTTTGCCAAGTCGTTGTCGAATTTGCCGCCGATTCCGCCGAAACCGAGCAACATTTTGCCTGGTATGATGGAAGAGGAGGCGGATGAAAGCCCCGCTGAATTGAAAGGGGAGCATATAGCGGACGAAAGCGAGGAAGCCCCGCCGCCGTTGCCAAACATCCCGCACGTCCCAGTTGCCCCGCCGGTAGCGCCAGCTTTCGGTGTTGACCAAGGATGCGTGCCGGTGACGCCGATTGTGCCGGGGCCGGGATTTTATACACCGCCGTTGCCAGCCATGCCGCCCTATTCCCCGCCGCCGGGTTCGTTAGCGGTCGGGGAAAGCCCGGAGAGCAGTTCGGTCCTATTTCCTGGAATTAGCGAAAGCAGCAGCGAGTCTCTAGCATCCCCGCCGCTTCCTGGACTAGGAGAACACGGGGCTGCTGCTCCGCTGGCACCGCCAGCTGGAGCTGCTTTCGCTCCGTCCGGTTACGCCGCACCAGGGTATGCGCCGCCTGGAATGTACGCGCCGCCAGCCGGGTATCCGCCTTTTGGGTATATGCCTGTGTATCCACCGATCCAATACTACGGGGGATATGCGCCGCCTGGAGCGTACGCGCCGCCGGCTCCATACGGGTACGCGCCGCAACAAGCCGCGCCGGCGATCCCGTGGCCCGGTGTCGTTTATCCGACAAGCCCGCCGGGATACGCGCCATCGCCTGCGCCGCCGTCCGCCAGTCCGCGCCTGTTCGCCGGACCGCCGGACGAGGAGAGCGGGCATGGTGAAGAGCAGTAACGAAATACAAAGAGACGCCGCCGGCCGTCTCTTTTTTCTTCTTAGCCGCCATTACCGGCTTGCTATTTGGCAGGCGGTGGCGTTGAAACCGCATGTCATCGCCATCGTCACTTCGCATGGATCATTCGTCGCGAAAGCATACCGCTCGTTGGCGGCGGCCGAACGGCAAGCATGGCTTCTTGCCGCTCTGCGCCGCGCCGGTTTTTTCGCCGCGCCGGCCGTTGTCCCGCTCAGTCATGGAGGAGTGATCGCCGCCGGAGGGCGATATTGGCTGCTGACGGAATATGTGGCCGGCGCGCGCCCGTTCGCATTCGCCAACGAGCACGACATCAAGGACGGGCTTCAAGTGCTAAATAGCTACCATGCGGCAACGGCGAACATCGTTTGCGGCGAACGGGAAGCCATGCGGCTGCCGTCCATGCCTCTGTATGACAAATGGCGGCGCCGTTACGATGAGTTTTGTCGGCATTTGCCGTTCGTTGAAACAGTGATGGAAAAAGAGGATATTTTGTTTGCGCTGCGATGGGCGCATTACTGCCTAGAAACGGGCGGCGATTACGCCCAAGAGCTGGCGGCGGAGCCTGCCGCCATCATTCATGGAGATGTAGCGCCTCATAACTTTTTGCGCACCGCTGCCGGAAATGTATATATGATCGACTATGACACGGCTGGACTCGCCTCGCCCGGGCTTGATTATTGGCAATACGCAAACCGTATTTTGCCGCACATCGGTTGGTCGTATTCGGCGCTTGCCCGCTTCGCTCCGCTTAGCCATTGGCTGGAAAAACGTTGGTTTTTGCATGCGCTTTTGTTCCCTGCCGATGTATTTCGCGAGTGGCGGCAGGCGGTTGCGCGCCGCCGTCCGCTCGCATGGGATCGGGAGAAGCGGGAACGGTTTGTCCGCCACCTTTGCGCTATGCTAAAATAAAGGATGGAATCTTTGGAAAAAGGAGTCGAAGGCGGATGCAAGAAAAAATCGACAAACTTGTGCAATGGTTGCGGGAGCAGGTGGCGTCAGCCGGCCTGAACGGGGCGGTGGTCGGCATTAGCGGCGGCATCGACTCCGCTGTTGTCACCCATTTGATTAAGCGGGCGTTTCCAGACCGCTCGCTTGGTCTCATCATGCCGTGCAAAAGCCATCCGAAAGATATGGAAGATGCGCTTAAAGTGGTGGAAAGCTGCGGCATCCAACATCTTGTCATCGATTTGACCGAGGCGCACAAGGCGCTGTTCGGCGCGGTGGAAGCCGAGCTGAAAGCCAGTGGGGAATGGAATGAAGAAAAAGCGCGGCTCGGCGATGCGAACACGAGGGCGCGCCTGCGCATGACGACGTTGTACGCTGTCGCCAACAACTATGGCTACCTCGTCGTCGGCACGGACAATGCGGCGGAGTGGCACACCGGCTACTTTACGAAATATGGTGATGGCGGGGTCGATTTAGTGCCGCTCATTCACTTCACCAAAGGCGAAGTGCGTGAAATGGGCCGTCTGCTCGGCGTTCCCGAAGAAATCATCACAAAAGCGCCGAGCGCCGGATTATGGGAAGGACAGACGGATGAAAGCGAGATGGGCACGACATATGAAATGATTGACAAATATTTGAAAGGAGAAGACATCCCGGAGCGAGACCGGAAAATTATTGAACAACTGCACGAACGTTCGCATCATAAACGGCGGTTGGCCATTGCGCCGCCCAAGTTTTAGCAGCCGCCTTGCTGGTGTGAACTGACAGCGATAACCCCCCTGCTTTTTCCGCAAGCTAAACGTAAGGCTGGCTCCATGCCAGCCGTGGGCGAAGGAAACCAAGGGGGGTTTTCCATTGAGATACGCGGTCAAATGGATCGGTGTATTGTCAGCAGCCGGCTTGCTCGCTTCATGTGCCAATTACGGGGCCGAGGACGAAGGAGCCCGGCACTACAATAATGCGGCGAGACCGATCGGCTATTACTCGACTGAACGGGGCGATGATTTCGGCTACGGCCGTTACGGGACGAACGCGCTCAACTACGATAATAACTATATATGGGCGCGCCGCGGACCGGCGACCGACTATTTGACGGATGACGGCCGCCTTGGCGGGCCGGCGGCGACCCGGTTTGATACCGATGTGCCGGCTCTTCCGCGCGGGGTCGATTTTGGCGACGGCGATTACAACTATCATGGGCATTTGCATTCGCTGAATGTCGATCCGCATCCGTCGTACTACCGCAGCTATGACGGCGCTCTAGTTGAAGAGCTCTCCCGCCGCGCGGCAGCGGTGGATGGGGTGGACGATGCCCGCACTGTTGTGTACGGCGACCAAGCGCTTATTGCCATTGCGACCGATGCCCGCCATCCGGAGCGGCTTGAAGAGCGTGTCGCCAAAGCGGTGGCCCCGTATGCCAACGGCAAACGGGTGCGCGTCACATCCAATCCGGGCATGTACAACCGCGTCCGCACGATTGACAACACCATTCGCCGCGGCGCGCCGATCAGCATGGAAGAAATTCGCCGCGATTTGCGCACCATTTTTATTGGCGATACGATTCAAGAACGGCCGGAAAACAATCGCTAGCCCGGCGAGGGGGGTGCCATTAGGCATCCCCTTTCTTTGTTCTCGGCTTCCAGCTAGGAACAGCTGACATGTTCCACGTTTTTTGCTATAGTAATATCGGAACATTCCGTTGTGATGAGAGGAGAAATTTCGATGGCTGGACATTCGAAGTGGAAAAATATCCAACGGCGGAAAAACGCTCAAGATGCCAAGCGCGGCAAGCTGTTTATGAAACTGGCGAAAGAAATTTATGTCGCCGCGAAAACCGGCGGAGGGGACCCGGCGGCCAACGCGAGCCTGCGCCTTGTCATTGAGAAGGCAAAGGCGGCCAATATGCCGGGCGAAAACATTGAACGGGCGATTAAAAAAGCAACAGGAAACCAAGAGCATACGAATTATGAGGAAATCCGTTATGAAGGATATGGGCCGGGCGGCGTCGCTGTGATGGTTGTCTGCCTGACCGATAATAAAAACCGCACCGCCGCCAACGTGCGGGCGGCATTTTCGAAAAACGGCGGCAACCTGGGGGAAACGGGCTGCGTCTCTTACTTGTTTGAGCGCAAAGGCTTGCTCGTCATCGATCGTGAACAGCACAACGTTGACGAAGAGGAGCTGTTGCTTTTGGCGATTGAGGCGGGAGCGGAGGAAATGGAAACGACGGATGAGTCGTTCGAAATTTATACGGCGCCCGAGTCATTTGAGACGGTAAAAGAACAGCTCGAACAGCAAGGATTCACGTTTGCGAGCGCGGAAATCACGATGATTCCGCAAACATATACAACGTTATCAGGCGATGAATTGAAAAAAATGTTGAAGTTAATCGATACGCTTGAAGATGATGATGACGTCCAAGAGGTGTACCATAACTTGGATGAATCGGTGCTTGAGGAACAATAACATCCGTCAGCGGCACGCTGGCGATTTTTTTTGCCTTGACTACATACAGCAGAAGGCCGGGGAACATAATAACAAAGAAACAAGGGGGTGCAAAACTACATGGAAGGAAATGTTGCTTCACTAACGAGTGCAGAGATTTCAAGCCTTTGGAGCACGTATATAAATGACAGCATCGTCGCCTGTTTGCTGACGCACTTTGCAGAAACGGTGACCGATGACGATATTCGCCCGCTCATTACTGAGACGTTGAACGTCGCCAACGGGCATTTGCGCGCCATCGAGCAGCTGTTCGCTGCCGAAGGGATCGCCAAGCCGGTCGGCTACCCGGTGGAGAAGCATGTGTATCCTGGTGCGCCGAAGTTGTTTAGCGATATCTTCTACTTAGAATATATGTATCATATGTCCAAGTTCGGCCTCACCTCGCATAGCGGGGCGATCGCCTTGGCATCGCGCCAAGATGTTGCTCAGTTGTTCCACCAGTTTTTGAACGAGGCGGTGATGTTAAACGACCGCGCCCGCCAGCTCCTGCTGGAAAAAGGGGTGTACGTTCGCCCGCCGTATATGGTGTACCCGAAAGAAGCGGCATTTATTGAGAAACAAAGCTTTTTAACCGGCTGGTTCGGCCCGCGCCGCCCGCTGCTCGCTGTCGAAGTGGCCCATTTGTTTACAACGGCGCGCAACAACGAGATTGGCAAGGCGACATTGACCGGATTTGCCCAAGTGGCGGCCGATCCGGAAATCCGCAACTTTTTCTTGCGTGGAGTGCGCGTCTGTTCCGATATTATGAACACCGTTCATGACGTGTTGCGGGAAAGCAACGTGCCGACTGTCATGTCCCCGGATGTTACCGTCACCGACTCGACAAAGCCGCCGTTTTCCGACCAATTAATGATGGCCGTTATTAACGCGCTATCCGCGATTGGCACGGCGGAATACGGAGCGGCGATGGCGGTGAGCCTCCGCCGCGACATTATCGCTTTATACGCCAGCTTGATCGCCAAAGCCGGCGCTTTTACCGAGGACGGGGCCAACATGATGATCGACCGCCGTTGGCTCGAATATCCGCCGCACTTTTTGGACCGGCGGGAGCTTGTCTTGCAAAAAAGCTGACGGAACAGGAATAAAATGGCGCCTGTCGGCGAAACTAATGGTGTAAGAAAACCATCATTTCGGAAGAGAGGAACGGACCATGCGAATTCTTTCCATCCTATTGTTGGCTGCCGCGATCGTATTGCCGACTCATTGGACGTTCGCCGCGTCGGCGCCGGTGAAAATGACGATCGTGTTGCAGCAGCAATACGTAGACGGAGAGATCAGTGAGGAAAAAAGAGTAGAAACGGTCGTTTCGTTAACAGAAATATGGAAAAAGTACCGTGACTGGCAACTGATTACTCTCGATGACCGGACGATCGTCTTTCGCAAAACGATCAACGACATTTCCCCGTTGTTAAAAACAAACGGCTATTTCGGGATCACCAATGACGGCACATTGTCCATTTTCAACGGCAAACCGAATCAGTCAGGGGAAATTATCCAGTCGTTTTTCCAAATCGATGTCGGAAAGCTGGAAAGCCGCCAACAGGCGAAATTAAAACAAGGCATCCGCGTCCTCTCGAAAGAACAATATGAACAAGTGATCGAAATATACCGGCATTTTGCGGTTGTGCAATAAAACGAAATCCCGTGGTGTGAAGCGCATCGCGGGATTTGTTTTTGTTATAATGAAATCGTATGATACAATGAAAGGGCGAGAAAAGGAGAGGAGCATCCATTGATCGAGTTCATCCGCGGATATGTCGATTACATCTGTCCCGAATATATTGTGATCGACCATAACGGCATCGGCTATGAAATTTTTACTCCCAACCCGTTTGCCTTCGAGGGGAGCCGTGGGGCGGCGGTGACGGTATATACATACGAATACGTGCGTGAAGATGTGCACGCCTTATACGGATTTCTGACGCGCGAAGAGCGGAACTTGTTTGCCAAGCTGCTCCAAGTGTCCGGCATCGGACCGAAGGGAGGGCTCGCCATTTTGGCGGCCGGGCGGCCGGATGAGCTGGCGCGGGCGATTGAGGAAGAAAATGAGGCGTTTTTATGCAAGTTTCCGGGCGTTGGAAAAAAGACGGCCCGGCAAATGATTTTAGATTTAAAGGGAAAGCTTGCGATATTTTCTGTGCCGGCGGCTTCGCGCCCGGCCGTTCCCCTTTCCGGGGAGCTTGCCGAGGCGGTTGCTGCGCTCAAGGCGCTCGGCTATGCGGAACGGGAAATCGACAAAATTATTCCGGCGCTTCGCGAGGAAACGATGACGACGGAACAATACGTCAAGCGGGCGCTGGCGCTGTTGCTGAAATAAATGGCAGCTGGCTAAAAGGGAGGGACGACGGTGGACGAACGGCTTGTATCCGGTGCAGCTTTAGGCGGCGAGGCGGCGCTCGAACCAAACTTGCGCCCGCAATATTTGCGTGAATATATCGGGCAAGATAAAGTCAAAGAAAACTTGCAAGTGTTTATTGAAGCGGCCAAGCTGCGTGAAGAGACGCTTGACCACGTCTTGCTGTATGGGCCGCCGGGGCTCGGGAAAACGACGCTTGCCGCCATTATTGCCAATGAAATGGGTGTCAAGATGCGGGCGACATCCGGGCCGGCGCTTGAGCGGCCCGGTGATCTAGCGGCGCTTTTGACCTCGCTTGAGCCGGGGGACGTGCTGTTTATTGATGAAATCCACCGGTTGCCGCGGACGGTTGAAGAAGTGCTGTACCCGGCGATGGAAGATTACTGTTTGGACATTATGATCGGCAAAGGGCCGGAAGCGCGTTCGCTTCGCCTTGATTTGCCGCCGTTTACGCTTGTCGGAGCGACAACAAGAGCCGGGGCGCTGTCCGCCCCGCTGCGTGACCGGTTTGGCGTCATCAGCCGGCTTGAATATTATCAAGTGGACCAGCTGGCGCAAATTATTGAGCGGGCAGCGGCCATTTTGCATATGATAATCAGCAGCGAGGCGGCGCTCGAACTGGCGCGCCGGGCGCGGGGCACGCCGCGCATTGCCAACCGGCTGCTCCGCCGCGTCCGCGATTTTGCCCAAGTGCGCGGGGACGGGGAAATCACGCTGCCGCTCGCTGTCGAGGCGCTCGAGCGGCTGCAAGTCGACCGGCTCGGACTTGATCATATTGACCATAAGCTGCTTTTGGCGATCATCGAAAAATTTGCCGGCGGCCCGGTCGGGCTCGAGACGCTGGCGGCGGTGATCGGAGAAGAAGCGCAAACGATCGAGGAAGTGTATGAGCCGTATTTGCTGCAAATCGGCCTATTGCAACGGACGCCGCGCGGGCGTGTCGCCACGCCGTCGGCATATGCTCATTTAAGAATGGAGGTTCCGAAGCGGTGAACAGCTTGCCGAAGTTGATCATAACGATTGGCGTCGCGCTGGTCATTGTCGGGTTTGTTATGCAGTTTATCAAACTCGGCCGCTTGCCGGGGGATATCGTCATCCGCAAGGGGAATATGACTTTTTATTTCCCGATCGTCACATCGATCTTGCTAAGTGTCGTATTATCATTGATTTTTTATGTGCTCGGGCGGTTTCGCTAAAGGGAGGAAAGCTTTATGAAAGTGGACTTGTTTGATTTTTACTTGCCGGAAGAGCTCATTGCACAAACGCCGCTCCCGGACCGGGCGGCGTCGCGGCTGATGGTGCTCGATAAACGGACGGGCGCCATTCGCCATGAAACGTTTCGCAACATTATTTCGTATTTACATCCAGGCGATTGTCTCGTCTTAAACGACACCCGCGTCATGCCGGCGCGCCTGTATGGAGAGAAAGCGGAAACGGGCGGGATGGTCGAGGTGCTCTTGTTAAAACAGTTGGAAGGCGATCGTTGGGAGACGCTGGTCAAGCCGGGCAAACGGATCAAGCCGGGAACGAAGCTCGTCTTTGGCGGCGGAAAACTGCAGGCCGTTTGCCTCGATACGCTGGAACACGGCGGCCGGGTGCTCGAGTTTTCATACGAAGGGTTGTTTTATGAAGTATTGGCCGAGCTTGGCGAAATGCCGCTTCCGCCGTATATTAAAGAAAGGCTCGACGACCCAGAGCGGTATCAGACGGTGTACGCGCGCGAAATCGGCTCGGCCGCGGCGCCGACAGCCGGCCTTCATTTCACCGAGGAGCTGCTTGACGCCATTCGCGAAAAAGGGGTGCATGTCGCTTTTATTACGCTTCATGTCGGGCTCGGCACGTTCCGGCCGGTGCAAGTGGATGACGTCGAGAAACACGATATGCACGCCGAGTTTTACCAAATGAGCGAGGAAACGGCGGCGATCTTGAACCGCGTGCGCGCGGACGGCGGCCGAATTATCGCTGTCGGCACGACGTCGACGAGGACGCTCGAGACGATCGCCGGCAGGCACAACGGCCGGTTTGCGGCTGAGAGCGGCTGGACCGACATTTTCATTTACCCGGGCTATGAGTTTAAAGGCATTGACGGGCTCGTGACAAACTTTCATTTGCCGAAATCGACGCTTATTATGCTTGTGAGCGCGCTCGCCGGGCGCGAACATATTTTGCACGCGTATGAAGTGGCGGTCAAAGAGCGGTATCGCTTTTTCAGCTTCGGCGATGCGATGCTCATCATTTGAGAAAGGAGAACAGCACGTTGACGACACCGATTCGCTTTGAACTGATCAAAACGTGCCGGCAGACGGGCGCGCGTCTTGGCATCCTCCATACGCCGCACGGCTCGTTTGAAACGCCGATGTTTATGCCGGTCGGGACGCTTGCCACGGTCAAGACATTGTCGCCGGAAGAGCTGAAGGAAATGGGGGCAGGCGTCATTTTAAGCAATACGTACCATCTTTGGCTGCGTCCAGGCCATGACATTGTCGCGGAGGCGGGCGGCCTCCACGCCTTTATGAACTGGGATCGCGGCATTTTGACGGACTCCGGCGGATTCCAAGTGTTTAGTTTGAGTGAATTTCGCCGCATCGAAGAAGAAGGCGTCCATTTCCGCAACCATTTAAACGGCGACAAGCTGTTTTTATCGCCGGAAAAAGCGACGGAAATTCAAAATGCGCTCGGCGCTGACATCATCATGGCGTTTGACGAATGCCCGCCATATCCGGCAACGCATGACTATATGAAACAGTCGGTCGAGCGGACGAGCCGTTGGGCGGAGCGTTGCCTAAAGGCGCATCGGCGCCCGAACGAGCAGGGGCTGTTTGGCATCGTCCAAGGCGGTGAATATGAGGACTTGCGCCGGCAAAGCGCCCGCGATTTAGTGTCGCTCGATTTTCCCGGCTATGCGGTCGGCGGATTGTCGGTCGGCGAGCCAAAAGACGTCATGAATCGGGTGCTTGAGTTTACGACGCCGCTTTTGCCGGCGGACAAGCCCCGCTACTTAATGGGCGTCGGTTCGCCCGATTCGCTCATTGACGGAGCGATCCGCGGCATCGATATGTTTGACTGCGTCTTGCCGACGCGCATCGGCCGTAACGGGACGGTCATGACGAGTGAAGGGCGGGTCGTCATTAAAAACGCGCAGTATGCCCGCGACTTCACACCGCTTGATCCGCACTGCGACTGCTACACGTGCCGAAACTATACGCGCGCCTATATCCGCCATCTCATCAAGTGTGATGAAACATTTGGCATCCGGCTTACGTCTTACCATAACGTCTATTTTTTGATAAAATTAATGGAGCAGGTGAGACAAGCGATTCGTGAAGATCGGCTCGCCGATTTTCGTGAGGAATTTTTCGAACGCTACGGCTTTAACAAGCCGAATGCGAAAAACTTTTAGCCATCGGAAAGGAGGGGGATTGAATGAACGCGGCGATTGCGAATTTGTTGCCAATCGTGCTGTTTTTTGTCATTTTCTACTTTTTGCTCATTCGTCCGCAGCAAAAGCGGCAGCGTGCCGTCCAGCAAATGCAGGCGAATTTGAAAAAAGGCGATAAAATCATCACGATTGGCGGTTTGCATGGCATCATCGACTCGGTCGATGAAGATAAAATCATCATCCGCGCGGGTGACGGCACACGGCTTACATACGACCGTTCCGCGGTGCGTGAAGTTGTGTCGGAAACTAAAGCATAACCTGAATGAAAAGCCGTCAGCCGATGGCGCTGGCGACAAAAGCGGCTGTTTCGTCCAGAAACAGCCGCTTTCGCATTGGGACGCCCGCTTATGCACGCTCGCGGCGCGTCGGTGACAAATTGACGCCGACGATGCCGCCAAGGGCGGCGGCGACAAAAAAGACAAGGTGGTACAGCCATTGTTCCGCTGTAAACGGCTTTTCAATGCCAAGAAATTGAAACAAAAAGATGAGCGCTGTAAACAAGAGGCTGGTCAGTCCGCCGGCAAGCCATCCTTTCTCTTGGCTTTTCCCGCCGGCAACGATGCCGCCGATGAACATCGAGATAACCGAGACAGTAAAAATCACCCATGTCAGCGATGATTCATGAATGTCCGTCCACTTAAGAAGCAACGAAAAAACGAAGCTAATGAGCGCCGCCAACACGAAAATGGTGGCGACCCCATATACGAGTGCGCTGCCAAGCCGTGACACTGTATTCCCCCCCTGATCACAACCGTTTTACCGCTATATATATTCGTTGCCGGACATGTTTAGAAGTTTATTTTCGTCCGTTCTTCCGAGCGAGCCAATGAAGTCCCGGGAGATAGACGAGCTCTTCGCGCTTGATAAGCTGAAAAAACAACAGGACGGTCACATATAAAGCAATCGTTGCCGCCATGGCGAACAGCGTCCATAATGGCGAAGGCATGGCCGCGGGCGGATAGCGGAAAAGCGCATAGCCAGCCGCACCGGCGGCAGCGATGGCAACGAGCGCTTTCGCATATTCGCGCGCGTTGATCGAAAAGGAGACGGCCTTGGCGACGGTGGCGAAGTGGAGAAGCGTCACAAGCACCGTGCCGATGGACGTCGCAAGCGCCGCTCCCATAATGCCTAAGCTTGGCCGCGAGGCAAGGACGAAGATGCACGCGAGCTTGACCGCCGCCCCGATCAAGCTGTTCGTCATGGCTGCATTTGCCAAGTCGAGCCCTTGCAACACCGCTTGGAGTGGGCCTTGGAAATAATAAAATAAGAAAAACGGCGCCATCACTTGAATAAAGATGGCCGCTTCGCTCGTGCCATACATCCACCGCATGAGCGGTTCGGCAAAAATGTAAAGGACGACGGCGGAAAGACCGCCGGTGACAAGCGCTAAGCGCATGGCCTGGGTGATCCGGTATTCGACCAATAGCGGCTTGTTTTGCGCCATCGCCTCACTAATGGCCGGCACAAGCGCTGTCGAGAGCGCGTACGTAATGAATGACGGCAAAGTGAGCAGCGGCAGCGCGTAGCCGACAAGCTGGCCGTACTGCTTCGTGGCGGCGGAGGCGGCCACGCCAGCCAGAGCTAAGCTGTTGGCGACGACGATCGGCTCGAAAAACCAAGAAAGCGAGCCGATCAAGCGGCCGCCGGTCGTTGGCAGGGCGATCCGCATGAGGCGGCCGAACGTCTCTTTGCCGGCATGCACATAGCGGAAAAAGTTCGTCCGCAGGCGGATGGACTTTTTGAACTTAAATAAAAACAACAAGTACAGTAAGGCGGCCAGTTCGCCAAGGACGGAAGATGCCATGGCGCCGGCGGCGGCGTATTCGACGCCGTACGGCAGGAGCGGTCTTGTGCATAGAGCGATCAAGCTGATGCGGACGATTTGTTCAATCAAAAGCGAGTAGGCGTACGGCTTCATTTGCTGGCGTCCTTGAAAATAGCCGCGCAACACCGAAGAAATCGCCACGATTGGCACGACCGGGGCGATGGCCATTAACGGGTAGTACGTGCGCGGATCGGTGAACATCGTCCGCGAAAGCCACGGCGCTGCAACAATGAGCGCCGGCAGGAATACGAGACTCAGCACCCCGGTCGTCGTGAGCGACACGACAAGAATTTTTTTTACCCGTTGCCGGTCGCCGGCCGCTTCCGCTTCAGCGACGAGCTTGGAAATAGCGACAGGCAGCCCGATTTGGGTCGCCGTAATCGCTAACACGAGCGTCGGCACGGCCATCATGTACAGCCCGACCCCCTCGTCGCCGATCATCCGGGCGACGACGATGCGGTTGATGAAGCCGAGAATTTTTGTAATAAAACCGGCGGCGATTAAAATGATCGTCCCTTGCAAAAATTTGGACATTTTCTTTCCCTGCCTTCTCAAATGCCTTAATCTTTTATACAATATATGCGAGACACATGGCCAAGCATGACAAGGATCATAGCTGGCATGGCGCGGGAGGGTGAGAGAATGGAAAGGGAGAGGCAGCTGCGCAAACAGCTCATGCCGGCGCTTGAATGCAAATATGACGAGTTCCGCCTGCTCGGCTACACGCAAGTGACGATCGACGGGCTATGGGAATGTTTGTGCGCCCGAAAGTGGAAAAACGCGTTAGCGGAAAAAAAACTGTACGAGCTTGTCAGCGACATTTTGTCGCTTTCGCCCGGGGAATACATGGCGTTTTTGACGATGCGTTCATACGAACGGCAGCGGTCAGCTGGCGACGATGATTTGGAACGCGTTCTCAACGAGTTGTTATAGCAAAAAATTGACACCCATGATCGGCTGGCCCATAATGAAAGTCGAAGCCGATGTGTGCAACGATGGCGCTGCCGGGGCTGCCGGGCGCCAAGACGAATCGAAGGAGGATTTTAAAGCGAATGGTAAAACGAGGCCGCATCGTCGCGTTTTTTCTGCTCCTGCTCCTATTTGCCGGAGTGATCGGACCGACGATTCAAGGAATTGTACATAATATCAAGCTAGGCCTTGATTTGCAAGGCGGGTTTGAAGTGCTGTATGAGGTGAAGCCGGCGAAAAAAGGCGATAAAATCGACCAAGAAACACTCCAAAGCACGGTCAGCGCCTTAAACAAGCGGATTAACGTCCTCGGCGTCAGCGAGCCGCGCGTTGACATCGAAGGCGGAAACCGCATCCGCGTTCAGCTCGCCGGGGTGAGAGACCAAAACGAGGCGCGCGAAATTTTGGCGACTCAAGCCAAGCTGACGTTTCGCGACGTGAATGACAATGTACTCATGGACGGGAGCGACCTCGTCCAAGGCGGGGCGAAGCTGTCGTTTGATGAAAACGGCCGGCCGAGCGTCGCGATTAAGCTGAAAGACGCCGATAAGTTTCGCCAGGTGACGGAAAAAGTGTACAATATGGGGCCGCCGAACAATATTTTAGTCATTTGGCTTGACTTTGAAGAAGGGGTTGACTCGTACCGGAAAGAAGCAGGCAAGGCGAATCCGAAATTTATTTCCGCCGCCTCAGTCAACCAAGTATTCAACCAGACGGACGTGTCGATTGTCGGCAATTTTACCGTGAAAGAAGCGCAGCAGCTCGCCGACTTGCTCAACGCTGGCGCGCTTCCCGTCCAATTGCATGAAATTTACTCGACGTCCGTCGGCGCCCAATTTGGGCAAAACGCCTTGCAAAAAACGGTATTGGCCGGCATCATCGGCATCGCTGCCATCTTCTTGTTTATGATTTGGTTTTACCGGCTGCCCGGCGTGATTGCCGTCATTACGCTATCGATGTACATTTATTTGATTTTGCTCTTGTTTGACTGGATGAACGGCGTTTTGACGCTGCCGGGCATCGCCGCCCTTATTTTAGGGGTTGGGATGGCGGTCGACGCCAACATTATTACGTATGAGCGGATCAAGGAAGAGCTGAAGCTTGGCAAATCGGTGCTGTCGGCGTTTCGCGCCGGCAACCGCGGTTCGTTTGCGACGATTTTTGATGCCAACATTACGACGATCATCGCCGGCGCCGTCTTGTTCATTTACGGGACAAGCTCGGTCAAAGGGTTTGCGACGATGCTCATCATCAGCATTGTCGCCAGCTTTGTCACCGCCGTCTACGGCACGCGCCTGCTGCTCGGGCTGCTCGTCTCAAGCCGCTGGCTTGATAAAAAACCGGGGTATTTTGGCGTGAAAAAATCGGAAATCTTAAACATCGCCGAAACGACCGACGAGACGGAAGTGCCGACAAAGTTTGACCGCTGGGATTTTGTCAAGCATAGCAAAAAATTTTTCCTTTTCTCTGGCGCCTTGACGATTGCCGGGGTCATTTCGCTTGTTGCCATGGGGCTCAACCTCGGCATTGACTTCACGAGCGGGACGCGCGTTGAAGTGACGAGCAACCGCCCGATCGATGCCAATGAACTGGGCAGTTATTTTAAACGGCTTGGCCACGAGCCGGAGGAGGTTGTTTTATCCGGCACGGATGGAAAGACGGGGGTTGTCCGTTTAATCGGCGTGCTCGATAAACAAGAAATCGCCAAGTTAAAAGGCGAGTTGAAACAGACGTACGGGTTTGAGCCAAACGTGAGCACCGTCTCGCCAATCGTCGGCAAGCAGCTTGCCCGCAACGCGCTCATCGCCGTGCTCATTTCGTCGATTGGAATTATTCTTTATGTGACGATCCGCTTTGAATGGCGGATGGCGTTGGCTGCCATCATCGCTTTATTGCACGATGCGTTTTTTATCATTACCGTGTTTAGCTTGACGCGGCTTGAGGTCGATTTGACGTTTATCGCCGCCGTGCTGACGATCATCGGTTACTCGATCAATGATACGATTGTCACGTTTGACCGTATTCGCGATCTCATGAAGAAGCGGAAAGTGAAAACGGTCGACGATCTGAAACATATTGTCAACCGGGCGTTGCAACAAACGTTCACACGCTCGATCAACACGGTGTTGACGGTTTTGATTACGGTCATTGCCTTGCTTTTGTTTGGCAGCGAGGCGATTCGCAACTTCAACCTCGCCTTGCTCGTCGGCCTTGTGTGCGGCGTCTATTCTTCGCTTTTCATCGCTGCACAGCTGTGGGTCGTTTGGAAAGGAAATGCGCTCAAAAAAGGCAAAGGGGCGAAAAAAGCCGCGCCGGAAGCCGAACCGCATCTGTAATGGCCGCACCGGGAAAAGCGAACGCTTTTTCCGGTGCTTTTTCTTTGCTGACGATGCTTGCAACGGAAAATGGATACACTAATGGTCAGATGAAGCATAAGCAGCTGCGACGCTGCTAGACGTGAAAGTGGGGGAAGCTGGCCATGGAAAACGAACAGCGATTCAGGCAGGCGAAAACAGCAGCGCTCGTCGGCATTGTCGGCAACATGGCGCTTGCCGCCATCAAAGCGGTCGTTGGGATGTGGAGCCAAAGCCAAGCGCTGATCGCTGATGCTGCCCATTCGGCGTCCGATGTCGCCGGATCGTTCGCCGTTTGGATCGGGCTGCGGGCCGCGGCGCGCCCTCCGGATGAAGACCATCCGTACGGGCACGGAAAAGCGGAATCAATCGCTGCCATTATTGTAGCGGTCCTTTTGTTTCTTGTCGGGCTCGAGATCGGACGATCGGCGTTCATGTCGTTTTTCGCCCCGCTGTCGCCGCCGGGGATGGCAGCCGTTTATGTCCTGTTGGCATCGATCGTTGTCAAAGAAGCGATGTTTCGCTATAAATACCGACTCGGGCAAAAGCTGAATAGCGATGCTTTGATCGTCAACGCCTACGAACATCGCTCTGACGTCTTTTCCTCCCTCGCCGCACTCATTGGCGTCGGTGCTGCTATTCTTGGCGGAAAGTGGGAAATCGGCTGGCTCGTGTATGCCGACCCGTTCGCTGGGCTGTTTGTCGCCATCCTTGTTTTAAAAATGGCGTGGGAGCTTGGCCGGAAGTCGATCCATACGGCGATCGACCACGTGCTCCATGAAGAGGAGACCGGCTATTTGCGGGAGGCGGTGCTGTCGGTTCCGGATGTGCGGCAAATTAACGAACTATACGCGCGCGAGCACGGTCATTACGTGATCGTCGATTTGAAGATCGCCGTTGATCCGCTGCTGACGGTCGAAGAAGGGCACCGGATCGGCAAAAAAGTGAAGGAAAAGCTGCTGACGCTTCCGCGCGTCCGCAACGTGATGGTGCATATCAATCCGTATGATCCGGAAAAAAAGACGTAATGTCGTTGCCTGCCCTTTTCTCCTTTTTGTATAATAAGGAGAGTTGAGGTGGGGGACATGTTAAAAGCGAAAACGCGTTGGGAAGTTGATCGCCCGGACGAACAGACGGTGAAGCGGCTGGCCGAAGAAGCCGGCATCGCGCCGTTGATGGCAAGGCTTCTTGTTCGCCGCGGCGTGCGGACGGCGGCGGAAGCGGCCGCGTTTCTCGATCCGCTCGGACAGCCGTTTCACGACCCGTTTTTGCTCGACGGGATGGAGCGGGCGATCCAGCGCTTAGAGCGGGCCATTGACGCCGGCGAACTTGTGCTTGTCTATGGCGACTATGATGCCGATGGCGTCTGCAGTACGTCGGTGATGGTGAGCGCTCTGAAAGAGGCGGGGGCGTCGGTTGAGTTCTACATTCCCAACCGCTTTACGGAAGGATACGGTCCGAATGTGGCGGCATTTCGCGCCGCGAAAGAGCGGGGCGTTTCCGTTATTGTGACCGTCGACAACGGGATTGCCGCGGTCAATGAAATCGCTGCCGCTAACGAGTGGGGACTTGATGTCATTGTGACCGACCACCATGAACCCGGTCCGGTGTTACCGGAGGCGTACGCGATCATTCATCCAAAAAAGCCGGGAAGTACATATCCGTTTCGCGATTTAGCCGGCGTCGGCGTCGCATTTAAGGTGGCCCACGCATTGCTTGGGCGGGTGCCGCGCCATTTGCTTGATTTGGTAGCGATCGGGACGATCGCCGACTTAGTGCCGCTCGTTGGAGAAAACCGCCTCCTTGCCGCGCAAGGGCTTGAGGCGCTGCGCAAAACGGATCGCGCCGGGTTGCGCGCCCTTTGGCGGCAATGCCGCATTGATGCGGCGTCAGTCAACGAGCAGACGGTCGGTTTTGCCATCGCGCCGCGGCTGAATGCGGCCGGCCGCCTCGGCGGCGCCGATCCGGCTGTGGCGCTGCTAATGACAGACGATGAGGACGAAGCGGTTCGCTTGGCCCAAGAGATGGACGAGCTAAACCGTGAACGCCAGCAGCTTGTGGCGCAAATGGCTGAAGAAGCGGCGGAGATGGTGCGGCGCCAGTTTCCGCCCGAAGAGCATCGCGTCCTCGTTGTCGCCGGTGAAGGATGGAATCCGGGGGTTGTCGGCATCGTTGCCTCGAAGCTTGTTGAGCAGTTTTACCGTCCGGCAGTCGTGCTTTCGGTCGATCGGGAAAAAGGGATCGCCAAAGGCTCGGCTCGCAGCATCCACGGCTTTGACCTTTTTTCCAGTCTGTCCCAATGTCGTGACATTTTGCCGCATTTTGGTGGCCATCCGATGGCGGCGGGAATGACCTTAGCGCTGGATGATGTGGAGGAATTGCGGGGGCGGTTGAACGCCATCGCCGGCAGGACGTTGTCAGACGACGATTTTACGCCGCCGACGTTCATCGATGCTGCCTGCTCTGTTGCCGAGCTGACGCTGTCAGCCGCACGAAGCTTTGAGCGGCTCGCCCCGTTTGGCGTCGGCAATCCGCGGCCTTTTCTGCTCATCGAGGAGGCGGCGGTTGAAACGATGCGTCGCGTCGGGGCGAACGGCGCCCATATGAAAGCCGTCTTTTCCCAAGACGGTGCAACGGTTGATGCCATTGGCTTTGGCCTCGGACCGCTCTGCGAGGAAATCGCTCCAGGGGCGCGTGTTTCGGCTGTCGGAGAACTTTCGGTGAACGAATGGAACGGGCTGGCGAAGCCGCAGCTGGCATTGTGCGATGTAGCGGTGAGCGGCTGCCAGCTGTTTGATGCCCGCGGCTGCCGCGACGTCCGCCCGCTTCTTGAGCGGCTGCCGAAAGAGAAGCGGCTGCTCGTCTTGTTTCGCCGCGAAACCGAAAATCGCTTAGATTTGGCGGCATTTCGCGACGAACTTCATTATGTGCCAAGTGATGAAGAGGCGGGCGCCTTAGTGATTGACGGCCGCTATGTCGTGCTGCTTGACTTGCCGCCAAAGCTCGGCCGGCTCGCCGCCCTGCTCGGCAACGGGCAGCCGGAGCGCATTTACGCGGTGTTCGCACAGCCGGAAGCGCAGTTTTTCCGGACGTTTCCGACGCGCGACCATTTTAAATGGTTTTATGCTTTTTTGCATAAATACCGTTCGTTTCCGCTCACCGAGCGGGGCGGGCAATTGGCGCGCGCCCGCGGCTGGACGGAAGAGACGGTTCATTTCATGGCGAAAGTGTTTTTAGAGCTTGAGTTTATTCGCGAACAAAACGGCGTCATCTCACTCGTCCGTACACCGGCGAAGCGCGATTTGCATGAGTCGCCGACATACCGACGCCGACGGGATGAACTTGAGGTGGAACACCAGTTATTATATTCCACTTACGAGCAGTTGAAACGCTGTTTAACAGAAATGACACGTTCGCAAACGTACGAGGAGGCAAACGTATAATGGATTTGAAACAATATATTACGATTGTGCCTGATTTTCCGAAACCGGGGATCATGTTTAAAGACATTACGACGCTGATGGATAACGGAAAAGCGTACAAATACGCGACCGACCAAATTGTTCAGTATGCGCGCGAAAAGCAAATTGACATCGTTGTCGGCCCGGAAGCGCGCGGCTTTATTATCGGCTGTCCGGTTGCCTATGCGCTCGGCGTCGGTTTTGCCCCGGTGCGCAAAGAAGGAAAATTGCCGCGTGAAGTCGTTCGCGTTGAATACGGATTGGAGTATGGGACGGATGTGCTGACGATGCACAAAGATGCCATTAAACCGGGGCAGCGCGTCTTAATTACCGACGATTTGTTAGCGACGGGCGGCACGATGCGGGCGACGATCGATTTGGTCGAGCAATTGGGCGGAGTGGTGGCCGGCTTGGCGTTTTTAATCGAACTGACCGAGCTTGGCGGGCGCAAAAAATTGGAAGGGTACGATATTTTGGCGCTCATGCAGTTTTAAATAGTCGACATTGTTCGCTTCTTCCGCTACAATAGAGAAAAAAGGGGCACTCGCACGAGTGCTCTTTCTTATTAACGTCATCGATGTTTACGCCTTGGCGCGTGAATTTTATTTTATGGAATTAAAGGTGATCCAACCATATGGCCAATGAACAAGTGCTGACAGCGGAGCAAGTGTTTGAACAGGCGGGCTGTTATTTGTCGGAACAAGATGTCGCTTTTTTAAAAAAGGCGTATGAATTTGCGAAACACGCCCACCGCGATCAATTTCGGAAGTCGGGCGAACCATATATCATCCATCCGATTCAAGTCGCCGGTATTTTGGCTGACTTGAAAATGGATGCGACGACGATCGCCGCCGGGTTTTTGCATGATGTCGTCGAAGACACCGAGGCGACCAAAGAGGACCTTGAGAGAGAGTTCGGTGCGGACGTGGCGATGCTCGTTGACGGCGTGACGAAGCTTGGCAAAATTAAATATAAGTCGCAAGAGGAACAACAGGCGGAAAACCACCGGAAAATGTTTTTGGCCATGGCGCAAGATATTCGCGTCATTTTAATCAAGTTGGCCGACCGCTTGCATAACATGCGGACGTTAAAACACTTGCCGGCGGAAAAGCAGCGGCGCATCGCCAATGAGACGCTCGAAATTTTCGCCCCGCTCGCTCATCGGCTCGGCATTTCGAAAATTAAATGGGAGCTTGAGGATACCGCACTTCGTTATTTAAATCCGCAACAATATTACCGCATCGTCAACTTGATGAAGAAAAAGCGGGCCGAACGCGAGCAATATTTGGAAGAGGTCATTCAGGAAGTACGTGAACGGCTCAATGAAGTGCACATTCCGTGCGAAATTTCCGGACGTCCGAAACACATTTACAGCATTTACCGGAAAATGGTTATGCAAAACAAACAGTTTAATGAGATTTACGATTTGCTCGCCGTCCGCATTATCGTCAACAGCATCAAAGACTGCTATGCGGTGCTCGGTATCATCCATACGTGCTGGAAGCCGATGCCAGGCCGGTTCAAAGACTACATCGCCATGCCGAAGCCGAACATGTACCAGTCGCTCCATACGACGGTCATCGGTCCAAAAGGCGAGCCGCTTGAGGTGCAAATCCGCACGTTTGAGATGCATCAGATCGCCGAGTTTGGGATCGCTGCCCATTGGGCGTACAAAGAAGGAAAAACGGTGAAACCGAACTCGTTTGAAGAAAAGCTGTCGTGGTTTCGGGAAATTTTAGAATGGCAAAACGACGCCAGCAATGCCGAAGAGTTTATGGAGTCGCTGAAGATGGATTTGTTTTCCGACATGGTGTTCGTCTTCACGCCAAAGGGCGACGTCATCGAGCTGCCGGCCGGGTCGGTGCCGATCGATTTCGCCTACCGCATCCATTCGGAAATCGGCAATAAAACGATCGGCGCGAAAGTGAACGGCAAAATGGTGCCGCTTGATTATAAGCTGCAAACCGGCGACATCGTCGAAATTTTAACGTCGAAACATTCGTACGGACCGAGCCAGGACTGGCTGAAATTGGCGAAAACGTCGCAGGCCCGCAACAAAATCCGCCAGTTTTTCAAAAAACAGCGACGCGAGGAAAACATTGAAAAAGGGAAAGAGATGGTCGAAAAAGAGGTGCGGGGTCTCGGTTTCGAGCCGAAAGAAGTGATGACGGCCGACAATGTAAAACGCGTTGCGGAAAAGTTCAATTTCTCGAACGAAGACGATATGTACGCGGCCGTCGGCTACCACGGGATTACGGCGATGCAAATCGCTCACCGGCTGACGGAAAAATGGCGCAAACAGCGCGACCTCGAAGAACAGCAGCGCAAGCTGGCCGAAGCGGTCTCAGAAGCGAAGCTGCCGGCCGGCAAAAAACGCGACTGCGGCATTCGCGTCCAAGGGATCGACAACTTGCTCATTCGCTTGTCGCGCTGCTGTAACCCGGTGCCGGGCGATGAAATTATCGGCTTTATCACCCGCGGGCGCGGCATTTCCGTCCACCGCGCCGACTGTCCGAACGTGCAGGCGGGAGAGGCGGCTGACCGGTTGATCCCTGTCGAATGGGAAAGCGGCACGAACGGCGAGCGCGAGTATAACGTCGACATTGAAATTACCGGCTTTGACCGCCGCGGCTTGCTCAATGAAGTGCTGCAGGCGGTGAACGAGACGCGCACCGACATTTCCGCCGTCTCGGGCCGCTCGGATCACCGGCATAAAATCGCGACGATCCATATGACGATCGCCATTCATAACATCAGCCATTTGCAAAAAGTAGTGGAGCGAATTAAACAAATTCCTGACATTTATTCAGTTCAGCGCCTGATGAACAACTAGGGGCTTCGAAAGGAGGGACGCGATGAGAGCGGTCATCCAGCGGGCGAAACAGGCGAGCGTCACCGTCAGCGGCGAGGTCGTTGGGGCGATTGACGCCGGGCTTGTCGTGCTGCTTGGCGTCACGCACGATGATACGGAGGATGACGCCGCCTATTTGGCGGAGAAAATCGCCCATTTACGCATTTTTGAGGATGAAGGCGGAAAAATGAACCGCTCGTTGCTTGAGGTTGGCGGGGCGGTGCTGTCGGTGTCGCAGTTCACCCTTTACGGCGACTGCCGGAAAGGGCGGCGGCCGAACTTTATGGCAGCGGCGAAACCGGATCGCGCGTTGCCGCTTTACGAGGCGTTCAACGCCTTCTTGCGCGAAAAAGGCGTCCGGGTCGAAACCGGCGTGTTCGGCGCCATGATGGACGTGTCGCTCATAAACGACGGGCCGGTCACGCTTATTATCGACAGCGGCGACAAACCGGGAAACGAATGACGTTTCCCGGTTTTTTTATTTTCAGCGGAAAATGGGAAAGATGAAAACAAACCGGCGGCGTAGAAAGGAGGAAGAGCGATGCGGCAAACAGGCAGAAGCGAGCAGGCGCACCGAACAAACGACGTGCTTTCCGCCGACTTCCATGAATGGATGCGGCTTGAGGCCGAATACAGCGCTTTTGAGCTAGCGTCTGAGTTCGGCGTGACTCTAAAAGATATGCAAATGTTAAAAAAACAACGGTTTCGCCCGTGAACATGGCCAAGCGCTGACGCTTCGGACGATGGGACGGCGCCCGGCGTGTGAGTGTTTGGCGGGCTTGGGCTGTATGGCAATCAAATTGGATGACTGGCGCGATGGAGCTCTCGAGGAGAAAAGGACGGATATGCGAAAACTGAAGCGGCTGATCCCCCTCCGGCTTGGGAGCTTCTCAGTCAGGCTGATGAATCAATGTGCATCCTATGGGCGCCCCGTTCCGCACCCGAAGCCGGATGGGCGCGATGGAAAAATTTTAAGCATATGTGTTGACAAAATATATACTTCTATATGATAATCAATATCGTATTAAAATCATTTTAATCTAAACACTAGCGATTGCAGGAGGTAGATGAAGAATGTCTCTCGTAGGGAAAAAAGTAGAACCATTCAAAGCACAAGCGTATCACAACGGAGATTTTGTTGAAGTGACGGAACAAAACTTCCTCGGGAAGTGGAGCATCGTTTGCTTCTATCCGGCCGACTTTACGTTCGTATGCCCGACGGAGCTCGAGGATTTGCAAGATCATTACGCTACGTTTAAAGAACTTGGCGTCGAGGTATATTCGGTTTCGACCGATACGCACTTTACACATAAAGCATGGCATGATACATCGCCGGCGATCAGCAAAATCGAATACGTCATGATCGGCGACCCTTCGCACCAACTGTCGCGCATGTTTGATGTGCTTGACGAAGAGCAAGGACTGGCTCAACGCGGCACGTTCATCATCGATCCGGACGGCGTCATCCAAGCGGTGGAAATCAACGCTGACGGCATCGGCCGCAAAGCGAGCACGCTGATTGATAAAATCAAAGCGGCTCAATACGTGCGCAACCATCCAGGTGAAGTGTGCCCCGCAAAATGGCAAGAGGGCGGTGAAACGCTGAAACCGAGCCTTGACCTCGTTGGCAAAATTTAAGGAGGCTTTTGACAATGCTTGATGCTGACATCAAGGCACAACTCGCTCAGTACTTGCAATTGCTTGAAAATGACATTGTTTTGACGGTAAGCGCGGGAGACGACAACGTTTCCCGCGATATGCTTGCTTTAGTCGATGAGTTGACGGCCATGTCGCCGAAAATCAAAGTGGAAAAAGCAAAGCTTGAACGCACGCCGAGCTTCAGCATCAACCGGGTCGGCGAAAACACCGGCGTCACCTTTGCCGGCGTCCCGCTAGGCCATGAGTTTACGTCTTTGGTGCTTGCCCTGCTTCAAGTGAGCGGTCGGCCGCCAAAAGTGAGCGAGGATGTGGTGCGCCGCATTCAACAAATCCGGGGCAAACATCATTTTGAAACGTACGTGAGCTTAACGTGCCATAACTGTCCGGATGTCGTTCAAGCGCTCAACATCATGAGCGTGCTGAACCCCGATATTTCGCATACGATGATCGACGGGGCGGCGTTTAAGGACGAAGTGGAACAAAAAGGCATCATGGCAGTGCCGACCGTCTTTTTAAACGGTGAGATGTTCGCCAGCGGCCGCATGTCGATTGAAGACATTCTCGCGAAATTAGGAAGCGAGCCGGATGCTGCTTCGTTTGCCGATAAAGAGCCGTTTGACGTGCTTGTCATCGGCGGCGGGCCAGCGGGGGCGACAGCTGCCATTTATGCGGCGCGTAAAGGCATTCGCACCGGCATTGTCGCCGAGCGCTTCGGCGGACAAATTTTAGATACGCTCGGCATTGAAAACTTCATCAGCGTCAAATATACGGAAGGACCGAAGCTGGCGGCCAGCATAGAGGAGCATGTCAAACAATACGATGTCGACATCATGATCCAGCGCGCCAAACGGCTTGAGAAAAAAGACTTGATTGAAGTTGAGCTGGAAAACGGCGCCGTCTTAAAAAGCAAAACGGTCATCCTTTCCACCGGCGCCCGCTGGCGAAATCTCGGCGTGCCGGGCGAGGAAGAGTTCAAAAACAAAGGCGTCGCCTACTGCCCGCATTGTGACGGTCCGCTGTTTGAAGGCAAGCACGTGGCGGTCATCGGCGGCGGCAACTCCGGCGTGGAAGCGGCGATTGACCTTGCTGGCATCGCCAAGCATGTGACCGTGCTTGAGTTTGCCCCTGAATTAAAAGCGGATGCTGTTTTGCAGGACCGGCTGTACAGCTTGCCGAACGCGACGGTCATCAAAAACGCGCAAACGAAAGAAATTACTGGTACAGACAAAGTGAATGGCATTACGTATATAGATCGGGAGACAGGGGAAGAGCACCATATCGAGCTGCAAGGCGTATTCGTCCAAATCGGCCTTGTGCCGAATACAGAGTGGCTCGAAGGAACGGTGGAACGGAACCGCATCGGCGAAATCATCGTCGATAAACGCGGAGCGACCAATGTCGAAGGTGTCTTTGCTGCGGGCGACTGCACGGACAGCGCCTATAAGCAAATCATTATTTCGATGGGTTCGGGCGCTACCGCGGCATTGAGCGCGTTTGATTACTTAATTCGCCATTAAGAGAGCCGTTTTCGGCTCTCTTTATATATAAAGGATCATCGGTTTCAACCTCTATGCATGGTATAACCCGCCTTTAGACATGGAGTGAGCCGATTGCTTTGATGTAGCCGGCTCTATGATTCCTAGCAGAGGGGAGGCATTGAACGTCTCAAATCGGGCGCATAAGGCATTTGAAGCCCCAACTTTAAGCTGGGCGCAGGCAAAGAGCGGTTTCGCAGCAAGGTAGCTTGACAACGTCCGGCTTTCTCCGTAATATAAAATTACATTTTCTATACGTGACAACCGATGACGGAGAAAAGTAGTTAAGGCCCACATGGCCAGAGAGGAAACGCCTGAGGCTGTGAGCGTTTCTCCATGATGGCTTAACGAAAGACACTCCATAGGTTTCCCTTTGAACGCGCTTTGCGTCAGTAAGGGGGAACGCGCGCCACGCGTTAGCGGCGACAAGGGGAAGCTGTATGCTTCAATTAGGGTGGCACCGCGGGAATCACGCTCTCGTCCCTATCGATGATGGGGACGAGAGCGTTTTTATTTTGGGCAAAGGAGGAAGAGCATGGCTTTTCAAATTCCGAGAGGGACACAAGATTTGCTGCCGGGTGAAACGGAAAAATGGCAATATGCCGAACAAGTGGCCCGCGACCTTTGCGGGCGGTATGGCTATGAAGAAATCCGGACGCCGATTTTTGAACATACCGAACTGTTTTTGCGCGGCGTCGGCGATACGACCGATATTGTCCAAAAAGAGATGTACACGTTTGAAGACAAAGGCGGCCGTGCATTGACGCTCCGCCCGGAAGGAACGGCGCCGGTCGTGCGGGCGTTCGTCGAGCATAAGCTGTATGGCAGCCCGAACCAGCCAGTCAAGCTGTATTATACCGGGCCGATGTTCCGTTATGAGCGGCCGGAAGCCGGGCGGTTCCGCCAATTCGTCCAGTTTGGCGTCGAGGCGATTGGCAGCAGCGACCCGGCGATTGACGCCGAGGTGATGGCGTTGGCGATGCATATTTATGAGGCGCTCGGGTTAAAACGCATCCGGCTCGTGATCAACAGTTTAGGTGATGTAGACAGCCGCTGCGCGCACCGCGAAGCGCTCGTCCGCCATTTTTCCGGCCGCATTCATGAACTGTGCCCGGACTGCCAGGCGCGGCTTGAGACGAATCCGCTCCGCATTCTTGACTGCAAAAAAGACCGCGACCATGAACTGATGGCGTCAGCACCGTCGATTTTAGACTATTTGAACGACGAGTCGCGCGCGTATTTTGAAAAGGTGAAGCAATATTTAACGATGCTTGGCATTTCGTTTGTCATCGATGCACGGCTCGTGCGCGGGCTCGATTATTACAATCATACGACGTTTGAAATTATGAGCGAGGCCGAAGGGTTCGGTGCGGCGGCGACGCTGTGCGGCGGCGGGCGCTATAACGGGCTCGTGCAAGAAATCGGCGGGCCGGAAGCGCCGGGCATCGGCTTTGCGTTAAGCATTGAGCGGCTGTTGGCGGCGCTTGAGGCGGAAGGAATCGAACTGCCGATCCGCCAAGGAATCGATTGCTATGTTGTCGCTGTCGGCGAACGGGCGAAAGATGAAGCTGTCCGCCTCGTTTACGAATTGCGCCGTGCCGGTCTGCGCGCTGATCAAGACTATTTGGGCCGGAAACTGAAGGCGCAGTTGAAGGCGGCTGACCGGCTTGGCGCGTCGTTCGTTGCCATCATCGGCGACGAGGAGCTCGAGAAACAGACAGCGGCCGTGAAACATATGGCGAGCGGCGAGCAAACCGATGTGCCGCTTGGCGAGTTAGTGTCCTTTTTAACAGAACGGACAAAGCGGGAGGAGGAGTAAAAAGGTGGAACGGACGTATTATTGTGGTGAAGTGCCGGAAACGGCCGTTGGCGAGCGCGTCGTGCTTAAAGGCTGGGTGCAAAAGCGCCGCGACTTAGGCGGGCTCATTTTCATCGATTTGCGCGACCGGACAGGCATCGTGCAAATCGTCGTCAGCCCGGATGTGTCAGCTGAAGCGCTGGCGGCCGCCGAGCGCGTGCGGAGCGAATATGTGCTGAGCGTTGAGGGGACGGTCGTCGCCCGCGCGCCGGAGACGGTCAACCCGAACATCGCGACCGGCCGCATCGAAGTGCAGGCGGAACGCATCGACATTATCAATGAAGCCAAAACGCCGCCGTTTGCGATCACGGATGACACCGATGCGGCGGAAGACGTGCGTTTGAAATACCGGTATTTGGATTTGCGCCGCCCGGTCATGTTTCGAACGCTGGAGTTCCGGCATAAGGTCACGAAAGCGGTGCGCGACTTTTTGAACGGCGAACGCTTTTTGGAAATCGAGACGCCGATGTTGACGAAAAGCACGCCGGAAGGGGCGCGCGACTATTTAGTGCCGAGCCGCGTCCACCTGGGCGAATTTTACGCCTTGCCGCAGTCGCCGCAAATTTTTAAGCAGCTGCTGATGGTCGGCGGTTTTGAGCGCTACTATCAAATCGCGCGCTGCTTCCGCGATGAAGATTTGCGCGCTGACCGCCAGCCGGAGTTTACGCAAATTGACATTGAAATGTCGTTTATCGATCAAGAAGACATCATCGATTTAACCGAACGGATGATGGCAGCGGTCGTCAAAGCGGCCAAAGGGATTGACATTCCGCGCCCGTTCCCGCGCATCACATATGATGAGGCGATGAGCCGTTACGGCTCCGATAAGCCGGATGTGCGCTTTGGCTTAGAACTTGTCGACGTGTCGGAAGCGGTCCGCGGCTCCGCGTTTCAAGTATTCAGCCGCGCCGTCGAGCAAGGTGGCCAAGTGAAGGCGATCAACGTGAAAGGAGCGGCAAGCCGCTATTCACGCAAAGACATTGATGCGTTAGCGGAGTTTGCCGGCCGTTACGGGGCGAAAGGGCTCGCTTGGTTAAAAATGGAAGAAGGGGAGCTGAAAGGGCCGATCGCCAAGTTTTTCAGCGCTGAGGAACAAACCGCGCTGCGCCAGCTGCTCGCTGCCGAAGACGGGGATTTGCTTTTGTTTGTCGCCGACCAAAACGCCGTCGTTGCCGCGGCCCTCGGCGCGCTGCGGCTTCGGCTCGGCAAAGAGCTTGGCTTAATCGATGAAACGAAGCTCGCCTTTTTATGGGTGACGGACTGGCCGCTGTTGGAATATGACGAAGAGGAAGGCCGCTATTACGCCGCCCACCATCCGTTTACGATGCCGGCGCGCGACGACATTCCGCTGCTTGAGACAAACCCGGGAGCTGTGCGCGCGCAGGCGTATGATTTGGTGTTAAACGGCTATGAGCTCGGCGGCGGCTCGCTCCGCATTTTTGAGCGTGACGTGCAAGAAAAAATGTTCCGCGCCTTAGGATTCAGTGAAGAAGAGGCGCGTCGCCAGTTTGGATTTCTGCTTGAGGCGTTTGAGTACGGCACCCCGCCGCACGGCGGCATCGCGCTTGGCCTCGACCGGCTTGTGATGCTCTTAGCCGGGCGCACGAACTTGCGCGATACGATCGCCTTTCCGAAAACGGCGAGCGCCAGCTGCCTGCTCACCGAAGCGCCCGGACCGGTCAGCGAAAAACAGCTGGAAGAGCTGCATTTGGCTGTCGTGCTGCCTGACCAGGAATAGCCGCTCCGCCGGCAAGGAAACATCAGCGACAGGTGTTCACAAACGCTGAAAAATATGATACAATGAAAGCAACCAACCGTCCTAATGTGTTCGTCGCATCACCCATCGTTTTGACCGAACAGTAAATGATCCGGGAGCCTGGGGTTTCCAAGCGGCGTGCATGCCCCTTCGTCACAGGGGAAGCGCAAACCTTGGAACAGGGCACCCACCTATGGGAGAGCGGGTTCAAAACGAAGGCATCGACGGCACGATTGGGACTGGTATACATAGGAGAATGAAAGAATGATGCCCCTATGCCGACAAACGCATAGGGGGTTTTTGTTTTGCCAGCAAAATGCCGTTGCCACATTGGCTGACTTCATGTAGGATAAAAAGCGGCATAATGATCAATTTCTGAACAAATGGAGAGGAGAACGATGCTGCATCAATTTTCCCGCAATGAACTGGCCATTGGTCCAGAAGGGCTTGAGAAACTCAAAAATGCCACTGTCGCTGTGCTTGGCGTCGGTGGCGTCGGGTCGTTCGCTGTCGAGGCGCTCGCCCGTTCCGGGGTCGGCCGGCTGGTGCTCGTTGACCGCGACAACGTCGATATTACGAACATTAACCGGCAAATTCATGCTTTATTGTCGACGATCGGTCGACCGAAAGTCGAGCTGATGAAGGAGCGCATCGCCGATATTAACCCGGCGTGCGAAGTGATCGCCTTGCAAATGTTTTACACCGAGGAGACGTACGAGCAGTTTTTCGCTCATCACTTGGATTTTGTCATCGATGCGTCCGATACGATTATGTATAAAGTGCACTTAATGAAACAATGTCTTGAGCGCGGCATCCCGATCATCTCGAGCATGGGTGCGGCGAACAAAATGGATCCGACTCGTTTTCGCATCGCGGACATTTCGAAAACGCACACCGATCCGATCGCGAAAGTCATCCGCGCCAAACTGCGCAAAGAAGGCATCCGCCGCGGCATTCCGGTCGTCTTTTCCGACGAGAAGCCGGTGAAAATTCGCGAAGACGTCCGCCAAGTCGTCGGCAATGATGCCTCGCCGATCCGCAAGGCGAAAATGCCGCCGTCATCGAACGCTTTTGTGCCATCGGTTGCCGGACTCATTATGGCGTCATATGTCATTAATGAATTGTTGAAAGAAATTCCGATTGCCCGCGTCGGCGAATAAGCGATTAAATAAACAAGAGGCGATGAACCCCATCGCCTCTTGTTTTTATTATGAATGTGCCATCGGTTCGCTTTGTTCGCCCGTTTCCGCGAGAAGCAGCTGGGCGAGGGAGAAGCGTTCGCCTTCTTCCGAAGCGAGCTGGCGGGCGCGGGCCATAATTTTGACGAGCGCCTCGTAATCTTCTTGAACGGTCGTCTGGCGCGCCTCGAGGCGCTCCAGCTTTTGGGTCAGCTGCTCGTTGCGCGCCAGCCATTCGGTTCGCTCCCGTTTCAGCCGTTCGTTTTCCTGGCGGGCGGCTTCCAACTGTTTCGCATCACGCCGCAGCGCTTGCAAAAAGGAAATACATTGGTCAAGCGTCAACGGAGCAGCCGGGAGAAACGGGGATGACCCTTCGGCGCCTTTGTTCTCGTCAAGGGGGCGAAATGTTACATCGTTCGCTTCTTTTTGCCATTTTTTCATCATCTCTAGCGCCCGTTTTCGCTCTTTTCGCTGTTTTTTCGCCTGTTCGATGGCGTCGAGATGCCGTTTCCGCACTTCGGCGTTCCAACGGAAACCGCATGCCGCCGCTGTCCGGCGCAGCTGCCTTCCGACCTCTTCAAAGGCGGCGAGCTGGGTCTTTCCTTCGCGTATGTATTGCAGCACCGTCTCAGCGAGCAGTACGTCTTCTTCGTGTGACCACGCATCCTGTCTTGTCTTCATGCTGTCCACCCCGCAAATGTAATGTTGATATGATGATAGTTTTTCCGTTCTTTTTCCAATTTAAACTTCCCTTTATTCATTTTCCCTCCCTTCCGCCCGGCGTTGCCCCGCTGATGCCTGCGCACGGCTGTTTGAATGCAAGCGACAACGGATAGGCTGCGCCGCTCCAATCAACCGGTCTACTACATAACATGAAAAGGAGCGGACGTTTTCTGCCGAAGAAGGTGAGGTTGCAGTTGGCGAAGCGGCCGCTGCCGCTGTACAATGGAACGAAGGAGGGATTGGCATGCGAAAAACGACGGAACCGTTGGCGGTGCGGATGCGGCCACGGACGATCGATGATATCGTCGGGCAGGCGCATATCATCGGGCCAGGGACGCCGCTTTACAAAATGGTGAAAAAAGGGTATGTGCCATCGCTGCTGCTTTACGGGGAGCCAGGGACAGGAAAGACGTCGCTCGCTTACGCCATCGCCCGCACCGCCGGGCGGGAGTTGGTCGCCATCAACGCGACGTCATCCGGGAAAAAGGAGATCGAGGAAGCGGCCGAAGCGGCGCGCTGGTCGGGCCATGTCCTTTTGTTTATCGACGAAATTCACCGTCTGAATAAGGCGCAGCAAGATGTTTTGCTTCCGCATCTTGAATCCGGGCTCGTGACATTGATCGGGGCGACGACGGAAAACCCGTTTCATGAGGTGAACCCAGCGATCCGCAGCCGGTGCGGGCAAATTCAGCAGTTAAAGCGGCTTCAGTCGGCTGATTTACTCGTGATTTTGAAACGGGCGCTCACCGATCCGGAACGCGGGGTCGGAGAGACGCCGGTGATCATCGATGAGGCGCTGTTATGGCGCATCGCCGAGGCGGCCGGCGGGGATGCGCGCGCCGCGCTCTCGCTTCTTGAGGCGGCGGTCGCCGCAGCCGATGAGCGCGACGGCTCCCTGTATATCGATGAAGCGATCATCGCGTCATGCACCGCGAATCGCGGGTTTACTCATGACAAGTACGGCGATACATACTATTCGCTGCTTTCCGCGTTTCAAAAAAGCGTGCGCGGCAGCGACGCTGATGCCGCGCTTCATTATTTGGCGCGGCTGCTTGAAGGAGGGGATTTAGCCGCCGTCTGTCGGCGGCTGCTCGTCATCGCCTACGAAGATATCGGGCTCGCTAACCCGATGATGGGGGTGAAAGTGCAGGCGGCCGTCGCGGCAGCGGAGCGGATCGGGCTGCCGGAGGCGCGCATTCCGCTTGCGGTTATAACAGTTGAGCTTTGTTTGAGCCCGAAATCCAACAGCGCTTACAAGGCGCTCGATGCGGCGCTCGCTGATGTGCGCGCCGGAAAGCTTGGTGAGATTCCGGATCATTTAAAAGACGCCCATTATCAAGGAGCGGCTGTGCTCGGACATGGACAAGGCTACTTATACCCGCACGATTATCCAAACGGTTGGGTGGACCAAGCGTATTTGCCGGCCGCTCTTGAAGGCGTCCGCTACTATGAGCCGAAAGAGCATGGGGAGGAAAAATATTATGCCAAAGTGTACCGGCGGCTTCGGCAGTTGAAACAAGACGGCAATGTTGAGCCGTGAACGGAGGAGGCATTTATGGTATAATAACACAAGCGATTGGCTCAACAGAGGGGGCGCATCGACAATGGCTCACAACGATATCCCATGGTTGCGTTGGGGCATTTATTTTGCCGGTTTGTTCGTCATGTCATTTGGCATCGTGTTGACGATTAAGGCCGATGTCGGCTGCGCACCGTGGGATGTGCTTCATATCGGCTTGCAACGACAATTCGGCTTGACGATCGGCGCGTGGTCGATCATTGTCGGGATGGGGGTGCTTGCGGCTTCTGCGCTGCTTGTGAAGCAGCGGCCGCGGCTTGGCGCTTTTTTAAACATGGTGACGGTTGGAATGCCGATCGATGGATGGATGATGATTCCGCAGCTCAAAACGCCGGAACAGCCGCTCGAACAATATGCCATGTTAATGGCGGGCATCATCGTGTCCGGTTAGGGCATGGGCTTATACATTTCCGCCGGCGTCGGCGCCGGTCCGCGTGACAGTTTGATGCTCGCTCTGACCGAGTTGACTAGGTGGAAAGTCGCATACATTCGCATTGGCATGGAAGCGCTCGTGTTGCTCGTCGGCTGGCTGCTTGGCGGTCCGGTGTCGTTCGGCACGCTTCTTTTTTGTGTGACGATCGGCTCGGTCGCCGGCTTGGCGCTGCCGCAATGCCAGAAAATGACCGGACGCCTGCTCGGGACGACAACCGTTCGCGTGCAAGGGTTAAGCCGTTAGGGGGGATATGATGAAAATTTCGACGAAGGGCCGTTACGGGTTGACGATTATGATCGAATTGGCCAAAAAATATGGCGACCGCCCGATTTCGCTTCGTTCGATCGCTAAGGCGAACAATTTATCTGAACATTATTTGGAACAGCTCGTCACGCCGCTGCGCAACGCCGGGCTCGTCAAAAGCATCCGCGGGGCGTATGGCGGCTACGTGCTTGCTGAGCATCCGGCGAAAATTACGGCCGGTGATATTCTTCGCGTGCTTGAAGGACCGCTTACTCCGGTCGAGGAACTTGAAGAGGAGGAGCCGGCCAAGCGCGAGCTATGGATTCGCATCC
Organism: Geobacillus sp. 46C-IIa; assembly: GCF_014679505.1. GTDB lineage: Bacteria > Bacillota > Bacilli > Bacillales > Anoxybacillaceae > Geobacillus. The sequence goes on from NZ_CP061474.1 coordinate 803,370, forward strand.
GTGACGCGGTCGAGGAAGTGCTTGACAGCACGACACTCGAGGATTTGGCGAAGTATAGCGACGGGGATGATGGGGCATATATGTTTTATATTTAAGCGATAGAAAGGGGAATGACCGTTGGAACGGATTTATTTGGATCATGCTGCCACGTCGCCCGTGCATCCGGATGTGGCGGCCGGCATGGTCCATTGGATGACCGAACAGTTCGGCAACCCGTCAAGCATCCACTATTTCGGCCGACAAAGCCGCCGCGCGGTTGACGAAGCGAGGGCAGCCGTCGCCCGCAGCCTCGGAGCGAAAGAGACGGAGATCGTGTTTACAAGCGGCGGCACGGAAGCGGATAATTTTGCGCTCATCGGAACGGCGATGGCCAACCGCAGCCGCGGCAGCCATATCATTACAACCGCCATCGAGCATCACGCTGTTTTGCGCGCTTGCGAATACCTAGAAAAACAAGGGTTTGACGTGACGTATTTGCCGGTTGATGAACAAGGGATCGTGTCGGTTGATGACGTGAAAGCTGCGCTGCGCGATGAGACGATTTTAGTGTCGGTCATGTTCGCCAACAATGAAATTGGCACAATCCAGCCGATCCGTGAAATCGGCGCGCTGCTTCGCGACCACCCGGCGTATTTTCATACCGATGCCGTTCAGGCGTACGGGCTTCTCCCAATCGATGTGAATGAATATGGGGTCGACTTGCTGTCGCTCTCAAGCCATAAAATTAATGGCCCGAAAGGAAGCGGGGCGCTGTACATTCGGGAGACGGTCCGCATCACGCCGCTGCTTTTCGGCGGTGAGCAAGAACGGAAACGGCGCGCCGGCACGGAAAACGTCCCCGGCATCATCGGCTTGGCGCAGGCGGCGGAAATCGCCGGGCGGACGAGGGAGGAAAAGCGCAAACAATACGCGGCCTGGCGCGAGGTGATGCTTGACATTTTCCGCTCGTCGGGCATTGACTACGTCGTGAACGGCAGCCAAGACGGCCTGCCGCATATTTTAAACGTTGCGTTTCCGGGAACGAACGTCGAATCGCTGCTCGTGAACTTGGATTTGGCCGGCATTGCTGCCTCAAGCGGCTCGGCGTGCACAGCCGGTTCGATCGACCCGTCGCACGTGCTTGTCGCTATGTGCGGAAGGCAGTCTGAGCGCATCCGGTCGTCCGTCCGCTTCAGCTTCGGGCTCGGCAATACGAACGAGCAAATCGAGCGAGCTGCAGAAGAAACGGTAAAGATCGTCAAACGGCTCACGAACCGATGAGGGGGTGAAACCGCATGAACAAACCACCGCATGAAACGCGCGTGGTCGTCGGCATGTCCGGCGGCGTCGACTCGTCAGTCGCCGCGCTATTGTTAAAAGAACAAGGATATGATGTGATCGGCATTTTTATGAAAAACTGGGATGACACCGATGAAAACGGCGTTTGCACGGCGACGGAAGATTTCGAAGATGTCGTGCGCGTCTGCAACCAAATCGGCATCCCGTACTATGCAGTCAACTTTGAAAAGCAATATTGGGACAAAGTGTTTACGTATTTTTTGGACGAATACAAAGCCGGACGCACCCCGAACCCGGATGTGATGTGCAATAAGGAAATTAAATTCAAGGCGTTTTTGGAGCACGCCATGTCGATCGGCGCCGATTATGTCGCGACCGGCCATTACGCCCGCGTCGAGTTTCGCGACGGCGAATATAAAATGCTGCGCGGGGCCGACCCGAACAAAGATCAAACGTACTTTTTAAACCAGCTCGGCCAAGCCCAGCTGTCAAACGTGATGTTCCCGATCGGCCACTTGCACAAAGCGGACGTGCGCCGGATCGCGAAAGAAGCCGGGCTTGCCACCGCTGGGAAAAAAGACAGCACCGGCATTTGCTTTATCGGTGAGCGCGATTTCAAAGAGTTTTTAAGCCACTACTTGCCGGCTCAGCCGGGGGTGATGAAAACGCTCGACGGCGAGGTAAAAGGGCGGCATGACGGGGTGATGTATTACACGATCGGCCAGCGCCACGGGCTTGGCATCGGCGGCAGCGGTGAACCGTGGTTTGTCGTCGGCAAAGATGTGCGTGAAAACGTGCTTTATGTCGCCCAAGGGTTTGACAACGAATATTTGTATTCCACCTCGTTAAAGGCGGTCAATGTCAACTGGGTGTCTGACCGCAAACCGGAAGCGCCGTTCCGCTGCACAGCGAAGTTCCGCTATCGCCAGCCGGATCTCGGCGTCACGGTTCATCCGCTTGCGGGCGACAAGGCGGAAGTCGTCTTCGATGCGCCGGCGCGAGCGGTGACACCGGGTCAGGCGGTTGTCTTTTACAACGGTGACGAATGCCTTGGCGGCGGCACGATTGATGAAGTGTTCCGTGACGGTGAAAAGCTTTGGTATGTCGGTTGATTGTACGGATAGAAAAAGCCTCAACCCGGCTTCGGGTTGGGGTGTTTTTTGCAATTGCTCGAAAAGAACGAACATATGTGCTAAACTAGAAGCAGGAGGGATGAGCGGTGGCCAATCTGAATGAACGAGGGTTGGCGCATATGCGCGCCGGAGAGTACGAAGAAGCGCTTCGTTGCTTTTCTGAAGCAGTGAATGAGCGTCCTGATGATCCGGCCGGTTATATTAACATCGGCACCGTTCTTGCTGCTGCCGGCGAGGAAGAGAAGGCGCTTGAATGCTTCCGGCAGGCGCTTATGCTTGACGAACGGGCGGCGGCGGCCTATTACGGCATCGGCACGGTGTACTACAAGCGCGAGCAGTTCACCGAGGCGAAAGACATGTTTGAGCGGGCGCTTGCGCTTGGATTGGCTGATGCCGATACGCACTTTATGCTTGGGATGTCGTTATGGCGGCTTGAGATGCCGCGCCTGGCGCTGCCTTATTTGCAGCGGGCGGCTGAACTGAACGAAGGGGATGCTGAAGCGCTTTTTCAGCTTGGTCTTTGCCTTGCTACCCTCGATTATGTCGATGAGGCGAAACGGTATTTCGAAAAAACGTTGGAATACGATCCGCGCCATGCGGATGCGTATTACAATTTAGGCGTTATTTATGCGTACAAAGATGATCCGGCCGCTGCCCGCGATTTATTTGCTGCCGCTTTGGATGCCAATCCGGATCACGTGCTCGCTGGGTACGGAAAGAAACTGATGGAAAAGCGGCTTGCGCCGTAAAAGGCAGGGGATGACTGTTGCAAGAGCAGCAATCGCTCGCGCTCGATGGACGCACGTTTATGAAAGGAACGTGTTTGGCCGTCATTTTCCATAACGAAGAAACGTTATATACGGTCGTCCGCATCCGTGTCGAAGAAACGAACGAAGCGGCTGCGGAGGAGGAAGTGGTCGTCACCGGTTATTTTCCTCGTTTAAATGAGGGGGACGTGTACGTTTTTTATGGACAATTCCGCCAGCATCCGCGCTTTGGCCGCCAATATGCGGCCGAGCAGTTCCGCAAACAGCTTCCAAACACGAAAGAAGGAGTTATTCATTATTTGTCAAGCGGCTTGTTTAAAGGAATCGGAAAAAAAACGGCGACAGCGATTGTGGAAGCGCTCGGCGAAAACGCGATCGCCACGATTTTGCGCGATCCGGAGGCGCTTAGGCGCGTGCCGAAGCTGACGAAGCAAAAAGCGAAGCAATTGTATGAAACGCTCTGCGCCCACGAAGGGCTCGAGCAGACGATGATCGCCCTCGCCCAGCTCGGCTTCGGCCCGCAGCTGGCGATGAAAATTTACCAAGTATACGGCGAAGAGACGATGGACATCATTCATGAAAACCCGTACCAGCTCGTCGAAGACATTGAAGGGATCGGGTTTGGCCGCGCTGATGAGCTTGGGCGGCAGCTCGGCATTTCCGGCAGCCACCCGGCTCGGCTGCGCGCCGCCTGCCTGTTTGTCCTTGAGCAGGCATGCCTGCAAGAAGGGCACGTCTATATGAAAGAGGAAGAGCTCATCGGCCGCATTGCGGAGCTGCTTGGCGGAAAGGAAAACGGCGCGGTCGATGGACAAGCCATCGGGCAGACGCTCCTCATGTTAAGCGAAGAAGGGAAGATGATCATGGAGCAAAACCGCTGTTATCTTCCCTCGCTTTACTTCGCCGAAAAAGGGATCGCTTCAAACATTCAGCGGCTGCTTAGGCAAACGCCGCCGTCGGCGTTTGCCGAGTCGGAGTTTTTGCTTGCGCTCGGGGCGCTTGAGGAGCGGCTCGGGATGCAATACGCGCCTCAGCAAAAAGAGGCAATCCAACAGGCCCTTTCTTCGCCGCTCTTTATTTTGACCGGAGGTCCAGGAACCGGAAAAACAACGGTGATTAAAGGCATTGTCGAGCTGTTTGCCGCCTTAAACGGTCTGTCGCTCGACCCTGCCGATTACAAAAGCGGTGAACCGTTTCCCGTGCTGCTCGCCGCCCCGACCGGACGGGCGGCAAAGCGGATGAGCGAGGCGACGGGGCTGCCGTCGGCAACGATTCATCGACTGCTCGGCTGGAACGGGGCGGAAGGATTCAGCCACGATGAAAATGAGCCCATTGCCGGCAAGCTGCTTGTCGTCGATGAAGTGTCGATGGTCGATACGTGGTTGGCCAATCAGCTGTTAAAAGCGGTGCCTGACGGAATGCAAGTCATCTTCGTTGGCGACGAGGACCAGCTCCCATCGGTCGGTCCCGGGCAAGTGTTGAAAGATTTGCTTGAGTCGGGCGTCGTTCCATCGGTCAAATTGACCGAGGTGTACCGCCAAGCGGAAGGATCATCGATCATCGGGCTCGCCCATGCGATGAAGCGCGGCGTCGTGCCGGCCGACTTGACCGCCCCGAAGGCGGATCGTTCGTTCATCCGTTGCCGCGCCGGACAAGTGGCTGATGTTGTGCGGCAAATTGCCGACAACGCGCGCAACAAAGGGTTTTCCGTCAAGGACATTCAAGTGCTCGCTCCGATGTACCGCGGCCCGGCCGGCATCGATCAGCTGAACAAAGTGCTGCAAGGGCTGTTTAATCCGCCAGCTGACGGGAAACGGGAGCTTTCCGTCGGCGACGTTGTGTACCGCGTCGGCGATAAAGTGCTCCAGCTCGTCAACCAGCCGGAAGACAATGTGTTTAACGGCGATATCGGCGAAGTCGTCGCCATTTTTTACGCCAAAGAAAATACGGAAAAGCAAGACTTGCTTGTTGTCTCGTTTGACGGCGTTGAAGTGACATACACAAGGCAAGATTTAGCGCAAATTACCCATGCGTATTGCTGCTCGGTCCATAAAGCGCAAGGGAGCGAGTTTCCGATCGTCATTTTGCCTGTTGTCAAAAGCTATTACCGGATGTTGAAGCGGAATTTGTTGTATACGGCGGTGACAAGAAGCAAGCAGTTTCTTATTTTATGCGGCGAAGAAGAAGCGTTCCGGTTTGGCGTTGCCCAACGCGGCGACGGAGCGCGCCGGACAGCGCTCGCCGAAAAGCTGGCGGCTGCGGCTGCGCCGTTTGTCGAAGGTGAACTGCCGCTTGAGGATGCGAATACCGGGATGGAAAACGTTACGCCGTATGACTTTATGGGCGATGAGCCAAGCTAAAAGTGGCTGGAAAGGTGGGAGAATGATGCGGACGTTTTCCGACGTCAAAGGGCTTCCCATTTATGAACAGACAACAGGGAAAGCAGTCGGGACGATCGCCGACATTTGGTTTACCGGCCATGGCACGGTCAAAGGGTTTGTCGCGGAACGGAGAGGTCTATTTGGCCGCCGCCGCTACTTGCCGCTTTCGGCTGTGCAATCGTTGCAAAATGACCGAGTCATCATTCGTGATGCTGGCAGCTTCCAGCCGTTCCCTTCGCTTGACAGCGGCCACTCTCTCTTCGGTGAACGCGGCATTGCCGGCAGCATGGTTGTCGCCGCAGACGGAACGACGATCGGCTTGCTCGACGATGTATATTTTGACGGGCAATTGGGCAAAATTGACGGATACGAGATTAGTGAGGGATTTTTTTCTGATTTGACGGAAGGAAAGAAACGAATGGAGGCAGCTCCGTTCACCGCCAAAGAAGGCGTCGTCACCGTTGAAACAATGAGGTAAGGAGAGTGGCTGTCGATGCTCATTTGCCCGAATTGCAAACGAAAAAATTTGGGAAAGATCGGCGTCAACCAATATTACTGCTGGGATTGCTTTATTGAGCTGTCCGTCTCAAAAGGAATGATTCACGCCCATCAAGTGGAAGAGGATGGGACGCTAAGCTCCCTCGATGACTTGTTTGACGACCATGAGCGCACGATTCCATTTTAGGAGGGACGAGCATGAATCGAACGATGACTTCGCTGTTGGCAGTCGGGTTAGGCGTCGCTGCTTATCAGCTGGCCCAGCGCAACAATTGGACGAACGGCCGCACGATGCGGAGAATGCGCCGCCGCTTGATGCAAGCGATCCGCTGACGGCTCCGCCGTTTCCCCGCCCTAAACGGCGGGGACGGCGGCTTTTGGTGTCTGCTAAATAGTGGAATAGGCGGCGGAGGCATATTTCCATCCCCATCTCTTACACTAAACAGTAGGAGGTGTGGCGATGGGGGAGCAACAATGGCTGTCATTCTTTCGCATCGGGAAATGGCTGCTGGTGACTGCGATTGTCTATTTAATCGTCCGGATGAAAGATGTTTGGTGGCCGGTCGTCGATTTTGTCGCCACCGCCTTAGCCCCGTTTTTGCTGGCGGCGTTTATTACCTATTTGTTGCATCCGCTTGTTGAGTATCTTCACGGCAAAGGGGTGCCGCGGGCGTTTGCCATTTTGCTCATTTATTTGTTGTTTTTCGGTTCGGTCGGCTACGGTCTTTACCGCGGCATGCCGGTTTTGATCGCCCAGCTGCGCGAACTTGATGAACGGTTGCCATCATTGATGAATACATATCGGCAGTGGGCGCGCCACATCCACGATGAAACGTCGACGTGGCCGATGGAGGTGCATACGCGCATTGAAGCGATGTTTATGCAGCTTGAGGAGGCGGCTGCGAGGGCGGTCACGATGGCGATCAACGCGGCCAAATCATTGATCGGTTCGGCGGCGACGGTTCTTCTCATTCCGTTTATCGTGTTTTATATGCTAAAAGATATTGATGTGCTGAAAAAAGCGGTTTGGTATATAACCCCAAAGCGGTGGCGCGAACCGGGGATGGCGTTTTTAAAAGACGTTGACGAGTCGCTTGGCGGCTATATTCGCGGTCAGCTGTTCGTCTGTGCGGCCATCGGTTCGGCGGCGTCGCTTGGCCTTTGGCTCGCCGGCATGGACTATCCGCTCTTGCTCGGGTTTGTGATCGGACTGACGAACATCATTCCGTATTTCGGCCCGTTGATCGGCGCTATTCCGGCCGCCATTTTGGCAGCGACCATTTCGCTTAAAATGGTGATCATCGTGCTCGCCATTATTTTTGCCTTGCAATTTTTAGAAGGAAACGTCTTGTCGCCGCTGATTGTCGGCAAAAGTGTGCATATGCATCCGCTTGTCATTATGCTCGCGCTGTTTGCCGGCGGCGAACTTGCGGGTGTGCCCGGCCTCATTCTCGCCGTCCCGACCGCGGCGGTGCTGAAAGTAGCCATTGCGCATTGGAAAGAGCATTATGCCCCGCATTGACAAACGGGCACGGCTTGTCTATAATCTTTCAATGAAAAAAGCGAATACATAACGCGATGACGGATCGAGTATGTTGCAGTCCATCTTAACGCGCTTTAGCGCACAGAGAGGAATTTCCGCGGCTGAAAGAAATTCCAGATGAAGGGCAACAGAAGGCTAATCCGGAGCGCAGGCAAAACCTGACGCAAGGCTGCGTTACAGCCAAAGAGGTGATGGGCGCTTTTTGCCCATAAACAGGGTGGTACCGCGAGCACAACTCTCGTCCCTGCCAGGGGATGGGAGTTTTTTTATATAAAAAACAAAAGGGGAGGATCATCATGAAAAAATTAACATCTGCCGAAGTGCGGCGCATGTTTTTGCAGTTTTTCCAAGAAAAAGGCCATGAAGTCGAGCCGAGCGCCTCGCTTATTCCGGTCGACGACCCATCGCTGTTATGGATCAACAGCGGCGTCGCGACGCTGAAAAAATATTTTGACGGCCGCATCATCCCGGACAACCCGCGCATTTGCAATGCCCAAAAATCGATCCGCACAAACGACATCGAAAATGTCGGGAAAACGGCGCGCCATCATACGTTTTTTGAAATGCTCGGCAACTTTTCGATCGGCGATTACTTTAAGCGCGAAGCGATCCATTGGGCGTGGGAGTTTTTAACGAGCGAAAAGTGGATCGGTTTTGATCCGGAACGGCTGTCGGTCACCGTTCACCCGGAAGACGAAGAGGCGTACGACATTTGGCATAACGAAATCGGCTTGCCAAAAGAGCGAATCATTCGTCTCGAAGGGAACTTCTGGGATATTGGCGAAGGCCCAAGCGGCCCGAACACGGAAATTTTTTACGACCGCGGCGAGGCGTTCGGAAACGACCCGAACGATCCGGAGCTGTATCCGGGCGGGGAAAACGAGCGTTACTTGGAAGTGTGGAATCTCGTCTTTTCTCAGTTCAACCATAATCCGGATGGCACGTACACGCCGCTGCCGAAGAAAAACATCGATACCGGCATGGGTTTAGAGCGGATGTGCTCGATTTTGCAAGATGTGCCGACAAACTTTGAAACCGACTTGTTTATGCCGATCATCCGCGCCACTGAACAAATTGCCGGTGAGCGGTATGGCGAGGATTCGGACAAGGACGTCGCCTTTAAAGTGATCGCCGACCATATTCGCGCCGTAACGTTTGCGATTGGCGACGGGGCGCTGCCGTCGAACGAAGGCCGCGGCTATGTATTGCGCCGCCTGCTCCGCCGCGCCGTGCGCTATGCGAAGCAAATCGGCATTGAGCGTCCGTTTATGTACGAGCTCGTTCCGGTTGTCGGCGAAATTATGCACGACTACTACCCGGAAGTAAAAGAAAAAGCTGACTTTATCCAGCGGGTGATCCGTAATGAGGAAGAACGGTTCCATGAAACGCTTCACGAAGGGCTCGCCATTTTGGCGGAAGTAATCGAAAAGGCGAAAGCGCAAGGAAGCAATGTCATTCCAGGGGAAGATGTGTTCCGCTTGTACGACACGTATGGCTTCCCGGTCGAGCTGACGGAAGAATATGCTGCTGAAGCCGGTATGTCAGTCGACCACGCCGGTTTTGAGCGCGAGATGGAGCGCCAGCGCGAACGGGCCCGCGCCGCCCGCCAAGATGTCGATTCGATGCAAGTGCAAGGCGGGGTGCTCGCCGACATTAAAGATGAAAGCCGTTTTGTCGGCTACGATGAACTCGTCGTTTCCTCGACGGTCATGGCCATCATTAAAGACGGGAAGCTCATCGAGGAAGTCGGGGCTGGCGAAGAGGCGCAAATCATTGTCGATGTCACGCCGTTTTACGCCGAAAGCGGCGGGCAGATCGCCGACCAGGGCACGTTTGCAGGCGAAGGGGGAACAGCGGTCGTCAAAGACGTGCAGAAAGCGCCAAACGGCCAGCATCTCCATTCGATTGTCGTCGAGCGCGGCACGGTGAAAAGAGGCGCCCGCTACACAGCGCGCGTCGACGAAGCGAAGCGGGCGCAAATCGTGAAAAACCATACGGCGACCCACTTGCTTCATCAAGCGTTAAAAGATGTGCTCGGCCGCCATGTCAACCAGGCCGGATCGCTCGTCGCCCCGGATCGGTTGCGCTTTGACTTCACTCATTTCGGACAAGTGAAGCCTGATGAGCTCGAACGCATCGAGGCGATCGTCAATGAACAAATTTGGAAGAGCCTTCCGGTCGACATCTTTTATAAACCGCTCGAGGAAGCAAAAGCGATGGGGGCGATGGCGCTGTTTGGCGAAAAATACGGCGACATCGTCCGCGTCGTTAAAGTTGGCGACTACAGCTTGGAGCTGTGCGGCGGCTGCCATGTGCCGAATACTGCCGCCATCGGGTTATTTAAAATCGTCTCCGAGTCAGGCATTGGCGCCGGCACGCGCCGGATTGAGGCGGTGACCGGGGAGGCGGCGTACCGTTTTATGAGCGAACAGCTTGCGATGTTGCAAGAAGTGGCGCAAAAGCTGAAAACGAGCCCGAGGGAGCTGAATGCGCGCCTTGATGGGCTGTTTGCCGAACTGCGCCAACTGCAGCGTGAAAACGAGTCGCTTGCCGCCCGCCTCGCCCACATGGAAGCAGAACATCTCGCCCGTCAAGTGAAAGATGTGGGCGGCGTGCCGGTGTTGGCAGCGAAAGTGCAGGCGAACGACATGAACCAATTGCGGGCGATGGCTGATGACTTGAAGCAAAAATTAGGCACGGCGGTCATCGTGTTGGCGGCGGTGCAAGGCGGCAAAGTTCAATTGATTGCCGCGGTGACCGATGACTTAGTGAAAAAAGGATACCACGCCGGCAAGCTCGTTAAAGAAGTGGCTTCCCGCTGCGGCGGAGGGGGAGGCGGACGCCCGGATATGGCGCAGGCCGGAGGAAAGGACGCGAACAAAGTCGGTGAAGCGCTTGATTATGTCGAAACGTGGGTCAAATCCATTTCCTAAATGGGCGCGAATCGTGTACAATGGATGTAAGATGACGGGATGCCCGAATAAAGAGCGAGGTGGAAACGGTGAGCTCGTTTGACCAAACGATGCAGTTTCATTTCCCGGAGGAGCCGGCCGAAACGAACGTTCGCGAGGTGCTGTTGACGGTGTATGACGCCCTGCAAGAAAAAGGCTACAACCCGATCAACCAAATTGTCGGCTACTTGTTGTCCGGCGACCCGGCTTACATCCCGCGCCATAACGATGCGCGCACACTCATCCGCAAAATCGAGCGCGACGAATTAATCGAGGAATTGGTGAAATTCTATTTACAGGGGCAACGAAAGGATTAACCGATGCGCACGCTAGGACTAGATCTCGGAACGAAAACGCTCGGGGTGGCCGTCAGCGATGAACTCGGCTGGACGGCGCAAGGCTTGGAGACGATCGCCATCGATGAGGAGCGCGGCAACTATGGTTTAGAGCGGCTGCGCGCCATCATCGATGAATATGGCGTCGATGCGATCGTTGTCGGATGGCCGAAAAACATGAACGGCACGCTCGGGCCGCGCGCCGAGGCGAGCGAGCGGTTTGCCGCCAAGCTGCGCGAGGAATTTTCTTTGCCGGTCGTGCTTTGGGATGAACGGCTGTCGACGATGGCTGCCGAGCGGATGCTGATCGCTGCCGATGTGAGCCGGAAAAAGCGGCGGAAAGTGATCGACAAAATGGCGGCGGCCGTCATTTTGCAATCGTACTTGGACAGTAGACAGTAAACGGTGAATGGGAGGAAGCGTCAATGGAACATGGAGATCGTCATATTACCGTTGTCGATGAACACGGCAACGAGCAGCTGTGTGAAATTTTGTTTACGTTTGAATCGGATGATTTCGGCAAATCGTACGTGTTTTACTATCCGGTCGGCGCCGAGGCTGAAGACGAAGACGGTGAGACGGAAGTGCACGTTTCTGCCTTTATCCCTGGCGATGAGAATGAGGAAGGTGAACTGCTTCCGATTGAGACGGAAGAAGAATGGGATATGATCGAAGAAGTATGGAATACGTTTTGCGCCGAACAAGAGGAAGGCGAAGCGTAACGAACGAAGCGGCTGCCTAGAGGCGGCCGCTTTTTCTGTGGACACGCGTGCCTTGAGCGATTATTTTCATGCCTAGATGGAGGTCAAACGTTGCCTATAGACCTTTTTTTCGTGAAAATCCCCGCTACTTGGCGAATGCGGTATACGCTCATGATCCATGCGGGTATTCCGTGAAAATGCCGCACTGGCGCGTGATTTTCATCCCAGGGTGGAGGGCAGCCCGCTGCTTACGGACCTTTTTCGGTGAAGATGAAGGCACTTTGAGCTGCCATTTTTGCTTGGACAGGGATAACACGTTGCGCATGAACCTTTTGTGTTGAATTACGTGTGCATCTTGGGCGATCCTTTTGATTCCTAAGAGGCGAAAAAGCGTTGCCTGTAACCTCTTTTCGGTGAATGGATTGAGCGGCCGGGTTCAGCATCGATGGGAGCAGGTGTATTTCTTATCGTTAAAGGGCGAAAAATGAAGAAATTTGTAGTATAATATGACCGATGAAAGGAGGCTGAAGATGGAACAGAGCGATTTTCAGGCGCCTAAGGCACGGCTTGTGCGGAAAATCGTCTTGATCGTTTGCGCCGTCTTGCTGGCAGCGATCGTCATCGCCGGCGCCAGTGGTTTCCTATACATCCGCTCCGCGTTCGAGCCGGTCGACCCGGACGACCGCACCCCGGTTCATGTTTCCGTTCCGATCGGTTCATCGGTGGCGGATATTGCCGAACAACTCGAACAAAAGCAACTCATTAAAAGCGCGGCTGTTTTCCGCTACTACGTTCGTTGGAAAAACGAGTCCGGCTTTCAAGCCGGGGAGTATGAGCTGACGCGGGCGATGCCGATGACGCGCATCATCGAGCTATTAAAAACTGGGAAGTCGCTGAAAATCGGATTAAAGTTGACGATCCCCGAAGGGTCGCAGCTTGTGCAAATCGCCGACATCATCGCCGCGAAAACGGGGTACAAGCGAGAAGAGACTATGAAGCTCCTCAACGATCGCGCGTACATTGAACGGCTGAGGAAAACATATCCGGACTTATTAACGAGCGACATTTTTCATAAAAATATCCGCTATCCGCTTGAAGGCTACTTGTTTCCGGCCACCTATGTGTTTGCCGACAAAAAGCCGCCGCTTAAGGAGATCATTGAAGCGATGGTCGCCAAAACGGCAGCGGTGCTTGACACGTACAAGGACGCGATGAAGGAAAAACAACTGTCGCCGCATCGACTGTTGACGATGGCGTCATTAATAGAGGAGGAGGCGACTGAAAAAGCCGACCGCGAGAAAATTGCCAGCGTGTTTTACAACCGGCTGCGCCTTGGCATGCCGCTGCAAACCGATCCGACGGTCTTATACGCGCTCGGCAAGCATAAAGAGCGCGTCTTTTACAAAGACTTGAAAGTCGATTCGCCGTACAATACGTACATTCATAAAGGGCTGCCGCCGGGGCCGATTGCCAATGCCGGCGAGATGTCGATTAAAGCGGCGCTCAAGCCGGCGGCAACCGACTATTTATACTTTTTGGCCACGCCGGCCGGCGACGTCATTTTTACGAAGACGTTGGCGGAGCATAACCGGGAAAAAGCGAAGCATATTGGGAAACAATAGAGCAAAACGGAAGTTGCTGGCCGATCGGGCCAAACGGCTTCGCTTTTTCGCCTTTTTATGATAGTATAGATAAAGTTGAACAGGCTGACGATAAGAGTCCATTTGCGGCTCTTATTTTTCATGTTGATGAAGCGCAAACCTTTGGGCCGCCCTCCGGCTCCAGGCAGGCGCTTTTCACTCTGTTGATGCCGGGGAGGAATCGTCTTGCTTGCCAAAGACGTCGTTCATTATTTGCAGCAGCTGCGCCCAGCGCCGGATCCGGATATCGCAGAAATGGAGCGGTACGCGCATGAACATCGCGTGCCGATTATGGATCCGGTGAGCATGGAAGTGCTGCTGTTCGTGTTGAAAACCGCCAAACCGCGCCACATTTTGGAAATCGGCACAGCGATCGGCTATTCGGCGATCCGGATGGCGAAAGCGCTGCCGGGGGCGCGCATTGTGACGATTGAAAAAGACCGGGAGCGGTACGAACGCGCCCGTTTTTATATCGGAAAGACAAACACCGGGCGGCAAATCGAGGCGGTCTTCGGCGATGCGCTTGCGGTTGAGGCTGGCGTGGCCGCCGCTGCGCCGTTTGATGCGCTGTTTATCGACGCCGCCAAAGGGCAATACAAGCGCTTTTTTACGCTTTATGAACCGTTTCTCGCTGAAGGCGGCCTCATTATCAGTGACAACGTGCTGTTTAAAGGGCTCGTCGCCGCCGAAACGCCCGCGGATAATAAGCGGCTTTGGAATATCGCGCAAAAAATTCGCCGCTATAATGAGTGGCTGATGGCCCGGAGCGATTATGACACGGTCATCATTCCGGTCGGTGATGGGCTCGCTATATCGAAAAAACGAGGTGAACGAGAATGAAAAAACCGGAATTGCTCGTCACGCCGACGAGCGTTTCCCATATTGATGAACTGGCAGAAGCAGGAGCGGATGCCATCATTGTCGGCGAACAGCGCTATGGCTTGCGGCTCGCTGGGGAGTTTTCCCGCACCGATGTCGCCGCGGCCGTCGAAGCGGCCCGCCGGCACGGCATGAGCGTTTATGTGGCGATGAACGCCATTTTTCATAATGACAAAGTGGACGAGCTTGCTGATTACGTCGCTTTTGTCGCCGGCGTAGGCGCGGACGCTATCGTTTTTGGCGACCCAGCTGTTTTGCTGACGGTGCGAGAAACCGCTCCGCATATGAAGCTCCATTGGAGCACGGAAACGACAGCGACAAATTGGTACACGTGCAACTACTGGGGGCGAAAAGGGGCGAAACGCGCCGTCTTGGCGCGCGAGCTGAATATGGACGCCATTTTGGAAATCAAAGCCCATGCTGAAGTGGAAATTGAAGTGCAAGTGCATGGCATGACGTGCATGTATCAGTCGAAGCGTTCGCTGATTGGCAACTATTTTGAGTATCAAGGAAAAGTGATGGAAATCGAACGGAAAAAGTACGAAAAAGGGATGTTCCTGTACGACAAGGAGCGCGACTATAAATACCCGATTTTTGAAGACGAAAACGGCACGCACATTATGAGCCCAAACGATCTTTGCATCATTGACGAGCTCGGCGACATGATCGATGCCGGCATTGACAGCTTTAAAATCGACGGCATTTTGCATGAACCGCGCTACATCACGGAAGTGACAAAGCTGTACCGCCGCGCCATCGATGTATGCGCCGATGACCGTGAGCGATACGAGAGGGAGAAAGACGATTTGCTCGCTGCGGTTGAAGCGCTCCAGCCGCCGCACCGCCGGATTGACACCGGATTTTTCTTCAAAGAGACGATTTATTGAAAAAGGAGGGAAACGGCATGTTGCTGAAAAATGATCGCATTTCCGAGATCGTTGACGGCAAGCGCGTCATCGTGAAAAAGCCGGAGTTGCTGGCGCCGGCCGGCAACTTAGAAAAGCTGAAAATCGCCGTCCATTACGGGGCGGACGCCGTCTTTATCGGCGGCCAAGAATACAGCTTGCGCGCGAATGCTGACAACTTTACGATCGAGGAAATTCGTGAAGGGGTTGAATTTGCCAACCGGTATGGGGCAAAGGTGTACGTAACGGCCAACATTTACGCTCATAACGAAAACATTCCCGGCCTTGACGACTATTTGCGGGCGCTAGAGGAGGCCGGCGTTCACGGCATTATCGTCGCCGACCCGCTCATCATCGAAACGGCGCGCCGGGTGGCGCCGAAGCTCGAAGTGCATTTAAGCACGCAACAGTCGCTCGCCAACTGGAAAGCGGTCCAGTTTTGGAAAGAGGAAGGGCTCGAGCGGGTCGTGCTCGCTCGTGAAGTGAGCGCCGAGGAAATTCGGCAAATTAAGGAGAAAGTCGATATTGAAATCGAAGCGTTCATCCACGGTGCGATGTGCTCTGCCTACTCCGGCCGCTGCGTATTGAGCAATCATATGACGGCCCGTGATTCAAACCGCGGCGGGTGCTGTCAGTCATGCCGCTGGGATTACGATTTATACCAGCTGTCCGACGGCCGCGAAATTCCTCTGTTTTCGGAAAGCGACGCCCCGTTTGCCATGAGCGCGAAAGACTTGAACTTGATCCGCGCCATTCCGGTGATGATTGAACTTGGCGTCGACAGCTTGAAAATTGAAGGGCGGATGAAATCGATCCATTACGTGGCGACGGTCGTCAGCGTATACCGGAAAGTGATCGATGCCTACTGCGCCGATCCCGACCATTTCACGATCCGTGAAGAGTGGGTGCGCGAGCTCGACAAATGCGCCAACCGTGAAACGGCTTCGTCGTTTTTTGAAGGCTTTCCTGACTACACAAACCATATGTATGGCACGCACAGCCGAAAAACGACGCATGAGTTTGCCGGCTTGGTGCTTGATTACGACCGGGAGACGGGCATCGCCACCATCCAGCAGCGCAACCATTTTAAACCAGGCGACGAAGTCGAATTTTTTGGCCCGGAAATCGAAAACTTTACCCAAGTCATTGAAAAAATTTGGGACGAAGACGGCAACGAGCTCGATGCGGCGCGCCATCCGCTGCAAATCGTCAAGTTCAAAGTCAAGCGCCCCCTCTTCCCGTACAACATGATGAGAAAGGAGAATTAAGATGGCAAAGAAGCCCGTTGTCATCGGCGTTGCCGGCGGCTCCGGTTCGGGGAAGACGAGCGTCGCCCGCGCCATTTACGACCATTTCGGCGACCGCTCGATTCTTGTCTTGGAGCAAGACTTTTATTACAAAGACCAAAGCCATCTTCCGTTTGAGGAGCGGCTGAAAACGAATTACGACCATCCGCTGGCGTTTGACAACGACTTATTGATCGAGCACGTCCATCAACTGCTTCGTTATGAGCCGATCGACAAGCCGGTGTACGACTACACCTTGCATACCCGCTCGAATCAAGTCATCCGCGTTGAGCCGAAAGATGTCATTATTTTGGAAGGCATTCTTGTTTTAGAAGATGAGCGGCTCCGCAATTTAATGGATATTAAAGTGTATGTCGACACCGATCCAGACATCCGCATCATCCGCCGCCTCATCCGTGACATTAAAGAGCGCGGCCGCACGTTTGATTCGGTCATTGACCAATATTTATCCGTCGTTCGGCCGATGCACAACCAGTTTGTCGAACCGACGAAGCGCTACGCGGACGTGATCATTCCAGAAGGCGGGCAAAATGTTGTCGCCATCGATTTAATGGTGGCAAAAATTCGCACAGTTCTTGAACAAAAATCGGTTTTATAATAACATAACAGAGACAAAACAATATATTATATAACAAGTAAGCGTACGAACAGTTGTTTTTCTGTTCGTACGTTTTACATAATGAAGAACATAGAGGAGTGAGATTAATGGCGAATGAAAAGCAGTACCCGATGACGAAAGAGGGAAAAGAGAAACTGGAACAAGAACTCGAGTATTTAAAAACCGTGAAACGGAAGGAAGTTGTCGAACGCATTAAAATTGCACGGGGGTTCGGTGACTTATCGGAAAACTCGGAATACGATGCGGCCAAAGATGAGCAGGCGTTTGTCGAATCGCGCATTCAAATGCTCGAAAACATGATCCGCAACGCCGTCATCATTGAAGAAGACAAAGAGAATCCAGACGTCGTCTCGCTCGGCAAGTCGGTGACGTTCATTGAGCTTCCGGACGGCGAGGAAGAGACGTATACGATTGTCGGCAGCGCCGAGGCCGACCCGTTTGAAGGAAAAATTTCCAACGATTCGCCGATCGCCAAATCGCTGATCGGCCGCCGCGTCGGCGATGAAGTGACCGTACAAACGCCGGGCGGGGAAATGCTGGTGAAAATTGTCGCGGTCAAATAAGCGCTGTTTTGCTGGTTCATGAAATGGGAGGCCGTGCAAACAACGCGGAAAAATCACGGCCATTGGCACGTTTCAAATGAAAACACCTCGTCGAAACTGATGATGAGGTGTTTTCTTTATGTGGAAAAAACGGACGATCGCCATGCTGGCGCTCATTCAAGCCGGCCTGCTGCTGCTCGGCGGACGGCTGGCGCAGCTTCAGCTCATTGACACAGAATCGTTTGCCAATCATAATTTAATTGCCGAAAGCGTCGCTCAGCGCACACAAGAATTGATGATCGATGATGGCCGCGGGTCGTTCGTCGACCGAAACGGCAAGCCGCTCACCAAACGGTACGTGCCTTCGCTTGTGTTGTTCCCGTTTTTAAACACGATGAAATGGCCGATTGAACAAATCGCCCGCATCACAGGCGTCGCCGAAGAAGAGATCCGCCGCCAGCTCGAACGGGCGAACGGGCCGTTCGTCTTAGAACAAGATGGCGAGCCGCTTGCTTTAAGCGCGAATCAGATGAAACAAATCAACGATTTGCACATCCCGGGCGTTTTTGCCGTCAATAAACAATATGCGCTCGAGACGGTGTACGCCCCGCATGTGATCGGCTTTACCCGTCCAGACCGCGATCTCTTGCGCGCGCGCTACCCGAAACGGCCGCTTCCGCCGCAGGCCAAAGCCGGCATTCAAGGGCTCGAAAAGGCGTTTGACGAATTTTTGCTCGCCGAAGGGGAGACGAAGCTGCTTTATCACGTCGACGCGGAAGGACGGCCGCTGTTTGGGCTTGATGTCAAATATAACGACCCGGGCAACCCGTTTTATCCGGTGACTGTTCGAACAACACTTGACCGTGACATACAGCAAGAGATGGAGCGGATTGTGGATCGGTACGGGCTGAAAAAAGGCGGCCTTGTTTTGCTTGATATTGACACAAACAGCGTGCTTGCTCTAGTCAGCCGTCCGAATATGGATCCGCGCGATCCGTACAAAAACCGCGGGGCGGAAAACCAAATGGTGCTGCCGCAAATTCCTGGTTCCATCTTTAAGACCGTGATCGCCGCGGCGGCGCTCGATGAAGGGCTTGCCTCGTTCGGGACGACATTTGACTGCAGCAAAAAAATTGATGGCACAACCCGCGATGAGGAGCACGATTACGGCACGCTCGACTTAGCCGACAGTTTTGCCGTCAGCTGCAACAACGCCTTCGCCACCCTCGGCAAAGAGCTGATCAGACATGACATTGACGCGTTCGAGACGTATGCCGAAAAGCTCGGACTGTATCCGACGGCCGGCTGGGAAGGAGCGGTGTATCATGAAGAGCATTTTCGTCAGTTTCCGGAAGAGCGAAAAGGAACGATTTGGCACGATCGGCGCGACAAGCGGGTGCCGCTCGCTGTGGCGCAAACGGCGATCGGGCAAAAAGATGTGCGCGTCTCGCCGCTTGGCGTCGCCAACATGATGGCGACGATCGCCCGCGGCGGCGAAGCGCTCAAAGTGCGGGCCGTCGATCAAGTGCTCTATAAAAACGGCACGACGCTGTTTTCCTTTCCGTCCGAACCGGTGACGGACAAGGAGCCGCTCGCGCCAGAAACGGCAGAGCAGCTGCAGCAGCTCTTGCGCGGCGTCGTCACGAAAGAAGACGGAACCGGGCGCCGCTTCCGCTCGCTGCCGTATGCAGTCGCCGGCAAATCGGGAACGGCCGAGACAGGAAAAACGAGCGGCGGCGGCGAATTGATTAATAAATGGTTTGCCGGCTATTTCCCGGCTGACCGCCCGAAATATGCCCTTGCCGTCGTCGAGCTTGACCGCCCGAGCGGGCGCGCTGTGACGAACGACGTGTTTGCCGCTGCCGTCGAGGCGCTTTATGCTTACGACAAAAACGAGCAAACATAACGAACCAATATAGGGAACCCGCTTTTTCAGCAGGAAAATCGCGTAAAAAGGGGGAGGAGACTGTGCCGCAAACAAGGACGCGCTTTGCCGCCCGCGCCAAGCAGCGGAAAATCAACCGCTGGCTGAACGGGGCGATCGCCATTGTCGTATTGCTCATTGTCATTGTAGCTTGGAATTTGCTGTTTGGCGGTCAGCCAAGCCGCGAGAAGGCTGATGCTGGGGCAAAAACAGCCGCAAACAGCGCGAAGCGAGTGGAAGTGGAAACAGCCGCGCCGGCCGAAACGGAGGAGCCACCGCAAGAGGACGAGGCAGCCTCTGCCGAGGAGGAAGGGGAAGCCGGGGTGACGGAAACGCCGGGTCCACCGGGGTCGAACATTGAAAAAGAAATCGTCAACCCAGCATGGCAGCCGATCGGCACGACACAATCAGAGCCGCACGAAACGGTGTTTAAGAAAGACTCGGTCGACTGGAAAGAAATGCTCGATGCCGTCAGCTATGCGACTGGCATTGCTCCAGAAGAGATGATCGTTTGGTTTATCGGCAACAACGGGCCGAACAAAGCAGTCGCTACGATTTCCACGAAGGACCAAACCGCCCATTACAAAGTGTATATTGAATGGGTGACGAACGAGGGATGGAAGCCGACAAAGGTGCAAAAACTGAAGCAAAAGCCGTAACGCGGTTGGGAAGTATGGCTTCAGTCAGCGGGGGAACGAAAACGTGCGAAGCGCATTTGGACGTGGCGCAAGGCAGGTGCCCGAAAGGGTATGGGCACCTGTTATTTTTTTGCTTTGAAATGGACGACCGCACTGTAAAACCGCTTTCCGTTTTCCATGACATGCATTTGGTGCGACACATGGTGGACGGAAAGCAACAGCGCTTTATTATGTTCAATTTGCTCGTTAATTTTTTTCTCGAGCGTCCGTAAATCATCCGCTTCAAAAAACTCCACTTTGTCCTCGATTAAATCAAGAGAAATGTTGACCATCGTTTTGCCTCCTTTCAACGCCAGTGTAGCAAATTTTCCCGCCCTCATCCACCGGGGCATGAGGGGAAACAATATAAATGACGACAAGCATGATCGTTGAACAAAGGAAAAACATATGATACATTGAGAACAAGTGATCACTCAAAACATACTATGTTTATAGGAATTATAAACTTTACGAGGTGTAACTACATGGGCAGGGAATTTCTCGATTTGTTCGAACAATGGGCGGAATCGTACGACCAATCGGTCGAAGGTAGTGATGAACAATACCGCGACGTGTTTACCGGCTATGACCGCATTTTAAGCACGGTCGTCGATAAAGCGGGGCAAGTGGTGCTCGAATTTGGCGTCGGCACCGGCAATTTAACGAAAAAGCTGCTCGAGCGCGGAAAAACAGTGTACGGGATTGAACCATCAGCACCGATGCGCAAAAAAGCGGCGGAAAAGCTCGGCGGGCAGGCGGTCATTATGGACGGCGACTTTTTGCAATTTCCGCCGCCGCCCGAACCGATCGACACGATCACCAGCACGTATGCGTTTCACCATTTGACTGATGCCGAAAAAGACAAGGCGATCGCCAAATATAGCCAACTGCTCCACTCGGGTGGTAAAATAGTGTTTGCTGATACGGCGTTTCGTGACAAAGAAGCGTTCCGCCAGGCGGTCGAAGCCGCCCGGGCGCGCGGTTTCCATGATTTGGCCGATGATTTGGAACGCGAATATTACACGACGCTCGACGTATTGGCTTCACTGTTTGCCAACCATGGCTTTTCCGTCTCCTTTACGCAGCAAAACGCGTTCGTCTGGCTGATGGAGGCGGTAAAACAAACGACATAGAAAGAGGGAGAACGATGAAAGCAGCCATTATTGGAGCAATGGAAGAGGAAGTGGCCATTTTGCGCTCGCGCATGGAAGGGCGTGAAGAAGTGGTGATCGCCGGGTGCGAGTTTTCCATCGGGCGCCTTGACGGCGTCGAAGCGGTGTTGCTGAAGTCCGGCATCGGCAAGGTGAACGCGGCGATGGGAACGACGCTTCTGCTTGACCGGTTCCGTCCCGATGTTGTGATTAACACCGGCTCGGCCGGCGGGTTTTTGCCATCGTTGCGTGTCGGTGACCTTGTGATTTCCGATGAAGTCGTCCATCATGATGTCGATGTGACGGCGTTTGGTTATGCGTACGGGCAAGTGCCCGGTCTGCCGGCGCGCTATCGGGCCGACGAGACGCTTGTCGAGGCAGCGAAACAAGCGGCGGCCCAGCTTGACGGCCTCCAAGCGGCAGTTGGCCTCATCGCGACCGGCGATTCATTCATGAACGATCCGAAGCGCGTCGAATTTGTGCGCCGCCAGTTTCCGGAGCTGTGCGCCGTCGAAATGGAAGCGGCGGCGATCGCCCAAGTGTGCGTGCAGTTCGAAACGCCGTTTGTCATCATCCGGGCGCTGTCCGACATTGCCGGCGAAGAGTCGGACGTATCGTTTGAACAGTTTTTAGAGACGGCGGCGAAACATTCGGCTGAGCTTGTGTTGTCGATGCTGGCGGTCGTGCAAAAGCAAGACTAAACAGCGAAAGCGTAAAAGCACTGCCGTTCCGCCGCCAAATGGACGTGAAGAAACGGAGTGACACCTATGCGGGTAGCAAAGAGCATCCATGAGCTGATCGGCCATACACCGGTCGTCGAAATTACGCGCTTTCCCTTGCCGGAAGGGGTCCGGCTGTTTGCGAAGCTCGAGTATTTCAATCCGGGCGGAAGCATTAAAGACCGGCTCGGCCAGGAATTGTTGCGCGAAGCGTTCGAATCGGGGAAACTGAAGGAAGGAGGTACGATCATCGAGCCGACGGCCGGCAACACCGGCATTGGCTTGGCGCTGGCAGCGATCGGCAAAAACATAAACGTCATTTTTTGTGTGCCGGAAAAATTCAGCATCGAAAAGCAGCAGCTGATGAAAGCGCTCGGGGCGCAAATCGTCCATACACCGACCGAAGAGGGGATGGAAGGGGCGATCCGCAAAGCGGAAGAGCTCGTCCGCACGATCCCGGGGGCGTATTGCCCGCAGCAGTTTCAAAATCCGGCCAACCCACGGACGTATTATAAGACGCTCGGCCCGGAGCTGTGGGACGATTTGGATGGACAGATTGACGTCTTTGTTGCCGGCGCCGGTTCCGGCGGCACGTTTATGGGGACGGCGGCGTTTTTAAAAGAAAAAAACACGGCCATCAAAACGGTCATCGTCGAACCGGAAGGCTCGATTTTAGGCGGTGAGCCCGGCCCGCACCGGACGGAAGGGATCGGCATGGAATTTTTGCCGCCGTTTATGGATCCGGGTTACTTTGATGCCATCTATACGATCCGCGACGATGATGCGTTCCGCCGTGTCAGCGAACTGGCGCGGCAAGAAGGGCTTTTGGTCGGCAGCTCGTCCGGCGCCGCCTTTCATGCCGCCTTGCTTGAGGCCGAGAGGGCGAGACCGGGAACGAACATCGTCGTCATTTTCCCCGACGGAAGCGAGCGGTATTTAAGCAAAAACATTTACGAAGGTGGAGGATCCTCATGAGACGAAAAACGCTGCTCATCCATGGCGGCATTCCGGGTGACCCGCATACAGGGGCGGTATCGGTTCCGATTTATCAAGTGAGCACATACAAGCAAGAAGAAGTTGGAAAACATAAAGGATTTGAATACTCACGCACTGGCAACCCGACGCGCGCCGCGCTCGAAAAACTGATTGCTGACCTTGAAGGCGGCGAGGCCGGATTTGCGTTCGCTTCCGGGATGGCGGCGATTACCGCCGTCATGATGCTGTTTGACAGCGGCGACCATATTGTGCTCACCGATGATGTTTATGGCGGCACGTATCGAGTGATGGCGAACGTATTAAACCGGTTCGGACTCGAAGCAACGTTCGTCGATACGAGCGACATTGCCAACATCGAGGCGCACATTCGCCCGAATACGAAAGCCATTTACGTTGAAACGCCGACCAATCCGCTTTTGAAAATTACCAACTTGCAAGCAGCGGCCGCCATTGCCCGTGCGCACGGGCTGCTATTGATCGTCGATAACACGTTTTCGACACCGTACTTTCAAACGCCGCTTGAGCTTGGCGCGGATATCGTGATCCATAGCGCAACGAAATATTTAGGCGGCCACAGCGACGTTGTCGCCGGATTGGCGGTTGTTCGCACTGCCGAGCTCGCTGAGCGGCTTCATTACGTGCAAAATGCAACGGGCGGCATCCTTGGGCCGCAAGACTCGTGGTTGCTCATGCGCGGGATCAAAACGCTTGGCGTGCGGATGGAAGAGCATGAACAAAGCGCGCGGGCGATTGCCGTCTTTTTGGCTGAGCATCAAGCGGTGACCCGCGTGTATTACCCCGGGCTTCCGGAGCATCCGAACCATGAGCTGGCGAAAAAACAAATGCGCGGATTCGGCGGCATGATTTCGTTTGATGTCGGCAGCCTTGAGCGCGCCGAAACGGTGCTGTCGCACGTTCGCTTCTTTACGCTCGCCGAAAGTTTAGGAGCGGTCGAAAGCTTAATTTCGCTGCCGGGGAAAATGACACATGCGTCGATCCCGAAAGAGCGACGCGAACAGCTTGGCATTACCGATGGGCTCATCCGTTTATCAATCGGCCTTGAAGACGTCAACGATTTGCTTGACGATTTGGCGCAAGCGCTTGGCTGAAATTGCCGCTCCTCCTTTTCCGCCCTTTATGGTACAGTGGGGGCGAGAGGAGGGATCGGCAGTGACTGAACGACAACGGAATGAGCTGCGCGCGAAGGCGGGCGACTTCAAGACGTACAGCCTTGTTTTGTTCGCGCTCGGTGCGTTTTTCTATTTAGGTGCGATCATCCCGGGAGCGCTTGAGACAGCGAAAAAACCGTTCGCTTTGCTGGCCGTTTCCAGCTGTTTGGCGGCGGCGTTGTACTGCTCGCGCCGCGCCGCCCGTTATGCCTGTCAGCTTGAAGAAGAAGAGAACCCGTTCGAACCGTAAACCCGCCCTTTTGCCGAAAGGCGGGTTTTTTATTGCCGATGTCGGCGTTTAGGGGAAATCAGGCTTTTTGCTTATTTTGTAAAAAAATTGTTTACAGTAGAATGAATTTTGGATATAATTACCTTTGCAACGTTATTTCCGAAGGGAGGTCGAAGACAATGACAATGATGATGTGGGCAACATCGCTGCATGTTTTCAATCAAAAGGCTATTCGACCTTCCGCCGACCGGGAATGAACGTACACCGATCACGAAAAGCAGCAATCGGGCCGCAGAAGGGGGTAGTCTCGCTTTCTGCGGCTTTTTTGTACGCTTAGCCGCAGAAGCGCCTTTCTTCTGCGGCTTTTTGCATAGAAAGGAGGTGAGCGGGCATGACGATTCATTTGTTTTTTATCACGATCACGATTGAACGGAGAAAGCCGCGGAAGCGGAACATCGAAGAGGAGCGGTTCGCACGTGCGGCCGAGGAGGAGATGCTTGACCGCAAATGTTCTGTCCATCAACGGGTGTTTTAAAAAATAAGGCTGAAAGGGGAGAAGATTCATGTCGATTGTACCGGTATGGCTTATGATGTGGATGGAACGGACGGGCGATTCGACTTGACTCGGGATAAAGGAGTGTAGCGCATGCTGCGCGTGCTGTTGTTGACAGTCGAATTTCACCAATTGTTCAAAATGTGGCGGAAGCGTTCCCCGTCTTCTTTGGTAAAATAAAAATAAACGAGAAGGCCAAGGGGGGAACGGGGATGTTCGCCATCGTCATGGCAGTTGTGATTACGGCGTCGATCGCGCTTGTCGTCGCTGCGGAAGTGAGCGCCGAAGCAGGAGTGTAACAAGGGCGGGCGTCTGTGTGTGAGATGGGAGGGGAATAGCAGACGGGCTGCGCACAAGAAATGATGGTGTTTGTTGACTGATACGGGTGGCACGTTTGCCCACAGCCGGCTTCGTTAAGGGCCGGCTGAATTTTTTTGTCCAGACACGGACAACGGCCCCCCTGCATATACATAACGGTAGGCGGTTTCCGCCGATGACAGCAGGCGGGGGTGAGAGCATGTCCGGCATTTTTTCGGCGTTTGCGTTTTTGTTGAAAGAGCTGACGTTTCTCGTCTCGTACATTAAAAACAATGCGTTTCCCCAGCCGTTAAGCCCTAAAGAAGAGGAAAAATATTTGGAACTGATGGCCAAAGGCGATGAGCAGGCCCGCAACCGGCTCATCGAACATAATTTGCGCCTCGTCGCTCATATTGTGAAAAAGTTTGAAAATACAGGGGAAGAAGTCGAGGATTTGATTTCGATTGGGACGATCGGTTTGATTAAGGCGATTGAAAGCTATTCAGCTGGCAAGGGGACGAAACTCGCGACATACGCAGCCCGCTGTATTGAAAATGAGATCCTGATGCACTTGCGTTCGTTGAAAAAAACGCGCAAAGACGTTTCCCTTCATGAACCGATCGGTCAAGACAAAGAAGGAAATGAAATTAGCCTGCTTGATATTTTAAAATCAGAAGGGCAAGATATCGTCGATGAAATCCAGCTGAACATGGAGCTCGAGCAAGTAAAAAAATATATTAGCGTGCTTGACGAACGGGAAAAAGAAGTGATCGTCAACCGGTTTGGCCTCGGCCGCCAGCGTGAGAAAACGCAGCGTGAAATCGCCAAAGAGCTCGGCATTTCAAGAAGCTACGTCTCGCGCATCGAAAAACGGGCATTAATGAAAATGTTTCATGAGTTTTACCGGCAGGAAAAAGAAAAACGGCGGTCATAAAACTCGGGAATGAGGCAGGCGCCTGATCGGTGGCCTGTTTTCTTTTGTCAATGACATGAATATTTAAATTATTATAAAAAATAAAATATATTTACGATTCCTTGTGGCAAAGCGGTTTCAGACAAAAATATTGATAAATTTCATTTTTAAAATTAGAATATTTTTTCGGTTTTGTCGTTAACGTAATCGGCAACTCGCCCGCAGCGGTCGCCATGTCGAAATGGGAAGGGCAATACAACGAGGGAAACAATATATGGCGGAGTTACGGCAAAGCGCCTAACCGGAAAAAGCGGCTGGAACAAAAGCCGCTTTTTCCGGCTTCTTTATAAAATAGTTGCCGGCCCGCGTACTGTCAGCTATATTTATAATGGAACATCATTTCGCCAAATTTCGATTAAATGAGGGACGAATGTGAAACGTTGGATTATCATCGCGCTTTTGCTCGCTTTAGGGTTGTGGCTTTTGCCGTACAGCGTGCCGCTTCTATTGGCGCTTGCCACTGCTCTTCTGTTAGAGCCGTCTATTCGCCGCTTGCAAGAAAGTTATCAGTTGAAGCGTGCGCATGCCGTGACGGTCATTTTTTCGTTATTTTTAGTGATCGTCGGGTTTTCGCTTTACTTTTTAATCGTCATTCTCGTTCAGCAAGTAATGGCGCTCTCGCAAAAGCTCCCTTACGTGCTAAGCGAAACAACAAAAGTGCTCGACCACCTCATCCAAACGTGGCAGTCGTATTCGAGTTCGATTCCGCAAGAAATCATTGATTCATTGGAGCGCGGCGTCAATACGGTGCAGCAAATGTTGCTGTCGTTTGCGACGAATTTGACGCAGTCGCTCGTCCATTATATTGCCGCCATCCCGGCGTTTTTTATTCACTTTTTAGTTTATTTGATCGCCCTGTTTCTCATTTGCCTCGATTTGCCGCAGCTGAAGCAAGGAATGAGCCGCTATTTGTCGGAGCGCACCCGCCAGCGGCTCGGGATGGTCGTCACTCAGCTTAGCAAGGCGGGAATCGGCTTTATTAAAGCACAGTTTTTGCTCAGCTTAATTACGTTTTTTCTCGCGCTGGCCGGCCTGCTTTTATTAGGCGTCGATTACGCCGCTCTGATGGCGCTTGTCATCGTCGTCGTCGACATTTTGCCGATTTTAGGGACCGGTTCGGTGCTCGTTCCGTGGGGCATCATCAGCATCGCTAACGGTGATAACACACTCGGCATCGGACTGATCGTTCTGTTTGTCGTCATTACTGTCGTGCGCCGGATCATCGAGCCGAAAGTGTTTTCAACCAATTTAGGCATTTCTCCGCTCGCGGCGCTCGTCAGCGTCTATCTCGGCTTCCAGCTACTCGGCTTCATCGGGCTGTTCGTCGGCCCGGTTGTTGTTATTTTAGTTGAGACGCTCGTCAAAGCGGGGGTCATTAAATGGACGATCAAGCTATAACCAAGCCGGCGGAAGCCGGCTTTGTTTATTAGGAAGGATGAGTGCAAGGGAAGCTGGTTTTGCTGTTGCCATATCCATTTTTCGAAAAGAAAAGGGAACATGGGGATGCAATGGACGGGAGAAGGTGCGGCCGGCGGAACGTGAAAAGACCGCCTTGGTGGATGGCGGTCTTTTTCTGGCGGGCAGTTATGGATGGTTGAGCTCGGTGCGCGGCAAAACTAAAATTTCCACGCGCCGATTTTTCATTCGTCCGGCGGCTGTCGCGTTGGAAGCGATCGGTTTGTATTCGCCGTAGCCTTTGGCGCTGAAGTAGCGCGGGTCAAGCTGCTTGTTTTCAAGCAGCACTTTCATAAAGTTGACGGCGCGCATGACGCTCAGCTCCCAGTTCGAGGCAAACTGGGCGTTATGGATCGGCACGTTGTCCGTATGGCCGCTAATGATCACGTTGCGCGGCGGATTCATCACAAGCAAGGCGGAAATTTCCGCCGCCAAGCGCTGGTCTTTCATGCGCACGTCCGCGCTGCCGGAGTCGAACAAAATGTCGTCTAAAATAGTAATGGCGAGCCCTTCGTCAGTCAACGATGTTTGCAGTTTTCCGCCGAGCTTGTTTTCTCGAATGTAGGCGTCGATCTTTTCTTTCACTTGCGCCAGCCCTTCTTTTTCCTGCTCACTCACGGCTGGGGAAGGCTGCTTTTCTTGTTGCCGCCCTTCTTCATCTTGCGCTGGCGGGGTGATTGGCTCCACCGGGCTTTGAAAATCGAGAACACCCGTTCCGCCGGCAAAAGCGTTGCTGAAGGCGCGCGCGATTTCCTGAAACTTTTTTTGGTCAATTTGGCTGCTTGCAAACAAGACGATGAACAAAGCAAGCAAGAGCGTCAGTAAATCCGCGTACGGAATAAGCCATGATTCATTTATATGCTCGTCGCGTTCGTTCTTTTTTTTCTTACCCATTGACCGTTTCTCCTTGTGTCAGCACGTGGCGCCGCTCGCTTTCCGGCAAATACGAAGCAAGTTTCTGCTCGATCATGCGCGGGGCTTGTCCTTCCAAAATGGACAGCACCCCTTCAATCATGATGTAGCGCACTTTCGCTTCTTCTTTCGATTTCCGCCGCAATTTGTTGGCGAACGGATGCCAAAGCACGTAGCCGGTGAAAATCCCGAGCAGTGTCGCTACAAACGCGGCGCTGATCGCCTGGCCGAGTTCAGCGATATTTTCCATGTTTCCAAGTGCGGCGATCAAGCCGATGACAGCGCCGAGCACCCCGAGCGTCGGCGCGTATGTGCCGGCTTGCGTAAAAATGGCGGCGTTTGCTTCATGACGCTCTTCCATGGCCGCAATTTCTTCTGTCATCACATCGCGGATGAACTCTTGCGTCTGCCCGTCGATCGCCATGCTGAGCCCGTTGCGCAAAAACGGGTCGTCGATGTCGTCGAGCTTCGCTTCAAGCGCCAGCAGCCCTTCGCGGCGGGCGACGTTCGCCCAGTCGACGAACAGCGGAATGAGCTGCTCGACCGTCGGGGTCGCCGGTTCGGTAAAAATGATTTTTAACAGCTTCGGCACTTTTTTAATTTCTTGCGTCGGAAAAGCGATCGTGACCGCTGCGGCCGTCCCGACGAGAATAATTAAAAGGGCGGCCGGATTGATTAGCACAGACGGCGATACGCCTTTAAAGTACATGCCGAGTCCAACGGCGATCACGCCCAAGATGGCGCCGACGACTGATGTTTTATCCAAATTGATCCCCCCGCTCTTTCAATGAAAACGATCTATGCTGCTTTTGTTTTATGAAGAAACCATATTTATCATATACTGAATAGAGAAGGTTGAAAAGGGAAAAAGGTGTGACTTCGGACATAAAAAAGCCGCCCGATCCATATGCCATTGGAAAGGGACAGCCCCGGCGATGGTCATATTTTTTTCAGTTTAAACGTTCCGACCATTAAAAACGATAAGATCAGCGCTAAAAACATAAACGATTGCGGCGGAAGGTACGGAATGGCCAAATAGCCTAACGTCATCAGCACCCCGGCTGCCGTAATCGGCAGCCCGGCGAAATAGCCGTTGTTCTCCGTGATGTTAAAGCGGGCGAGGCGAAAGGCGCCGCAGGCGATATACAAAATGGTGAACACCGCTCCTGGCGCACCGAATTCACGGAACAAGGCTTCGTACATTAACAGGGCGGGCGCGACGCCAAAGGAAACAATGTCGCTCATCGAGTCAAGCTGTTTGCCGAGCTCGGATTCGATGTTCAGCTTGCGGGCGACGGCGCCGTCAAAGCGATCGACAAACGCTGCTAAAAAAATGAGAAGCACGCTCATGTGAAGCTGCCCGTTCAGCGTAGTCAAGACGGAAAAGCCGCCGAGCGATAAGTTCGTCATCGTCAAAATGTTGGCCATGTTGGCTTTTAACTTTTTTAACGTATAATCTAAATAATCCGATAAGAACAACTCTCCCCACTCCTTTTCCAACAGAAAACGCCAAAAGAAAATTCTACTACCATTATACTCATTTTGGCGGTAATATGGAAGGTAGTAACACCCGGCGATGCTACGTAACTGGAGGGAACATGCTTGCGAAAATGGCTGTACCGTTTGTTTATTGAGTTGACCAATCACTCGCTTTCCTCGAAGCTGCTCGCTTCGTTTGCCAGATCGCGCCTCAGCGCGCCGTTGATACCATCGTATGCGAAAATTTATCATATTAACCAAGAAGAAATGGAAAAAAGCCTAAAAAATTATAAAACGTTGCAGCAGTTGTTCGTTCGCCGGCTCAAAGCCGGGACTAGACCGGTCGATGCTGATGAGCATGCGGTCGTCAGTCCGGTCGATGCGGTCATTGAGGAAATGGGAACGATCCAAGAAACGAGTGAAATGATGGTCAAAGGGAAACCGTATTCGATTGCGGAAATGCTTGGCAGTGCCGAGGCTGCGCAACCGTATGTGAACGGGTTCTTTTTTATTCTGTATTTGAGCCCGAGCCATTATCACCGCATCCATAGCCCAATATCTGGCGTGATCGAAAAACAGTGGACGCTTGGCCGCAAATCATACCCTGTCAACCGCCTCGGCTTAAAATACGGGCGGCGGCCGCTTGAAAAAAACTATCGCCTTATTACGGAAGTCACGGCTGGCGGCAAGCGCATGGCCATCGTCAAGGTCGGCGCCATGTTTGTCAACAGCATTGAACTGACCCATAAGGGGGATCGGTTGGTGAAGGGGGAGGAAATGGCGTATTTTTCATTCGGCTCGACTGTCGTGCTCCTGTTTGAACGGGGAAGCTTTACGCCCGACCCGCGCATTGCCGCGCCGATGCCGATTAAAGTTGGCGAGCGGCTCGGCTATTGGCGCTAGGCGCGGACGTTTTGGCGAAACAAAAAAAAGCCCGAAGGCCTTCGTTTATGATGACAATTTGATTTTATGGGCCAATGACCGACGCAGGATTTCCTTTTCGATCAGTTCGATGAATTCCGGGCTTAAATTGAGTTCTTTCGCCTTAAAGTATGATTCGATCAACAGCTCATCAGACAAATGTTTCATCGGCGAACGCCCTCCTTTTCCGATGGGAGATGGAATATAGCGAATATTCCATACATATAATGGTAGGTTACTTTCACTGTACCATGATTTGCAAAATAGAACAACCGTTCTATTATCCACAGAAAGCAGTGGATAACATGTGGAAAACGTGTTTATAAAATAGCGGAAGCATCGTCACTCGTTTGTGTGCGATGTGGGTAACAGTTATCCACAAACCGGGGGTTGCGAAATTTGTCGAAAACTTTTTTGTCTTGCCGTTCTAGAGAAGGGCGGCTGCCAAACTTTGTTTTGAAACGAACAGCCAAATCCGCTATGATGGGAAAAGCAGATGATAAAGGCAGGTGATTGACATGCTTCATTATTTTTTACCAAGCCAGTTTGCAAAGCGCGTCATTGACATTACACCGGATGAGCTGAAGGAAAAAGGGGTGAAAGGGATCATCACCGATCTTGACAATACGCTCGTCGAGTGGGACAGGCCAGGCGCGACCCCGGAACTGGCAGCATGGTTTGAGGCGATCAAGCAGGTGGGCATTAAGGTCGTCATCGTATCGAATAATAATAAACGACGCGTGCAGTCGTTTGCCGAACCGCTCGGCATCCCGTTCATTTTTGAAGCGCGCAAACCGCTGACGCGCGCGTTTTTGCAGGCGTTGGAGATAATGGGGCTGAAAAAGGAGGAGGTCGTCGTCATCGGCGACCAGTTGCTGACTGATGTGCTCGGCGGCAACCGCCTCGGATTAAATACGATTTTAGTCGTCCCAATCGCTCAGACGGACGGGTTATGGACACGCTTTAACCGGAAAATAGAGCGGAAAATTTTACATGCCATGCGGAAAAAAGGGATGATTTACTGGGAGGAATGAGTGTGGAGCCACAACTGCGTTGCATCGGCTGCGGGGCGGCCATCCAAGTTGAAGACCCAAAAAAGGCGGGGTATGCGCCGAAAAGCGTGCTTGAAAAAGAGGCGGAAGAAATCATTTGCCAACGCTGCTTTCGCCTGAAACATTATAACGAAGTGCAAGATGTGCCGCTTGATGATCACGATTTTTTGCAGATGCTGCATCGCATCGGGGAATCGAAGGCGCTTGTTGTTTACATCGTCGATATTTTCGATTTCAACGGCAGCTGGATTCCCGGTTTGCCGCGGTTTGCGGCGGACAATCCGATTTTGCTTGTCGGCAATAAGGCTGATTTGCTGCCGAGGTCGGTGAAATATCCGAAGCTGTTGCAATGGATGCGCCGCATGGCGGAGGAGCTCGGGCTGCGGCCGATTGACGTTCGTCTCGTCAGTGCGGCGAAAGGGATTGGCATGGCGGGCGTCATGGAGGCGGTCGACCGCTATCGCGAAGACGGGGACGTCTATGTCGTCGGCTGCACGAACGTTGGCAAGTCGACGTTCATTAATCGGATCATTGAAGAGGCGACCGGCAAAGGGAACGTCATTACAACATCGTATTTCCCGGGGACGACGCTTGATATGATCGAAATTCCGTTTGAGGGCGGAGCGTCGCTGTATGACACGCCGGGCATTATCAACCATCACCAAATGGCGCATTTCGTCGATGCGCGCGACTTAAAAATCATTACGCCGAAGCGGGAAATCCATCCGCGCGTGTACCAGCTCAATGAAGGGCAAACGCTCTTTTTCGGCGGCTTGGCCCGCCTTGATTACGTCAAAGGCGGGCGCCGCCCGTTTGTCTGTTACGTCGCCAACGACTTAACGATTCACCGGACAAAGCTGGAAAAAGCGGATTCGCTTTACGCCAACCAGCTCGGCAGCTTGCTCGCCCCGCCAAGCAAACGCTACGCGGATGAGTTTCCGCCGCTTGTGCCGCGCACGTTGTCGGTCAAGGAGCGAAAAACGGATATCGTCTTTTCCGGGCTCGGTTGGGTGACGTGCAACGACCCGGGCGCCCAGCTCGTCGTCCACGCCCCTAAAGGAGTCGATGTGTTTATTCGCCAGTCGTTGATTTAACGAGTACGGGAGGGGAGAAAGATGGAAAACGTATACGGTTTGCTTGGCTTTCCGGTCGAGCACTCGCTGTCGCCGCTCATGCATAACGACGCGTTCGCCTATTTCGGCATTTCGGCGCGCTACCATTTGTTTTCTGTCAAACCGGAGCAAGTCGGCGAAGCGATCGCCGGTGTGCGGGCGCTCGGCATCGCCGGGGTGAATGTGACGATTCCGCATAAAATGGCGGTCATTCCGTTTTTGGATGAAGTGGATGAGCACGCGCGCCGCATCGGGGCGGTCAACACGATCGTCAATGACAACGGACGGCTCGTCGGCTATAATACGGACGGACCTGGCTACGTCAAGGCGCTCGAGGAGGAAATGGATGTCCATCTTGACGGCAAGCGGATTTTGCTGATCGGCGCTGGCGGCGGAGCGCGGGGCATTTATTTTTCGCTGCTTTCGACCGCGGCCGAGCGCATTGATATCGCCAACCGGACGACAGAGAAAGCGGCGCGGCTTGTCCGTGAAGGGGAGGATGGCCGCTCGGCTTTTTTCCCGCTTGCCGAGGCCGAGAAACGGCTGGCCGAATATGATATTATTATCAACACGACTTCGGCCGGCATGCATCCGCTTGTCAACGAACAGCCGCTTTCTCTTGAACGGCTGCAGCCGGGAACAGTCGTGTCCGATATTATTTACAATCCGTTCGAAACGAAATGGCTGAAGGAAGCGAAAGCGCGTGGCGCCCGCGGGCAAAACGGTGTCGGCATGCTCGTGTACCAAGGGGCGCTCGCTTTTGAAAAATGGACCGGCCAATGGCCGGATGTCAACCGGATGAAACAGCTTGTCATCGATCAGTTGAGGAGGTAACATATGTTAACGGGAAAACAAAAACGGTTTTTGCGGGCGCAAGCCCACCATTTAAAACCGATTTTTCAAGTCGGCAAAGGCGGCGTGACGGAGGCGATGACCGAACAAATCGCGGCGGCGCTCGAGGCGCGCGAACTGCTGAAGGTGAGCGTCTTGCAAAACTGTGAAGAGGACCGCCACATTGTCGCCGAACAGCTTGCCGAAGGGACGGGGGCCGAGCTCGTGCAAGTGATCGGCAATACGATCGTCTTATATAAGGAGTCGAAAGAACATAAACAAATCGTTTTGCCTGACTGAGAAGCAGTGCGGCCAAGGCAGACGGCGGGGGGTAGGAAGATGGGAAAAATCGGGATTTTCGGCGGCACGTTTGATCCGCCGCATTACGGCCATTTAATAATGGCCAATGAAGTGCTTGACGCCCTTCGGTTGTCACAAATTTGGTTTCTGCCAAACCGCATTCCTCCCCATAAACAGCACGAGCAGGTGACAAGAAGCGAGGACCGGCTGCGCATGCTCGAGCTGGCGGTGGCCGGCCATCCACGCTTTCATATTGAGACGATCGAACTCGAACGGGAAGGGCCTTCCTACACGTACGACACGATCCGACAGCTTACGGCGATGCATCCGGACGA
Source organism: Geobacillus sp. 46C-IIa (assembly GCF_014679505.1). GTDB lineage: Bacteria > Bacillota > Bacilli > Bacillales > Anoxybacillaceae > Geobacillus. Next base: position 837,934 of record NZ_CP061474.1, read on the forward strand.
CGAATTTTACTTTATCATCGGCGCTGATATGGTCGAATACTTGCCGAATTGGCACCGCATTGAAGAGCTGGTCGAGCTCGTGACGTTTGTCGGCGTCAAGCGTCCAGGGTTTTCGATGGAAACGCCATATCCGGTCATCGAGGTGGAAGCGCCGCAGTTTGCCGTATCGTCGTCGCTCATTCGCGAGCGGGTGAAAAGCGGACAAACGATCCGCTATTTAGTGCCGGAAGACGTCAGACTTTATATTGAGGAGAAGGGGTTATATGGAGCGAGAACAAGCGTTGCGGATTGTGAAAGAGCAGCTGACGGAGCAACGCTACGAGCATACGCTTGGCGTTGTCGAGACGGCCGTTAAGCTTGCGAAACGGTACGGGGCTGACGTGAAAAAAGCGGAATTGGCGGCCATTTTTCATGACTATGCGAAATTCCGCCCGGTCGAAGAAATGAAACAACTCATTTTAGCGCAAAATATGCCCAACGATTTGCTCGCGTACAACAGCGAATTGTGGCATGCCCCCGTCGGCGCCTACCTAGTGCAAACGGAAGTGGGCATTGACGATCCGGACGTGCTCGATGCCATCCGTTACCACACGTCCGGAAGGGCTGGCATGACGCTGCTGGAGAAAATCATTTATTTGGCCGATTACATCGAGCCAGGGCGGCGCTTCCCCGGCGTTGATGACGTGCGGCGCCTGACGGAAGAAGATCTCAACCGGGCGCTGCTGCAGGCGGTGAAAAACACGATCGCCTTTTTGCTAGAGAAGCGGCAGCTTATTTATCCGGATACGATTCATGCGTACAATTCACTCGTGCGCGAAGTGAAGGGGGAATGAAGTCGGTGACTGAACAAGGAGCATTGCAGCTTGTCGTCCGCGCGGCGGATGATAAAAAAGCGGAAAATATCGTCGTCTTGAACATGAAAGGCATTTCACTTGTCGCCGATTATTTTGTCATTTGCCATGGCAACTCAGACAAGCAAGTGCAGGCGATCGCCCGCGAAATCCAAGACCAAGCGGCAGAACACGGCTTACCAGTGAAACGGATCGAAGGGTTCCAAGAGGCGAAATGGGTGCTTGTCGATTTGGGCGACATCGTCGCTCACGTGTTTGCCAAAGAGGAGCGCGAGTATTACAACCTCGAGCGGCTTTGGGGGGACGCCCCGGCAGAAGACGTCGCGGCTGTGTTGCAGCCATGACCTATGCCCGCTTTGCCGATTGGTATGACGCGCTTATGGCCGAGGCGCCGTATGACAAGTGGCGGTCGTTTGTGGAACGAGCCTTTAACCGATATGCCCAACGGCCGGGGCGACAAGTGATCGACATCGGCTGCGGGACAGGAGAGCTTGCCATCCGCCTCGCCAAGGCCGGATGGCAAGTATCCGGCGTTGACTTGTCCGAGCATATGCTTGCCATCGCTCAGGAGAAAGCGGAGGAAGCCGGCGTTCATGTGCCGTTTTTTGAACAAAACATGGCCGAACTCGACGGGTTTTCAGACCTTGACGGCGCCCTGATTTTTTGCGACGCCCTCAACTACCTCACGAGTGAGGAGGACGTCCAAAACTCCTTCGCTGCCGTTTCCCGCGCCCTTGGCGCCGGCGGGCTGCTTTTGTTTGACGTCCATTCCGTTTATAAAATGGACGTTTTGTTCCGCGATGCCGTGTTTGCGGACCAAGGGGAGGACATCAGCTACATATGGACGTGCCATCCGCTCGATTGGCCGCACAGCGTCGGGCATGAACTGACATTTTTCGTCCGCCGCGGCGATCTGTACGAACGTTTCGACGAATGGCACGAACAGCGCACGTTTGAGCGCGCCGTTTATGAGCAGTGGCTGGATGCCGCCGGCTTTGAGGTGCTTGAAGTGACCGCCGATTTCACCGATGCCCCGCCGACCGAGACGGCGGAGCGGCTGTTTTTTGTGGCGCGGAAGCGGTGAGGGGGAGAGATCGCCATTGGTCTGCACGCAGAGAGCAGCCGGGAAAACGTGCAGCTGCTTGCGCTGTTGCCAGCTTATTCGAAGAACAAAGGAAGAGGAAGTACTTGTTTACCCACTCTCAATTGATACAACGCATTGGCGAGATTTTCGCAACAGTTGTTTCACTGCTAACATGGTTGCCAAGATCTCGTCAGTGTTTTTTAGCATCAAATCGATTTGAAATTTTGAAATAGACAATAAATTTATGCATGTATGTTGTGTAAGGAACTTAGTACAAATAGAAAGCCCGAATAGATCAACATCTCTAGAAGGCCGGTGAAAAACGGTTGTCACGAGCAAATCAGCGGCATTTCGCCAAAAAAGAAGACTGATTTCGCAAGGTTTTTCTAATTGATAAATAGCCGGAACTAGCAGTATTTTGTACTAAATCACCAGCCTCCTAGAGGGAAGGAAGAGAAACCAGCTTGCTTAGGGCAGAACTGGCCAACGGTTTTTTTCTTTGTGAGCAGGATGCCGCCTTGGGGATGGCGAATAGAAGAAGAGAGACCATCAAGGTGAGGTGATCGAATGGCGATTGACCATGATCGGCTGTTCAAAGAGCTGATCCGCACGTTTTTCGAAGAGTTCCTCCTTCTCTTTTTCCCCGACATGCACGAGCATATCGATTTCCACCATCTGTCCTTTTTATCCGAAGAGCTGTTTACCGATGTGACGGCCGGCGGAAAGTACCACGTCGATCTGCTGGTCGAGACGAAGCTGAAAGGCGAAGACGGGCTGATCATCGTGCACGTGGAAACGCAAGGGTATGTCCAGCCGTCGTTTGCCGAGCGCATGTTCCTCTATTTCAGCCGCTTGTATGAAACCTACCGAACCCGCATCGTTCCGATCGCCGTCTTCCATTATGATTCCCTCCGCGAGGAACCGTCTGTGTTTTCGATGGAATTTCCCTTTGGCGAAGTGCTGCAGTTTCGCTTTTTTCCGGTGGCGCTGCGGAAGAAGCATTGGCGGGAGTACATCCGGCAGGACAATCCGGTTGCGGCTGCGCTGCTCAGTCAAATGGGGTATACTGAAAGGGAGAAGGTGGAGCTGAAAAAAGAGTTTTTGCGCATGCTGGTGCGGTTGGAGCTCGATGAGGCGAGGCAGCGGTTGCTGCTTGGGTTTTTTGAGACGTACGTGAAGTTGACGGAGGAAGGGGAACAACAGCTGCAAAGCGAGGTGAAGGCGATGGAAACGAAAGAAAGAGAGAAAGTTCTGGAGCTGATCATCTCCTACGAGCAAAAAGGGAAGAAGGAAGGGATGGAAGAAGGATGGAAACGCGGCCTTGAGCAAGGAATGAAACAAGGCATGAAACAAGGAATGAAGCGGCTCATTCAGACGATGGCGCAAAAAGGGATGACGGCCGTCGAGATTGCCCGGTTGGTCGATCTTTCTGAAGAAGAGGTTCGCCGCTTGCTGAGCGAGTAAGAGAGGAAAAGGGTAGAATCCAAGCGTATATCGCTTCAAGCGCGATCGCGCTCCGCCCCACACTTTGTCGGCGACAGCCTCTTTGGTGGACCTGTGTAATCTTCGTCGATCGGCGGGCGCTTTTTTTGTGCCTATTGAAAAAAGGGAATGCATGGCCAGCGTTGTGATCGGCACCATTCGACTGCCAGGCAATAAAAAAATGTTAGAATTAGAAGGGTGATGAAGATATTGGTCGTTTCAAGGGCAAAGAGTGGCTTATTTATGTGGCCTTTTGCATGACCTAGGAAAGTTCTATCCTCTTTTTCAAGGCTATTTACAAAAGCAAGCCGATGGAGTTGCACCCAGCCAAAAGGCTAGGTGCAACGCGAAAAACAGTAAACGGTCACGTCGCGAACAAACTAAGTGACAAATGTCCGCTAGTCCCAAGTGGGAAAGCCAAGGGCGATTTTTCGCCGGACAAAGAAGGAAGTTGCTGTTTGCTGTCGAATAAGTTTTTATGGCGAAAACTGTTGCCTCACCTTCTCCACATCTTCTCGAAACTTCTCATGTGTTTTCCGTAGCACTTCCTCAAAGACGCCGTCTATTTTTTGCTCGAGGACGGCAATGCCTTCGCCCGTAATGCCGCCTTTGACGCATACTTTTTCCTGCAAGGTTTGAAGCGTATACAAATCCCGTTTCAACAATTCCCCGAGGCCGATGATCATGTCGGTTGCCAGCACTGTCGCCTGGTCTTTCGTGATGGCGGTCTTCGCTGCCGCCGCATCGATAAAGCACTGCAGCAAATAGCTGAAAAACGCCGGGCCGCAGCTTGCGATGTCGGAAGCGACGCGGGTGATGGCGTCGTCAATCAAGACCGGTGTGGCGATGCGCCGGAGAAGGTCGTCGATTGTTTGCCGACAAGCGGCTGAGCAGCGCGAGCCGAAGGTGACGAGGATGCTGCCGGAAAGCGCCCGGTTCGTGATGCTCGGAATGGCGCGCACAACTTGGCAAGGGACGGCCGCTTCCAGCTGTCCGACGCTGATCGGACTTGTGATTGACACAAGGCAATGCTCCCTTGTCCAGTGTGGGGCCAGCTGTTGCAGCAGTGGATGGATGTCAAGCGGTTTGACGCATAAAAAGACGATGTCCGCCTGTTTGACCGTCTCAGGCGGATCGGCGGCGACCGTGATGCCAGGATATGTTTTTTGTATATTGAACGCTTTTGCGAGCGTGCGGTTTGTAATGATGAGCTGTTCGGCTTTGACGGCGCCGGAGTCTACCAACGCTTCGATTAAAATCGTTCCCATATTCCCCGTGCCGATAACGCCGATGTTCATGTGCAGTCCCCTCCTCCCTCTCTTCGATATGTATGAAGATGTTCTCCGTTTTATGACTTCGTTTAGAAAGGATGAGTGCGATGTGGGAAACGGTTAAGACACGATGGAAAACAGGACTGCTTGTCCTGTTTGTCGCCGCGGCAGGGCTGTGGGTGTTCGGCCGCCCGCCGACCGAACGAGAGCCCGTCGCCTTGCCGGCGGCGGTTGGAACGGATGCGGCGGAGACAGAGGGACAAGAAGTGAAGGCGCCGAGAGTCGTTGTCATTGATGTCAAAGGAGCGGTCGCCAAACCGGGAGTATACGAGATGCCGGCCGATGCCCGCGTCCGCGATGTCATCGCTAGGGCGGGCGGGCTGACGAACGAGGCGGACGCGGCAAGAGTCAACTTGGCGGCCAAAGTGCGCGATGAAATGATGATTTACGTTCCGGCAAAAGGTGAGGCGGCGCTGGCGCCAGAAACGGCCGGGGCGACGCCGGAAGCCGGGACGGAAAGCGGCCTGCAAGTGGCGGTCAATACGGCGACGGAAGAGGAGCTGATGCAAATTCCCGGCATCGGGCCGACGAAAGCCAAAGCGATCATCGCCTACCGCGATGAGCACGGACCGTTTCAGCGGGTTGAAGATTTGCTTAAGGTCAACGGCATCGGGGAAAAAACATTGGAAAAATTAAAGCCGTATTTGCTTGTGCCATAAAGTGGGCAGGGAAAATGAATACGTGTTTGCTCGCTGATGGGCGGGGACGCTGCAGGGGGATGGCAACTTTTTTCAGCATTGACGGCGCTCTAGCCGGCCGATAGACTAAAATTATCGAAACAAGTGGAGGAGAACTAACAGTTAGACAAAGATTATAAAACATTGTAAAAATAAAAATTATTATCAACTTCGTACGTGTTGGATTTGAATTGCTTGAATATCTTTTTTCTCAATATGACTGTGAAAGGGAAATCATTGACCAAACAGAGACAACAGAGGAGCAGGAACTTGTTGAGGATTTCGTTCAAATCATTGATGAAGTCATCGGGGGGATGTGGGAATCAAGCATTTGGCGGTTTGTAGCAATGGGATGATCTTTCCCAATATCAACAAAACAAAAACAATGAAAAGGCTGGAGAAACGCCTTCGCAGGTTGCGGCGAAAAGTTTCTCGAAAATATGAAATGAACAAGGAGGGCAGCCGTTTTGTCAAAACCCGCAACATGATCAAACTCGAAAGGCGATGTCTCCTTTTGCAGCGAAGGATCAATGGAATCCGTAACAACCACATTCATCAAGCGACGAGCGCGGTAGCGAAAACCAAGCCTTGCGCTGTCGTGATGGAAACGTTGAATGTAAGCGGGATGATGAAGAACAAACATTTAGCCAAAGCCGTACAGAAGCAAAAACTATACGGCTTCAAGACAAAGTCAACGTACAAATGCAAAAAATACGGCATTTTGTTCATTGAGGCAGACGCTTGGTATCCATCTTCAAAACTGTGCTCTCAATGCGGCGCCATCAAGAAAGGCTTAACACTTTCTGACCGCACATACACATGCCAATGTGGATGCAAGATGGATCGAGACCTCAATGCCTCCATCAACCTTGCTCGTTACGGAGAAGCATTCGTGGGCTAATCACCAAAACGATGCCACGAATACGTACCCTTCGTTGCAGGGGAATGGAAGCCTTCGGAGCGTTATGCCAAACGAGAGTAGCTGATCGCGAAATCGGACGCGATGAACAAGGAATCGAACAAAGCCTTTTAGGGTTTTATAAGGTTTTGGCAACGGGACATAGAATGGAACGAATGACATGGGACCAATATTTTATGGCGCAAAGCCATTTGCTGGCGCTGCGCAGCACGTGCACGAGACTCGCAGTCGGGGCGACGATCGTACGCGACAAACGCATTATCGCCGGTGGGTATAACGGCTCGATCGCTGGCGGCGCCCATTGCATTGATGAAGGGTGCTACGTCATTGACGGCCATTGCGTGCGGACGATCCACGCGGAAATGAACGCGATTTTGCAATGCGCCAAGTTTGGCGTCCCGACGGAAGGGGCGGAGATGTATGTCACCCATTTTCCGTGTTTGCATTGCTGCAAAGCGATCATTCAAAGCGGCATTCGCGCCGTGTATTATGCGCAAGATTACAAAAACCATCCGTATGCCCTTGAGTTGTTTGCCCAAGCCGGTGTCCGCCTCGTGCAAGTGCCGTTGAAGATGGACGTGTTTGCCCAGCTTTCCGGCCGAGGGGAACAATGAAAGGACAAGCCATTTATATCGCCGCGGCGGCGCTTTTAGCCGCAGCGGCTGCCTCTTTGGTCAAACCTGCCTTTTTCCTCCTTTCCGGCTATCTTCTCCTGCTTCACTTTCACCGGAAGCGTCTATTGATTCCCGCCCTGGCCGCGGCATCGTTCTTTTTCATCTATGTTCTCATTGTCGATCATTATAACAAAACGGCCCTTTCCGGCGGCCGCCATACCGTTTTGCTTCGCTTTCCCGCCCCGCCTTCGATCGACGGCGACCGGCTGCAGGCGCCGGTCAAAGCGGGTCGGGAACGGGTGCAGCTCCGTTATACGATTCGGACGCCGACGGAAAAAGCGGCGCTGCACGCCCGCCTTATGCCCGGAACGGTTTGCCGCGTCACGGGGACGCTTGAGCGCCCGCAACCGGCAAGCAATCCGTACGCCTTTGACTACCGCCGCTATTTGCGTTTCCACCGCATCCACTGGCTGTTTCTCCCCGAGACGATCGATCTTTCTGCCTGTTTTCGCGCCCATCCGACCGTGATCGAGCGGCTCGTCTCGCTTCGCGAAGCGGGCGTTCGCCGCATCGAGGCTCATCTTCCGCCGGAAGCGGCCGGCATTGCAGCCGCCCTGATTTATGGCGAGCGCCGTCAGCTCGATGACGCGGTGCTTGACGGTTATCAACAACTTGGCCTCATCCATTTGCTGGCGATTTCCGGTGGCCATGTCACCTTGCTTGTCAGCGCGGTGTTTGCCATAGCGATCCGTTTCGTGACGCGTGAGGCGGCTGCAGTCGCTTTAATGGCCGCACTGCCCGTTTACGCGGTGCTCGCCGGCGCCTCGCCGTCAGTTTTGCGCGCTTGTGTGACAGGTATGATCATGCTTGCTGTCGCGTGGAAAAAAGGGGCGATTCACCCGCTCGATGCGTTAAGTTGGACGGCGATTGCGCTTTTCGTCTTAGATCCGTACATGATGTTTGATATTGGCTTTCAATTGTCGTTTGTGGTGACGTTTGTCCTCCTCGTTCATTTTCCGGCGCTCGTCGTTGTTCGTTCCATGATCGGGCGGCTCTTCCAAACAGCGCTTGCCGCCCAGCTCGCTGCCCTGCCGATTTTGCTTTACCATTTTTATGAAGTTTCCGTATGGAGTGTCGTCCTCAATGTCGTGTTTGTCCCTTTGTATTCGTTTCTTATTTTGCCGTTGGCCGTTCTTGTTGCCGCTGTTCCGTTTCCCCCGCTCGTTTGGTTGTTCAGCCGCCTCATCGGGCTCACGAACACCGTTGTCCGTTTTTTCTCTGTCGATCACCCATTTTCGCTTATGCTCGGGCGTCCGGAGCCATGGTGCTTAGCCGTTTATGCCGCTGCGGTCGCGGCCGCATGGCTGTTTTGGGAGCGTGGCCGGCTGCTTCACGGCTTGGCGGCGGTGGCGGCCGCCATGGTGCTTCAGCTTGCGAGTCCATACGTTAATCCAAAAGGGGAAGTGACGGTGTTGGATGTCGGCCAAGGCGACTGCCTTTACATCGAGCTTCCTTATCGAAAAGCCGTCTACCTTATCGACACCGGCGGGACGCCGGAACTAAAGGAGGAACGGTGGCGCGGGCGAATGCGGCCGTTTTCCGTCGGCCGCGATGTCGTCGTGCCGTTTTTAAAAGCCCAAGGGGTAAGGGCAATCGACAAGCTCATTCTTACGCATGATGACGCCGACCATATTGGAGCGGCTTCCGAGGTGCTAAAAGCGGTGCGCGTCAAGCAAATCGTCACAAGCCCAAAAGCGCTGCCGGCCATCAAAGCGATGGCGCGCCCGTTTTCTGTGCCGGTTGCCGCCGCATCGAGGGGGGAACGGTGGGAGGAAGGCGGCATAACGTTTGCTGTGATTCACCCGGAGGCGGGCAGTCAAGACGACAATAACGGCTCGCTCGTCTTGTTCGCCCGGCTTGGCGGCTTAGATTGGCTGTTTGCCGGAGACATTGAGAAGGAGGCAGAACAAGCGATCATCGGCATATATCCGCAGCTGCGCGCTGATGTGCTCAAAGTTGCCCACCATGGCAGCAGAACATCGACAACAGAGCCGTTTTTGCAGGCGGTGAAACCGCGGGCGGCCATCATTTCCGTCGGCCGCTTCAACCGTTACGGCCACCCGTCTCCGGACGTGTTGGAACGGCTGAAACAACAAGGTATTCTCATTTGGCGGACAGATGAAAACGGGGCCATTCGCTATTTTTATGATGGAAAAAGCGGAACCTTTCAAGCGATGAAACCATAGAATGTAGTGCATAAAAAAACGGAACCTTTCTCGTCGATCCAACGAGCGCATATTAGCAAAAAAGAAAAAAGGATTGCTTATGTAAGCAATCCTTTACCGGCCGAAAAATTCGATCAGCGTCGCGATGATGAACATCGTCGCGAAAAAGCCGAACGATACGATAAACCCGACGGCGGAATCGACGGCGTCATTCCGTTGGCTTTGCACTTCCTTTTCAAATACGTTCATCATTTTCCCCCTCCTCGTGCAATCATTTTTAGTATAGACGAAAACGCTAAAAAAATCTACCGCCGCCTGTCCATTTTCCTTCCTTGACAACAGTTGACACAAATACTTTCAAACAGCCGGGAAAACATAAAAATAACCCGCTGGCAAATAAGGTCCTAGGACTTATTGGCCGGCGTTTATATAAAGGGGAACCGGTTTTTTCGACAGCCGGTTCCCTTGTAAAATGGCGAAAAACGGTGTATCTTTCTAGCAGGGAATCTTGCTAGAGAATGGAGAAGGGAACATGCTCGAACGCGTATGGGGAAACATTGAAAAACGACGGTTTTCTCCCCTTTATTTATTATATGGCAGCGAGCCGTTTTTATTAATGGAAACGTACGAACGGTTGGTGAAGGCGGCGCTTGGCGAGGAAGAGCGCGAGTGGAACTCAGCGGTGTACGACTGTGAGGAAACGCCGGTGCAGGCGGCGCTTGAAGAGGCGGAGACGGTGCCGTTTTTCGGAGAACGGCGCGTCATTCTCATCAAACATCCGTATTTTTTTACGGCTGAAAAAGAGAAGGAGATCGAGCACGACTTGGCAAAGCTGGAGGCATACATAAAAGCGCCGGCGCCGTTTTCGATCGTCGTCTTTTTTGCGCCGTATGACAAGCTTGATGAGCGGAAAAAAATCACGAAACTCGCCAAAGAGCACTGCGAAGTCGCCGTTGCCGCCCCGCTCGCCGAGGGGGAGCTGCGCGCCTGGGTGCGGCAACGGATCGAGGGCCAAGGGGCGCGGGTGGATAACGAAGCGATCGATGTGCTCTTGCGGCGAGCCGGAACGCAGCTGGCTGCATTGGCCAACGAGATCGATAAACTCGCTTTGTTTGCCGGGCCGGGCGGGACGGTGGAGGCAGCGGCTGTCGAGCATCTTGTTGCCCGCACGCCGGAAGAAAATGTGTTCGTTCTTGTCGAGCAAGTCGCGAAGCGCGACATTCCGGCAGCATTGCAGACGTTTTATGATTTGCTGGAAAACAATGAAGAGCCGATCAAAATTTTGGCGTTGCTCGCCGGCCATTTTCGCCTGTTGGCGCAAGTGAAATGGCTCGCCCAAGCGGGCTACGGGCAGCCGCAAATCGCTTCTGCGCTGAAAGTGCATCCGTTTCGCGTCAAGCTCGCTCTTGGCCAGGCCGCCCGCTTTTCCGAGCAGGAACTGGCTGAGGCGATTGACGCACTGGCCGCCGCTGATTACGAGGTGAAAAGCGGAGCTATGGACCGCCGGTTGGCCGTTGAGCTGCTGCTTATGCGTTGGGGCGGCCGACGGTGAAGCAAAACCGGCGCTGTTCCCTGTGCGACCATAGGCAAAGCCGGTTTTTTTCGCAATGATGACATTGACTAGTCGGCGGGGCTTCATCCTTTTATCTTTCATTAGGGAAACAAAAAACGACCTGGCGCCAGGTCGTTTTTCATTAGGAAGCTTGGATGCTGTTTAATTTTTTCGCTAAGCGCGATTTTTGCCGGCTGGCGGCATTTTTATGGATAAGGCCTTTGCTTGCGGCTTTGTCTAACTTCTTCGAAGCGATAATGAACGCTTCTTGCGCTTTTTCCACGTCTTTTAACTCAACGAGCGCTTCAAATTTTTTGATCGCCGTGCGCATGGCCGATTTCATCGAGGCGTTGTGAGCCCGACGTTTTTCGCTCGTTTTCGCGCGTTTGATCGCCGATTTAATGTTAGCCACGTCCGTTCACCTCCATTACCGTTCCTATTCTCGCTGTGAACAACAGGAAGAACAAATGTTATTCTATCAAACGTGTTTTGATTATGCAAGAGGATTCAAGCGAAAATCCTTTACGAAACATGAATGACCAAGCCCCATTGCGGCGACAATAAAAGAAAACGGCATGAACGAGGAGGAACGATATGGAACAGCCGCTCGATTTACGCATGTATTCGGTGCGCACCGACTTAGCGATCGAAGCCCATGAGATCGCGGTCGAGGAGCGCTTACAGCAAAAAAAAGAAAGCGCCTCGCCGATTGAAGGAGTCATCATTCACGATCAAGAGATCGACGGCGTCAAGCTGTCGCACGTGCACGTGACAGAGCAAGGATCGGCATCGATCGGCAAAAAACCGGGCCATTATTTGACGATCGAAGCGCAAGGCATCCGCGAACAAAATACGGAATTGCAGCAAAAAGTGCAGCGCATTTTTTCCGAGCAGCTCAGCGCCTTTCTCAAGCGGCTTCGCATCCCGGATGGGGCAAGCTGCCTGATCGTCGGACTCGGCAACCAAAATGTCACCCCTGACGCGCTTGGTCCGCTGACGGTTGAAAACGTGCTCGTCACCCGCCATTTGTTTCAATTGCAGCCGGAAAGCGTTGAAGAAGGATTCCGACCGGTCAGCGCCCTCGCCCCGGGGGTGATGGGAACGACCGGCATTGAGACGAGCGACATCATCGACGGCGTCGTCCGAAAAACGAAGCCGGATTTTGTCATCGTCATCGACGCCTTGGCCGCCCGCTCGATCGAACGGGTCAACGCAACAATCCAAATTTCCGACACCGGCATCCATCCTGGTTCCGGGGTTGGCAACAAGCGGAAAGAGCTGAGCTATGAGACGCTCGGCATCCCGGTCATTTCGATCGGTGTCCCGACAGTCGTTGATGCTGTCTCGATCACAAGCGACACGATCGACTTCATTTTAAAACATTTCGGCCGCGAGATGCGCGAAGGGCAGCGGCCATCAGGCGCTCTCGCTCCGGCCGGTTGGACGTTCGGGCGCAAAAAGAAGTTGACAGAACAAGATATGCCGTCGCCGCAAGAACGGTCGACGTTTCTCGGCATGGTCGGCACGCTCGGCGATGAAGAAAAGCGCCGCCTTATTTATGAAGTGCTCGCCCCGCTCGGCCATAATTTAATGGTGACGCCGAAGGAGGTCGATTCGTTTATCGGCGATATGGCGAACTTACTGGCCGGCGGCTTGAACGCGGCGCTGCATCGGCAAGTCGATCAAGGCAATACGGGCTCGTACACCCATTAGGCAAAAAACGGTTCTATCTTTTCCCGCTTGGCCATACGTTAAAGTGAGGAGACAAGCCGGGAAAGGGTGGGAATATGAAACGAGGGCGCTCTTCAAACGTTGTGATCACCGTTCCAGGAGCCAGCTTAAAAAAACTGTTTATGCTCGTCATTGTTGGATGCATGATGATGTTTATGCTCGTCGGAGCGCTGACGTCGCTGCGTCCGGAATACCGCCCGTCGTCATCGTCGCTTAACGATATGGCGGCCCATTTTCCGGAAGAAACGTTCATCCGCCTGTTCGGGCTTGAAAACCGTTATTTTGCCCAGCTGCTGCCGAAGGAGCGGCAACAGACGAATTACTCGTCGCTGTTGTTCCGCCTGGCGACAAGCATCAATCCCGACGACCCGCGCAGCCTGCTCGGCAGCGAGCTGCCGGGCTTTGCCTTATATGACAGCAAAATTTTGATCGCCGGCGAAGGGACGGATTACACGAACATTCCGTATGAATCGGCGCCGCCGCTTGAGGTGATGCTCGCTGAGCGGCAAGCGTCAGTGGAGGAGCTGGAACAAGCGGAGCAAAACCAAGACGAAAAGCCGCTCCCGCCGCCGGCGCAGACGACGGGAGGAAGAGAAGTCGTCTACATTTACCATACACATACGCGCGAGTCGTATTTGCCGGCCTTAAAAGGCGTGACCGATCCGGATTTGGCGTTTCACCAAAGCGTAAACGTGACGAAAGTCGGAGAAAAACTAATGGAAGAATTAGAGAAGCGGGGAATTGGCGCGCAAATTAACAAAACCGATATTGAAGCCGAGCTGTTGAAAAAAGGGATGAAATACGGCCAGGCGTACGATATGTCGCGGCAAACGGTCGTCGCGGCAATGAAGCAAAACCGCGACTTGCAATATTTCATCGATATTCACCGCGATGCGCATCGGCGGAAGCATACGACGACGACGATCAATGGCGTCGATTATGCACGTGTGGCCTTTATTGTCGGCGGCGAGAACGCGGAATACGAGAAAAACTTGCAGTTGGCGACGGAGCTTCATCATTTGCTGCAAAAAAAATATCCGGGGCTAAGCCGCGGAGTCATTAAGAAGCAAGGGGCGGGAACGGACGGAAAGTTTAATCAAGATTTATCCGGGAACGCGATTTTAGTGGAATTTGGCGGCGTCGATAATACGTTTGCCGAGCTGTTCCGTTCGGCGGCGGCGTTTGCCGATGTGTTCAGCGAATATTACTGGCAGGCGGAAAAAGTCGAGGCGCCGGCTCCGGCAGAGAAAAAGTAAAGGGGCGTCGTATATGGCAAGATGGTTCATTCGGTTTAGTGCAGCGCTCTTTCTCCTTTTTTTCGGTGTGCTGTTTGGCATGCAGCAGGCGCATCACGGCATGGAACGGATGCGTGGCTATGCCGACCCGTCGTTTCCGTCCGTTATTCAGATCGAGAAAAATGGGAACGGAGAGCTTGAAGCGGCGGTGTTCGGACAGACGGTGACAGCGAGTGATTTGCAGGAAAAACAGGAAACGATTCAGGAGCTAAAAACGTTCAATCTTTTTTCTGAACTCGGCCGGCAGTTTGCTGACGCGGCGACGGCGTTCATGGAAACGTTGCTTTCGCTCGTTGGCCGCGCGTTTAGTTAGCCGGTTTGCCGATTTCCGGACGGATCAAAAAAAGATTGTTGCTCCGCCAAGTATGGCGGTTTTTTGTTTTTGTCTTGGTCATTGAATCTTCTTCGCACTGTTGCTATAATCAAAGCTAGTGTAGTTTTGCGAAGAAGCAGGAGTGAGAGACAATGAACCGGGAAGAACGGTTGAAACGGCAGGAACGGATTCGCAATTTTTCGATTATCGCCCACATTGACCACGGAAAATCGACGCTTGCGGACCGCATTTTAGAAAAAACGGGCGCGCTGTCAGAGCGCGAGCTGCGCGAACAGACGCTTGATATGATGGATCTCGAGCGCGAGCGCGGCATCACGATTAAATTGAATGCGGTCCAGTTGACATATAAAGCGAAAAATGGGGAAGAGTATATTTTCCATTTGATCGATACGCCAGGCCACGTCGATTTTACGTATGAGGTGTCGCGCAGCCTCGCTGCCTGCGAAGGAGCGATTTTAGTCGTCGATGCTGCCCAAGGCATTGAAGCGCAGACGCTCGCGAACGTATATTTGGCCATTGACAACAACTTGGAGATTTTACCGGTCATTAATAAAATCGATTTGCCAAGCGCCGAGCCGGAGCGCGTCCGCCAAGAAATTGAGGATGTCATCGGCCTCGACGCCTCCGAAGCGGTGCTCGCCTCCGCGAAAGTCGGCATCGGCATCGAGGACATTTTAGAGCAAATCGTGGAAAAGATTCCGGCCCCGTCAGGCGATCCGGACGCGCCGCTAAAGGCGCTTATTTTCGATTCGCTTTATGACCCGTACCGCGGCGTCGTCGCTTATGTCCGTGTCGTTGATGGAACGGTCAAGCCGGGCCAGCGCATTAAAATGATGTCGACCGGCAAAGAGTTTGAAGTGACCGAAGTCGGCGTGTTCACGCCAAAACAAAAAATTGTCGACGAACTGACGGTCGGCGATGTCGGCTATTTGACCGCGTCGATCAAAAACGTAAAAGATACGCGCGTCGGCGATACGATCACCGATGCCGAACGGCCGGCCGCCGAGCCGCTCCCCGGCTACCGGAAGCTCAACCCGATGGTGTTTTGCGGCATGTACCCGATCGATACGGCGCGCTACAACGACTTGCGCGAAGCGCTAGAAAAGCTGCAGCTGAACGATGCGGCGCTCCACTTTGAGCCGGAAACGTCGCAGGCGCTCGGGTTCGGTTTTCGTTGCGGGTTTCTCGGTTTGCTCCATATGGAGATTATCCAAGAGCGGATCGAGCGCGAGTTTCATATCGATTTAATTACAACGGCGCCGAGCGTCGTCTACAAAGTATATTTGACGGACGGAACGGAAGTCGCCGTCGACAACCCGACGAACATGCCCGATCCGCAAAAAATCGACCGCATCGAAGAGCCGTACGTCAAAGCGACGATTATGGTGCCGAACGACTACGTCGGGCCGGTGATGGAGCTGTGCCAAGGGAAGCGCGGCACGTTCGTCGATATGCAATATTTAGACGAAAAACGGGTGATGTTGATTTACGATATCCCGCTGTCGGAAATCGTGTATGACTTTTTCGACGCCTTAAAATCGAACACGAAAGGGTACGCGTCGTTTGACTATGAATTGATCGGTTACCGGCCGTCCAATCTCGTTAAAATGGATATTTTGTTGAATGGCGAAAAAATTGACGCTTTGTCGTTTATCGTTCATCGCGACGCGGCGTACGAGCGTGGCAAAGTGATCGTCGAGAAGCTGAAAGATTTAATCCCGCGCCAGCAGTTTGAAGTGCCGGTGCAGGCGGCGATCGGCAATAAAATCATCGCCCGCTCGACGATCAAGGCGCTGCGCAAAAACGTGCTCGCCAAATGTTACGGCGGCGACGTGTCGCGGAAACGAAAGCTGCTTGAGAAGCAAAAAGAAGGAAAGAAACGGATGAAGCAAATCGGTTCGGTCGAAGTGCCGCAAGAAGCGTTTATGGCTGTCTTGAAAATCGACGATCAGAAAAAATGATGGGCAGGGCTGTCTCCTTCGGGGATGGCCTTGTTTGTTTGCCGCTGTGCGCCGGCAGTCGGGCTGCGGCCGAAAGGAGGAGAGTCATGGCAACATCAGCGTATTTTCACATTCCGTTTTGCGCCCAGATTTGTCATTATTGCGATTTTAATAAAGTGTTTGCGTCCGGCCAGCCGATCGACGGCTATTTGCGGGCGGTGGACAAGGAAATGGCGCGGACAGCGGCCGAGTTCGGCCGCCAGCTGAAGACGCTGTTTATCGGCGGCGGCACACCGACGGTGCTCGAGCCGGCGCAGCTCGGCCGTCTGTTAGCGAGCATCCACAACCATTTTCAGTTTGACCCGCAAACGGCTGAATTTACAGTCGAGGCCAATCCGGACGGGCTGACGAAAGAGAAGCTCGCCATTTTGCGCGATGGTGGAGTAAACCGGCTGAGCATCGGCGTGCAGACGTTTGATGATGGGCTTCTTCAAGCGATCGGCCGCACCCATCGGCGCAATGATGCTGAGCGGGCGGTGGCGATGGCAAGGGAGGCCGGCTTTAAAAACATCAGCCTCGATCTTATGTACGGCTTGCCGGGGCAGACGGTTGAGCAGTTTCTTGCCGATTTGGAAACCGCGTTTTCGCTTCATGTGCCGCATCTTTCCGCCTACTCTTTGATCCTTGAGCCGAAAACGATTTTTTACAACGAATGGCGGAAAGGTCGGCTTCGCCTCCCGGGAGAGGAAGCGGAGGCGGTGATGTATGAAGCGGTGATGGAACGAACGGCATCCCATGGCTATCGGCAATACGAGATTAGCAACTACGCGTTCCCAGGATTTGAAAGCCGGCATAATCTAGCCTATTGGAACAACGAAGAGTATTACGGCATCGGCGCTGGGGCGCACAGCTATATTGCCGGCGTGCGGCGCGCCAACATCGGGCCGGTTCGCCATTACATCGAGAAGGTGGAACGCGGCGAATGGCCGCATCGCGACGTGCACCGCCTGACTGTGCGCGAACAAATGGAGGAGGAAATGTTTTTAGGGCTGCGCAAGACGGAAGGAGTATCAAAAGTCCGTTTCCGGCAAAAGTTTGGCTGCGAGATGGACGACGTGTTTGGCGAGGCCATCCGCCGCGAAGTCGAGCACGGACGCCTCGAGGAGACGGCGGCCCACGTCCGCTTGACAAAACGCGGCAAGCTGCTCGGCAATGAAGTGTTCGCCGCCTTCCTTGGCGA
The DNA here is from genome assembly GCF_014679505.1 of Geobacillus sp. 46C-IIa. Classification (GTDB taxonomy): domain Bacteria; phylum Bacillota; class Bacilli; order Bacillales; family Anoxybacillaceae; genus Geobacillus. The sequence goes on from NZ_CP061474.1 coordinate 855,209, forward strand.
AATGTAAACATTGACATTTGCCGGGCGATTTGCTACCCTAATAGTAGATTTAGCACTCAAATTGTTTGAGTGCTAACAGAGGTGAAAAACGTGTTAACGGACCGCCAACTGTTGATTTTGCAGGTGATTATTGACGACTTCATTCGTTCCGGGCAGCCTGTCGGTTCGCGGACGTTATCAAAAAAGCACCAAATCACGTTCAGTTCAGCGACGATTCGCAACGAAATGGCGGATTTGGAAGAGCTAGGTTATATTGAAAAAACGCACATTTCTTCGGGTCGCGTGCCGTCGGAAAAAGGGTATCGTTATTACGTCGACCATTTGCTGCCGCCGCAGCGGCTGACAAGGGCGGATATCCAAAAAATCCGCTCCGTGTTCGCCGAGCGCATCTACGAGCTCGAGAAACTGGTGCAAAAGTCGGCGCAAATTTTATCCGATTTAACGAACTATACGTCGATCGCCCTCGGTCCGGCGTTTAAGGAAAGCAAGCTGAAGCGGATGCAGATCGTTCCGCTCAACGAACAGACGGCTGTCGCCATCGTGGTGACGGACACCGGCCACGTTGAAAACCGGGTCGTTACAGTCCCGACAACGGTCAACGCCGGTGATCTTGAAAAGATGGTCAATATTTTAAACGACCGGCTGAACGGCGTTCCGCTCATCGATTTAAAAGAAAAAATCGAGACGGAAGTAGCCGACGTGCTGCGCCGGCATATTCGCAACTACGACATCATACTCAATACGCTGATTGACACGCTTGACATCCCTGAAGAGGAAAGGATGTTTTTTGCCGGCAAGGCGAATATGCTCAACCAGCCGGAATTTAGCGACATTCAAAAAGTACGCCCGCTTTTGAATATCATCGAGCAAGAAAAGGACATTTATCGCCTGCTCCGCAAGCAAAATCAAAGGGGAGTACAAGTGTCGATCGGGCGGGAAAACGAGCTGAGCGGCATGGAAAACTGCAGTTTGATTACGGCCACGTATTCGGTCGGCAATGAACCGCTCGGGACGATCGCTATTCTCGGTCCGACGCGCATGGAGTATTCGCGCGTCATCACTGTGTTAAACCGCGTCGCTTCTGATTTGTCGGCTGCGTTGACGAAATGGTATCAAAATCAGTAAGAATGGCCATATTGGTTAACGGATGGATGTTCGTCCATCCTTTCCTTGTGGCCATTGATACATAAATCGCGACCCCTGATCGGGAGGTGAAGGCAATGGAACAAGGAGAAAAACAAGCGGCTGAACAAGCTACATACAATGAGTTGGAAACAGAACAGCCGGTTTCGGCGGAAGAGGCGGGTCCGCAGCCGGAAGATGAAACAGTTGGCGCCGTTTCGGAGCATGCGGATGCACAAACCGGCGAGAAGCCGGGGGCGGCTTCTACGGCAGCTGATTCTAGCGACCAAACATCGGCTGAGGCCGAAGAGCTGGCTGCAGCCAAGGCGAAAGTCTCCGAATTGGAGGCGAAACTGGCCGAGATGGAACACCGCTATCTCCGCTTGTACGCTGATTTTGAGAACTTCCGCCGCCGGGCGCGTCAAGAGATGGACGCGGCTGAAAAATATCGCGCCCAAAGTTTGGCGAGCGATCTGCTTCCGGTGCTTGACAACTTTGAGCGCGCGTTGAAAATAGAGACGGAAAACGAACAAGCAAAATCGATTTTGCAAGGGATGGAAATGGTGTACCGTTCGCTTCTTGACGCGTTGAGAAAGGAAGGCGTCGAGGCGATTGAAGCGGTCGGCAAGCCGTTTGACCCCCATTTGCACCAAGCGGTGATGCAGACGGATGAAGGCGGCTATGAGCCGAATACGGTCGTAGAGGAGCTGCAAAAAGGCTATAAATTAAAAGACCGCGTTCTCCGTCCCGCCATGGTCAAAGTAAGCCAATAATGGAAACGGAGGGTGATGAGCGATGAGCAAAATTATCGGCATTGACTTAGGAACGACGAACTCTTGCGTCGCCGTGTTGGAAGGCGGCGAAGCGAAGGTCATTCCCAACCCGGAAGGAAACCGCACGACCCCGTCGGTTGTGGCGTTTAAAAACGGTGAGCGCTTAGTCGGCGAGGTCGCCAAACGGCAAGCGATCACGAATCCGAATACGATCATCTCGATCAAGCGCCATATGGGGACGGATTACAAAGTCGAGATTGAAGGGAAGCAATATACGCCGCAAGAAATTTCGGCGATCATTTTGCAATACTTGAAATCGTACGCTGAAGACTATTTAGGCGAGCCGGTGACGCGCGCCGTCATCACCGTGCCGGCGTATTTCAACGATGCGCAGCGTCAAGCGACGAAAGACGCCGGACGGATCGCCGGTTTGGAAGTGGAGCGCATCATCAACGAGCCGACAGCGGCGGCGCTCGCTTACGGCCTTGACAAAGAGGAGGACCAAACGATTCTCGTCTATGACCTGGGCGGTGGAACGTTTGACGTCTCGATTTTGGAGCTTGGCGACGGCGTCTTCGAAGTGAAGGCGACCGCCGGCGACAACCACCTAGGCGGCGACGATTTCGACCAAGTCATTATCGATTATTTAGTCAGCCAGTTTAAGCAGGAGCACGGCATCGACTTATCCAAGGACAAAATGGCGCTCCAGCGCTTAAAAGATGCGGCCGAAAAAGCGAAAAAAGAACTGTCCGGCGTGACGCAGACACAAATTTCGCTGCCGTTTATCAGCGCGAACGAAAACGGCCCGCTCCATCTTGAGACGACGCTCACGCGGGCGAAGTTTGAAGAGCTGTCCGCCCACCTTGTTGAGCGCACGATGGGACCGGTCCGCCAGGCGCTGCAAGATGCCGGCTTGACGCCTGCGGATATCGACAAAGTCATTTTGGTCGGTGGTTCGACGCGCATTCCGGCCGTGCAAGAAGCGATTAAGCGCGAGCTTGGCAAAGAGCCGCACAAAGGCGTCAACCCGGATGAAGTTGTGGCCATCGGCGCGGCGATCCAGGGCGGAGTCATCGCCGGCGAGGTCAAAGATGTCGTCCTGCTTGACGTCACCCCGCTGTCGCTTGGCATTGAAACGATGGGCGGCGTGTTTACGAAGTTGATCGAACGGAATACGACGATTCCGACGAGCAAATCGCAAGTGTTCACAACGGCGGCCGACAACCAAACGACGGTTGACATCCACGTCCTGCAAGGGGAGCGCCCGATGGCGGCCGACAACAAAACGCTTGGCCGCTTCCAGCTGACCGGCATCCCGCCGGCGCCGCGCGGCGTGCCGCAAATTGAAGTAACGTTCGATATCGACGCCAACGGCATCGTTCATGTGCGCGCCAAAGATTTAGGAACGAACAAAGAGCAATCGATTACGATCAAATCGTCATCCGGCTTGTCGGAAGAGGAAATTCAGCGTATGATCAAAGAAGCGGAAGAAAACGCCGAAGCCGACCGGAAGCGGAAAGAAGCGGTCGAGTTGCGCAATGAAGCCGACCAGCTCATCTTTACAACGGAAAAAACGGTGAAAGAGCTCGAAGGAAAAGTGAGCGCCGATGAAATCAAAAAAGCGCAAGAAGCAAAAGATGCCTTGAAAGCAGCGCTGGAGAAAAACGATCTCGATGACATCCGCAAGAAAAAAGAGGCGCTGCAAGAGGCGGTGCAGCAGCTGTCGATCAAGCTGTATGAACAAGCGGCGAAACAAGCGCAAGCCGGAGCGGCCGATAAAGACAACGTAGTCGATGCGGAATTTGAAGAAGTGAATGACGACAAATAATGGAGGGAAAAGTCAAAGTCAGGCCTGCCTTGGCTTTGACTTTTTTTCTAGCATTCACATATTGTCATAAAACAAAGGGAAATGATAAAATAACCCTTATGTGAGTGAATCGGGAGTGGATGATCAACGATGGCGAAGCGCGATTACTATGAAGTTCTCGGCGTCAGTAAAAATGCGACGAAAGACGAGATTAAAAAAGCGTATCGAACGCTTTCGAAGCAGTATCATCCAGACATTAACAAAGCGCCGGACGCCGCCGAGAAGTTTAAAGAGATTAAAGAAGCATATGAAGTGTTAAGCGATGATGAAAAGCGGGCCCGCTACGACCGGTTTGGCCATGCCGACCCGAACGAGGCGTTCGGCGGCGGATTCCAAGGGGGCGGGTTTGACTTTGGTGGGTTCGGCGGCTTTGGCGGCTTTGAAGATATTTTTGAGACGTTTTTCGGCGGCGGTCCGCGCCGGCGGGCAAGCGGGCCGCGCAAAGGAGCCGACGTGGAATATATGATGACGCTCACGTTTGAGGAGGCGGCGTTCGGAAAAGAAACGGAAATTGAAGTTCCGCATGAAGAGACGTGCGACACGTGCCACGGCAGCGGGGCGAAGCCAGGCACAAGCCCGCAATCGTGTCCGCATTGCCACGGCAGCGGACAAGTGACGAGCGAACAGACGACGCCGTTTGGCCGCATCGTCAACCGCCGGACGTGCCCGGCTTGCGGCGGCACGGGCCGCTACATTCCGGAAAAATGCCCGGCTTGCGGCGGCACCGGGCGCGTCAAACAGCGGAAAAAAATTCATGTCAAAATTCCGGCTGGCGTCGATGATGGCCAGCAGCTGCGCGTCGCCGGCAAAGGGGAGCCGGGCGCAAACGGCGGGCCGCCGGGGGATTTGTATATCATTTTCCGCGTCGAACCGCACGAGTTTTTCAAGCGCGACGGCGATGATATTTATTGTGAAGTGCCGCTTTCATTCGCCCAGGCGGCGCTCGGTGATGAAATTGAAGTCCCGACGCTCCACGGCGATGTAAAGCTGAAAATCCCGGCCGGCACGCAAACGGGCACGCGCTTTCGCTTAAAAGGAAAAGGAGTGCCGAACGTGCGCGGCTATGGCCAAGGCGACCAGCATGTCATCGTCCGCGTCGTGACGCCGACGAAGCTGACGGAAAAACAAAAGCAGCTGCTGCGCGAGTTTGACCGGCTCGGTGGAGACACCATACACGACGGGCCGCACGGCCGTTTTTTTGAAAAAGTAAAAAAGGCGTTTAAAGGAGAAGCGTGAGCGCAATGAAATGGTCAGAAATCAGCATTCATACGACGCACGAGGCGGTCGAGGCGATTTCGAACATTTTGCATGAGGCGGGCGCCGGGGGCGTTGTCATCGAAGACCCGTACGACCTTGTCAAAGACCGCGACGACTGGTATGGCGAAATCATCGAGCTCAATCCGGACGATTACCCGGAAGAAGGGGTCATCATTAAGGCGTATTTGCCGGTCAATAGTTTTCTTGGCGAAACGGTGGAACAAATTAAGCAGGCGATTAACAATTTATGGCTGTACGATATTGACCTTGGCAAAAATAAAATTACGTTGAGCGAAGTGAATGAGGAAGAATGGGCGACGGCGTGGAAAAAGCATTACCATCCGGTGAAAGTATCGGAAAAGTTTACAATCGTGCCGACATGGGAAACGTATGAACCGGTCTCCGACGATGAGCTGATCATCGAAATGGATCCGGGCATGGCATTTGGCACCGGCACCCATCCGACGACGGTCATGTGCCTGCAGGCGCTTGAAAAATACGTGCGCCCTGGCGACGAGATCATTGATGTTGGCACCGGCTCCGGCATTTTAAGCATCGCCGCTGCCATGCTCGGCGCCCGTTCGGTGCGGGCGCTCGACTTGGATCCGGTGGCGGTCGACAGTGCGCGGCTGAACATCAAGCTCAATAAAGTGCAGCACGTTGTCACAGTCGCGCAAAACAATTTGCTTGACCATATTGACGAACAAGCTGATGTGATCGTCGCCAACATTTTGGCCGAAATCATTTTGCGCTTTACGGCTGACGCCTACCGGCTGTTGAAGCCGGGCGGCCGCTTTATCACGTCCGGCATCATTCAGGCGAAAAAGCAAGACGTCAAAGACGGCCTGCTCGCCGCTGGATTTGTCATTGAAGAAATCGATGTGATGGAAGATTGGGTGGCGTTTGTCGCCATCAAACCGTAGGCAAAGAAGGGATGTTTCGTGCAGCGTTACTTCGTTTCCAACCGGGAGCGTCAAGGCGAAAACGTCGTCATCAGCGGCGGCGACGCCCATCATATCGCCCGCGTCATGCGCATGAAGCCGAAAGACGCCATTGTTTGCGTGTTCCCGGACGGGCGCACGGCGGTGTGTGAAATTGAACAAATTGCCAATGAGCAAGTATGCGCCCGTATTGTACAATGGAAGGAAGAGGGGCGCGAATTGCCGGTGCGCATTTATATCGCCCAGGGGCTGCCAAAAGGCGAAAAATGGGAGCTCGTCATCCAAAAAGGAACCGAGCTTGGCGCCGCCGGCTTTCTTCCGTTTACGGCTGCCCGTTCGGTCGTTAAATGGGATGCCAAAAAAGCGGAGAAAAAAGTAGAGCGTTGGAAAAAAATTGCGAAAGAGGCGGCCGAACAGGCGGAACGCACGTCGCTGCCAGACGTGCGGGCGCCGCTTTCCTTTGATGAGCTCGTCGCCTTTGGCGCAACGGTCGACGGCCGGCTGTTTGCCTATGAGGAAGAAGCGCGCGGCGGGCGTCATGCCCTGCTCCCGGAGCTCCTTGCCCGCCTTCAGCCCGGCGGCTCGCTTTTAGCTGTCTTTGGGCCGGAAGGCGGGTTCAGCCGTGAAGAGGCACAACAGCTCAAGCAAAGCGGCTTTTTGCCGTGCAGCCTCGGCCCGCGCATTTTGCGGACGGAAACGGCGCCGCTTTATTTGCTTGCCGCCGCTTCGTACGAATGGGAGCTTTGCGCGTCAGGACGCGAAGCGAAACGAGAGTAACAAATCGGTTGCTTATCATAAAACATCGATCCCCCGCTGATGAGAAGCGGTGGTGTAGAGTGAGGTGAAGAACATGCCAACAGTGGCTTTCCATACATTAGGCTGCAAAGTCAATCATTATGAGACGGAAGCGATCTGGCAGCTGTTTAAAAAGGCCGGCTACGAACGGAAAGAGTTTGAAAGCCGCGCCGACGTGTATGTGATCAACACGTGCACGGTGACGAACACCGGCGACAAAAAAAGCCGTCAAGTCATCCGCCGCGCGGTGCGCCGCAATCCGGACGCCGTCGTCTGCGTGACGGGCTGTTATGCGCAAACATCGCCGGCCGAAGTGATGGCGATCCCTGGTGTGGATATTGTCATCGGCACGCAAGACCGGCATAAAATTTTAGACTATGTCGAGCAGTTTCAGCGCGAACGGCAGCCGATCAACGCTGTCCATAACATTATGAAAACGCGCGTGTTCGAGGAGATGGACGTGCCGGCGTTCACCGATCGGACGCGGGCATCGCTCAAAATCCAAGAAGGGTGCAACAACTTTTGCACGTTTTGCATCATCCCGTGGGCGCGCGGCTTGATGCGTTCTCGTGATCCGCAAGAAATTATCCGCCAAGCGCGCCAGCTTGTCGCCGCCGGCTATAAGGAAATCGTGTTGACCGGCATTCATACGGGCGGCTATGGCACCGATCTGAAAGATTATAATTTTGCTGCGCTTTTGCGCGATTTGGACGAGCAAGTGCCAGGGCTGAAACGGATCCGCATCTCATCGATCGAAGCGAGCCAAATTACTGATGAAGTGATCGACGTCCTCAAGCGGTCGGATAAAATCGTCCGCCATTTGCACATTCCGCTTCAGTCTGGGTCGAACACGGTGCTCAAGCGGATGCGCCGCAAATATACGGTTGAATTTTTTGCGGAGCGGCTCGACCGGCTGCGCGAAGTGTTCCCGGAGCTGGCGGTGACGTCCGACGTCATCGTCGGTTTCCCGGGCGAAACGGAAGACGAATTTATGGAGACGTATCACTTTATCCGCGAACAGCGGTTCTCTGAGCTGCACGTCTTCCCATATTCGAAACGGACCGGCACGCCGGCGGCCCGCATGCCGGACCAAATCGATGAAGAGACGAAACATGACCGCGTCCGCCGCTTAATCGCCCTTTCCGACCAGCTGGCGAAAGAATACGCCTCCCGGTTCGAAGGGCAAGTGCTCGAAGTCATTCCGGAAGAGCGCGACAAAGAAGAGCCGGGAATGTATATTGGCTATACGGATAACTATTTGAAAGTGCGTTTTCCGGCGACGGAAGAGATGGTCGGCGAGCTTGTCAAAGTGAAAATCACAAAGGCCGGCTATCCGTATAACGAAGGCGAGTTTGTCCGCGTCGTGCCGGATGAGGCCGTTCGATCGGTGAAATTAAGTTCATAATCCAACTGATCGGTTTAGGCTAAGCGCGTCCGCCTCATACCTCCCAGCCTTTAGGCTGGGTTTTTGTTTTCCGTGAAAATCCCGCGCCGGCAAGCGGTGATGTTCATCCCTGGGGAGAGGGCAACTCGCTGCCCATGGATCTTTTCCGTCCATTTCTCTCCAGCAGGCTAACAAGCTCGCCGGGAGATGAAATGGGAGACTATAGAGATGGCGGCTAGTTTTTGTGGCAACGACATGGTATGATGGTAGACGCCAGACCTTTTATTTTTTGCAGTGGCAGGAGAAAGGAGCGATTTTCCATGACGGAGAATATTGCAAAACTGATCGATCATACGCTGCTTAAACCAGAAGCGACGGAAGAGCAAATCATTCAACTATGCCGCGAAGCGAAACAACACGGCTTCGCCTCGGTGTGTGTCAACCCGGCGTGGGTGAAAACGGCGGCGCGCGAACTTTCCGGCACCGATGTTCTCGTCTGCACGGTCATCGGCTTTCCGCTTGGGGCGACAACGCCGGAAACAAAGGCGTTTGAAACGAATAACGCCATCGAAAACGGCGCCCGTGAAGTCGATATGGTGATCAACATCGGCGCGTTAAAAAGCGGTGATGATGAATTTGTTGAACGCGACATTCGCGCCGTCGTCGAGGCGGCGGCCGGAAAAGCGCTTGTGAAAGTGATTATCGAAACGGCCTTGCTGACCGATGAAGAAAAAGTGCGCGCCTGCCAATTGGCGGTGAAAGCGGGCGCCGATTACGTGAAAACGTCGACCGGATTCTCAGGCGGCGGCGCAACGGTCGAGGATGTGGCGCTTATGCGCCGGATGGTCGGCGATAAAGCGGGCGTCAAAGCCTCAGGCGGCGTCCGCGACCGGGAAACGGCCGAAGCGATGATTGAAGCCGGGGCGACGCGCATCGGGACGAGCTCCGGGGTGGCGATCGTCAACGGCCGAATTGGCGGCGCTGACTATTAAGTCCGCCTGCGGGCATGCAAAAATAACATGGCCGTCTCAATGGCGCTGACAAACGGAAGCGCGGCAAGTGAACAAATGACGTTAAACAAGACGCTGACATGGGCGAGCTGCACGTCAGGCGCCGGGCTGAGCATGGCAGCGAGGCGGGCGAGCGCTTCGGTCCAAAAAAGAAACAAGGCCACGCCGGCGACGTTTAGCCATAAATGGGTGTAGGCCGTTAATTGCGCTTCCTTGCTCGAGCCAATGGACGCCAACAGTCCGGTGATGCACGTGCCGATGTTGGCACCAAGCAAAATGGCGATGGCAGCTGGCAGCGTCAGCAATTGTTCGTTTAAAAATCCCATGGCGATGCCGATCGTCGCCGCGCTCGAATGGACGAGAGCGGTCAAGGCGATGCCGACAAGAAGGCCGACCGCTGTGGAACGGTTTGTCTGGTGCAGCCAAGCGTCAACGAGCGGATAGGCGGCGAGCGGCTTAGCAAGGCTGCTGAAGCCGTCCATGGCAAACAACAAAGCGGCAAGGCCGACGGCGATCATCCCGATGCTGTAAACGAGGCGGCGGCGCCCGATAAAGACAAGCAGCGCGCCGCCAACAAGAACGGGAATGGCGCCGTCGCCGATATCGAGCGTCATAAGTTCGGTCGTGATCGTTGAGCCGATATTGCTGCCTAAAATGATGCCGATCGATTGGCGGAACGATAAATAGCCGGTGGCGACAAGGCCGACGGTCATCACCATTACCGCCGAGCTGCTTTGCACAAGCGCGGTCGTCGCGAATCCGGTGAGAAACGCTTGCCCTGGTGTGGCGGTAAAGCGCATGAGCCATCGCTTCAGCCGATGGCCGGATAAGGTGTAAAACCCGGCTTTCATCATGAACATACCGATGAGGAAAACGGCAGTGTAAATGGCAAACAGCATCAAAAGCGGCCCCACGGGCGATCTCCCCTTTCATCCTATATGTATGGGCCTTGTCCGCGAAGAATGACCGTTTTTTAAGGGGGTGGGGCTGAACGGCGTGAGCGCGGCCATGCTTTTTTTATTGACCTTTTCCATCGGCATGTATTATAATTGACAAGTACAATATGCAATGGTTGTTGTTCGGAGGGAGGGAAGCAGGATGTCCAAAACGATCGTTCGCAAAAATGAGTCGATCGACGACGCTCTTCGTCGCTTTAAACGTGCCGTTTCGAAAACCGGTACTTTGCAAGAAGTGAGAAAGCGCGAATTTTATGAAAAGCCAAGCGTCAGACGGAAGAAAAAATCTGAAGCGGCTAGAAAGCGCAAGCACTAAGAGCACGCATTAAAGAGGGTGTATAATCGGTGGGTCTTCTCGATCGTTTGAATGACGATATGAAGCAGGCGATGAAAAACAAGGAGAAAGAGAAGCTGTCCGTTCTCCGCATGCTGAAGGCGGCGCTGCAAAACGAAGCGATCAAGCTCGGCAAAAGCCCGCTGACAGAAGACGAAGAGCTGACGGTTCTTTCTCGCGAACTGAAGCAGCGTAAAGACTCCCTCCAAGAATTTGAAAACGCTGGCCGTTCAGATCTTGTCGAAAAAGCGAAAACCGAAATTGAAATCGTTCAGTCGTATATGCCAAAGCCGCTGACGGAGGACGAGCTGCGCGAACTGATCCAACAGACGATCAAGGAAGTCGGCGCTTCTTCGAAGGCGGATATGGGAAAAGTGATGGGCGCAATCATGCCGAAGGTGAAAGGAAAAGCGGACGGTTCGCTCGTCAATAAACTTGTCCAACAACAGCTTTCATAAAACGCAATGGGTCTTGCCGGCAGGCGGGCCCGTTGTTTTTGAAAAGCGGTGCTAGAACCCCCTTTTGTCTCATACATATGAGATGAAAGGGGGTTCTTTTTAATGGTGAAAAAGTGGCGCCAGCAGATGAAGCGGTGGATGGCGGAAAAACTCGAGCTTCCTGCCGACATTATGATGGACCTTCCCCGCATTACAATGGTCGGGCAAATACATATTTACATCGAAAACCACCGCGGGCTGCTCACGTTCAGCGATAAAGAGCTCCGCCTTTTGCTGCGGAACGGGCAGTTGCTTGTCCGCGGCGAACAATTTGTCATTAAAACGATTTTGCCGGAGGAAATTTTACTCGAAGGGAAAATTAGCCAAGTTGTTTATATAGAGGAGGAAAAAAGATGAAAAACGAATGGGTCGACACGCTCGCCGGCAGCGTGCGGGTCAAGGCGGAAGGAAAAGGGACGGAACGGCTGATCAACGCCTGTGTGCGCAACGGCATCGCCGTGTGGAACGTGAAAAAACATAACCGAGATACCGCGACGTTTTTCATTAAGCTCAGCGATGTGAAACGGCTGCGCCATATCGCCCGGCAAAGCGAATGCAAGCTTTCATTTGTCGGGAGGACCGGGCTGCCATTTTTTTGGCGCCGCGCGTGGCGAAACAGCGGATTTTGGCTCGGTCTGCTCATTTTTATAGCCATTGTGTTTTTACTGTCCAACATCGTTTGGAACATTGACATTGAAGGGGCGACCCCGGAGACAGAGCATCAAATGGTTCGCGAACTGAAACGAATGGGAGTCGAACGCGGCGCGTTCCAGTTTTTGCTTGATGACCCGGAAACGCTGCAAAAAAAGCTGACCGAGCGCATCGATGACATTACGTGGGTCGGCGTCCAATGGGAAGGGACGTCGCTTCACTTCCGCGTCGTCGAAAAAGAGATTCCGAAGCCGAAACAGCCGGCGCCCCCGCGCCATTTAGTCGCCAAAAAAGAGGCGGTGGTGGCTGACTTATTCGTTGAAGAAGGACAACCGCTCGTTTCTGTCAACGATTACGTGCAAAAAGGCCAGCTGCTCGTTTCCGGCATTATCGGCGCCGAAGGGCGGACGAAATTTGTGCCGGCCACCGGGAAGGTGTTTGGCGAAACATGGTACAAGTCTACGGTTGTCCTGCCGCTTGAGACGACGTTTCACGTGTTGACCGGAAAATCCATTGAGCGCCATTATATCGGGATCGGCCGCTTTTCCCTTCCGGTTTGGGGATGGAAGAAGCCGCCGTTTGCCCATACGGTCATTGAGAGGGAAAAACGGCCGTTCCGTTTTTGGAAATGGGACTTGCCGTTGTATTATGAGCGCGTCATCGTCCGCGAGGCGGAAGCCGTGAAGCGGAGCTATACGTGGGAAGAAGCGTTCGCGGAAGCGAAAAAGATCGCCCGCCGCGAACTGCGGGCCAAGCTGCCGGAGGAGGCGGCCATTCGCGGCGAAAAAGTTTTGCATCAGAGGAAAGAGAGTGGTAAAGTAAGGGTAGAATTGCATTATGAAGTCATCGAAAATATTGCCGTACCACAACCAATCGTTCAAGGAGATTGAGAATGTCAGAGCAGTTTGTTACGATCAGCCAACACGTGCGCAACCAGCAGGAAGCGGCGGCGCTCTTTGGCGTCCATGATGCCCATTTAAAGCGGATCGAAGAGGAGCTCGGCGTGTCGATTGTGACGCGCGGGGAGACGGTCAACGTCTCCGGCACGCCGCAACAAGTCCAGCTTGTTGACGAGCTGTTGCGCCATTTGTTGATCGTCATCCGCAAAGGGGTGGCAATCAGTGAGCGCGACATCATTTACGCCATTCAGCTGGCAAAAAAAGGGGCGCTTGACGGCCTCGTCCAGCTGTATGATGAGGAAATGATGAAAAACGCCAAAGGGAAGCCGATTCGCGTCAAAACGTTAGGCCAGCGCTATTATGTCGCGGCGATTGAGCAGCACGATTTGACGTTCGGCATCGGGCCGGCCGGAACCGGGAAAACGTACCTAGCCGTCGTCATGGCGGTCAAGGCGCTGAAAAGCGGCAACGTCAAACGCATTATTCTCAGCCGTCCGGCTGTCGAAGCGGGGGAGAGCCTCGGATTTTTGCCCGGCGACCTGAAAGAGAAAGTCGATCCGTATTTGCGTCCGCTCTATGACGCGCTTCATGATGTATTGGGAGCGGAGTATACGCAGCGGTTGATCGAGCGCGGCACGATTGAAATCGCCCCGCTCGCCTACATGCGCGGCCGGACGCTCGAGGACGCGTTCGTCATTCTTGACGAAGCGCAAAATACGACGCCGGCGCAAATGAAGATGTTTTTAACCCGGCTCGGCTTTGGATCAAAAATGGTCATTACCGGTGACATCTCGCAAGTCGATTTGCCGAAAGGAGTCGAATCGGGGCTTTCAGCTGCCAAACGCATTTTGGCGCCCATCAGCGGTATCGCCTTTGTGTTTTTGGAGCAGTCCGATGTTGTCCGCCATCCGCTCGTTGCGAAAATTATTGACGCCTATGATGAGGCTGGCTTATAGAAAAACTGAAGGTGCATCGTCTTTTCTTGAAAAGCGAGGGGAAAACCGGTGGGAAGGCTTCGTTTTTTTCTTGAGCGGACAAAAGATGTCCGCTTCGTCCGCTTTTGGCTGTTTTTGTTTCTGGCAGCGCTGTTGTTTACCGTCCTGTACTGGCAAGTGAAGCCGCGTCAATATGAGCTGCGCCTGTTTGACGTCGCGAAGGAAACGATCCGCTCACCGGTGACGGTGGAGGATAAGGAGGCGACGGCGAGACTGAAAGAGGAAGCGGCCGCCAAAGTAGCGGACGTTTACACGCTGAAAAAAGAATACGCCGAAAACCGAGTCGATCTTCTTTCCTCGCTGTTTGCCGCCATCGAGAGCGTGCAGAACGAGGCAGAGCCGGACCGCTCGCCTGGCAATCTGGCGGCTAAGCTCGAGGAGCGGCTGCCGCCGGAGTGGCTCGCCTATTTGTCTGCCGAAGAATGGGAGCGGTTGCTGAGCGCTCCTCCCGATGAGCTCAAGACGGCTAAAGAGGCTGCGTTGACGGCCGTGCACGCGGCCATGAACGAGCGCATTTCCCAAGCGGAGCTTGAACAGGCGCGCGCGAAGGCAGCCAAAGAACTCGAATACGCGGCGCTGTCGCCGCCGCTCCGTGAAGCGGTTGCCAAACTTTGCCGCCAGGCGGTCATTCCCAACGTCGTTTACGACCGGACGGCGACCGAGGAAAAGCGGCGGCAGGCGATGGATGAAGTGAAACCGGTGAAAATTTTGCAAGGACAAGTGATCGTCGAAGAGGGGCAGTTTATTACGAGCGATATTTATCATCAGCTTGAGCTTGTCGGCCTGCTCGACGGCGGCCGCACGCCTTGGCCGGCGGCCGGGCTGTTTTTGTTCGTGCTGCTTTTGCTGTCGCCGCTCGTTTACTATTTCCGCGCCGAAACGACGAATGAAAAGCTGTCGCTTTACGCCGCCATTTTTACGTTCATGATGGCGGTGATGGTGCTCATCCGTCTTCTGTCGTCCGGCGGCGCCGTCTCGGCCGGCTACCTCGTTCCGGCGGCGTTCGGGCCGATGCTCGTCCGCGTGCTGCTCGGCGAGCGGCTGGCGATGATGACGGCGATCATCGGAGCCGTATGCGGCAGCCTGCTGTTCAATGAGGAAATCGGAGCGACGGGCGCGGTGTCTGTGTCGTTAGCCCTCTATCTGCTCGCGGGCGGACTGGCTGGGACGTTTTGCCTGCCTAAGGAGCTCGCGAAGGCAAAAATTTGGCGGGCCGGTGTACTCGTCTCGGCCGTCAATATCGTTTCGCTCCTTTCGCTGCTGTTGTTGAAAAACGGCCGCTATTCGTTGCTTGAAATCAGCCTCTTTGTCGTTATGGCCATTGCTTCGGGCATTTTTTCCGCCATTTTGACGATCGGGCTGCTGCCGCTGTTTGAAACGACGTTTGGCATTTTGTCGCCGCTCCGGCTCATAGAATTGTCGAATCCGAACCATCCGCTGCTGCGGAAGCTGTTAACTGAAGCGCCGGGAACGTATCATCATAGCATCATGGTCGCCAATTTGGCCGAAGCGGCGTGCGAGGCGATCGGCGCCGACGGCTTGCTGGCGCGCGTCGCCTGTTATTACCACGACATCGGCAAGACGAAGCGGCCGCGTTATTTCATTGAAAACCAAATGGGCGGCAATCCGCATGATCATTTGTCGCCGCAATTGAGCAAAAATATCATTATCGCCCATGTCGCTGACGGCGTCGCCCTGCTTCGCAAGCACCGGCTGCCAAAGGAGATTGTCGACATCGCCGAACAGCACCACGGCACTACGCTGCTCAAGTATTTTTACCATAAGGCGCGCGAGCAAACTGAATTGGTTTCCGAAGCGGAGTTTCGTTACCCTGGCCCGAAGCCGCAGACGAAAGAAGCGGCGGTCATCAATATTGCTGACAGCGTCGAGGCGGCCGTTCGCTCGTTAGCCAACCCATCGCAGGAAAAAATTGAAAAGATTGTCCGGGCGATTATCGCCGACCGCCTGCAAGACAACCAGCTAAACGAGTGCGACATTACATTGAAAGAGCTGGAAGTGGTCGCTCGTTCGCTTTGCGAGACGTTAAACGGCGTTTTCCATTCGCGCATCGAATATCCGGAAGTACGAAAGGAAAAGGTGAAGCATGCATGACGATTCAAATCGACTTTATCGATGAGACGAACGAAGTGACGGCCGAGCAAATCGAGACGATTGAGCGGTTGATTCGCGAAGCGGCGGCCGTCGAGAACGTGCCCGAAGGGGCGGAAGTGAGCATTTCGTTCGTTGACAACGAACGCATCCGCGCGATGAACCGCGATTACCGAGGCAAAGACGCCCCGACGGACGTGCTGTCGTTTGCCCTTGAAGAGGAGGGGGAAGGCGAAATCGATATCATCGGCGCCGATGTGCCGCCGGTGCTCGGCGATATTGTCATCTCCGTCCCGAAAGCGAAGGAACAAGCCGCAGAATACGGGCACTCGTTCATGCGCGAGCTCGGATTTTTGGCCGTGCACGGTTTTTTGCACTTGCTTGGCTATGACCACGAGACGGAAGAGGAGGAGCGTGTCATGTTTGCCAAGCAGGAGGAAATATTGGCGCGGTTCGGGTTGACGAGATAGCGATGCGGGGCGTGCGAGAACGGGATCGTTTCGCCTGGGCTTGGTCGGGAATGAAGGCGGCGGTGAAGGAGGAAGCGCATTTGCGTTTCCACCTGGCGGCCGCCGTTGTTGCCTTTGCGACCGGCGGCATTGTTGGGCTGTCGCGATGGGAATGGGCCGTGCTCTTGTTAACCGTCGGCGCGGTCATTACGCTCGAGCTTGTCAATACAGCCATTGAGCGTGCCGTTGACTTAGTGACGGACGAGTTTCACCCGCTGGCCAAGGCGGCGAAAGATATTGCCGCTGCGGCTGTGCTCGTGGCTGCCGGGCTTGCTGTCATCATCGGGGTGCTGCTGTTTTGGCCGCACCTTCGCTAAACGAACGAGAAAGAAAATTCTAATTTTTCTGTTACATTTTCGTTTCAGATGATGAAATTTGTGGCGATTTTTTGTAAAATAAAAGAAAGCAGCGTTTGCTTTCAGGAAAGGAAGAGTTATTCGTGGAGATCGAGCAGCTTATTGCCGAAGCGAAAAAAGCGCGCGAACTCGCCTACGTGCCGTACTCAAAATTTAAAGTCGGCGCCGCGTTGTTGACGAAAAACGGCAGCGTGTACCGCGGCTGCAACATTGAGAACGCTGCCTACAGCATGTGCAATTGTGCGGAACGGACCGCGCTGTTTAAGGCGTATTCGGAAGGGGAGACGGAGTTTGCTGCCCTCGCGGTCATTGCTGACACCCCCCGTCCGGTGCCGCCGTGCGGCGCATGCCGCCAAGTGATCGCCGAACTTTGCCCCGGCGATATGAAAGTCATTTTGGCCAACTTAAACGGCGATGTAAAAGTAGTCACCGTTGGTGAATTACTGCCAGAAGCTTTTGCAGCGGAGGATATGCATGAATAAAGAAGGATACAAATCAGGATTTGTTGCCATTATCGGAAGACCGAACGTAGGAAAATCGACGTTTTTAAACCGCGTCATCGGGCAAAAAATCGCCATTATGAGCGACAAGCCGCAAACGACGCGCAATAAAATTCAAGGCGTTTATACGGACGATGACGCGCAAATCATTTTCATCGACACCCCCGGGGTGCATAAACCGAAGCATAAGCTCGGCGACTTTATGATGAAAGTGGCGCTCAATGCGCTTCGCGAAGTCGATTTGATTTTGTTTATGGTCAACGCTGAAGAAGGGTTTGGACGCGGCGAAGCGTTTATTATCGAGCGGTTGAACGAGGTCAATACCCCGGTGTTTTTAGTGATCAATAAAATTGACCGCGTCCATCCGGATGAACTGCTGCCGCTCATTGACCGGTACAAGGACTTGTACCCGTTTGCGGAAATCGTGCCGATTTCGGCGCTTGAAGGGAACAATGTCGAGCGTCTGTTGGAGCAAATTAAACAGCGGTTGCCGGAAGGACCGCAATATTATCCGCCGGACCAGATTACCGACCATCCGGAGCAGTTTATTATTGCCGAGCTCATTCGCGAGAAAGCGCTTCACTTAACGCGCGAGGAAGTTCCGCATTCGATTGCCGTCGTCGTGGAACGCATCGAGCGGCGCGAGGAGACGGGCACGGTATACGTCGGCGCTGTCATCGTCGTCGAGCGCGATTCCCAAAAAGGGATTATCATCGGCAAACAAGGCCGGATGCTGAAGGAAATCGGGCAGCGGGCGCGCGCTGACATTGAGGCGCTGCTTGGGTCAAGAGTGTTTTTGGAGCTGTGGGTGAAAGTGCAAAAAGATTGGCGCAACCGTCTCGCGCAACTGCGCGACTTTGGCTTTCGCGAAGACGAGTATTGACGGCTAGAAAATTTTACGCGACATAAACCATTTTTGCCCGAGCCAACCTATAAGTAGACCACCAATACGCAATGCCTGCAGGCGGAAAGAGGTGTCATTCCATGCTTGAGTTTACGTGGAAGTTGTTTAGCCAAACAGGCAATATTGATACGTACCTTCTGTTTAAAGAGCTGGAGCGGGAACAGCGGTTTGGCGGTGAAGAACAAAACGCCGAACAGGAAGAGATCGACCAGCCGATCTCCTAGTATCGTCGTTGGCTGAAGCGGTGGTGATTCGATGTTTGAGAAGTGCGAAGCGATCGTCATGCGGACGGTCGATTATGGCGAGACAAATAAGATTGTCACATTGTTTACACGAGAGTGGGGAAAGGTGGCTGCGATGGCACGAGGAGCGAAAAAGCCAAGCAGCCGCCTTTCTGCTGTTACGCAGCCGCTCGCCTACGGCCATTATTTGGTCCGCCGCAGCCGCGGCGTCGGCCTTCTTCACCAAGGGGAGCTTATTGACTCGATGCGGGCGCTGCGTGAAGATTTGTTTGCCGCCGCTTATGCGGCGTATATTGTTGAGCTCACCGATAAAAGCACGGAGGAGCAAAAGCGCAATCCGTACTTGTTCGAGTTGCTGCTGCAAACATTACAATATATGAGCGAAGGCCGCGATTTAGAGATTATGACGTTTATTTATGAAATGAAAATGCTTTCGGTGCTCGGCATTCCGCCCGTGCTCGATCGCTGTGCCCGCTGCGGGGCGACGGAAGGGCGCTTCTCATTTTCGGTCAAGGAAGCAGGCTTCCTTTGCCATCGCTGCGAGGCGGTTGATCCGCACCGGTTTTCGCTTTCGCCGGCCTCAGCTCGGCTGTTGCGCCTGTTTTACCATCTTGATCTCGCCCGGCTCGGAGCCATTTCGGTAAAAGAAGGGACAAAAGCGGAATTGAGGGCTGTATTGTCCAGCTACTATGATGAATATGCCGGTCTGTCGCTAAAGGCGAAGCGCTTTTTGGAGCAAATCGCTGAGCTGAAAGACAAACTTGACTCGGGCGGCGAGCGTGAGACGTAATTTTCCTTGTAAACGCGGTATGTAGTATAATATGAACGAGAGTAATAGCGTATGGGACCTTTTTGGCAAGGTGGTGAGCGACGATCGAACTGAATAAACGCCAGGAGCAAATTTTGCAAATAGTGAAAGATTATGGACCGATCACCGGGGAGAGCATCGCCGAAAAGCTGAATTTGACGCGGGCGACGCTTCGGCCTGACTTAGCCATTTTGACGATGGCCGGCTATTTGGAAGCACGGCCGCGCGTTGGCTATTTTTATACGGGAAAGACGGGCACGCAGCTGTTTGCCGATAAAATTAAAAAAATGAAAGTCGAAGATTATCAATCGATCCCGGTCGTCGTCAACGAAAACGTCAGCGTCTACGATGCGATCGTTACGATGTTTTTGGAAGATGTGGGCACGCTGTTTGTCGTCGACGATGAGTCGCTTCTTGTGGGCGTTTTGTCGCGCAAAGATTTGTTGCGCGCGAGCATCGGCAAGCAAGAACTGACGACGATTCCGGTCAATATTATTATGACAAGAATGCCGAACATCGCCGTTTGTTATAAAGACGATCCACTCATTGACGTGGCTGAGCGGCTGATCGAAAAGCAAATCGACGCCATGCCGGTCGTGCGCAAAACGGAAAAAGGATATGAAGTGATCGGCCGCATTACGAAAACGAATATGACGAAAGCATTTGTTTCATTAGCGAAAGATGATGTATGAGCCAAAAAGGAGGAGACACATGAATCAGCGCCTCGTTTACGTCGTATCCGATTCGGGCGGGGAGACGGCCGAGCTCGTCGTTAAAGCGGCGGCCAGCCAGTTTTACGCCTCACCGGTTCAAGTAAAACGCGTCCCGTATGTAGAGGATAAAACAACGCTAGCCGAAGTCATCGCATTGGCGAAAATGAATCAAGCCATTATCGCTTTTACGCTTGTCGTCCCGGAAATGCGGGAATTTTTGCTCGCTGAGGCGGCGCGCGAAGGGGTTGTCGCTTACGATATCATCGGTCCGCTCATTGAAAAGATGAGCGATTTGTTTCAGCTGAAGCCAAGGTATGAGCCGGGCCAAGTGCGCGTGCTTGACGAAGATTATTTCAAAAAAATCGAAGCGATCGAGTTTGCCGTGAAATACGATGATGGCCGCGACCCGCGCGGCATTTTACGCGCCGACATTGTATTGATCGGCGTGTCGCGCACATCGAAAACGCCGCTGTCGCAATATTTGGCCCATAAGCGGCTGAAGGTGGCGAACGTGCCGATCGTTCCGGAAGTCGAGCCGCCCGAGCAGCTGTTCCAAGTCGGTCCGAGCAAATGTTTCGGATTGAAAATCAGTCCGGACAAGCTGCTGTCAATCCGCCGCGAGCGCCTGAAATCGCTCGGCTTGAACGATCAAGCCATCTATGCGAACATGGACCGCATTAAAGAGGAGCTGGCGTATTTTGACGGAGTGGTGAAAAAGATCGGCTGCGACGTCATCGATGTAACGAATAAAGCCGTTGAAGAAACAGCAAGCATAATTATGAAAAAGTTAAAGCGGTAATGCTGCGTTATTGTTTTTCTTTATCCGCACGGTTTCCTGCTGGGAATCGTGCGTTTTTTTATGGCATATTGCTGAAGCTTATATTATAATAAAAAATTGCGAGAAAAATGCCCTATATAGGTTTAGAGCGGCCATAGGACGAGTAAACTATTTATAGCTGCTTGTCAAGGACAGTGAAAAAGTTTTTTTCGACAAAAAATGTCGAACATCCGGAAGAAAAGAAGGATTTTTTGGAACGGTGTAGAATAATAGGGGGTGTAAAGCCGTCCCTTGCCGCAGGAACAGGTTTGCCCGCTGCAACAAAGCGCCAAGAAAAAAGTGAAATTTTCTTCCCGGTGCTGAAATATAATATATCGAGTGCGTCTTCGAACGGTGCCGCTGTCATTGGCTGCTCATAGGCAGCGGGACGAGAGCGGACAGCGGGCGATCCGGCCGCCCAACTTTTGATTTTGAAGGCAAGGGGGAAGGCGAAACGGAGAGGCTTGAAAAAGTGAAAAAATTTGTCGAAATCAAAAGGAAAATGGGCTTGCCGCCGAGAATAAATAGGTGACGAGAACACGCATTATGAAAGCCCACGGCCTCAGCCGCTGGGACGAAAGTATGGGGATTAAACAACCAAAAGCGTCCTTAAACCGGGCGCATAGGGCGTTAAGCACCGGACGGGTGTTTGGTTATGGAAGTCTTGTGGAATAAGAGTCAGTGTCCATATGAAGACATGCAAGAAGCTCTGTAGTACACAAGAACCCCATGGCTTTAGCCATCAGGAGGTTCAGGGGGTTGTTCATATGGGACATCGCATTCCCGCAGAAACGATTGAAGCGATTCGCCGCGGCATCGACATCGTTGATGTAATCGGCGAATATGTTCAACTGAAAAAACAAGGCCGCAACTATTTTGGCTTATGCCCGTTTCACGGGGAAAAGACGCCATCGTTTTCCGTTTCCCCAGAAAAGCAAATTTTCCACTGCTTCGGTTGCGGGGCAGGGGGGAATGCCTTTACGTTTTTGATGGATATCGAGGGCATTCCATTTGTGGAAGCGGCGAAACGTCTTGCGGCCAAAGCAGGCATCGACCTGTCCGCCTATGAGCTGAACAACATTCACGGGCATGATGACGGCAAAACCGGCGAGGTCAAAGCGATGACGGAAGCGCACGCCTTGCTGAAACGATTTTACCATCATTTGCTTGTTTATACAAAAGAAGGACAAGCAGCGCTTGATTCCTTGCAGGCGCGCGGATGGACAAAGGAAACGATCGACCGGTTTGAAATCGGTTATGCGCCGGATGCGCCCGATGCGGCGGCCAAGCTGCTCGAAAGCCATTCCTTTTCGCTTCCAGTGATGGAAAAGGCGGGCTTAGTAACGAAAAAAGAAGACGGACGGTACGTCGACCGCTTCCGGAATCGCATCATGTTTCCGATTCATGATCACCGCGGTGAGACGGTCGGGTTTTCCGGCCGCCTGCTCGGCGACGGGCAGCCGAAATACGTTAACAGCCCAGAAACGTCGATTTTTCGGAAAGGAATGCTTTTATATCACTTTCATGAGGCACGGGTGCCGATCCGCAAGCGGCAAGAGGCGCTGCTCGTTGAAGGGTTTGCCGATGTGATTTCCGCCGTGCAGGCCGGCATTGATTACGTGGTGGCAACGATGGGCACGTCGCTGACTGAGGAGCAGGCGCGCATTTTGCGCCGCCATGCGGAAACGGTCACGATTTGTTACGACGGCGACAGCGCCGGAACGGAAGCCGCTTGGCGCGCTGCGGAACAACTGAGCGCGCTCGGATGCCGCGTCAAGGTGGCATCCATTCCGAACGGTCTTGACCCGGATGAATATATACGCGTTCACGGCAAGGAGCGGTTTGCGGGGGAAATCGCTGCCGCCCAGCCGCTCATGGCGTTTAAAATGATCCATTTGCGACGGGGGAAAAATTTGCAGCACGAAGGCGACCGGCTTCGTTATATCGAGGAAGTGCTCCGCGAAATCGGCAAACTGCCGAGTCCTGTCGAAAAGGATTATTACGTCCGCCAGCTCGCGGATGAGTTTTCTTTGTCGCTCTCCGCGCTCAATGAGCAGCTGGCCCGCTGCGAGCGGGAAACGTCGATGCCGCGGAAAACGGCGGCCGGCGGAGCGGCTTCGCGGCCGACCTTGGCGAAAAAGCTGCTGCCGGCTTTCCACAATGCAGAGCGGCTGCTGCTTGCCCATATGATGCGGAGCCGCGATGTGGCGCTGCTCGTTCAAGAGCGGGTCGGCGGACGATTTAACGTCGAGGAACATCGGGCGTTAGCCGCCTATATTTATGCCTTTTATGAAGAAGGGCATGAAGCCGACCTTGGCGCGCTCATGTTTCGGCTTCCCGGCGAACTGCAGCCGCTGGCGAGCGAGCTGTCGTTGTTGTTGGTGGCCGATCAGGTTTCCGAACAAGAGCTCGCCGATTATATGAAGCATGTGTTGAATCACCCGAAATGGTTAATGCTAAAGGAAAAAGAGCAAGAAAAAACAGAAGCGGAGCGAAGAAAAGACTTTTTGACGGCCGCCCGCATCGCCAAAGAAATGATTGAGATGAAAAAAATGTTATCTTCTTCATAACATGGTGGTATGAGTTTTTAAAGGAGGTAATGAAATGGCTGAAAAACCAGCCCAATCAAAGCAAGTGGAAGCTGCTGGCGATACGCTTGAGCAAGTGAAAGAGCAGCTCGCTGAGCTCGGCAAAAAACGCGGCATCCTTACGTACGAAGAAATCGCCGAGCGGCTTTCCGGCTTTGATTTGGACTCCGACCAGATGGATGAATATTACGAATACCTCGCTGACCAAGGCATTGAAGTGATCAGCGAATCCGACATCGAGACCGACCCGGATATCGACGAGCTGGTAAAGGAGGAAGAGTTCGACCTAAACGACTTGTCCGTTCCTCCCGGCGTGAAAATCAATGACCCGGTGCGCATGTACTTAAAAGAGATCGGCCGCGTTCCGCTTTTGTCAGCGGAAGAGGAAATCGAGCTGGCCAAACGGATCGAACAAGGCGACGAAGAAGCGAAGCGCCGGTTGACAGAAGCAAACCTCCGCCTCGTTGTCAGCATCGCCAAACGGTATGTCGGCCGCGGCATGCTCTTCCTTGATCTGATCCAAGAAGGAAACATGGGCTTAATCAAAGCGGTTGAAAAATTTGACTACCGCAAAGGCTACAAATTCAGCACGTATGCGACATGGTGGATTCGCCAAGCCATCACAAGAGCGATCGCCGACCAGGCGCGGACGATCCGCATCCCGGTTCATATGGTCGAGACGATCAACAAACTGATCCGTGTCCAACGGCAGTTGCTCCAAGACCTCGGCCGCGAACCAACGCCGGAAGAAATCGCTGAGGAAATGGACTTGACGCCGGAGAAAGTGCGGGAAATTTTGAAAATCGCCCAAGAGCCGGTGTCGCTCGAGACGCCGATCGGCGAGGAGGACGACTCGCATCTTGGCGATTTCATCGAAGACCAAGAAGCGACATCGCCGTCGGAACACGCCGCTTACGAGCTGTTGAAAGAGCAGCTCGAAGATGTGCTTGATACGTTGACGGATCGCGAAGAAAACGTGCTCCGCCTTCGCTTTGGGCTGGACGACGGCCGGACACGGACGTTGGAAGAAGTTGGGAAAGTGTTCGGCGTGACGCGCGAACGCATTCGCCAAATCGAAGCCAAGGCGCTGCGCAAATTGCGCCATCCGAGCCGCAGCAAACGGCTGAAAGACTTTTTGGAATGACCGCTTTTTTTCGTAGTTTACTTCCTCGGAAGTAAACTATTTTTTTCTCTTTTCTTTGACTGATGAAAGGTGATTGACGAATGAATCGGCGACGACGGGAAACGATTATCCGAGAAATTGAATATTGGAAGCGTTCGCGCCTTCTGCCGGAACAATATTGCGATTTTTTGCTTGCCCTCTATACGGAGGGGGATGGCCGCCCGCGCAGCCGCCCGCGGCCCGGTTTACTTGCTGGCGGTCTTTGTTTATTGTTGCCAGCCACCGCTCTTGCCATTTATTTTACTGAATTGTCATTCGTTTTGCAAACGCTCCTTTTGTCCCTTTTTTTGGCCGCGTGCCTCTTGCTCGTTTGGCGATGGCGGGAAGAGCGGCAGCTCCTTCATTTTCCGCTGATCGGCAGCGCTTGGCTGTTGCTTGTAGAGACGGTCGCTGCCAGCAGCCATTACTTTCCTGGCCAAACTGGCGCGCTTACGGTGACCGTGCTGGCGAACTGTGCCGTTTGGCTTGCCATTGGCCGCCTGTTTCGCCTTCGTTACTTTTTTCTCGCTGCTGTTGTCGGTGGGGCGCTTATGGCGGCGGTTGTTTGGTGGCGATGAAGCCGGTTGTTTTTGTTTTGGAAACTTAGGGCTTTTCCTTGTCCACTATTTACAGTAAAATAAAATTGTTTGCATCGTTCTTCATCATACATAAGGGAGGTAAAAGAGATGAACCGCAATCCGCTCATCCCGTTTTTCATCATTATGGCATTCGGGATTGTGCTGACGTTCGTCTTGTCATTTAAAGGGCTAGGCGATGCGAAAGAGATGGCCGAAGAAAAAAAAGGTGGCGAAAAAACGGAACAGGCTGCTGAATTTAATCCGGAGCAGTTTTACCAACAAACGTGCGCCAGCTGTCACGGACAAAATTATGAAGGCGGCATGGGTCCGGCATTAAAAGGAGTCAGCGGACGATTATCGGCGGACCAAATCAAAGATGTCCTGCAAAACGGACGCGGCGGCATGCCGGGAGGGCTTGTACCAGCCGAAAACCTCGACGCGATGACGAAATGGCTGGCCGGCTTAAAATAATAACGATGATTGAACGTCCCTTTGCCTGTGGCGAAGGGATGTTTTGTCATCTCGAACTAGGGAGAGCGTTCCATTCATGCAATCAAAGTGCACAAAATGAGAAAGAGAAAGGAGGGAAATGCGGGCCGCCTTCGCACAGCAGCTTGGAGAAGGTTGGCTGCGCCGTTGTCGGATTATGAACGAATTTCATCTATCAAAGCGGCTCGAAACGGTCGCTTCCTTCATCCCGAAAGGGGCGGTGCTCGCTGATATCGGTTCGGATCACGCCTATTTGCCTTGCTATGCCTGTTTGCACGGCTATGCGACCAAAGCCATCGCCGGTGAAGTGGCGGACGGACCGCTTCGTTCAGCACGGCAGCAAGTGGAAAAGGCCGGACTTTCCCACCTCATTTCCGTGCGCAAAGGAGATGGGCTGGCTGTCATCGCTCCGGGGGAAGTGGATTGCATTACGATCGCCGGCATGGGCGGCGCCCTGATTGCCCGGATTTTAGGGGATGGAGAAGAAAAACTGACCGGCGTAAAGCGGCTCATTTTACAGCCGAACATTGGCGCCGAGCTTGTCCGCCGCTGGCTCCTTGACCACGGATGGGAGCTGGTGGCCGAACGCATTTTGAAAGAGGATGGGCAAATTTACGAAGTGCTTGTCGTCGAGCGCGGCGACGCGCGGCGGCCGTATCGCCATTTGGAGGCAGAACTGCTTTTGGGTCCGTTTTTACGTCAAGAAAACAGTGAGGTGTTCCGCGAAAAATGGCAGCGTGAACTCCGGCATTGGAAGCGGATTATCGCTGATTTGGAAGAAAAAGGAGAAAGTGAAGCGGCGCGGGAGAAAAAGCGCGAACTAGAGAAAAAAGTTCAATTGGTAGAGGAGGCGTTGGCATGAGCCGCATTCCGTACGGCTATGAGGTCATTCAGCTTGTCGAGCAGCTCGCCCCGAGACCGTTGGCTATGGACGGGGACCCGATCGGCCTGCAAATCGGAACGTTGAACAAGCCGGTCAAAAAAGTGATGGTCGCCCTCGACGTTCTTGAAGACGTCGTCGCCGAAGCCATCGATCAACAAGTCGATTTAATTATCGCTCACCATCCGCCGCTGTACCGTCCGCTAAAGCGGTTGTCGATCGATGACGGGCACGGGCGGATGATTGCGGCGTGCGTCAAGCACGATATTGCCGTCTACGCCGCCCATACGAACTTAGATGTCGCTTTTGGCGGCTTGAATGACTGGCTCGCCGAAGCGCTCGGCTTGAACGAAACGGCCGTGCTTGTGCCGACATACATGGAAGCGCTTAAAAAGCTTGTCGTCTATGTGCCGGTGAGCCACGCTGAGGCGGTGCGGGCGGCCGTAGGGGATGCTGGCGCCGGTCATATCGGCCGTTACAGCCATTGCACATTCAACAGCCGCGGCATCGGAACGTTTTTGCCGGAAGAAGGGGCCCAGCCGTTTATCGGTGAGCAAGGGCGGCTTGAAGAAGTGGAGGAAGTGCGCATCGAAACGATCGTTCCAGCCTCGCTTGAGCGGCAAGTGGTCGAAGCGATGCTCGCGGCCCATCCATACGAGGAAGTGGCGTACGACATCTATCCGCTTGACAATGAAGGGCGACGCTTTGGACTCGGACGCATCGGCCGGCTGCCGCAGCCGGTGACGCTGCGCGCCTTCGCCGAACAAGTGAAAACAGCATTTTCTGTCCCGGCTGTGCGCGTCGTCGGTCGGCTCGATGACCTTGTGCAAACCGTCGCCGTACTGGGCGGAGACGGAAATAAGTTTGTCGCTGCCGCCGCATCGGCCGGAGCCGACGTGTATGTGACTGGGGATGTGTATTATCATACCGCCCATGACGCTCAAGCGCTCGGCCTTCATCTCATCGATCCCGGCCATAACGTCGAAAAAGTGATGAAACAAGGCGTCGCCCGCTATTTAACCGCCGAGCTAGCGAAGCGGCAATGGGAGGCTGAGGTGGTCGCTTCAACCATCCATACCGATCCGTTTCAATTCGTATGAACAGCAAACGAAAAAGGCTGTCCTGCAAGCGGTTCAACCGCTTGTTCAGGATAGCCTTTGTTCGTGGATGAACGGTTGTTATTCTTCTTTCTTTGTTTTCACCTTTGGCAAGATTTTTTGCAGCGGCACTTTCCGCTCCCGCTCCCACGTAGCCGGATCGTTCGGATCAAACTGCTCTAAAAAGTCGATCACTTCTTTCGTAATCGGCGTCGGAGTGGACGCGCCGGCCGTGACAGCCACCTTTTTGGCGTTTTTAATCCAGTTGATATCAATTTCCGTTACATCGGCGATGCGGTATGCCTTCGTGCCGGCAATTTCTTCCGATACTTGGGCAAGGCGGTTCGAGTTGTTGCTGCGCGGATCGCCGACAACGATCGTCACGTCCGCCTCCTTCGCTTGCTCGGCCACCGCTTCCTGGCGAAGCTGGGTCGCGAGGCAAATTTCTTTATGCATTTCGACATGCGGGTATTTTTCTTTTACTTTCGCCATAATATCGGCCACATCCCATTGGCTCATCGTCGTTTGGTTTGTGACCATGAGGCGTTCGTTGGTGAGTGAAAGCCGCTCCACATCGTCTGGCGTTTCGACGAGATGGATGCGCTCCGGATGGATGCCGACCGCTCCTTCCGGTTCCGGATGCCCTTTTTTGCCGATATAGATAATATCGTAGCCATCAGCGAGTTTTTGCTCGATGAGACGGTGCGTTTTCGTCACGTCCGGACAGGTTGCATCGATCGTCACCAGCCCTTTTTCAAGCGCGCGTTTTTTCACTTCCGGCGACACGCCGTGGGCGGTGAAAATCACTGTGCCTCGATCAATTTTTTCCAAAATCTCAAGCCGATTTTCCCCATCGAGCGTAATGATGCCTTCTTCGGCAAACGCGTCCGTGACGTGTTTATTATGGACGATCATGCCGAGGATGTAAATCGGTCGCGGTAGCGTCGGATCTAACGCTGCGTTGCGGGCGATGACCATCGCATCGACCACCCCGTAGCAATACCCTCGCGGGGTAATTTTAATCACTTCCATCGTTTTCCCTCCCTGCCGCCGACAGCGCGGCGGTTTTCACTTTCCATTATATCGGAGAGAAGGGGAGAAGACAAAGAATAACCGCCCTAAACGGCAGGCATTGCCAGGGCGGGAGAGAGGCTATATATACAGTTTCGGCGTTGATGGCCTCGGCGCGGCCGGTGGCTGTTTTTCTTGCGGTGTTTCACGCTTCGCCTGTGGAACGGAGCGTTTTTTGGCCGTCTGCGCAACCGGCTTTTGCTTCGTTTCTTTTGCCGGTGCGCTTTCTGTCGGTTTCGTTTCCCCCTCTTCTTCATCGGCCGGTTTCAGCTCGCGAAAAATGCGGATCATGGCTGGCAGGTTGCGAATGAGCGGGCCATATTGCTGCACCATTGGCATGACGTTTTGCGCGATGCCGAGCATTTTTTGCACGTTATTTAACATGCCGATGAATCCGCCGCTTGTGTTCGCTGCCGTGGCGGTGTTGGCTGCGGCGTTTTGCAGCAGCGGCAATCCCCACGGGGTTGGAGCGGCGGCCGGCGGCTGTCCGCGCGAAAATAAGCGGGCGAGCAGACCGCCGGCGCCGCCAGGGCGGGGAGCGCCAGCCGGCAT
Organism: Geobacillus sp. 46C-IIa; assembly: GCF_014679505.1. GTDB lineage: Bacteria > Bacillota > Bacilli > Bacillales > Anoxybacillaceae > Geobacillus. The sequence continues at coordinate 884,065 of NZ_CP061474.1, forward strand.
GCGGGTGAACGGAGCGGGGGGCATCCCGGCAAACGGGGAAGGCATCATCGGGGGACGGCTGTATCTCATGGCAGTCGCCTCCTTTCGGTCGTACGGATGAACAATCGTCCTCCTTCATAAAATATGCGGGCAGGACGGGAAAGGTTTTTCCATCGCCATCGTCTTTAGTTGCGGCGGGCCGCGAACATTCGCTATAATGATGAAGCGAACAAAGGGCGCAGATAGAAGGGAGTGGTGGTTGATGGCGAAGACGCAGTTTACCCGTTTTCCATTTCAGCCGTTTTTGATCGAGGCGATTCAAGCGCTTCGTTTTTATAAACCGACGGAAATTCAAGAGCGCATCATTCCGGGGGCGCTGCGCGGCGAGAGCATGGTCGGCCAGTCGCAGACCGGGACGGGAAAAACGCACGCCTATTTATTGCCGATCATCGAAAAGATCGACCCGGAGCGCGCTGAGGTGCAGGCGGTCATCACAGCGCCGACGCGTGAGTTGGCGACGCAAATTTACCATGAAACGTTAAAGATCACGAAATTTTGTCCGAAAGACCGGATGATCGTCGCCCGTTGTTTCATCGGCGGGACGGATAAGCAAAAGGCGCTCGAAAAGCTCCACGTGCAGCCCCACATTGTGATCGGCACGCCCGGACGCATTAACGATTTCATCCGCGAGCAGGCGCTTGATGTGCATACGGCGCGCATCCTTGTCGTCGATGAAGCTGATTTGATGCTTGATATGGGCTTTATCACTGATGTCGACCAAATCGCGGCCCGGATGCCGAAAGAGCTGCAAATGCTCGTCTTTTCGGCGACGATTCCGGAAAAGCTGAAGCCATTTTTGAAAAAATATATGGAAAATCCGACATTCGTCCAAGTCGAGCCGAAACAGGCGGCGAATGAAAACATTGAGCATGTGCTCATTCCACTGCGCGGGCGTGAAAAAGTCAAGCTGCTTTACGATGTGCTTGTCAGCTACCATCCGTATTTAGCCATTGTGTTCGTGAATACGAGAAAAAGGGCTGATGAAGTCGCCGATCTGCTTGCTGAACAAGGATTGAAAATCGGCGTGTTGCACGGTGATTTGACGCCGCGCGAGCGAAAAAAGATGATGGCCCAAATTCGCGATTTGGCGTTTCAATACGTGGTCGCCACTGACTTGGCCGCGCGCGGCATTGATATCGAAGGTGTCAGCCATGTCATCAACTACGAGCTGCCTGATGATTTGCAGTTTTACATTCACCGCGCTGGGCGGACGGCGCGCGCCGGCTATAGCGGCATTGCGGCGACCATTTACGAGCCGGCCGACCAAGATGCGATTGCCCGATTGGAAAAAATGGGGGTTTCATTTGTTCATCGCGATCTCGTGCGCGGCGAATGGAAGGAGCTGCCGCCTTGGAATCGGCGGGGCAAGCGGGCCGGTGAGAAGGAAGATGAACTCGCGCCGCTTGTCGCCAAGCTGAAAAAGGCGAAACAAGTCAAGCCGGGCTATAAGAAAAAGCTGCGCGCCGAGCTCGAGAGGAAGAAAAAGCGGCTTGACCGCTTCAAAAAATCGTAGCTTTCGCTGCGAATGGAAGGAAAAGGGAGAGAAGGACATGTTAAAAATTGGTTCACACGTCTCGATGAGCGGCAAAAAAATGCTGCTTGCCGCCAGCGAGGAGGCGGCATCGTACGGGGCGAACACGTTTATGATTTACACCGGGGCGCCGCAAAACACAAGGCGCAAAGCCATCGAGGAGCTGAATATTGAAGCCGGGCGCGAGCATATGAAGGCGCACGGCATTGCGGACATCGTCGTTCACGCTCCGTACATTATCAATATCGGCAACACGACAAATCCCGATACGTTTGCGCTTGGTGTTGGTTTTTTGCGCGCTGAAATTGAACGGACGGAAGCGATCGGGGCGAAGCAGCTTGTGCTGCACCCGGGCGCCCATGTCGGCGCCGGAGCGGAAGCTGGGATCCGGCAGATCATCCGCGGACTGAACGAAGTATTGACGCGCGAACAGACGGTCGAAATCGCTCTTGAAACGATGGCCGGAAAAGGATCGGAATGCGGGCGCACGTTTGAAGAACTGGCGTATATTATCGATGGCGTCGCTTATAATGACAAGCTGTCCGTCTGCTTTGACACATGCCATACGCATGACGCCGGCTATGACATTGTCAACGATTTTGACGGCGTCCTTGCCGAATTTGACCGGATCATCGGCCTTGAACGGCTGAAAGTGCTGCACATCAACGACAGCAAAAATCCGCGCGGCAGCCGAAAAGACCGCCATGAAAACATCGGTTTCGGCCATATCGGATTTCATGCGCTGAACTACATCGTCCATCACCCGCAGCTGGCGGACGTTCCAAAAATTTTAGAAACGCCGTATGTCGGAGAGGACAAAAATGATAAAAAACCGCCGTACAAGCATGAAATTGCTATGCTGCGGGCGCAGACATTCGATAATCAGCTGCTTGAAAAAATTGTTGCTGACGCGCAATAAAAAAGGGCGAAACGCCCTTTTTTACTTTTTTTGTACAAATTTTAAAAACAGTTCGTTCGCCTTTTTGGCAATCTCCGGCGAAGTGATTTTAGCCAGCTCGCGCACCCATTTTTTCCGCTCTTTGGGGTCGAAGACGTTAATGTCATTCGTCCGGGCAAGTTGAAGAATTTTTTTCGCCTGGTTGACCGTAATCGGCAAGTCGTAATCTTGGCTGTATGCAACGAGTTCTTCCGGGGTGATCGTTTTTAACTTTTGTTTCACGAGCTGTTGGTAAAAGTTCATGGCAGCCCCCTCCTTGTTTCTGTTCCATCATATGATGTGAATAGAAAAGGGGTGTATGGTATAATGGAAATGAAAGTAAAGAAGGAAAGGGTGGGATTTTGACGCCAAAGCAGCATAAAAAAGAACCGTTGAAGCGCGTGTTGTACCGGGTGCTGATGATCGCTATGGGGGCTTCCTTGGCGGCGTTTGCCATCGAGCGGCTGCTCGTTCCGAATAAAATGATCGATGGCGGCATTATCGGTGTATCCCTTATTTTGGATTATTTAATTCCAGATGAATGGCGGCTGCTCAACTTTGCCACGCTCGTCATCCTCTTAAACGCCCCGTTTATGTATTTTGGCTATAAGCACATCGGCAAAACGTTTATGCTGTCAACGATTTTAGGTGTTGTCATTCTCGGTGTCACCGAACGGCTGTTTCATCATTTTTCCCCGCTGACGACCGAGCCGATTTTGGCGACTGTCTTTGGCGGCTTGGCGCTCGGGCTTGGCGTCGGGCTTGTCATTCGCCATGGCGGGTCGCTTGATGGGACAGAAATTTTAGGCCTCTTACTGACAAAGAAAATTCCGTTTTCCGTCGGCGAGTTCGTCATGTTTGTCAACGTGTTTATTTTCGGCTGGGCGGCGTTTGTGCTTGGGATCGAGCCGGCAATGTATTCGGTGATGACGTACTACATCGCCTCCAAGACGATCGATGCGGTGATTGAAGGGCTCGATGAGACGCGGGCGGCCTTTATTGTCACTGATTTTTATGAAGAAGTTTCTGATGCCATTTTGCACCGCCTCGGCCGCGGGACGACGAAGCTGCTTGGCAAAGGCGGCTATACGGACGAGCAAAAAGAAATCATTTATGCTGTCGTTACGCGTCTGGAAGTGACCAAGCTGAAATCGATCGTTAATGAAATCGACCCGAATGCGTTCATTACCATTATGGCGACGCATGAGGTGCTCGGGGCCCGTTTCAAATCGGCGATTCATTGAGGTTTACAAAATGGGCGGGATCGGCTATACTTGCACATGGACATAAATCGTAACGATTCTGAATTATCAAAGGAGAACGGCCATGGAAAACAGGCTTGTCGTGCAAGTCGAGGATGTATCATATCGCTATGAAAAAGAAGAAGTGCTCGAGCACGTCAATTTGGCGGTGCCAAAAGGAGCGTTTTTAGGGCTGGTTGGCCCGAATGGCTCTGGGAAGTCAACGCTCTTAAAATGCGTGCTCGGCTTGTTAAAACCGAACCGCGGCCGCATCTCGCTGTTCGGCGAGCCGATCGAGTCGTTCCGCGAATGGCATCGGATCGGCTTTGTGTCGCAAAAAGCGAACAGCTTTAACCGCGGGTTCCCAGCGACCGTCGAGGAAGTGGCGATGAGCGGATTGACGGCCAAACGCGGCTTATTTCGCCTATTGACGAAAGAAGACCGCCGCGCGGTTGAGGCGGCGTTGGAGGCGGTCGGTTTGCGCGGCTTGGCGAAGCGCAATATCGGCGAGTTGTCCGGCGGCCAGCAGCAGCGGGTGTTTATCGCCCGCGCTTTGGCGAGCAAGCCGGATCTGTTGATTTTAGACGAGCCGACCGTCGGCGTTGACGCCCGCCATGTGCACGAGTTTTATGAGCTGCTCGGTGATTTGAACCGCCGCGGCTTGACGCTTGTGCTCGTGACGCACGACATTGGGACGATCACGGATCGGGTAACCCATATCGCCTGCTTAAACAAGCGCCTCTATTTCCACGGAAACGTGAAAGAGTTCGAACGGCTTGGCGACGAGGAGATTTCACGGTTTTACGGCCATTCGCTTCACGTTCTCTCCCACCAACATTAACGGGCGGAACATAAACGGTTGATTGTGGAGGAATGACATGTGTGGGAAGCCATTTGGCAATATGAATTTTTGCGCAATGCGTTTTTGGCCGGCATTTTGACCGGATTTGCCGCGCCGCTGCTTGGAGTGTTTATCGTTGTTCGGCGCCTGTCGCTCATCGCTGATGCACTGAGCCATGTGACGCTTGCTGGCATCGCTGCTGGGCTGCTGCTCGGTTCAGCGGTGCCGGCCGCCGGATGGAATCCGCTTTACATCGGGATGGGCTTTTCCGTTGCCGGTTCGCTGCTCATTGAGAAGTTGCGCGCGGTTTACCGCCATTATGAGGAACTCGCGATTCCGATTATTTTATCGGCCGGCATTGGCTTAAGTGTTATTTTGATTTCCATCGCTAATGGGTTTAACACCGATTTGTTTTCGTATTTGTTCGGCAGCGTCAGCGCCGTAAGCGGCGCCGACGTTTGGGCGGCGTTCGCCGTCGCTGTAATTGCTGCCGCTATCATTTTCGCATTTTACAAGGAGCTGTTTCTCCTTTCATTTGATGAGGAGTACGCCCGCGTCTCCGGCGTTCGCGCCAAGTTCATTCACTTTTTGTTTATTGTGCTCGTCGCCCTTGTCATCGCGGCATCCATGCGCATCGTCGGCGTGTTGCTCGTTTCTTCGCTGATGACGTTGCCGGTGGCGGCAAGCATTCGCATCGCCAAAAGTTTTAAACAGGCGATCGCATTTTCCATTTTCTTCGGGGAGCTGGCGGTCATCGCCGGGCTTTTGGCAGCGTATGAGCTCGATTGGGCGCCGGGCGGGACGATCGTCGTGCTGGCGGTCGCCATTTTGCTTCTCGTATTAGGATGGAAAAAATGGAAAAGGGGACGGTAATGATGAATATCGGCGAAGCGTTGCAGCTGATGAAAGAAAAGGGATTTAAATATACCGAAAAACGGAGACAAATGCTCGAGCTGTTTGCCGACCGCGATAAATATTTGACGGCGAAGGAAGTGCTCGAAGCGCTTCGCCCTGCGTATCCAGGCTTAAGCTTTGACACCGTATACCGCAATTTATCGCTCTTCGCTGCACTCGGCATTTTAGAAATGACCGAGCTGTCCGGGGAGAAGCATTTCCGCTTTGCCTGTGATGCCCGCCGCCATCACCACCATTTTATTTGCGTCCAGTGCGGGAAAACAAAGGAAATTGACGCTTGCCCGATGGACAGGCTCGGCCCAGAGCTCGACGGTTATGAGATTGCTGACCATAAATTTGAAATTTACGGCACATGTCCGCAATGTCAAAAGCATCTCCCGGTATAAAGCGGGAGATGTTTTTATGGCTGTAGACGCCGCTCCACTTCCCGTTTTGCTTCCAGCCAGTTTTTGACGCGGATGACGTTCTCCGGCAACGGCCCTTGGTTGTACGGCGTGTCGAATAAAATAACCGGGATATTGCATTGTTCGCCGATGGCGCAGGCGTTGTCGTATTTATCCTCAAAAAAAGCAGCGAGCTGGTAGCGGCGGATGGCGGCGATTTTATCATGCGACCCGATCAGCTCAATATGGTGGTAATGAACGCCATGCCGCTGAAACCAGCGCTCGGTGAGCTCGTACAAATGGCGGCCGCGGGCGCTAATGTAAAACAACTCGTATTTGTCTTTCCAGCTGTCGATCACCTCAAGCGCATAGCGGGCAAGCGGAGCGCGCTCATAAATGGCGGCTTCGTTTTCTTCGAGCCAACGGTCCATTTCTTCTTCCGTTACCCCGTACAGCGGTGCCAAATTGTACTGTGTAATGTCGCCTAATGTGAGCGGTTTGCCAAATGCCTCGTTTAAGTATGGAATGAATGTGCTCGGACATGTGACGGTGCCATCGATGTCAATACCGAGACGTTGCCGCTTCATCGCCAGATCCCCCCTTTTAGAAAATATTCACAATGATAAAATGGCGTCGGTTTCCCATACTAATAATGCTCCTTACTTTAGGAAAGCGAGGGAAGCATATGGCAGACAACCGTGAGCGCACGTATAACGAGAGTTACGTGCAATCGATCGGAAAAGAGGAACCAGAACGCAATTTCATGGAAGAAACAGCGGCGGAGGTCGCTGAGCCGATCCGCCGCCGCGAAGAGCGGGACGAAGAACGCGCAGGCGGCGCCGGGCTTGGGTGGCTCGCTTTGGCGTTGTCCATCATCGCCCTGTTTATTTGGCCGATTTTGTTAGGGGCAGCCGGCATTATTGTCGGTTTTATCGCGCGCCGGCGCGGAGCGGAAACGCTCGGGGCGTGGGCCATCGGGATCGGCGTCATTGCGATTCTCGTTCGCTTGTTTATTATGCCGTTTTACACGTAGAAAAAGCGAGGGTGTCCCCAAGCAGGGGACGCCCTTTTTCGTGCTGGTCTGTCGGCCGCGCTTCGATTACTCTAGACCGCCACCTTTCAGAGCAGCTTCTTTTTCCTTTTGTTTCGCAAAATATTCTTCGGCCAGCTTGTCGACTTCTTTCTTCAGTTCTTCGACCATCTGCTCTTCCGGCACTTTGCGGACAATTTTGCCGTGGCGGAACAACAGACCCTCGCCGCGGGCGCCGGCAATGCCGATATCGGCTTCGCGCGCTTCGCCCGGTCCGTTGACGGCGCAGCCGAGCACGGCGACTTTGATCGGTGCCTTAATTTTGGCGATATAGTCCTCGATTTCATTGGCGATGCTGATCAAGTCGATCTCAATCCGCCCGCACGTCGGGCAGGAAATGAGCGTCGCTGCATTGGAGGCGAGCCCGAACGTTTTTAAAATTTCGCGCGCCACTTTCACCTCTTCAACCGGATCGGCGCTTAAGGAAACGCGGATCGTATTGCCGATGCCTTTGCTTAAAATGGCACCGAGTCCGACTGCGCTTTTAATCGTGCCGGAAAAGAGCGTCCCGGCTTCGGTAATGCCGACGTGAAGCGGGTAGTCAAACGTGCGCGCCGCTTTTTCATACGCTTCAATGGCGAGACGGACATCGGACGCTTTTAACGAAACGATAATATCGTGAAAATCGAGCTCCTCCAAAATGCGGATATGGTACAAGGCGCTCTCGACCATGCCGTCGGCGGTCGGATATCCGTATTTCTCTAAAATGCGTTTCTCAAGCGACCCGGCGTTGACGCCGATGCGGATCGGCACGCCGCGTTCTTTCGCGGCTTTGACGACCACTTCCACCTTCTCGCGGCGCCCGATATTGCCCGGGTTGATGCGGATTTTATCGACGCCGCCTTCAATCGCTTTTAACGCCAATTTATAGTCAAAGTGGATGTCGGCGACAAGCGGGATGTTGATTCGCCTCTTAATTTCCGGTATGGCGTCAGCGGCCCGTTCGTCCGGACAGGCGACGCGGACGACTTGGCAGCCCGCCTCCTCAAGCCGGTGAATTTGGGCCACAGTCGCGTCGACATCGTGCGTTTTTGTCGTTGTCATGCTTTGGATGACGACTTCGTTGCTGCCGCCGATCGTCAGCGGCCCGACGCGGACTGGCCGCGTTTTTGAACGATGGATGATTTCACTCACGGAAATTCGCTCCTTTAAAAACGAGTGCTTTTCTGCACTAAGTTTATCAATAGTGATGGGCATTGACAAGAAATTCGCGCGGTTATTTTTCGTACACCGGGATTTTGTATGTTTTTCCAATTTGAAGGGCATCTGCTTTTGCTTCCGGATTTAGTTTTTCAAAGTCGCGAATCAATGTCTCAATGGAAACGGGAAGCGGCCCTTGCTGTTCGCGTTCGGCAATGGATAACAGTGTGTCGCCAGCTTTGATTTTGATCACCTTATAAGCGGGAATGCCTATGTTCTCTCGAACAACCGGTGTCTTCGATGATGCCGGAAGTGTTCCGACGGTTAAATCTTCGTACGCGATATAGCCGACAAGGAAGGCGATGAGCAATAAAAACCACTTTTTCATTGTACCCCTCATTGCGTTTTTTATGAAATGTATGCTTGTCCGCCCAAAATATGAGAACAATTCCATAAAACATAACAAACTATTTATACGTTCTTAATATTGGATTGACATAATGGGGATGGAGAGGGGGACAATCATGAGAAAGACATTTGGAAAGATAAGGCTGCAAAGTCAGCTGATGATTCTATTTGTCGGTATTTTGACCGCCACAGTCGGAACAGTTGGCGTAATATCGTATGTAAAAGCCAAACATGAAATGATGCTGGCGATTGAACACCGCCTTCAGCGAGAAACCGATATAATGTATGAATTGGCTCAGCAGTTTTTGTTTATGTACGTAGGAGATCAGAAGCGGTTTATGGAACGGGTGAATACAAGCGTCCGCAAGCAACAGGCAGAACTGATGCAGGACGGAATACCAGCCGAATTTTTTCTCGTTACTGAAACGGCCCATCCGTTCCACGTAAATCGGCGTTCGCGTCTTGTGTTTTCAGAAATGCTCATCGAACGCATCAAAAAAGAAAAGAACGGCATTTCTTATACAGTTATAAATGGGAATGATTATACGCTTGTTTATCGAAGCATACAGGAGTTAAAAGGAGTTTACGTCATTGTTGTGCCTACCAGTTCATACATGAACGCCATCCACCAAATGGCTGTTTTCATTTTTACGGCAACGCTCATCGGTGCATGCGCTGCTTCGCTCCTAATTGTCGCGTTTGTACGCACGTTGACAGCACCGATCATCCGGCTTCAGGAAGCGATGAAAAAGGTAGCCGGTGGCGACTTGAGCCCTAGCCCGCTCATTGTTTCCCGAACGCGGGAAATCCAATCATTGGTTGGCAGTTTTCAGCAGATGGTTCAAAATATGAGGGAGATGATGTATCATATATGCGTTACAACGGAGCAGTTGGCAGATAAAGGGGAACAATTAAAAACAGTGTCTAAAAAAACGATGCAAAGCAATGAGAAATTGATGGGGACAATTGGAATTGTCAAGCAAGGAGCTGAAGAAACCGCTTCTTCCTCCGATTTAACGATTGCTTTTTTTCAACAAATGAAAGAAGACATTATGCAGGTCACGAAACAGATGGAAATGATCGAGGAAAGCTCGCAATATATGAATACAGCCGCCCTTGAGGGAGGGAGACAAACGAAACAAATGACTCAGTTGGTTCAGGCGTTTGAACACGAATTTGCCAAAATGGCGGAAGCGGTAAGAGAGGTCGAGAATTACTCATCATTGGTTGTCACGGTCGTGCAAGTCATTCGTGATATCGCTGAGCAAACAAAATATCTTTCTTTGAACGCGACGATTGAGGCGGCAAGAGCGGGAGAGGCCGGAAAAGGATTTGCTGTGGTGGCCAAGGAAGTGAGATCATTAGCGGAACAGTCCGGGAAAGCAGCTGAATCGGTCGCCAAAACAATGACGGAGATGGTGGAAGTTATTATAAAAGCTTCTAAGCAATGCACTGACGTTTCAGGACGTTTTTCTGACTACATACAGGCATCTTATCAATCCCAAAACGCTCTTGATGAACTGCTAAAAGAAATTGCTGTTGTTACAGAGAATATTGAAAAAATGAAGCGAAGCATGGTTGAGCTGGCCCAATCAATTCCGGCTATAGAGCACGCGACGGTTTCGTTTGTATCAACGGCCCAACAAACGCTGGCAAGCGCCGAACAAATGCTGTATTCTTCTCGTGCCCAAACAATGGAAATGAAAACGATGCATGCGATCGGGTTCGAAATCATTGAGCTCGGTCAAACGTTGAGGAAACGTGTTGAACGGTTTGAAATGAGCGGATAAAAAAGCCGCCCAACATCTCTTGGCGGCTAGTCATTGCGTTGGGCGGCTGCAGGGACTTCTTTGACTGCTAAGAAAAAGACGGCGAGCGAAACGAACCAATGGATAAAGGTGCTGTACGGGACGATCGTTTGGACTGTCTCCATTAAAGCAAAAAAGACAGTCGACAGCGTAATCGCATAAGCCGACATGATCCATGTATGACGGTAGCGAAGCTTTTTGTCTAACATGCCGGCAAACATGAGGCCAAAAAAAGCGAGCAAGCAAACGCTGACGAATTTTCCCGCGCAAGCGAGCACATATAAAACAAGCCCGAAAAGCGGAATAAGAACGGGGAGAAGCGACTGCAAGCTGGCAATAAACGCGCGCACGTCCTCGTCCGTGATGGTCACGTCCGGAAACGTGGCATAGCTGTAGTGCTGCGCCTGATAGCCGGCGACGAGCACAGCCTCATGTTTCAACAAGGCGATGGCGTTCGGCAGCCGTTCTACCTCCCGTCTCGTCACCTTACCCGTGCTGTCAAAAATGATCGTAAATCCACCCTGGTCAATATGAATCGGTTCAGCCGCTTCTGAGCGAAGCTCGCCGTTTTCAATCGAAAAGGGCGGGAGGTCGTTACGCAACAAAGCGCTTGTCGTGCGGATGCTCTCAGCTAGCGACGTTGAAGCATAGTAAAAAGTCGGGAGAACGGATAAAAGCGTCAGCAAAAACAAATAGCCAATTGTTTTTCCAATTCCTTGAAATCGAAAACGGGCGATGTCTTTGGGGGAATATAGGCTTTTCCATAGTTGGACGAATACATTCATCATGGCCACACCTTTCTTTTTCTCCATTTCCATTGTATATGCCGGAACAGGCGAATTCAACTGTGATCGTTTCCTGTTCATTGGCGGACAGGCAAATTCATTGAAACATTGTGGCAATTTTGGTAAGCTAATTTTACACGGACGGCTTTGCGTCCGCATTACATATACGAACAAAAGGAGGAGATTTGTATGCCATTTGAACTGCCGGCATTGCCGTATGCGTACGATGCGCTCGAGCCGCATATCGACAAAGAAACGATGAACATCCACCACACGAAGCACCATAACACATACGTGACGAACTTAAATGCGGCGCTTGAAGGGCATGCTGATTTGCAAAACAAATCGTTGGAAGAGTTGCTCAGCAATTTGGAAGCCCTTCCGGAAAGCATTCGCACCGCAGTGCGCAACAACGGCGGCGGCCATGCGAACCATTCGCTCTTCTGGACGATTTTATCGCCAAACGGCGGCGGCGAGCCGACAGGTGAGCTGGCTGAAGCGATCAACCAAAAATTCGGCAGCTTTGCGGCGTTTAAAGACGAGTTTTCGAAAGCAGCGGCTGGCCGTTTCGGCTCCGGCTGGGCGTGGCTTGTCGTCAACAACGGCGAGCTGGAAATTACGAGCACGCCGAACCAAGACTCGCCGATCATGGAAGGCAAAACGCCGATCCTTGGCTTGGACGTTTGGGAGCATGCGTACTACTTGAAATACCAAAACCGCCGTCCGGAATACATCGCGGCGTTCTGGAACGTCGTCAACTGGGATGAAGTCGCGAAACGATACAGCGAAGCAAAAGCAAAATAAGTAAAGCCATAACGAAAAAACGGGGCAAGTGATTCGCCCCGTTTTTTCATTGGTCTAAAGGTGCATAGCGGCAGCGGAAATGGCTACACTACCGGATAGATGAAAAGGGGAGTTTACGATGTCATTATTCGAAAAATTGACTGGCCAAGAACGGATGGATCGCGATTTGCTGCTGCTTCTTTGCATCGGCGGGTTTTATGCGCTTGCTGTCTCGCTGTCCAATACGTTTGTCAACATTTATTTATGGAAACAGACCGGTGACTTTCGCGACTTGGCGCTGTATAATTTGGCGGTCGTCACCATGCAGCCGCTGACGTTTCTATTCGCCGGCCGGCTGGCGAAACAAATTGACCGCATTCTTATCCTGCGGCTCGGGGTGTCGTGTTTAGCCGTTTTTTTTGTCACTGTTTTGTTCGTCGGTCCCCGAGCCCATCAATATTTGCTCGTTCTCGGCGCGCTGTTGGGGGTTGGCTATGGCTTTTATTGGTTGGCGTTTAACGTGTTGACGTTTGAAATTACGGAACCGGAAACGCGCGACTTTTTTAACGGTTTTTTCGGAGTGCTCACATCGTCAGCCGGCATGATCGGACCGATTGTCGCCGGCTATATGATTTCATCGCTCGCCGGCCTAAAAGGGTATACGCTCGTTTTCTCGCTGTCGCTTGGCTTGTTTATTGTCGCCGTGCTGCTCAGCTTCTTTCTCAAGCGCCGTACAGCGGCGGGAAAATACTTATTTCTTCGCATTTTAAAGGAACGGAACCAAAATGAGAATTGGCGGTTGATTACGAACGCTCATTTTTTTCAAGGACTGCGTGAAGGGTCGTTTGTGTTTGTCATTTCGGTGTTGGTGTATGTCACCTCAAACAGTGAATGGGCGCTCGGCAAGTACGGGCTCGTCAATTCATTTACATCGTTTGTCGCCTACTATGCAGTTTCCCGGCTGATGAGGCAGGAATATCGGATGAAAGCCATTTTATTGGGAGGACTGTTGCTCTATGCGGCCATTTTTCTCATTGTCCTTCAGCCGTCTTACCCCCGTTTGATTGTTTATGCCGTCACGATCGCCGTCGCTTACCCGATTTTGCTCGTTCCGTACTCCTCATTAACGTTTGATGTAATCGGGAGGAGCTGGAAATCGGCAGAGGCGCGCGTTGAGTATATTGTCGTCCGCGAGCTGTTTTTAAACGCCGGGCGGATGGCATCGATTTTAGCCTTTTTGGCGGCGGTGACATTGTTTGGGGAAAAGATGGGCATTCGTATGCTCATGTTTGTATGCGGGGCTGGACATCTGGTGATTTACTGGTTCGTCCGCCGCATTCGTTTCACGGATGGCCGCCCGGAACGGGACCGGCCGGAGACGCTCTTGTTTCGGACGAAGCTGGCCGGTGAACGGGGCGGCTCATCGGTGTAAAAAGTTGTCCATGTTTTTCCCTAGCCTTGCCTGCCTTTTTCTTTTACAATAGGGGGAGGGAAAGGAGGACCGGGGGATGAAACGGAAGAAGCGGGCGCAAGTGCCGATCCGGTTAAACATTTTGTTTTTCTTTGTCTTTTTATTGTTTTCAGTGCTTATTTTGCGCTTGGGCGTTGTGCAAATTGTGTACGGAGAGGACTATCGCCGCGAAGTGGAACGGACGCAGGATGAAGTTGTCAGCACGCCGGTGCCGCGCGGCAAAATTTTCGACCGGTTTGGCCAAGTGATCGTCGACAATACACCACAAAAGGCGATTACGTATACGCGCTCAAAAACGACTCAACCAGAAGAAATATTGGAAGTGGCAAGGAAGCTCGCTCAATATATTGATATTCCGGATGCCGAAAAAAAAGTGACCGAACGCGATATGAAAGACTATTGGATTTTGACGCGCCCGGACGAGGCGAAAAAGAAAGTGAGCGAACGAGAACGGAAAACGCTCGCTGATCAAGGCTTGACGCAAAAAGAAATTGACAAAAAAGTATATGAGTGGACGCTCGACCGCATTACAGAGAAGGACTTGGCGCAAATTTCGCCGGCAGAGCTTGAAGTGATTGCCATTAAGCGTGAGATGGAAAGCGGCTATGCGCTGACGCCGCAGACGGTGAAAAGCAAAGGCGTGACTGACCGCGAATATGCGGTCGTCAGCGAACACTTAAGCGAGCTGCCCGGTGTCAACACGACCGTTGATTGGGACCGGAAATACGTCTACGACAACACGTTCCGCTCCGTGCTCGGGAGCGTGACGGAAGAAGATGAGGGCGTCCCGCGCGAGCGGCTCGACCACTTTTTAGCCCGCGACTACAGCCGCAACGACCGCGTCGGCAAAAGTTATTTGGAGATGCAGTATGAAGAAGTGCTCCACGGCAAAAAGGCGAAAGTGAAAAACATCGTGGACAAATCAGGCAACGTCGTCTCGGTTGAGCAAGTGTATCCGGGCGAGCGCGGCAAAGATCTCGTTTTGACGGTCGATGCCGAACTGCAACAACAAGTCGAGCAAATTATTGAGCAGGAGATTTTGGCCACGAAGCGCAAAGGCCGCTCCCCGCTCTTGGACCGGGCGTTCGTCGTTATGATGAATCCAAAAACGGGCGAAGTATTGGCGATGGCCGGAAAGCTCCTTCGGGACGGCGAGTTTGTCGACTTTGCCATCGGCAACATCACATCGGCTTACGCGATGGGGTCGGCGGTGAAAGGGGCAACGGTGCTCACCGGCTTCCAAACCGGGGTGCTCCATCCGAATACGTATATTAAGGATGAGCCGCTCTATATCGCGGGAACTCCAGTGAAAAAATCATGGAAAACGATGGGGACGATCAACGAGCTGACCGCGCTTAAACAATCATCGAACGTCTATATGTTCAAAACCGCTATCGCCATCGGCGGTGGCGTATACCGTCCGCATCGGCCGCTTGACATCAATCCGGCGGCGTTTACGACGATGCGCCATTATTTCAGCCAATTCGGGTTGGGCGTGAAAACCGGCATCGACTTGCCGAACGAATTGGGCGGTTTCCAAGGCCAAAGTATGCGCGGCGGGTTTTTGCTTGACTTGGCGATCGGCCAGTACGACATGTATACGCCGATGCAGCTGGCGCAATACGTTTCGACGATCGCCAACGGCGGCTACCGGATGAAGCCGCTTTTGGTCAAAGAAATCCGCGAGCCGTCCGTTGACGGAAAAGAGCCTGGCCGGATCATTCGGCGGTTTGAGCCGGTCGTTTTAAACCGCGTCGATATGAAAACCGAGTACATTCAACGGGTGCAGGAAGGATTTCGCCGCGTCATGCAAGAGCCGGGGGGGACGGCGTATTCGTATTTTGCCAATGCCCCGTACAATCCGGCCGGTAAAACAGGGACGGCCGAAGCGTTTTATGACGGACCGACCCAAAGCCGGCGGAATGATCCAACGTACAACTTGACGCTTATTGGCTATGCGCCGTATAACGATCCGCAAGTATCGTTCGTGGTCGTTGTCCCATGGGCGACGCAAGGGGAAAGCGACGGCATTAACAACCGCATCGGCCGCCGCGTTTTAGATGCGTATTTTGAATTGAAGGCAAAGAGGGTAAATGGAGAGAAGGCAGCCGCACAAACAAGCGGGCAACAATAAACGAAGCTGATTCAACAGGCGCTTTCCCTGTTGAATCAGCCTTTTTATTGAATAAAACAAAGATGAATAAGCAAATAATAAATACATCTAGCCGGCTATTTAATTTCTGGGTGCTGTCAATTTAAGTCCATTGTTTCATAAATAAAGAAGCTCCTTTTTTATTTTTATGGGTGGCCAGTTGTCCAAGCCGGACAATAATGCGGCCAGAATGTTTACACAATCTTAACATTTCGTTTAAACCTCGTTAATAGCCGTCCTTTATGATAGGACATGTAGGAGAAAATGAAATGGGTAGGGGGAAAAACGATGAACAAGTGGAAACGGCTCATGTTATCCGGGGTGCTCAGCGGGGTGATGGTGATCGCTGCTGCCTGTGGCGGAGGAAACGGAGCAGAGGAAAATGACGCCAACGGTGAGTCCGCAGCGAACGAACTGTCGGGCGAAGTCATCATGGATGGTTCTTCGACCGTCTACCCGATTGCGGAGGCAGCCGCTGAAGAATACATGGCTGAACAACCGAACGTGAAAGTGTCCGTCGGTATGTCGGGAACGGGCGGTGGATTTGAAAAGTTCACGAAAGGTGAAACTGATTTTTCGAACGCTTCCCGGCCGATCAAAGAGGAAGAGAAACAAGCAGCAGCTGCCAACGGCATTGAATTCCAAGAGTTTCAACTCGCTTATGATGGTCTCTCTGTCGTTGTCAATAAAGAAAACGACTGGGTTGACTACTTGACGGTCGATGAGCTGAAAAAAATGTGGACGGAAGACGGCACGGTGAAAAAATGGTCGGACATCCGCCCAGGATGGCCGGACGAGGAAATTAAGTTTTTCTCGCCTGGTCATGATTCCGGAACGTATGACTACTTTGATGAAGTGATTCTGGAAGGAAAAGAACTGGTCAAAACGGCCCAACTTTCGGAAGACGACAATATTCTCGTTCGTGGGGTTGAAGGAGATCAATACGCGATCGGCTACTTCGGCTATGCGTATTACTTAGAAAATAAAGATAAGCTGAAAGTGGTTCCGATCGATGGCGGCAACGGTCCGGTCGAGCCGACGAACGAGACGATTGAAACGGGAAAATATACTCCGCTTTCGCGTCCGCTGTTTACGTATGTGAGCGTCAAATCGCTGAAAGAAAAACCGCAAGTGTATGATTACATGGAATTCTTGCTGGAAACAGCCGGGGACTTGGCGGAAGAAGTCGGTTACGTCCGCCTGCCGGAGGAAAAGTATAAAGAACAGCTTGAAACGTTGAAAGGATTGAAATAAGTTTCGTCAGGCCGACGACAAAGGACGTTCGTCGGCCTAGACTTGTGACTGCGGTTGGAATATGTCGGAAAGGAGTTTTTCGTTTTATGGGGATTCCAACGAAGAAAGAACAGCAGTTCTCGGTGCGGGAGATGATTGCTGAAAACCAAAGGCGGCAACATTGGCCGAAAAGGATGGAAAAGCTCGCGCCGAAGCTCCTTTTTGCATTGGCGGCGCTCTCGGTGCTCGTGACGATCGGCATTTTGTTTACTCTTCTTTTCGAGACGATCGAATTTTTCCGCCGTGTATCGATTGTTGAGTTTGTCACGAGCAAAGAGTGGCTTCCGTGGAACGAGGAACACGGATCATTCGGAGTCGCTCCGCTTGTGACCGGCACGCTGCTGACGACCGGTATCGCTATGCTTTTGGCTGTTCCGATTGGGCTCGCTTCGGCCATTTACTTGAGCGAGTATGCGTCGGAGCGGACGCGCCGAATCATCAAGCCGGCGCTTGAAGTGCTTGCTGGCATTCCGACGATCGTTTACGGGTTTTTTGCGTTGACGATCGTGACGCCGTTATTGCAAAAGGTCATTCCGGATTTAGAGATTTTTAATGCGCTCAGCCCGGGGCTCGTCATGGGGATTATGATCATTCCGATGATCGCCTCGCTGTCAGAAGACGCGATGAGCGCGGTGCCGAACTCGATTCGCGAAGGCGCCTTTGCCCTTGGCGCCACAAAGCTTGAAGTGGCGCTTAAGGTCGTGCTTCCTGCCGCTGCTTCTGGAGTGATCGCCTCATTTATTTTAGGTATTTCCCGGGCGGTTGGCGAAACGATGATCGTCGCGGTGGCTGGCGGATCATCGCCGGAATTTACATTTGATGTGACGAAATCGATTCAAACATTAACTGCCTATATCGTCCAAGTGACAACAGGCGACGCCGGTTACGGGACGACGATTTACTACAGCATTTATGCTGTCGGGATGACGCTGTTTGTTTTTACATTGCTTATGAATATATTGGCGCAATACATTTCCCGCCGGTTTAGGGAGGAGTATTGAAAACGATGGAAAACAAAATGGACAAACCGCTCGTTTGGAAGCGAATGAAAGGAAGGCTGGCGCAAAACACCATCCTGCAAGCCATATTCTTTTTCGCTACCGTTTTTGGACTGATTGCTCTTATGCTGTTATTATCTCGTGTCATTATGCAGGCGATCGGCTGGCTGGATGGCGACTTTTTAAACAGCTTTCCTTCGCGCCGGCCGGAAGAGGCTGGGATAAAATCCGGATTGGTCGGCTCCCTCTGGCTGATGGCAATCGTCGCACCGGTTTCGTTTATTTTGGGGGTCGGGACGGCCATTTATTTGGAAGAATACGCGCGCAAAAACCGTTTCACCGCTTTTATTCAAACGAATATTTCCAATCTGGCCGGTGTACCGTCGATCGTGTTTGGCTTGCTCGGGTTGACGATTTTCGTCCGTGAGCTCGGGCTCGGGCGCAGCGTGCTTGCAGCTGGATTGACCATGAGCTTGCTCGTTCTTCCGGTGATCGTCGTCGCAGCCCAAGAAGCGATTCGTGCAGTTCCTCAGCAGTTGCGGGAAGCGTCGTATGCCATGGGGGCGACGAAATGGCAAACGGTTTGCCGGGTTGTGCTGCCGGCGGCGCTGCCGGGGATGCTGACGGGGGCTATCTTGGCGCTCTCCCGCGCCGTCGGGGAGACCGCTCCGCTCGTGGTGCTCGGCATTCCAACGTTTATCGCCTACTTGCCGAGCGGCGTGTTAGATACGTTTACCGTTATGCCGCTGCAAATTTATAACTGGACAGGACGGCCGCAGGAGGAGTTCCAACATGTGGCGGCCGCAGGAATTGTCGTCCTGCTCGTCTTTTTAATCGTGATGAATTCGGTCGCAGTGTTGATTCGCAACAAGTTTCAAAAGCGATTTTAAATTCATGACCGGACAATGAGCGAAAGGAGACCGATAAGATGATGGCAACCAAAACAAAAGAGGCAACGTCCACACTGGCTGCTAAGTCGTCGGCGGCGCCGGTAGCTGAGGACGGTGCAGCGAAAGGCGTCGTGTATGAGACAAACGATTTAAACTTATGGTACGGGGAGCACCATGCGTTAAAACATATTCATTTAACGATTTACGAAAATGAAGTGACAGCGATTATCGGACCGTCGGGATGCGGAAAATCCACTTATATTAAGACGTTGAACCGAATGGTCGAACTCGTGCCGAATGTCCGCATTGCCGGCCAGCTGGCCTACCGCGGGCGCAACATTTTTGATCCGTCCTATCCGGTTGAGCAGCTGCGCACACAAGTCGGGATGGTATTCCAAAAGCCGAACCCGTTTCCGAAATCGATTTACGACAATATTGCTTACGGTCCTCGCATTCATGGCATCCGCAACAAAAAAGTGCTGGACGAAATTGTCGAAAAAAGTTTGCGCGGGGCGGCGCTTTGGGATGAGGTGAAAGACCGGCTTCGCGATCATGCTTACGGCTTATCCGGAGGGCAGCAGCAGCGCTTGTGCATTGCCCGCTGTTTGGCCATCGAACCGGACGTCATCTTAATGGATGAGCCGACCTCGGCGCTCGACCCGATTTCGACGTTGAAAATTGAAGAGCTCATCCAAGAATTGAAAAAACAATACAGCATCATTATTGTGACCCATAACATGCAGCAGGCGGCGCGCATTTCGGACAAAACAGCGTTTTTCTTGAACGGGGAAGTGATTGAATACGCAGAGACGAACAAGCTGTTTTCAAATCCTGCCGATCGGCGTACAGAAGATTACATTACAGGCCGTTTCGGATAAAAAACAAAGGAGGCGAGCAGGGGGATGCGTGAAACGTTTGCCGATGATTTGCGCTCGTTGCATAACAAGCTGATCGAAATGGGGCGATTAACAGAAGTTGCGCTCCAACAGGCGATTGAAGCATTTCAAACGCAAAACAAAAATTTGGCGATGGCCGTCATTGACGGGGACGGCTCGATCGATAAGCTCGAGGAAGAAGTCAATGATTTCGCGTTATGGCTCATTGCGAAACAGCAGCCGGTCGCGACCGATTTGCGCCGCATCGTCGCCGCGATCAAAATCGCGAGCGATATCGAGCGGGTCGCCGATTTTGCCGTCAATATCGCCAAAGCGTGCATCCGCATCGGCGGCCGGCCGTTTGTGATGGATATCCAGCCGCTCGTGTTGATGCATCGTCTGGCTACGGATATGGTCTCAACGGCGATTGCCGCCTACGAGCGGGAAGATGCGTCGCTGGCTGCACAAATTGCTGACATGGACCATCGAGTCGATGAGCAGTACGGGAAAATGATGAAATCGTTGCTTGAGGTCGAGAAAACGGACAAAGAGACGTTGGCGCAAATGAATGTGCTTGCCCTCGTCGCCCGGTATATTGAGCGGACGGCGGATCATGCGACCAATATTGCCGAGCATCTCGTTTACCTTGTCAAAGGGAAGCATTACGACTTCAATGACTGACAGTATAAACGAAGGAGGCGTCCTAGCGGGCCGCCTCCTTTTTGGCTGATTATGGGCTGGCAATGAGGCGGCTGATCGCCGCATAATCCATATCGCTGCGCACGTTGTAAGCACCAGGACGGATCGAGCGCGTCAGCCCATGCTTTTGCAAATAGTCATTGAACGAGCGGGCGCTGTCGATGATGCGGGCGGCCTCAAGCTCTTTGGCGAACGCTTCCGGCGTGTCCCCTTTTTCAATCACAAGGCGGTACACATAAACGATCTGCACTGATTGTTTAGGCGGCTGTTCGGCCGGCGCTTTCGGTTGATTGCTTACGAGCTTGTCGTATTCGTCCTTCGCGACAGCGACGAGCCCGTGTTGTTCGAGAAACGCCTCGACGTCCGCCTCGGTCGGTGCAGCTGGAGGGGACGTGTAATATGCGGCGCCGATGAGCGATGTCGAAACAAGCAGGCCAAAGGCGAAAGAACGCATCGTCCGCTTCCTCATCGCCGCAATCTCCTTATGGCCCGCTCGACCTCGGGAACAGTCAAGCCGGTTTCTTGCGCGATCTCATCGAGCGGAAACCCTTGCTTATGTAAAAACAAGACGCGCCGATCCGTCGGCGACAATGCTCCGCCGCGGCGAGGGGAGGCCGGGCGCCGGCGCTCGGGGATGAGCAGCTCTTCCTCGATGACTTGCAGCCGCTTTTTCATTTGGTACGTTTCTTGAGCGAGTGAAACAGTCAACTGGTCAATTTGTTCTTCGAGCGGTTTTAATTCGTCTTTGGCAAAAAACGAGACGATCAGCAAAAGAATTGATAAGGCCGCCAAAGCGATCATTGCGTATTCTACCATCGTATCTCCCTCCTCTTTTCACTATATCATATCGCTCCTTGTTTGTGGCCGGTCTTGTTGAAAAAGATGAAATTTAGAGGTGGAAATCGCCACGAAAAAATGCTATCATAGAAAGGTCTGATTATATAAAGCACGTTTGGAGGGAAAAAAGATGCGCGTGAACATTACATTGGCATGCACAGAATGCGGCGAACGCAATTACATTTCGTCCAAAAATAAACGCAACAATCCAGAGCGTCTGGAACTGAAAAAATATTGCCCGCGGGATCGCAAAGTTACGTTGCACCGCGAAACGAAGTAAGCAGTAGGAAGATCATTCCTGCTGCTTTTATCTTTATACAGAAAAGGGGGAGAACGATGGATCGCAAACGGGAACTGCGCCGCCGGATGCTTGATCGTCTCCGGCAGCTCTCGGCGGCTGAGAAGCAGGCATACGACCGGCAAATTGCCGCTTATTTATACCAGTGGCCGCAATGGCAAGAGGCGCAAGTGATCGCCATTACGGTGGCCAGAGAGACGGAAGTGGATACGGTGCCGATCATTGAACAAGCTTGGCGGGAAGGAAAAACGGTCGGTGTGCCAAAATGCGACCCGCTGACGAAAACGATGACGTTCCGGCGCATTGCGTCGTTTGCTCAGCTCGAGAAGGCGTATGCTGGATTGCTCGAGCCGATCGAGGAACAAACAGCGGCGATCGATCGTGATGAGCTTGACCTCATCATCGTTCCGGGTGTATGTTTCACGAAAACCGGCTACCGGATCGGTTATGGGGGCGGGTATTACGATCGGTATTTGCCGGGGGTGGCGGCGGTGACCGCGGCGCTCGCCTATTCGTTTCAAGTTGTTGAAGACATTCCGGTCGAGGATCATGATGTGCCGGTAGAGTTTATGATTACTGACCAAGGGGTTATTCATTGTGGGCGATGAATGGTGGTATGCAGCTGCCTCTGTCATCGCAGCTGGCGGCGGATGGCTGTTGCGGTTGCTGTCCGTCTCGGGGGCGGCGGCGGCCGTTGTCGTCGGCACGCTGGTCGGATGCGGCTTTTCTTGGGGCGGATTATGGTTGCTAGGTCTCTTTTTTGCCAGCTCCAGCTTCTTCAGCAACGCTGGGAAGCGGAAAAAGGCGAAGATGGCTGGGAAATTGGCCAAAGGCGGGCGGCGCGATGCTGTCCAAGTGTTCGCCAACGGCGGGGTGCCGGCTGTTTTGGCGTTGTTGGCGCTGTTTCGTCCTGACCCGGTTTGGAATGAGCTGTTCGTTGTCGCTGTCGCAGCGGCGAATGCCGACACGTGGGCGTCGGAAATCGGCGCTTTGAGCCGGCGCCCGCCGCGGGCATGGCCGAGTTTTCGTCCGGTGGAAGCCGGCACGTCGGGAGCGGTGACGCCCCTTGGCACGGCTGCTTCCCTCGCTGGGGCGCTGTTCATCGCCGCTGCCGGCGCGCATTTCCTCCACGCTGCACCCTTTTTTACCATTGCGCTGTTTGGCTGGCTCGGCAGTTGGCTGGACACGTGGCTTGGCACCGCTTGGCAGTCCGTTTATCGCTGTCCGGTATGTGGGGCAGCCACCGAACGGAAACGGCATTGCGGGCGGAAGACGATTCATGTGAAAGGATGGCGCTGGCTTGATAACGATGCGGTCAATGCCTTGTCGGTCGCCGGCGCGGTGCTCGCCGCCACGTTTGTGCTCGTGCGCTGATGAGTGCGTTTCATAATTAGAGAGAAAAAGGGAAAAAGAATAACGAACAGCTCATATGATGAAGGGGGAACAACAATGAACAAATGGTCGTACTCGCTGTTGGCCGTTGCCGTCGGGTGGCTTGCTTACCGTTACCGTTACCGGTTGGCCGATTGGGCGTTGCGCGTTTCGCCGCTGCGAAGACAGCTGATCCGGTTTGCGCTCAACATTCCTGCGGTACGCGGCGCGCTTGTTTCGCAAATGTTGCGCCTGTGAGGCAACGATGAAACGGTGGGAGGCCGTTTGGTTTGATTTGGACGAGACGCTCATTGACTATGAGCGGACGTTTTGCGCCGCCATCCGCCATTGTTTTCATCGTTTTTTTCCGGCCGCTCCTGTTTCGTTTTCCGTTTGGTTTCCCATTTTCAAAAAGGCGTGCGACCGATATTGGACCGACTACGAAGCCGGAGCGTTGCCGCGGCGTGCTTACCGCCGGATTCGCTTTCTCGATGCGGCGCGCGCCTGCCAAATCGAAGCGGACGAAGAGATGGCCGACCGGTTTCACGCTTATTTTGACGAGGCAGTCAGCCGGTTTGCTGTCG
This sequence comes from Geobacillus sp. 46C-IIa, assembly GCF_014679505.1. GTDB lineage: Bacteria > Bacillota > Bacilli > Bacillales > Anoxybacillaceae > Geobacillus. The sequence goes on from NZ_CP061474.1 coordinate 907,434, forward strand.
CCTTGCCGGGCATGACCGATTTGCTTGGCCAGTTGCGCGCAGCCAATGTGCCGCTCGGTGTGATTACGAACGGCAGCGGCGCCATTCAGCGCGGGAAACTGGCCGCCTGCGGCCTGCATCGCTTTTTCCGCAGCGATGCCGTGGTCATTTCCGAAGAAGTTGGGTATAAAAAACCGGAGGCGGCGATTTTTCATTATGCTAGAAATAAGCGGCCATCCGAGCAGCTGGTATATGTCGGCGACTCGTGGAAATTGGATGTAGAGGGCGCACTTGGCGCCGGTTGGGAGGCTGTGTATTTTCGGCCGCGGCAACCGGCCCCCGCCGGCTCGTCTGTCCCGGTTTGCCGGACGGTCGGCGAGCTGGCCGCCCTGCTGCTCAATGGGCTTGGCCTCGTCGGAGAAAGGGAGAGGGGAACGTGATCGGAACGATGGATGTATTGTTTTGGCAGCTTGTTCATCTTTTGCTTCGTGACGGCTACCGCATCGCGCGGATGTCCGAGCGCGGCGATGAAATATGGCTCGAATCGGGCCATTGGCGGCGCCCGACGCTTGTACGCCTCGTGCGTGCCGATTTTGACTGGAGCCGGTCGCTGCGTCTCGATATCGAGTACACATGGCAATTCATCCGGCAAATGAACGGGCGGAAAATCGGCAAAGGGGGTCGCGTCGTCAATGTATATGTGATGGCGTACCCGCCGGTCGACGATTGGGAGTCTCTTATCGCCGAGCCACTGCCGCTTTCCGGGGCGGCGGGTGGCGCGTTTCATACGCTCCTGATTCATAGCGGCAACACGGGCGAGATGCTGCCGCAGCTTGAGGAAATGACCGGCGCCGCGCTCCGTCCGGCGCCGCTCGTGGGGGAAGCCGATCCGTTTGCCGCCGCCGAACGTCTGAAACATGAGGTGCTGACAGAATGGCGCCGCCAGCGGGAGGAAGAGCGGCGCATTTTTGAATATGGCAAGCCGGTGTTCACCCGGCTGTTGATCATCGTGCAAGTGGCCATGTTTCTCATTCTCGAATGGAGCGGCGGCAGCACGGACCCGAGCGTCTTAATCCGTTATGGCGCCAAGTTTAACCCGCTCATTGAAATGGGGGAATGGTGGCGCTTTTTGACACCGATGTTTTTGCATATCGGATTTTTGCATTTGCTGACTAACACGTTCGCTTTGTATTATTTAGGGTGGACGGTCGAGCGGCTGTACGGTTCGCTTCGATTTTTGCTCATTTACACAACAGCGGGCTTTTTTGGGACGTTGGCGAGTTTTTTGTTTACCCCGTCAATCTCTGCCGGGGCGTCCGGCGCCATTTTCGGATTGTTTGGGGCGCTCCTTTATTTCGGGACGGTATACCGGCACTTGTTTTTTCGCACGATGGGCATGAACGTGATCAGCTTAATTGTTGTCAACTTGCTGTTTGGCCTGCTTGTCCCCGGCATCGATAACGCCGGCCATATCGGCGGACTCATCGGCGGCTTTTTGGCGGCGGGCGCTGTCCATTTGCCGAAGCGCGCCGCTTGGCGGCGGCAGATGAAGGCGTTGGCCGCTGCGGCGCTGTTGGCCGCCGCCGGTTTATGGGCTGGCTTTCGCTAAGGAACTTGGATGAGCATCATTTTTTCGCCGTTTTTCGCCTCGAGCAAGATGAGGATTCGACGGTAATCTTTTTGAATCAAAATGAGCGGCATCGTGCTGCCGATCGGCGAGAGGATGGAACCATCCTCTTTTTTTATGCCGAGAACATACGATTTGTAAAGCCCTTCCCATAGGCGGCCGATCATCGTTTGCGTTTTGGCCGTCGATAGGCCGGGCAGCGGCTGTTCCGTGTAGGCGACCAATTCCGGCAAATAAAGGGCATAATAGTCGTCCTTAGACAAGGAAAAATATGCGAGCAACTCGTCCGCTTTATGACGCAAAAACTCGTTGGCCGCTTTGTTTAAGACGCGTTGCCATTCGCGCTCGGCGTCCGTTTGCGGCCGGCGGAACGACGTGAGCGGATCGTATGGCGAATGGATGACATACAAGTACGCGCTTGACATCGTCTGGCTGCTCGTAATGACCTCCCCTTTATGGAGTTCGCCATGATGGAACGTAATCGCCTGGAAAAACCGGCTGTCATGCATCATCACCGTCTTCTCCATCCGGATCTGATCGACATTCGTTTCCCATTTGGATAACACATCGATTAACCGGCCGTCGGCGAACAACAGTGAGACGTCCTGCCGCAAGTAAGCGCGACGGTTTAACGTGGAGGCGGCTGACCAGCGCAGCGCATAGCGTTTGCGCTCTTTTTTGTCGCCGAGCATAAGCGTCGTTTTCGCTTTGGTGAATGCCGCTTCGCGGTCGAGCGGGAAAAATTTGATCGTTTCCACGGTGCGATGGCGCTCCCACCACGAGAAGAGCGGAGCCGCGACGGCTATAGTGATGGCAAGCAGCGCGGCAACGATCATCCATCTTTTCATGACATCCTCCTGGATTGGACGAGGTTGTCACCAATATATGCATGGCAAGGAACATTTATGTATGAATTTCCTTTTGGTTGTCTATGATGGGGAGTATATAGTGAACGATCTGCAGGGGGATGATGATGGACAAACGCGTGCCAAAACAGCCGGCCTCCCGCCGCCTTCATGACAATGCCAGTTATTTAGCTAGGCGGCTTGGGGTCGGCAAAAGCTTCGATGTCATTCGCCTTGACCTTGAGTATGGCGGACGGGCCATGGCGCTGTTTATGATCGATGGATTTGTCAAAGACGATATTTTGCATTATTTAATGAAATATTTATCCCGGCTTGAAGCGCATGAGCTCAAAGCCCACCCGCTCGAGAAGCTGTTAAAGACGCACCTTCCTTACGTGGAGATTGGGCAAACGGACGATCTCGAAGAAGCGGTCGCCGCTGTGCTTGCCGGGCCGACGGCGCTTGTCGTTGATGGGGTGGAACATATCATTTTGATCGACGCCCGCACGTATCCGGTGCGTGGGCCGCAAGAACCGGATACCGAACGGGTCGTGCGCGGGGCGCGCGATGGCTTTGTCGAGACGTTCGTCTTTAACACCGCGCTCATCCGCCGCCGCGTCCGCGACCCGTCGCTGCGCATGGAGTATGTGCAGGTAGCGCGGCGTTCAAAAACCGACATTTGTATTTGCTATATCGAGGAAATTGCCGATCCGGAGCTCGTTCGCCGCGTCCGTCAGTCGATCGCCGCCATTGACACGGACGGGCTCGTCATGGCGGAAAAAACGGTCGAGGAGTTTATTTCCGGGCGGCATTGGAACCCGTATCCGGTCGTCCGCTATACGGAACGTCCTGACACGGCGGCTGCTCATTTGTACGAAGGGCATGTGCTTGTCATTGTTGACGGATCGCCAAGCGTCATGATTACTCCGGCGACGTTTTGGCATCACTTGCAGCATGCCGAAGAATACCGGAACAAGCCGATCATCGGAGCGTATTTGCGGCTTGTCCGTTTTTTGGCTGTCTGGGCGTCGGTGTTTTTGCTGCCGCTTTGGTACTTGTTCATGACGGAGCCGGAGCTGTTGCCGGGGCAACTCCAATTTTTAGGAAAGGCGAAATTAGGCGATATTCCGCTTTTTGCCCAGCTTCTTATGATTGAGGTTGGGATGGATATGCTGCGGATGGCCGCCATTCATACCCCGTCTTCGCTGGCCACTGCGCTTGGCCTCGTCGCTGCGCTCATGATCGGCGGCATCGCTGTGGAAGTCGGTCTCTTTTCCAATGAGGTCATTTTGTATTTTTCTGTCGCTGCAATCGGCACGTTTGCCACGCCGAGCTATGAAATGAGTTTGGCGAATCGGCTCGTCCGCATCGCCTTGCTCATTTTGTCCGGTTTGTTCGGCCTGTTTGGCTATGTGATCGGCATTGCTGTTTGGATCGTTGCCTTGGCCCGGATGTCGTCGTTCGGCATTCCGTACTTATGGCCATTCATCCCGTTTTCCTATCGAGGGATGCGCGATGTGCTCATCCGTTCGCCGATGCCGCTGAAAAATCGGCGGCCGGCTATTCTCCATCCGCGCGATCCCGACCGCTAACGCAGGCGCTGCCTCCATCGGCGCCTGCGTTTTTTGCCTTGACGGCCACCGCAGTTTGCCGCTACATTAGAAGAGGGAAAAGGAGCTTAGAGGACGATGAAGACAGTATATGATGTGCAACAGCTGCTCAAACGGTTTGGCACGATCATTTATGTCGGCGACCGGCTCGCCGATTTGGAGCTGATGGAAGAGGAAGTGAAAGAGCTGTACGAGTCTCAGCTGATCGATGCCAAACAGCTGCAAGCCGCGTTATTCATTTTGCGGCATGAAGCGCAAATCGAGCGGGAAAAACGAATGGCAAAAGGATGAGGACGAGATGCAACAATGGTTGGCAGGCATTGATCTTGGCGGTACAACGATCAAAATGGCGTTTGTTACAATGAGCGGCGATATCGTGCACAAATGGGAAATTCCAACAAACATTTCGAATCGCGGAGAGCATATCGTCGCTGATATCGCTCGATCGCTCGATGAGACGCTCGCCGCGCTCGGCGAGACGAAAGAGCGGTTGCTCGCGATCGGCATCGGCGCCCCTGGACCGGTCGAAGAGGAAACTGGCATGCTGTATGAAGCCGTCAATTTAGGGTGGACGAATTATCCTTTGAAACAGCAATTGGAATCGGCGACCGCGCTGCCGGTGGCCGTGGACAATGACGCCAATATCGCCGCGCTCGGCGAGATGTGGAAAGGAGCCGGAGGCGGTGCGCGCCATTTGCTGTTTGTGACGCTCGGCACCGGCGTCGGCGGCGGTGTAATCGCCAACGGCGCCATCGTGCGCGGGACGAACGGCGCCGGCGGGGAGATCGGCCATATGGCGATGATCGCCGATGGCGGTGCGCCGTGCAATTGCGGCAAAACCGGCTGCCTGGAAACGATCGCGTCGGCGACCGGCATCGTGCGGATCGCCAACGAAAAACTGATGGCTGATGAGCGGCCAAGCGCGCTGCGCGGCGGAGAAGTCACCGCCAAGGCTGTGTTTGACGCCGCCAAAGCGGGCGATACGCTCGCGTTGGAAGTCGTTGACGAGGTGACGCGCTGCCTCGGCTTGGCGTTGGCGAACGCCGCCAATGTGACCAATCCGGAGAAAATCGTCATCGGCGGCGGTGTCTCGAAAGCAGGCGACATACTCGTTAAGCATGTCGCTGTCCATTTCCGCCGTTTCGCTTTTCCGCGCGTCGCCGCTGGGGCGGAGATCGCCTTGGCGACGCTCGGCAACGATGCGGGCGTCATCGGCGGCGCCTGGCTGGCCAAAGCGCTGGCCGGCGCCTAAACAACAACGGTTGGCTGCCATATGGCGGCCAACCGTTGTTTTCATTTTTTGGCGTCTGCTGACATATGTTGAAGATAGAAGGATGGGAAGGAGAGACGGCGCATGCGCATTCAAGCATGGCCAGGCGATACGCTGGAAAAGTATGGGCGGTGGTTTTGCGTACCGACCGAGTTAATCGCAGACGCCAATCCGCACGTCGAAAAAGGGGGGCTGCGTCCAGGACAGACGGTCGCTATTCCGGGATACGAGATGATGGATACATGGGAAGCGCTCGCTCACTGTCTGTCGCTGCCGGTCGAGGCGCTGCGGCGGCTGCCGGGGGCGATGGCGGTCATCAACGGAACGGCGCCGCTGCCGAAGCGGATCACTTCCCCAGTTGTTCGCCGCGCTGAGCCATATGATTTTGCTGCTCTTGAAGAAGATATCGAAGCGCTCGTCCGCCGCTATCCGTTTGTGCGCCAACGGGCGATCGGCCATAGCGTGCTCGGATTGCCGCTTGTTGAGCTGCAAATCGGCCGCGGACCCGTGCGCGTCCATATGAATGGATCGTTCCATGCCAACGAGTGGATCACAACCGCGGTGGTCATGGCGCTCATTGATGATTATTTGCGGGCGCTTGTCGATGATGCCGTGCTTGCCGGCCATCGGGTGCTTGAGTATTACCATAAAGTCACCCTTTCGATCGTGCCGATGGTCAATCCGGATGGCGTCAACCTTGTGTTGAACGGCCCGCCCGAAGAGGAGCCGCACCGGAGCGAAGCCGTCCGCATAAACGGCAGTTCGCTCGATTTTTCGCAATGGAAAGCAAACATCCGCGGCGTTGATTTAAACAATCAATTTCCGGCCCGCTGGGAAATTGAACAGGCACGCAAGCCGCCAAAAGCGCCGGCGCCGCGCGATTTTCCCGGCTTTGCTCCGCTCACTGAGCCGGAGGCGAAGGCGATGGCAGCGTTGGCGGAAGCAAGCGATTTTGCGATGGTTGTCGCGTTTCATACGCAAGGAAAAGAAATCTACTGGGGATATGAAGGATTGGAGCCCCCAGAGGCGGAAGCAGCCGTCAGGGCGATGGCGGAAGCAAGCGGATACAAGGCTGTCCGCTACATTGACAGCCATGCCGGCTATCGAGATTGGTTCATTCAGACGTGGAAGCGGCGCGGCTATACGGTCGAGCTCGGCGAGGGCGTCAATCCGCTGCCGCTCTCGCAATTTGCGCAAATTTACCAAGAAGCCCTTGGCCTGTTTCTGGCCACGCTCAAAATGGCGTAAAAAAACGCAAGAGGCTCGGTTTGCCTCCTGCGTTTTTAATGTGTACCGGTCGGAATCCCATGATGCAAAATCGTCATGATCGTAAACCAGCCGAATACGGCTGCAGTTCCAAGTCCGAACAAAAACCCGAGCACATTTTTCTCGCGCAACGTCCGAAGCATTCCATAAAGGGCAAGCAACGTCACGAGCGCAAAAATAATGACTGTACCCATCGTTTTCCCCCCTTATGAAACAGTATGTACAAACGAGTCCATTCTTTTTCATTGTAATCTTTTTTCTTCCATTTGTCGAGGTCCATTCCTGTTTTTATTTTTCCCTTTCATCGTGCGGGAAAAAACAGTAAAATAAAACTAAACATGTATTGGCCATGCCAAATAAAGGAGGAAACGGCTATGGAGTGGACACGCATTCCCGTCGGCCCGATTCAGGCGAATGCTTACCTTTTGTCGGCCGCAGACGGCGCATGCGTTATCGTTGACCCCGGAGCGGAAGGGGCAGCGCTCGTTCGTCGGATCGAAGAAAAACAGCTGACTCCGCTGGCGATTTTGTTGACGCACGCCCATTTTGACCATATCGGCGGCATTCCGGATGTGCTCGCCCGCTGGAACATTCCGGTGTATTTGCATGAAAACGAAAAACAGTGGCTGCAAGATCCGGCGTTAAACGGCTCGCTTTATTTTGGCGGCCCGGTCGTTGTCCGCTGTGAACCGACATGCATCACAGGACGAACGACGCTGACGATCGGCCCGTTTATGTTTGACGTCCGCGAAACGCCAGGCCACTCGCCGGGCAGCGTCTCGTATTATTGCGAAGCGGCGCAAATGGTATTTTCCGGTGATGCGCTGTTTGCCGGCAGCATCGGGCGCACCGATTTGCCAGGCGGCAATCACCGTCAGCTGCTAAATAGCATCCATGATGAGCTGCTCACGCTGCCCGAGGAGACGGTTGTCCTTTCTGGCCACGGGCCGGAGACGACGATCGGCGCAGAAATGGATACAAACCCGTTTTTGCACGGGTTTTCATAAGAAAAGCGGCGCTCGGAGCCGACCGTTGTTCGAATCATGAAAAACAGGCAGACGCCCGTCTGCCTGTCAAACAGAAAACACCCTTCTTAGCCGCGCCAAGAAGGGTCTTTGGGGGATGTTCTATCCACAATCATGGGAGGGGATATAGTTAAGCTACTACATATAACGATATACGATTGTTTTCACTATGTCAATAGTAAAAAACAAAAAAAACGGGGAAGGAATGAAAGATGAACCGACTGTACAAGGAGGTTGCCGCGGCGCCGGGCGGACGGGTGTCATATGCCGACTACATGCAAATGGCTCTTTATGATGAACGCTTCGGCTATTACATGCGTGAGCGGGAGAAAATAGGAAAGGAAGGCGATTTTTTCACGAACAGCTCTTTGGCAGCGGTGTTCGGAAAAGCGCTCGCCTCGTTTTGGATTCGGCTCGTGGAACGGGGAGGGCTGCCGCCGGCCGTTTGCGAATGGGGGGGCGGGGACGGGCGTTTAGCGCTGGCCGTATTGGAAGAATGGAAGAAAAAAAGCCCGCATACGTATCAAAAGTTGTCGTACACGATCATCGACCAAAGCCCATTTCACCGCCGACGACAGCAGGAAACGCTGCGTCCGGTCGCGGAAAAAGTGAGGCAATATGATGGCATCCCCCGTTGGCTCGATGAGTGCGGGTCGTTTTCCGGCATCGTGTTTAGCAACGAGTTTTTTGACGCCTTTCCGGTTCATGTCATCACAAAAGAACATGGCGTTTTATACGAATGTTTCGTCGCCGCTCGCGGCGGCCGGCTCGTCGAAGAAAAAGCGCCGCTTCGAAATCCGGACATCATTCGTTATTTGGACGAGCGCGGGTTGGCGCTCGCTGAAGGCCAGCGTCTCGAAGTGCCGCTGGCGATGAAACGGTTTTGGCTTGAGATCGGGCCGCTGTTCCGCCAGGCGGTGATGGTGACCATCGATTACGGCTGCACGGATGAACAGCTGGTTGCACCAGCGCGTCGGCACGGAAGCTTGCGCGGCTATTTCCGCCATCAGCTCATTGCTGACCCGCTCCTCCGTCCGGGGGAGATGGATTTGACGTCTCATGTGCAATGGGATGCATTTCGTTTATATGCCCGGCAGGCCGGGTGGGAGGAAGTGGCATTCGTCCGCCAAGATCGTTTTTTGTTAGCGGCTGGCCTTTTAAACGAATGGGCCGTTTCCGAGAACGCGGAGTTGTTTTCGGCGGCGAGCCGGCAAAACCGGATGATCCGTGCGCTCATTGCTGATGACGGCATCAGCCGCTTTTTTGATGTGTTCATTCACCAAAAAGGAGCAAAGCTTTCTGCTGCCGACATGTGGGCGGCGCCGGAGTTTTTGCCGTAAAGAAAAACAGGCAGAGGAATCTGCCTGTTTTTATTCGCCCATGCCGGGCACCATCATAAACGTCGTCCAATACGTGAACGCGGCAAAGAAAATAGTTAAATACGCCCCGAAAATATAAATGTACATTCTCTCGGTCAGTTTTAAAAAGCCGAGGAACAGGAAAAACACCGTTTGGCCAAAGAAGATGAGCGATGTCGTATGCATATGGCCGAGGTAAAACATGACAGCGAAAATGCCGGTCCAAAAAGCGAGCACGCGGAACATGCGGTCCATTATGTATCCCTCCTTTTATGCAATCCATTTATCCTTACTTATTATAATGTACAATAGTTGGGAATGTAAATAACGCTTTCGGACAGGCTGTAAGAAAAAGATTGGGCGCCTGCCGCCAAAACGCCGCCCACGCATGAAAAAAGGAGGGAGAAGAGCCGCTGCTACGGGCGGATGGCGATGCGGTAGGCGCAACGGCGGCTGCCATCCATCATATTCTCTGTTTCAGCCATGTTCGCATCGGCAAACAGCGCTTCCACCATTCCTTCTAAAAAAGCATGGTGCATGCCGCAAACGGTATCAGGCTGCTGTACGGCGATCTCCTTGAACGGACAGTTAAAAATGTCAAGGCAAAGCATTCCTTCGTCTTCTTCATAGTGAAATTGCGGAAGAAACCCGGCCGCCTCAGCTGCTTCCTCCATGATGCGGATTTTTTCCTCCAAGGTAAGCGCGCTCGTTGAACCGTTATGCGGCAAGCGGCTGGCAACGAGTTCATAGCCGAACTGTTTCCCTGTTTCACGCAGCGCTTCAAGCCCGGTCGGACCGAGTTTGGCCATCGTTTGAATGGCGATTTGAGCCAAAAGTTTGTAATCGCGGAACGGAAAGTACAGACCGACGACTTCGTCCGACAACCGATACAACCGGCTCGGCCGTCCGCCTTTTCCGGTCTTTTGCGTATCCGATACGACCATGCGGACATCTTCTAGCTTTGTCAAGTGAAGACGGGCGACGTTCGGATGGATGTGAAACTTTTCGGCGATCTCTTGAACAGAAACTTCGCGGTGTATTTTAGCCATGTATTCGTAAATATGGAACCTTGTTGGGTCAGACAGCACGTTTGTAATTTTTAACGTTTGTTCCATTAGGTTTCCCTCCTGAATAAATCATTGATAACGTTATTATAATGAAATGGGTTGGGGCGAAGAATGATTTTTGTCACTATTGGCAGCAAGTCGTTTAAAGTTCAAAAAATGTTCACGAAAAAATTTTTTCGGCGGCGGCAGGAAAACGAGCAATGTCCGTCGAAATATAAAGCAACCTGTCGAAAGGAGGGAATTTGCGCTGGATGATATTGAACAAGTAGCGAACCGTCTCCTTGCTGAAGCGGTGCAGCGCCGCGCCTCTGACCTTCACCTCGTCCCGCGCCGCCATGATGCGGCCATTCGCCTCCGTCTTGACGGCATGCTCACCGATGTTGGCACGCTCCCGAAAGAAACCGCTGAACGCGTCATCGTCCATTTCAAGTTTCTAGCCGGCATGGATATCGGCGAACGCCGCCGACCGCAAAGCGGCGCGATGGAAGTGAATGAGTCCGGGGAAACGGTGTATTTGCGCTTATCGACGCTGCCGACGCTTTACGATGAAAGCCTCGTCATCCGCCTTCTGCCGCAGCGCTTTTCGCTGCCGCTTCGCGAACTATCCTTATTTCCTCAATCCACCGCACGGTTGTTTTCCTTTATGCAGCAGCCGCAAGGGCTCGTACTGTTGACCGGACCGACCGGGTCGGGAAAGACGACGACATTGTATACGCTTCTTGACGTTTGCCAAGCGGAAAGACAACGCAACATCATCACGCTGGAAGATCCGATCGAAAAACGGAATGACCGGTTTTTGCAAGTGCAGATCAATGAAAAAGCGGGCATCACGTATGCGGCGAGTTTGAAAGCCGCTTTGCGCCATGACCCTGACGTGTTAATGGTCGGCGAGATCCGCGACCATGATACGGCGGCGATCGCCGTGCGATCGGCGTTAACTGGACATTTAGTCGTGTCGACCATGCATGCTGCCGATGCGGTCGGCGCGGTGTACCGGCTGCATGAGTTCGGGGTGCCGCCCGGCGATTTAGCGGAGACGTTGCTCGCCGTTTCGGCGCAGCGTCTCGTTGAACTGTGCTGTCCGCTATGCGGCGACGATTGCCATCCGGCGTGTCGCCGGCTTCGACGCAGACGGCGCGCTGCCGTCCATGAACTGCTTTACGGCCCGGCGCTTCTTGATGCCATCCGTTCACTGTCGGACGGAGACGGGCGACGGCTCCGCCGCCATATGACATTAGCCCGCCTCATCCGTAAAGGAATCGCGCTCGGTTATTTGCCGGTCCGCGCGCTTAGACTTGTCGGAGGGGAAGGACGATGAGGAAAAAAACGTGGCCGCTTGCTGAACAGGCGTTGTTTTTTGTCCGGCTTGGCCGGCTGCTCGAGCGCGGCTATCCGCTCGGACAAGCGCTCGAATTTTTAGCCATCCAAGCCCCAATGAAGCGCCGGTTGGAGCTTGAGCGCTGCCTGCGCCAGCTGCGGGCCGGTTTGCCGGTGTTTGCCGCCATCGAGGCGCTGCCGGTTGACCGTCTTGCTGTCAGCCTCCTCTTTTTTGCCGAACGGCATGGCGATTTGCCGCGCGGCATGGCGGAGGCGGGAGCGGCGCTCGCGCAAAAAGCGCACTTCGGTGAACAGTTGCGCCGCTTCGGCCGCTACCCGCTTTTTCTCTTTGTTTTGCTCATCGTCATGCTTCTGTTGATGGAGCGGTGGCTGCTGCCGCAATTTGAGCGAACCGCCGCGGCGCTTTCGCCCGGGAATGAACAGACTTCCTTACTTATTGCGTTCATCGCTGATGCTCCGATGGCGTTGGCGGCCATCGCCGCCCTCGCCATCTTCTCCTGGTTGTTTTACGCCGTTTTCTTCCGCCGCTGGCCGGTCGACCGCCAGCTTCAGCTCGCCTTATCCATTCCATGGTGCGCTTCGTTTGTGAAGCTGCTCGTCACATATATCATGGCCCGCCAGCTCGGCCGCCTGCTGCAAGCGGGTTTGTCCGTCTATGAAGCGCTCGGTGTTTTCAGCGAGCCTTTCTCTTGGCCGTTTCTGCAAATGGAAGGCAAGCGAATTCGCGAGGGGTTGGTCAAAGGGATGGCGCTTGATCATCTCGTCAGCGCCGTCCGCTATTACGAGCCGGAGTTGCCGCTTGTCATCCGCCATGGCCAGTCGAACGGCGAACTGGGCAAAGAGCTCGAACATTACGGCGAGTTTTTGCTGCAAGTGATCGAAAAGCGGCTCGAAACGGCGCTGAAGCTTGTGCAGCCACTCTTGTTGTCGGCAGTCGGAGCGCTCGTCGTCGGCATGTATTTAGCTATTTTGCTGCCGATGTTTTCGATGTTGAACGGGCTGTAGGCTGCCTAAGGGATAGGCGGCTAAGGATGAAGGCTGATACTGACTAGACAAGGAGGAGTTCTCGTGAACAAAAAAGGGTTTACCCTCATTGAAATGCTCATTGTGCTAATGGTCATTTCCGTGCTGCTGTTAGTGGCGATTCCAAACATCACGAAGCATAACGGCATGATTAACGCCAAAGGATGTGAGGCATTTTTGAACACAGTGCAGGCGCAAGCGAAGGCATATGAGATGGAGCATAACAAAATTCCAACCGTGCAGGAATTGCTTGATGGCCGCTATATTAAATCGGACAAATGTCCGAACGGTCATGCGATCGAAATCAATGAGAACGGCGATGTGAGTGAAGTTGGCTCGTAACGGCGGGTTTACACTGCTTGAAATGCTTGTCGTTTTGTCAATCGCGCTTCTGTTGACAACGCTGGCTGTCCCGGCGCTCGGCGGGGTCGTGCACGAGCGTGAGGAGACGTATATGTTGGCGCTGCTGCGCGCCGATTTGTATGGCGCCCAGCAGCATGCCATCGCCAGGCGGAGGAAAGTGTCCGTGTTTTTCACCGAAGGGCGCGGCGAGTATCAGGCAGTTGACACACATAGCGGCCAGCGGATCGTCGCCCGCACGCTCCCGGCGCCATGGCGGTTTCAGCTCGGCACGCTGCGGACCCCGCTCATCTTTACTGATAACGGCAATATCAAACAAGGCGGGACCGTTTGGGTGAAAAGCAGCAAAGGAAGTTATAAAGTGACGTTTTTGCTTGGGAAAGGGCGGTTTTATGTGCAAAAAATGTAGCGGCGGATTTTTGCTCGTCGAGGCGCTGTTCGCCTTGGCATTGCTATGGACGGCGGCTGCTGTCCTCCTGCCCTTATATATGCAAATCGCCATGGAACGGAACAACCTTGCGCTCGAGGAAAAATCGCGCCGGCTGTTAACCATCGCTTTATATGAAGAGCCGCTTGTCGGCGATACGGCGGTGGCGGATGGGCGAACGGTGTTTCATATGCAGGCGCGCGACGAAGGGGGGCGGATGTGGAAAGTATGCGTGCGCTGGAACGACTACGTCGGCCGGGAGAGGGAGCGTTGCGGGTATGGCAAGCGGTAGCGGAAAGAGAACGTGGATTTACGCTTTTAGAAGCGCTGGTGGCGCTGGCAGCTGCATTGACCGTTGCGGCGGTCATCCCGGCGCTGCTATCGGTCCGTCCGCTTAGTGCTGTTATGCCGGTTGACGGGTTTACGCACCTTGAATGGCGCTTGTTTTTGCAGCAGCTGCAAATCGAGTTGCATGAAACGGAACGATGGACGGCGGACGGGGCGACGCTTTATTTGCAAAAATGGAACGGCGACAAGGTGAGCTTTTCGTTAATAAAGTCTGACGTCATCCGCCAAGTGAACGGCGCCGGCAATGAAACAGCGCTTCGCCATGTGCGCGCCGTTTCATACCGTGCCGGCGTCCACGGCCTGTTTGTGCAAGTGAGCGCCACCGATGGCAACGTTTATGAAGCGTTTGTGGCGCGGGCGTTTTAGCGGGCGTCTCGCTTGCTGTCAAGCTGGCGGCTCTCAGCAGCCGCCTCGCCGCCTTTGGCCCGCTTTGGCGGCCGGCCGCATTGACACGGAAGAAAGGCGGAGAACCAAGGAAAAGGAGAGGGGGGAGAAGATGGGGCGTCAGGACGGCGTTATTTTTCCGCTTGTAGCGGTTGTAGCCTTGCTGCTTGCTTTTTCTGTCACGCATGTCCTGCTTTTATATGAGGCGGAGCAAGAGGCGGCGCATGCCGCTCGGCAGGCGGCCGAAGCCGATGAGCTCGTGCAGATGGCTGTGTTTGACGTGAAAGAACAAATCGCGGCGTCGGGCCCGTCGACAGCGGTGCACGAAGGGGAATGGACGTACCCGCGCGGAACGGCCGCCTACCGTTGGGAAAAAGTAGGGGAAACGAGCGTCCGGGTCTCCCTGTCTGTTCACTCTTCGTCCGGGCTTAGAAGGAGCGCTGCGTTTACGGTGATGATTCCGTCACTCCATATCACCGAGTGGAGCGAACAAAACGATTAAAAAAGGAAAGGGACGGAAAAACTAAAAGAAAAAGGGGGGACTCTGATGGCGGTCAATGATTATGTCAAATTTGTCACCCAGCAGTTTGTCGCTTACATGGATATGCCGAAGGAGGAGCGGACGCGGCGGCGAAGTGAGCGGAAACAAGAGCAGCCACCGCTCTCCTACCGCCTGTTCGGGCTGATGCCGCTTTCGCTCCGCCTGTTGTTGCGGCGCCGCCCGTGACGAACGCCCGCTGGCCTTGTCGGCCGGCGGGCGTTTTTGGCTTAAATGGTGCCAGTTTGCCCGCTTATGGAGCCGCTATGAGGAGCGCGGCATTAAATAGAACAGGCCGCCGTTAACGACGGAAATGGTGATGCGCGGCTTGTACTGCTTTTCAAGCGCTTCTTTCTCGCGATAATAGCACTCCGGCTTTTCTTCGGCGTCTTTATAAAATTCATCAAGCAGCGCCAAATCATCGGCCCAGCGCTGGTGCGCCTCGACAGCCCATGTGTGGTCGTCGGCGGCGATGCGGCCGCGAATATATTGTTCAAGGCGGCTGATGCCGCTTTGCGGCTTAATGAGCGGGGAGATCGTGAAGCAGTAGTCCGGGATTTTCGGCGTCAGCCGCCGCTCGCGCAGCCGTTCATGAAACGATTCGATCATTGTTCCGCTGATGAGATGAATGCCAAGTGAAACGATCTCATCTTTTTTTCGGTCGCATTCATACGAAATCACCACGTTCATGCCAAGCCATGGGTGAAGGGCGGCGTTTCCGCTCAAGGGGGCGTCTGGCTCCTCATACAGACGGATAAAGCTGCCTCGTTTTTGCGCCGAGCGGAACAGCTGGTGCAGCCGCGGCGCTCCGAAATGAAGCCGCTCGCCTTTTAGCTTGTCTGTCTGCTCGCTCGGGCGGGTGATCAGCGTCAGCTGCATCGGCTGCGGAACGCCGCCCGTCCGTTCGATGTAATGCCAATAAAACGGCCGATTCATCAGCTCTTTATCCATTTCTGCCGTCAGCTGGATCGTCATATAGTCGTCGTTTGCTTCCAAAAAGGTGCAGCCGTTCGCTGCAAAGTAACGTTCGACAAAACGGCGGATTTCATGTTGCTGCATGCCGTTCGCCTCCTTCTTTTCCGAGCTGCTCAGCCAGCTCAATCATCGCCATGATGTTTTCCATTTTAATTTTCATTTCCCCTTCGCTCCGCGAATGGACGAGGGCGTCTTCAAAGTAATACTCAAGGTTGGCGAGGTTCATTTTCGCCAAAATGTCGTCCAATTCGCCGACGACCCGTTCAAATAAGCGGATTTTTTCGTACAGAAGCGCTAAAATATGTTCTTCAACCGTCTGTTTGACGGCGAAGTTGTAAATGTGGACGTCATCGGTCTGGCCGAGCCGGTGGACGCGGCCGATCCGCTGTTCGAGGCGCATCGGGTTCCACGGCAAGTCGTAGTTGATGACGTGGCGGCAAAACTGCAAGTTGATCCCTTCGCCGCCCGCTTCGGTGGCGATAAACACTTGGGCATGATGTTTAAACAGCTCTTGCATCCAGTCTTTCTTGCCGCGCCGGAAGCCGCCGCGAAACGGGACGGACGAAATGCCGTGCTGCTTTAAAAACCATTGCAAATACAGCTGCGTCGCCCGGTATTCGGTGAAAATAATCACTTTGTCATTGATGGAGCGGATGAGCTCGAGCGCTTTTTCCGCCTTTGAGTTCGTCGTGACGGCGTTGATTTTTTCAAGCACATGTTCAAGCGCTTCCGGAACCGCCCCTTCACACTTGTCAATCATATTTTTGACGGTCAAAAACAACGCTTCGCGGCTGCTGCATGCCTCACGAAGCAGCGTAATGAGGGAAAACGAACCGGCGAACGATTCATGGCGGAGCGCCTTTACCGCCTCGTACAGCTCGCGTTCCTCAGCGGTAAACTCAATCAGCACCGGCTCGACGTGGCGTTTTGACCATTCGATCGGCGTGTCAGCGCGGCGGTTGCGAATCATCACTTTGTTGACGAGCGCTTTTAAATGGTCGTTTGTTTGTACGGCCCGCGTTTTGCCGTACGTTTTCGCAAACTGTTCGGCGTTGCCTAAATGGCCGGGCTTCAGAAGCGAGACGAGATTGAAAATTTCTTCGATGCGGTTTTGGATCGGCGTCGCCGTCAGCAGCAAACAAAACTTCTTTTTTAAATGTTGCACAAACTCGTAGTTTTTCGTTTTGTTGTTTTTCAGCTTGTGCGCCTCATCGATGATGATCATATCATACGGCTGCTCGTAAATGATGTCGCGGTGCGGCGGTTTTTTCGCCGTATCGATCGATGAGACGACAATGTCGCATTGCTCCCAGACATAGCTCTTTTTTTGCTGGACAGCCGGGATGAAAAACTTTTCGTTCAGCTCTTTCACCCATTGTGAAACAAGGGAGGCGGGAACGAGAATAAGCGCTTTTTTGACGAGGCCGCGAATCATATATTCTTTAAGGACGAGCCCCGCTTCAATCGTTTTGCCAAGCCCGACTTCATCGGCCAAAATCGCCTTGCCGTTCATCTCCTCGACGACGCGGCGCGCCACTTCAAGCTGGTGCGGCAGAATTGTTAAATGCGGCAAATGTTTCGGCGCCTGCAAGCCGTTAAATTCCGGCACGCTTACATGCCGGGCGGCCTCTAACGCCAGTTCGTACATTTCCCAGCTTGCCCACGGGCCGTCTTTTTCGACGCGCTCAAGAAATTCCTCCTTCCACGTTTCGTCCATTTTCACCTCGATGTCCATGGCCATCCCCTTCCCTTGTTGCGAATATTTATATTGATCGCGGATGATACGTTAAGCAGAAAAAGAACATTTTTGTAGTTAATTCCTATAAAAGTTCGTTCATTTCCTATTGCCCTTTTTGCGTAGTTAATGGTAGTATAAATTTAGAACATTCGCATGAATGGTGGATAAGGGCGTTTTTTAGTATGCCCGCTTTGGAAAAATTTATTGACCGGCGGATGACGGCAAGGGGAGAGACTACGGAATGTAGCGCCGAAGGAGCAAGCGGAAACGCGAATCTCTCAGGCAAAAAGACTCTTGCTTGACGCAGCTCTGGAGAGCGTCTGCCCATAGGCGGACCACCCAAGAGGAAACCGATCGGCCCGCACGAACCGCTCACGGCTGCGCCGGCCTATGGCCGACGGGAAACTTTCAGGTGCCAGGACAGAGCCCCACCTTTTATATAAAGGGTGGAGTCTGTCCTTTTTTGCGTCACAGATCAAAAGGAGGGAATCGCATGCTGAAGCGCACGCCGCTCTTTCCGGTATACGCCCGTTACGGCGCCAAGATGGTTGAATTTGGAGGCTGGGAAATGCCGGTGCAATTTTCGAGCATCAAAGAAGAGCACGAAGCTGTAAGGACGCGCGCCGGACTGTTTGATGTCTCCCATATGGGGGAAATCACCGTCCGCGGCCGCGGCAGTCTCGCGTTTTTGCAAAAGCTGATGACAAACGATGTCGCCAAGCTGCGGCCGGGACGGGCGCAATATACACTCATGTGCGATGAGAACGGCGGCACGGTTGATGACTTGTTGATTTACCAAAAAGGGGAAGACGACTATTTGCTTGTCGTCAACGCCGCCAATACAGAAAAAGATTTTGCGTGGCTAAGCGAGCACGCAGATGACGGCGTCAGGCTCGAGGACGTGTCGGCTGAAACGGCTCAACTTGCTTTGCAAGGACCGGCGGCCGAACGCGTGCTGCAAAAATTGACCAATGTTGATTTGTCGGCGCTGCGTCCGTTTTCGTTCCAAGACGATGTGGAGGCGGCCGGCGTAAAGGCGCTCGTCTCGCGCACCGGCTATACCGGCGAGGACGGGTTTGAACTGTACTGCCAAGCGGAAGACGCCATCACCCTATGGGAGGCCATCTTGACGGCTGGGGCTGAGGACGGCGTTCTCCCGTGCGGGTTAGGGGCGCGCGATACGCTCCGGTTTGAAGCGTGTTTGCCGCTTTACGGCCAAGAGCTGTCGGCAACGATCTCGCCGCTTGAAGCCGGGCTCGGCTTTGCCGTTAAAACGGAAAAAGAGACGCCGTTTATCGGCCAAGCCATGCTGAAACGGCAAAAAGAAGCCGGCCCGCCGCGTCGGCTTGTCGGGATCGAGATGATCGATAAAGGCATTCCGCGCCACGGCTACCGCGTGTTTGCCGCCGGCGAAGAAGCCGGATTCGTCACGACCGGCACGCAGTCGCCGACGTTGAAAAAAAACATCGGGTTAGCTCTTGTCAAAGCGGAAGCGGCCGCGATCGGCCAAGAAGTAGAAGTGGATATCCGCGGCAAACGATTGAAAGCCACTATTGTACCGACCCCGTTTTACAAGCGGGCCAAGTCATAAGTAAGGGGGAAGGAAAACTGTGCTCCACCGTTATTTGCCGATGACGGAAGAAGACAAGCAAGAGATGTTAAAGACGATCGGTGTTGCCTCGATCGATGAGCTGTTCGCTGACATTCCGGAACAAGTCCGCTTCCGCGGCGAGCTGAATGTGAAACCGGCGAAATCGGAGCCGGAGCTGTGGAAAGAGTTAAGTGCGCTGGCGGACAAAAACGCCAATGCGAAACAATACGTTTCCTTTTTAGGCGCCGGAGTGTACGACCATTATATTCCAGCCGTCGTCGACCACGTCTTGATGCGTTCCGAATTTTACACAGCGTATACGCCGTACCAGCCGGAAATTTCGCAAGGCGAGCTGCAGGCGATTTTCGAGTTCCAAACGATGGTGTGCGAGCTGACCGGCATGGACGTCGCCAACTCGTCGATGTACGACGGCGGCACAGCGCTCGCAGAAGCAGTGTTGCTCGCCGCCGCCCATACGAAGCGGAACAAAGTGCTCCTCTCTAGCGCCGTCCATCCGCAATATCGCGAAGTCGTGCGCACGTATGCAAAAGGACAGCAGCTTGAGGTGAAAGAAATTCCGTATAACGGCGGTGTCACTGATCTTGAGGCGCTCGCCGCCGAAATGGGAGACGATGTGGCGTGCGTCGTGATCCAATATCCGAACTTTTTCGGCCAGATTGAGCCGTTAAAAACAATCGAGCCGCTCGTTCATGAAAAGAAAAGTTTATTCGTTGTCGCCAGCAACCCGCTCGCCCTCGGTGTGTTGACTCCGCCCGGGGCGTTTGGCGCCGACATCGTCGTCGGCGATATGCAGCCGTTTGGCATTCCGATCCAGTTTGGCGGCCCACATTGCGGCTATTTCGCCGTCAAAGCGCCGCTCATGCGGAAAATCCCGGGCCGTCTTGTCGGGCAGACGACCGATGAGGACGGGCGCCGCGGATTTGTCTTGACGCTGCAGGCGCGCGAACAGCACATCCGCCGCGATAAAGCGACATCGAACATTTGCTCAAACCAAGCATTAAACGCCTTGGCTGCTTCAGTGGCGCTCTCGGCGCTCGGCAAGCGGGGCGTGAAAGAGATGGCGGCGATGAACATGCAAAAGGCGCATTATGTGAAAAGCGAGCTCGAAAAACGCGGCTTGTTGTCGCCGTTTGCCGGTCCATTTTTCAACGAATTTGTCATCCGGCTCGGCCGGCCGGTCGATGATGTCAATGCCTGCCTGCTGAAAAAAGGGATCATCGGCGGCTACGACCTTGGCTTTGATTATCCGGAGCTCGCCAACCATATGCTTATTGCTGTCACGGAACTGCGGACGAAGGAAGAAATCGATCGGTTCGTAAACGAATTGGGGGATTGCCATGCATAACGATCAACCGCTCATTTTCGAACGGAGCAAGCCAGGACGAATTGCCTACAGCCTGCCGGCGCTTGATGTTCCGGCTGTTGATATGAGCGAGCTTGTGCCGGCGGATTATTTCCGCACCGAGGAGCCGGAGCTGCCGGAAGTGTCGGAACTCGACTTAATGCGCCATTATACGGCGCTCTCGAAGCGAAACCACGGCGTCGATTCCGGGTTTTACCCGCTCGGGTCGTGCACGATGAAATACAATCCGAAAATCAATGAAAATGTCGCCCGTCTCGCCGGGTTTGCCCACATCCATCCGCTGCAGCCGGAGGAAACGGTGCAAGGAGCGCTTGAGCTCATGTACGACTTGCAAGAGCACTTAAAAGAAATTACCGGGATGGACGCGGTTACGCTGCAACCGGCCGCCGGCGCTCACGGCGAGTGGACCGGGCTGATGATGATTCGCGCCTATCACGAAGCGAACGGCGATTTCGGACGGACGAAAGTGATCGTTCCCGACTCGGCGCACGGCACGAATCCAGCGTCGGCAACCGTTGCCGGTTTTGAAACAGTGACGGTCCGCTCGACCGCTGACGGACTTGTTGATTTAGAGGATTTAAAACGCGTCGTCGGCCCGGATACAGCGGCGCTCATGCTCACAAACCCGAACACGCTCGGGCTGTTTGAAGAGCAAATCGTCGAGATGGCACAAATCATCCATGAGGCGGGCGGCAAGCTGTACTATGACGGCGCGAACTTAAACGCCATTCTCGGCAAGGCGCGCCCGGGCGACATGGGCTTTGACGTCGTCCATTTGAACTTGCATAAAACGTTCACCGGCCCGCACGGCGGCGGAGGCCCAGGTTCCGGGCCAGTCGGGGTGAAGGCAGATCTCATCCCATTTTTGCCGAAGCCGGTCATTGCCAAAGGGGAAAACGGCTATTATCTCGATGATGACCGCCCGCAGTCGATCGGCCGCGTCAAGCCGTTTTACGGCAACTTCGGCATTAACGTCCGGGCGTACACGTATATCCGCTCGATGGGGCCGGACGGCTTAAAAGCGGTGAGCGAGTATGCCGTCTTAAACGCTAACTATATGATGCGCCGGCTTGCCGACTATTACGATTTGCCGTATGACCGCCATTGCAAGCACGAGTTTGTCCTCTCCGGCAGACGGCAAAAGAAGCTCGGAGTCAGAACGCTCGATATCGCCAAGCGGCTGCTTGATTTCGGCTTCCATCCGCCGACGATTTACTTCCCGCTCATCGTCGAAGAGTGCATGATGATCGAGCCGACCGAGACGGAATCGAAAGAAACGCTCGATGCATTCATCGATGCGATGATTCAAATTGCCAAGGAAGCGGAAGAAACTCCGGAAATCGTCCAAGAAGCGCCGCATACGACCGTTGTCAAGCGGCTTGATGAAACGACCGCGGCGCGCAAGCCGATTTTGCGCTATCAAAAACCGAGAAACTGATCACTTATACCGACAAACGGCTCGTCCAACAGTGGGCGGGCCGTTTCATTTAGACCGGCTGCGCCGCCATTGCAGCGTTGACAGAAAAGTTTAGTTAGTTTATCATATAAACTAATGGCAATGATCCATCAATAAGGGGGAGTGAGACATGCAATACCGGCAGTTAGGAAATACCGGCCTTCGAGTGAGCGAACTCAGCTTTGGTACGTGGGCGATCGGCGGCTCGTGGGGGAAAGTCGACGATCAAGAATCGTTGCGCGCCCTCGCCTACGCCATCGAGCAGGGGGTTAACTTTTTTGATACGGCTGATGTGTACGGCAACGGCCATAGTGAGGAGCTGTTGGCGAAGGCGACAAAAGGGAAAGAAGACCGCATCTACATAGCGACGAAGTTTTGCCGCGCCGGCGATATCCATGACCCGGACAACTATTCCGAAGCGTCCGTGCGCGCATATTGTGAGGCAAGCTTGAAACGGCTCGGCCGCGAGGCGATCGATTTGTATCAAATTCATTGCCCGCCGTTTGCCATTTTAAAGCAAGGCGCCGTGTTTGAAGTGTTAGAGAAGTTAAAGCAGGAAGGAAAAATCCGCTATTACGGCGTCAGCGTCGAAACGATGGAAGAAGGGCTGTACGTCATCGAGCATTCGCAGGCAAGCGCGCTGCAAGTCATCTTCAACATTTTGCGGCAAAAGCCGCTCGAGCGCCTGCTTCCGGAGGCGAAACGGCGTGGCGTCGGCATTTTGGTCCGCCTCCCGCTCGCCAGCGGGCTGCTGACCGGCAAGTTTACGAAGCAAACGACGTTTGCTGAGGATGACCACCGCCGTTTCAACCGCAACGGTGAACAGTTTAATGTTGGGGAAACGTTCGGCGGCTTGGAGTTTGAAAAAGGGGTGGAGCTCGCCGACAAGCTGCGTTGGATTGCCGATGGGCGCGGCAGCATGGCGAAAGCGGCGCTCCGATGGGTCATTGACCATGAAGAAGTGACGTGCGCCATTCCGGGCTTTAAAACGGTGAAACAAGTCGAAGAAAACTTGGCGGCGCTGGCGGTGCCATCGTTCAGCGAAGAAGAAATGGCGCGGCTTCGCCAGTTTTATGAAACCGAAGTGCATCCGCACATTCGCGGGGCATACTAAACAAATAAGATAAAAAGGATGACTAGTCACGTGCGGACAGGAAACATTACTCTTGTCAAAAAAATGAATAAACAGCTTGTGTTGAAACTCATTCGCGACCAGCACCCGATTTCGCGCGCCGACATTGCGAAAACGACCGGCTTGAACAAAGCGACCGTTTCCGCCCTCGTCGACGAGCTGATCGCTGAACAATTCGTTCATGAAAGCGGCATCGGTGTTTCGACCGGCGGACGCCGGCCGCTCATGCTCCGCTTTAACGCCGATGCCGGCTCGCTCGTCGGCGTTGAGCTTGGCGTCAACTATTTATACGCCGTCTTGACGAACCTAAACGCCGAAATCATTTGGGAGCAGCGGCGTTCGTTCCGCCCGGAGGAGGGGCAGGAGGCAATTGTCAGTGAGATGATTGAGCTGATTGAGGCGGCCATCCGCCGGACGCCGGCGACGCCGTACGGCGTGATGGGAATCGGGATCGGCGTCCCTGGCGTCGTGCACACAGAAAGCGGGACAGTCATTTTCGCGCCGAACTTGCGCTGGGATGATGTCGCCCTCGCTTCGGCTTTGCAAAAACGGTGGCCGCAATATCCGGTCATCGTCGAAAACGAGGCGAAGCTGGCGGCGCTCGGGGAAAAATGGTTCGGCGCCGGCAAGGAATTTGCCCATTTTGTTTATATTAGCGCTGGCATCGGCATCGGCGCCGGCGTCGTCCTGCATCATCAGCTGTATCGCGGGGTGAACGGGCTGGCGGGGGAAGTCGGCCATCATACGATCGACTTGAACGGCGCTCGCTGCAACTGCGGCAACATCGGCTGCTGGGAAATGTACGCGTCAGAAAAATATATCAAGTGTCGTTTGGCGGAAGAGGGGCGTACAGAATGGCTTGACGACCGCTTTTCCATCGCGGCGATGGCGCTGGCGGCCGAAAACGACGCCCAGCTGGCGCGCATTTTGGAAGAAACGGGCCGCTATCTTGGCATCGGGCTGCTGCAGGTGATTTATGCGTACAACCCGGAGGCGGTCATTATCGGCGGCCCGCTTGCTCAGGCTGGTGATTTCGTGCTTGATGCAGCGCGCAAAGAGGTGAGGGAGCGCATTCTCGTCAAAAAAGAAAGCGAGCCGTATATGATTGCCTCGGAGCTGAAAGAAAAAAGCTGCGCCATCGGCGCGGCTGCGTCGGTGTTAGAAGCGGTCGTTCTGCCGCCGGAATTTGAGCCGGCGCTCTAGTCGATGCCAATGAAAAGAGGCGCCTGCTGTTTCTAGCAGAGCGCCTTTTTTCAATATCTAGGCATTTTTCTTTATTTTTCCTGTCCATTTTTTGAATCCGCCTTTTAAATGATACAAGTTGCGGTATCCTTTCCGGTAGAGCATTTGCGCGGCCCGCCCGCTGCGCAGCCCATTTTGGCAATATAAATAAATCGGTTGATCTTTGCGCAGTTCTTTCATGCGCATGCGCAGCTGGGTAAGCGGAATGTTGCGCGCCCCTAAAATATGTCCAGCCGCAAACTCGTCCGGTTCGCGGACATCGACTAATTGCGCTTTTCGGTAGCCGGCGCGGAACTCTTCTTCCGTCAATGCTTTAACAATTCGGCGTTGCCATAAATAGGTGATGACGGAATACACGATGATTGCGCCAAGAATGATGAGCAATGCCTCCATCCGTTAGGCCTCCTTTCCCTTCGTCCACTATTCCTATTATATAAAGTTGCCGCTTAGAAGCAAAGTGTTTTCCTAATGGCATTTTTCTTCCCTTGGCCGGCGTTGTTTGCTAAACTAGTAAAGGCGGCAGAGAAGGCGGTTTAGCGTGACTTATGAACAAGCCACCGCAACGCCCGATATGGCATGTTTGAAATCGTAGAGAAGGTGAAACGATGGCAAAAGAAGTATGGCGCTTTATCGATTCTGGCGACCGTTCACCGTCGTTTAATATGGCGCTTGATGAGGCTCTTTTGGATTGGCATAGCGCGGGGAAAATTCCGCCCACCGTCCGTTTTTACGGTTGGAATCCGCCCACATTGTCAATCGGCTATTTTCAAAAAGTGGAGAAAGAAATCGACTTAGAAGCGGTCAAGCGCCACGGCCTCGGCTTCGTCCGCCGTCCGACCGGAGGGCGCGGCGTCTTGCATGACAAAGAATTGACGTACAGCGTAATCGTTTCAGAATCGCATCCGGATATGCCGCAGACGGTCACAGAAGCGTACCGTGTCATTTCCCAAGGCATTTTAGAAGGTTTCCGTTTTCTTGGGCTTGACGCGTATTTTGCCGTGCCGAAAACGGAAGAAGAAAAAGCGGATTTGCGCAGCCCGCGTTCCGCCGTTTGCTTTGACGCGCCGTCGTGGTATGAGCTCGTTGTCGAAGGGCGGAAAGTGGCCGGCAGCGCGCAAACGCGGCAAAAGGGCGTCATTTTGCAGCACGGCTCGATTTTGCTTGACTTGGACGAGGATTTGTTGTTCAGCTTGTTTAAATACCCGAACGAACGGGTAAAAGAGCGGCTGCAGCGCAATTTTAAAAACAAGGCGGTCGCGATCAACGAGCTGACGGAGCGGACGGTAACGATCGAGGAAGCGAAAGAGGCGTTTTACAAAGGGTTTGAAAAGGGCTTGAACATCGTGCTGGAGCCATATACGCTGACGGCCGAAGAGTTGGCGTATGTTGAGGAATTGGCGCGGACAAAGTACGAAAGCGACGAATGGAATTTTAAGCGCTAAGCGGCAACGTGGAAAATCGTTCATTTTTCGGCAAAAACGGCATCATCCATCCGGTTTTCTCCGCTTTTCGCCGTTTTTTGCCTTTTTTTCTGCTTGACAAAAACGAAATCATTTGTTCTAAATCACAATATATAGTATGATTTTCGTAAAAAACCATACTATATATTGTTTTTTTCTGATTGATATGGTAAGGTAGAGAAGACAGGACAACTTTGCCAAAACGTGAGAGATTATATAAAAGAGGAGAGATAGGAGAATGACGGTGGCGTCGTCTGAAAAAATGAAAATCAATATTGAAAAGCTAAACGAGGATATTCGCTTGTTTCCGCAAGTGCATCCGATTACGCCGGATATGCACATCACCCATAAAGGCGTGTCCCGTTTAGTGATGCTTGACCGGTATTCGTTTAAGGATACGGAAAAGCTGACGCTCACACCGGGCGATTTTGTCGTGTTGACGATCAAGGAGGACCCGAAATTTCCGGCCCGCGGGCTCGGCTTTATCGTCGACATCGACTGGGAGGCGAAAAAAGCCCATGTGTTGATCGAGGACGAGTACCGGCATGTGCTCGAAGGCGAAGAGGCAGAAACCGGCATTGTCTTCCGCTCGCTCGACATTATCGACAAGCCGCTGGAAATTTTTTATGAACAAATTGCGAAACGGAACGCGACTGGGCTTGCTACTGTAGAGAAAACGGCGGAAAAGCGCAGCGAGTGGTTCCAAAAGTTTTATGAGGAACTCTCGAGCATGAATTTTGTCCCAGCCGGCCGCGTGTTGTACGGGGCGGGTTCGGGCAAGGAAGTGACGTATTTCAACTGCTATGTGATGCCGTTTGTGAAAGATTCGCGGGAAGGCATTTCCGAACACCGAAAGCAGGTGATGGAAATTATGAGCCGCGGCGGCGGAGTTGGCACGAACGGTTCGACATTGCGGCCGCGCCATACGCTCGCGCGCGGGGTAAACGGCAAATCGTCCGGGTCGGTTTCCTGGCTTGATGACATTGCCAAGCTGACCCACCTTGTCGAGCAAGGTGGCTCCCGCCGCGGCGCCCAAATGATCATGCTTGCCGACTGGCACCCGGACATTATCGAATTTATCGTCTCGAAAATGCAAAACCCACGCATCTTGCGCTACCTGCTCGAGAATATGGAAGATGAGGGCATCAAAAAAGCGGCGCGCGACAAACTGAAATTCACGCCGCTCACCGACCGGGAACGGGCGATGTACGAGGCGATCGTCCGCTACAAAAACGAACCCGGCTACGGCGGCTTTACCGAAGAAATCATTAAAGACGCCGAAGAAAAACTGCGCACCGGCGGTACATATACCGTCCATAATCCTGACTTTTTAACCGGTGCGAACATTTCGGTCTGCCTGACAAAAGAGTTCATGGAGGCGGTCGAAAACGACGATGAATATGCACTCCGCTTCCCGGATGTAGAAACCTATTCCGAAGAAGAAATGCGCATTTACAACGAAAAATGGCATGAAGTTGGCGATGTGCGCGAATGGGAAAAAATGGGCTACCGCGTCCGCGTCTACCGGAAAATCCGCGCCCGCGAGCTATGGAAGCTGATTAACATTTGCGCCACGTACTCGGCCGAGCCGGGCATTTTCTTCATCGACAATGCCAACGAAATGACGAACGCCCGTGCGTACGGACAAAAAGTCGTTGCGACTAACCCATGTGGGGAACAACCTTTAGCGCCATATTCTGTCTGCAACCTCGCCGCCATTAACTTGGCAAACATGGTCGATAAAGAACGGAAAGTCGTCGACTATGAAAAACTGAAGCGCACGGTTGAGATCGGTGTGCGGATGCAAGACAACGTCATTGATGCCACGCCGTATTTCCTTGAGGAAAACAAAAAGCAAGCGTTCGGTGAGCGCCGCATCGGCCTTGGCGTCATGGGGCTCGCGGACTTGCTTATTTATTGCGAAAAAGAGTATGGCTCTGAAGAAGGAAACGAACTCGTGGATGAACTGTTCCGCACGATCGCCACGACCGCCTACCGGGCATCGATTGAGCTGGCAAAAGAAAAAGGCAGCTTCCCGTTCCTTGTCGGTGAGACGGACGAAGAAACACGGCGGCTGCGCGAAGCGTTCATCAATACTGGCTATATGAAACGGATGCCGGAAGACATTCGCCAAGCTATTTTACAATACGGCATTCGCAACTCGCACTTGCTGACGGTGGCGCCAACGGGATCGACCGGAACGATGGTCGGCGTCTCGACCGGGCTTGAGCCGTACTTCTCGTTCGCATACTACCGGAGCGGCCGCCTTGGCAAGTTCATCGAAGTGAAGGCCGATATCGTCCAAGAATATTTAGACAAGCATCCGGAAGCCGACCCGAACCACTTGCCGCATTGGTTTGTGACGGCGATGGACTTGCCGCCGGAAGCGCATGCTGATGTGCAATGCATCATCCAGCGCTGGGTCGACTCGAGCTTGTCGAAAACGGTCAATGCACCAAAAGGCTACACGGTCGAGCAAGTGCAAAAAGTGTATGAGCGGCTGTGGCGCTGCGGCGCGAAAGGCGGCACCGTCTATGTTGACGGCAGCCGCGATGCGCAAGTGTTGACGCTGAAAGCGGAAGAAAACACGGTTGAAGAGCAGCTGGAACTCATTCCGGAAGAAACGGAAGAACAGGCGAAGAAACGCACCGTCGTTCTTGTCGATACGATTCAAGATGTGCGCGCCACCGATGTGACGATCGGCTCGGAAATCGGCAACATTTGCCCGATCTGCCGGGAAGGGACGGTCGAAGAAATCGGCGGCTGCAATACGTGCACGAGCTGCGGCGCTCAGCTGAAATGCGGGCTGTAACCGGTTAGGGCCGAAAAACGCTGGTTTCCATTGGGAAACCGGCGTTTTTTTACATAAAACAGGGGAGAAAAAATATAGTGATAAAAGGGAGGAGAAACGAAAGGGGGAGTCGTGATGATTATTCATGTCGTCCGGCGCGGAGAGACGCTTTGGCAGCTGGCTCAGCGTTACGGCGTTCCACTCGAGCGGATTGTCGCCGCCAATGAGCTAGGCGACCCAAACCGGCTCGCCATCGGGCAGGCGGTTGTCATTCCGGTGCCGTATCGCTATCATACCGTCCGTGTAGGGGAAACGTTATGGCAGATCGCCCGCGCGTATGGAGTGACGGTCGAAGCCATCGGGCAGGCGAACCGGATCGCCAACCCGGCGCGCATTTATCCGGGTGCGCCGTTGTTGATTCCCGCTCGCATTCATACGGTGCGCACCGGGGAAACGTTAGGGCAAATTGCTGCCGCCTATCAAGTCAGCGTCCAGCAAATCATCGAGTTCAATCCAATCGCTGATCCGAATGTCATCGCTCCCGGACAGCGGCTCGTCATTCCGCCGGCCAAACCGCTCATTGAGGTGAACGCCTTCACGATCGACCAAGGGGAGAAAGGGGCGGAGCAAGTGCGCGAAGTCAGCCGCCATTTGACGTACGCTGCCCCGTTCGCCTATACGATTCGCGCTGATGGCGGACTGAATCCCATCAATGATGTGGCGATCATTCAGGCCGCTTTTGCCGCACGCGTCGTGCCGATGATGACGATCACAAATTTTACGTACGAAGACCCGGGCTCAGAGCTGGCGCAAACGATTTTGGCTGATGTTGCACGGCAAACGCGGCTGCTTGATAACACCATTCAAGTCATGCGGGCGAAAGGATACCGGGCGCTGAATGTCGATTTTGAAAATGTCTACCCGTCCGACCGCGAGCGGTACAATGCGTTTTTGCGGCGGGCGGCGGTTCGGCTTCACGCGGAAGGATATTTGTTATCGACATCGCTCGCTCCCAAAATCAGCGCGGAACAAAAAGGATTGTTGTATGAAGCGCACGACTATCCAGCCCACGGGCGCATCGCCGATTTCGTCGTGCTCATGACGTACGAGTGGGGCTATCGGTTTGGGCCGCCGCAAGCCATTTCGCCGGTGAACCAAATTCGGCGCGTGCTTGATTATGCCGTGACCGTGATTCCGCGGGAGAAAATCATGATGGGGTTTCAAATTTATGCCCGCGATTGGGTGCTGCCGCACGTGCCAGGGCAAGAGGCGGAAACGTTCAGCCCGAAAGAAGCCGTGGAGCGTGCCATTCGCTATGGAGCATCCATTCAGTACGACCCCGTAGCCGCATCACCGTTTTACCGCTACACGGACGAGCAAGGCCGTCAGCACGAAGTATGGTTTGAAGACGCCCGCAGCGCGTTGGCGAAATTTGACTTGGTGAAGGAATACGGATTGCGCGGAATCAGCTACTGGGTGCTCGGGTATCCGTATCCGGAAAACTGGGTGCTGTTGGAAGACAATTTCCGCATTCGTAAACGGGGATAAGCTGGGCGGCTAGAGCGTATGCGCCGATCATCGGGCATGCGCTTTTCTTTTGTATTTTGAAGTTTGAGCTGTTTTTCAGTGGGGAAATTGCGAGTCTTGTTCGCATATGTTTTTACCTGCGTATTCGATGACTACGTTTGAATCGTGTAAAACATGCGGTGATCGCTGGCTAGTGAAATAACTTCGCGGCCCTTCCCTATTGGCTTCACAGTGCAAACGAGGGAAGAAAAAAGCGTCCTAATTAGGACGCTTTTGTACCAACTTCTGCGTACTTCTTCTCTGTTTCGGCAACGATTACGGCGCAAGCGGCGTCACCGGTAATATTGACAGCAGTGCGAGCCATATCCAAAAGCCGGTCGATGCCGATGATCAATGCGATTCCTTCGACAGGAAGGTTGACGGAATTCAACACCATCGCCAGCATCACTAATCCGACACCAGGTACACCGGCCGTTCCAATGCTCGCCAATACAGCCGTTAATACAACTGTTGCCAATTGCGAGATCGTGAGGTCGATACCGTAAGCTTGAGCGATAAATATAGTGGCGACCCCTTGCATAATGGCCGTGCCATCCATGTTGATGGTTGCTCCTAATGGCTGCACGAAACTGCTAATATGTTTAGGCACCCCAAGTTTCGTTTGAGCGACATTCATCGAAATCGGCAGCGTTGCGTTGCTGCTTGATGTGCTGAACGCCACGCCCATCGCTGGAGCGAACTGTTTAAAAAAGGAGAATGGATTGCGTTTAGCAAACAGGTAGAGCGATGAGCCGTATGTGAACAGCATGTGGATGATCAAACTGAAAAGAACGACGGACATGTACATTCCCATCGAGCGGATGGCGTCCGTTCCTTGGCTGCCGACGGCGGAGGCGATTAAGCCGAATGCACCGTACGGGGCAAACCGCATAATGACAGTGACTAAATACATCATCACTTCATTGCCTTGCTCGATGAGTTTGAACAAGCCAGCTGTTTTTTCTCGCAACATGGAAAGCGCAAACCCAACAAATATGGAAAAAGCGATAATTTGCAGCATGTTTCCTTCTGCAAATGCCTGAACGGGGTTTTTTGGAATAATGTTTAATAAAGTTTCTGACACAGGTGGTGCCTCTTTTGGTTCAAATTGAGCCTGACTGATGTTAAAGTCGCCGACGCTCCCAGGTTTGGTTACTAACGCCAATGAAATGCCAATGGCAATGGCGATGGCTGTAGTGATGAGGAAATACGAAATGGTTTTTATTCCGATTCGCCCGAGTTTTTTTGGGTCTCCTAATCCGGCTGTCCCTAATACGATGGAAAAAAAGACAATGGGCACGACGATCATATTAATTAAATTTAAAAAGAGTTTCCCAAGCGGTGTAAAAACATAGGCGTTTACTGTATCAAATGGTTGAGGGAAGAAAAGGTTGAATATTAGTCCAACGATGGATCCAAGTATAAGTGCGATAATGATTTTTAACGATAGCTTCATACAATCCCTCCAATGTTTTTAATAAAATATAATGTTATTGTATCTAACATTTCATATCTTAACAAGGCAGAGACAAAGAATTTTCTATTTAAAAAATTAGAACAATTTTTAGAAAGCCAGTGATTTAAGGGAGAATGCCGCTTCACAAGATTATTTCGCAAATACAAACACCTTGCAGCATCAGTCCTGCTTTTTACACGTTCACTCATCGATCAGGAGAGACAGCTATTTTTCACCAGCCTTTTAAGAAGCAGTTGATCTAGGAGGGCGGTGAAAAAGCAGAGATGGCCCCTCATTGACGTTGGATACATGAAAGGAGAAGCCGCCCCCAAAAGGTTTCTCAATAAGAGAAACAAAGCGGTGAAGCAACAAGCTCCTTAAATCACCGGTCTTTTAGGTGCAACCGAAAAATGATGTCAACTGAAAGAAGCGTGCGATTTCCTCCCCTCTTTGAACCATACTAACATCAAAATATGAACAAGTTGGAGGGAAACGAATGAAACCGTTTGTGCCCAAACTTGTGTATTTCGAGCCGGAGGCGTTGTCGTACCCGCTCGGGAAGGAACTGTATGAGAAATTTACGCAGATGGGCATCGAGATTCGCGAGACGACGTCGCATAACCAAGTGCGCGGCATTCCGGGGGAGACGGAGCTGGCGCGGTATCGAAACGCGAAATCGACGCTCGTTGTCGGCGTGCGGCGGACGCTGACCTTCGATTCCTCAAAGCCGTCGGCGGAGTACGCGCTGCCGCTGGCGACCGGGTGCATGGGCCATTGTCATTATTGCTATTTGCAGACGACATTAGGAAGCAAGCCATACATCCGCGTGTATGTCAACTTGGACGACATTTTCGCCCAGGTGCAAACGTATATTGACGAGCGCGCGCCCGAGATTACGCGCTTTGAGGCGGCGTGTACGTCGGACATTGTCGGGATCGACCATTTGACCCATTCGCTCAAAAAAGCGATTGAGTTTATCGGCGTGACCGACTACGGGCGGCTTCGGTTTGTGACGAAGTACGAGCATGTCGACCATTTGCTTGATGCGAAGCATAACGGTAAGACGCGGTTTCGCTTCAGCGTCAACTCCCGCTATGTCATCCGCCATTTTGAGCCGGGGACGTCGTCGTTTGACGCGCGGCTTGTGGCGGCGCGCAAAGTAGCCGGTGCCGGCTATAGGCTCGGCTTTGTCGTCGCGCCGATTTACCGGCATGGCGGTTGGGAGGAAGGGTATTTCGAACTGTTTCAGGAGCTCGCCCGGCAATTGGAAGGGATGGACTTGTCAGATTTGACGTTTGAGCTTATCCAGCATCGGTTTACCAAGACGGCCAAGCGGTTCATCGAGCAGCGTTACCCAAACACCAAGCTCGATTTGGACGAATCGAAGCGCAAGTATAAATGGGGGCGGCACGGCATCGGCAAATATGTGTACCTTGACGAGGAAGCGCGGGAGCTGGAGGAAACGATACGCTCGTATATTGCTCGCTTTTTTCCATCCGCTCAAGTGCAGTATTTTACGTAATGTCCTCTTCATGGTATAATGGGATTGATTGCTATTTTTTGACCTGCCGGGAACGCTAGCGGTGTGTATGGGCTGGGGGAGGATGGCAGGCGAATGTGGCAGGAGGGGACATGCGTTGCCGACACCAAGCATGGAAGACTATATCGAACAAATTTATTTATTGATCGAAGAGAAGGGCTATGCCCGCGTCTCTGACATCGCTGAGGCGTTGTCCGTTCATCCCTCCTCAGTGACGAAAATGGTGCAAAAGCTCGATAAGGATGAATATTTAGTGTATGAAAAATACCGCGGCCTCGTCCTGACGCCGAAAGGGAAGAAAATCGGCCAGCGGCTCGTTTACCGTCATGAGCTGCTTGAGCAGTTCCTCCGCTTGATCGGCGTCCACGAAGAAAACATTTACCGCGACGTGGAAGGGATTGAACATCATTTGAGCTGGAACGCCATTGACCGGATCGGCGATTTAGTGCAATATTTTCAAGAGGACGAACGCCGGGTGGAAGCGCTCCGCAATGTCCAAAAGCGCAATGAGCAAGGAGAGTAAGCCGCTGCTTGCTCTTTTTTGTTTTCCGTACTAAACGCCTCTCCTTCTTCTTACATATGTATAAACGGCGAGAAAGGAGAGGCAGCGGTGGACATTGACATCGTCTTTTCCGGCGGTGGGGTGAAAGGATTTGCCTTGCTTGGCGCGTACGAAGCTATTGAGGAAAAAGGGCTGAGCTGGAAGCGGCTTGCCGGGACGAGTGCGGGGTCGCTGCTGGCGGCGCTGCTCGCGGCAGGCTACAGCGCCCGCGAGGTTATGCACTTGCTTGAGGAGTTGGAACTTGAGCGGTTGTTGGATGAACGGGCGTCATGGATTCCTTTCCCGGTCTGGAAGTGGGTGCGCCTCTACTGGCACCTTGGCCTCTATCAAGGAAAAGCGCTTGAACGGTGGCTTGAGTCGGTGCTTGCTGCCCGCGGGGTGCGGACGTTTCAAGATGTGCCGGCCGGCAGTTTGTATATCGTCGCCTCTGACGTCACAAACGGGCGAATCATCGTGCTGCCGGACGATTTGAACGCGTACGGCATTGACCCGAGCTCATTTTCGGTCGCCAAGGCGGTGCGGATGAGTGTTAGCATCCCGTACTTTTTTGAACCGGTTCGCCTCCGCGGGCAAAACGGCACGTCTCTCATCGTCGACGGGGGGGTGCTCAGCAACTTTCCGCTTTTTCTCTTTGATGAGGAAAAGAAAACGAAAAAGCGGCCGGTGCTCGGCATCCAGCTGAGC
This sequence comes from Geobacillus sp. 46C-IIa, assembly GCF_014679505.1. Classification (GTDB taxonomy): domain Bacteria; phylum Bacillota; class Bacilli; order Bacillales; family Anoxybacillaceae; genus Geobacillus. The sequence continues at coordinate 941,476 of NZ_CP061474.1, forward strand.
GCCAAGCCGAGCGAGCGGCCGAAACGAAACATCACCAATGCGTTAGATTTGTATGAGGCGCTGTTTGCGGCGATGAAAGAGGCGCATGATGCCCGCTACATTTCGCGCCGCCATGAAAAAAACATCGTCTTTTTACCGGTGGAAAACGTTATGTCGACCGAGTTTTCCGTCGACCCCGAGGCGCGCCGGCGCCTCATCGATTACGGGCGCGAGCGGACGCGGCAGTTTTTGCGGCAATGGGCGTACTAGGCAGGGAGCGGCGGCAAGGCTGCAGCACTTGCGGTGCGAAAAAGCGAATCATGCGCGTCAAGGAGCGCCGCCTGCCTCACGCGGACGGCGGCAAACAAAAAAGAATCAAGCTAAAACGAAGCTCGATTCTTTTTTTTGCCTTTTTTTCCGTCAATCACGGTTAAATGCGGGGTCGCGGTCCGCTTTTTCAGCGGCCGTTTCAGTTTTGCCGGCTTTGGCTGCTTGCGCCCGGAGCGGGGATGGAGCTTTTTCGACTGCCGCACCGCTTTTAAGTACGACAACCGTTCTTTATCGGTGCGGCGTTGGTACACGAAACGGTAAAAGAGATAAATCGCGGCTATAAACAGCGCAACAAACAACAGCTGACGGAACAGCACCGTCGGATGGGCGAAAAGAGTATAGACAATGCCGAGCGTTCCAAGCAAGATCATGAGCCCGACGAGCGGGTGAATGGCCCTGCGCCGCAATGAATCCACCCCCTTTAATCAATTACTGCACTGCTTTTTTCGCTTCGGCTTCCGCTTCCAAATGAAGAAGCCGCTGAAATGAGGCGATGGCCACTTCCACTTGATCATCGTCCGGTTCTTTTGTCGTCAGCCGCTGCAGCCATAGCCCGGGGTAGCCGAGCCAACGCAGCAGCGGAACATCCCTCAATTTATTTGTAAACTGCAATACTTCAAACGAAACGCCAAGCACGACCGGAATTAAAGCGAGCCGGTTAACCATCCGCAGCCAAAGCGGATCGGTCGGCACGAACAAATAAAGGAACAAGCCGACGATGACGGTAAATAAAATAAAGCTGCTGCCGCACCGATAGTGAAGGCGCGAGGCGCGCTGGACGTGCTCGACGGTCAGCGGCCAGCCTGCTTCATAAGCGTTGATCACTTTATGTTCCGCGCCGTGATATTGGAAAACGCGCTTCACAAGCGGCGTTAACGAAATAAAGTAAATATAGCCAAGCAACAGGGCTAGCTTAAAAATCCCTTCAAGCAAAATCTGCCCCGTCTTCCCGGGAACGAGCGGTTTGAACAAGGCGGCAGCGAGCGCCGGGATGAGCGTAAAAATCGTTTTGGCGAACAAAAACGACAGCACGCCGATGGCTGCGGCGCCGAGAATGAGCGTCAGTTTGGAGCTGCGCTCCTCATCCGCCTGCTCCTCCCCTGGAGCCACCTCATACCGTTCGCTCGCAAACTGCAAATGTTTTGCCCCGTTCGCGCTTGCTTCGATCAGGGCGATGATGCCGCGGACAAACGGGATTTTCTTAAAGGCGGCCAGCGTCGGATTGGCGCGGCGCGGCAAGGAAAAGTATTCAATCGTTCCATCATTGCGGCGAACGGCGGTGACAGAGTGCGTTTTGCCGGCAAACATCACTCCTTCAACGACCGCCTGGCCGCCGTATAACGGTTTATCCATTTTTTTCATCAAGCAAACACCAACCTATTTTTATGTTTATTATTTTATTCTACAAGAAACGTTCGGAAACCTCTAGGTTGATGTCACTGTTATGATTTCCAAAAAATCCATTATTTACACGGAGGTGATCATTTTTTTCGCTTGATTCATGGGGCGGCCGGCTGTAGGTCATACTAACGGACAAGGAGGTGCAGCATGATGGCGGAACAAAAAGGAAAGCTCGAGCAGGAGAAAAGAGAGCGGCCCATGACGCTCTTGCAAAAAACGATCATTATTGGGTTTGTCGGCGGGGTGTTTTGGAGCTTGATCGGCTATTTGGCGTACTTTTTCAACTTTAGCGAAATCAGTCCAAACATGGTGTTAGTTCCTTGGGTGGCCAGCGGCTGGAAATACGGAAAAACAGGCAACTATGTAGCCATCGCGTTGATCGGTGTCATTTCCATTGCGGCGGCGCTCCTTTACTACGCGTTGCTGCGGAACATTCGCGGCATGTGGGCGGGCATTTTATACGGCGCGGCGCTGTGGGTGGTTGTTTTCTATTTGTTCAATCCGTTGTTTCCGAATGTTCAGCCGGTCGCTGATTTAGAACCGAATACAGTCATTACGACGCTTTGCCTATACATTTTATACGGCGTGTTCGTCGGCTATTCGATTTCCTTTGAGACGCAGGAAATGAACCGGCCATCCCAAAGCACCGGGAAAGAGGCGGCGAAGGAAGGAAGCTGACGAAGCGTCCCTATGTTGCTTGAGCAAACGGCGCGCCTCTCTGTCAAACCGACGTATAGCGAAACTTTCCTCCCTATGGTAAAATAAAGAAGGTTTTCACAAGGCTTCGTATCGCATGATGGCTGGTGACAAGCGGCCGTATGAAACCGGCGCATCGTGCCGCCTTTGGCGCGGTCGCGGCTGAAAAGCCCCCTTCATGGCCAAACGGCAGGGGGCAAATTCCATGGGAAGAGGAGAATGAGGGATGGAAAAGCTGGAAAAACTTCGAACGCTTCTTGAGGAGCGGCATATTGATGGTCTTTTAGTGACAAACGGCTACAACCGCCGCTACATCACGGGGTTTACCGGCACGGCTGGCGTCGCGCTTGTCAGCCGCGAAGGGGCGATGTTTATTACCGACTTCCGCTATGTCGAGCAAGCATCCAAACAAGTCGAAGGCTTTGAGATTGTTCAACATAGCGGGCCGATCGTTGAAGAAATCGCGAGACAAGTAAAGCGGCTTGGCATCGGCAAACTTGGCTTTGAGCAGGAAGACGTCACGTACGCAGCATACAAAGCGTATGAGGAGGCGATCAGCGCCGAGCTTGTGCCGACGTCGAACGTAGTGGAAACGTTGCGCTTGATTAAGTCGGAAGCAGAGATTAAGATATTAAAGGAAGCAGCAGAAATCGCTGATGCGGCATTTGCCCATATTTTGTCGTTCATCCGTCCGGGCGTCAAAGAAATCGAAGTGGCGAATGAGCTCGAGTTTTTTATGCGCAAGCAAGGAGCGTCTTCTTCTTCCTTTGATACGATCGTCGCGTCCGGCTACCGCTCGGCGCTGCCGCACGGGGTGGCGTCAGAGAAAACGATTGAGCGCGGTGAGCTTGTCACGCTTGATTTCGGGGCTTACTACAAAGGATATTGCTCCGATCTCACAAGGACGGTCGCCGTCGGCGACATCAGCGCCGAACTGAAAACGATTTACGATATCGTCCTTGAGGCGCAGCGGCGCGGCATGAGCGGTCTTAAGGCAGGCATGACCGGCAAAGAGGCGGATGCGTTAACGCGCGATTACATCCGTGAAAAAGGGTATGCCGATTATTTCGGCCATTCGACCGGCCATGGCATCGGCCTTGAGATTCACGAAGGGCCGGCGCTTTCGTTCCGTTCCGATGCAGTGCTTGAGCCAGGCATGGTCGTCACCGTCGAGCCGGGCATTTACATCCCGGGGCTTGGCGGGGTGCGCATTGAAGACGATGCGGTCATCACCGCTGACGGGAACGAGGCGCTCACTCATTCGCCAAAAGAACTAATCATTTTATAATGGATTGCGTGAGGAGGATTTCGGTCAATGATTTCAGTGAACGATTTTCGCACAGGGCTTACGATCGAGGTCGACGGCGAAATTTGGCGCGTCCTTGAGTTCCAGCATGTCAAGCCGGGCAAAGGGGCGGCGTTCGTCCGTTCAAAGCTGCGCAATTTGCGCACCGGCGCCATTCAAGAGCGGACGTTCCGCGCCGGTGAAAAAGTAAACCGGGCGCAAATTGATACGCGCAAAATGCAATATTTGTACGCCAACGGCGACCAGCACGTCTTTATGGATATGGAAACGTACGAACAAATCGAGCTGCCGGCGAAACAAATCGAGCATGAGCTGAAGTTTTTAAAAGAAAACATGGAAGTGTTTATCATGATGTATCAAGGCGAAACGATCGGCGTCGAGCTGCCGAACACCGTCGAATTGAAAGTCGTTGAAACAGAACCGGGCATCAAAGGCGACACAGCTTCCGGCGGTTCGAAACCGGCCAAGCTCGAAACCGGCCTTGTCGTTCAAGTGCCGTTTTTCGTCAATGAAGGCGACACGCTCATCATTAACACAGCTGACGGCACGTACGTTTCGCGGGCGTAAGCGGCTGAGAAGGGACAGCACCTCTCCGGAACTTTCCGGACGGGTGCTGTTTTTTATGCGTGAAATTGCCGCCGCTTCGCTGTCCATCCTCATTTTCACCGCCAAAAACTTCTTCTGAAACGGCTTGTTCCCGCATACGTTTGTACTAATCAATCCCATTTCAAAACAGGAGGGACATATGAAACATTGGCTGCGATCGATCGATCCATCCGTCTTGGCGATGGCCGGCATGCGGATGTTGTCGGCGCTCGTTGAACTAAGTGCGGCGCTGTTGATGCTGGCGTTCAACGACGTCAAAAAAGCGCTCGCCATTAACGCTGTGCTCGCTGTCGTCGGCCCGACCGTCATGATCGTGACGATGGCGATCGGACTGCTTTCGCTCGCGGACGAGCTTTCGCTTTCCCGGCTTGGGCTCGTCGCGCTTGGGGTGGCGATCATTTTGTTTGCCATTTACAAGTAAGGAATAAACGGCATATTTCGCCCATACATATGAACTAGTCCACAGGAAAAGGGGGAGGGCCATGGAAGCGGTATGGGGAATTTTGCCGAAAACGATCGCTGCAGCGGTGCAGCAGCTTCCTTCATGGCGTCACGGCATCGAAGAAATCCGCATCCGCGTCTCCCGTCCGCTTGAGGTGATCGCCAACGGAACGGCCCGCTTACTGCCATATGAAGTAACGAAAGAGGATGGCATGCAGTTGCTGAACAAATTGAGCCGTTATTCGATTTATGCCGTCGAAGAGGAGCTAAAGCGCGGGTTTATGACGATCGAAGGGGGGCATCGCGTCGGGCTCGCCGGCAAGGTCATCACGGAAGGCGGCAAGGTGAAGGCCATTCGCGATGTCGCCTCTTTTAATATCCGCATCGCCAGAGAGCAGGTCGGCATCGCCAACTCGCTGATTCCGTATGTATATGACGGGCGCTGGCGCCACACGATGATCATCGGTTCGCCGCAAACCGGAAAAACGACGCTGCTGCGCGATGCAGCGCGCCTCATCAGCAGCGGAACAGAGCGCATCCCGGCGCAAAAGGTGGCGATCGTTGACGAGCGCTCGGAAATCGCCGGCTGTGTGAAAGGAATTCCGCAGTTTTCATTCGGCCCGCGCCTTGATGTGTTGGACGCGTGTCCGAAAGCGGAAGGAATGATGATGATGATCCGCTCGATGAGCCCGGATGTCATCATCGTCGATGAAATCGGGCGCGAAGAAGACAGCGAAGCGGTGCTCGAGGCGGCGAACGCCGGCGTCTCTGTATGGACGACCGTGCACGGCCGCAGTGTCAAAGACGTCTGGCAGCGGCCGACGCTCGGCCCGGTGATGGAACAAAAAGTATTTGAACGGTTTATTGAACTGACGAACATCCCCCGTCCCGGCGCGATCCGGCGCATTCTCGATGCCAGCGGGGCGGTGCTGTATGAACGGGCGGTGGTGAGCCGATGAAATGGCTCGGCGCCTTGTTGATTCTCGCCGCTTCGACATGGATGGGATTTGCCGCCGCCCGCATGTTGTATGAGCGGCCGCGCCAGCTCCGCCAGCTGAAAGCAGCGCTTAGGGCGCTCGAGGCGGAAGTGATGTACGGGCATACGCCGCTCGCTGAAGCGTCGGCGCATATCGCCCGGCAAACGGCTGCTCCGATGGGCGAGCTGTTTTTTCGGTTCGCCGAGGCGCTGCGCACCGAGGAGACGAGCGTGGTGGAGGCATGGGAAAAAAGCTTGCAAGCCCTATGGGGGAAAACGGCGCTGAAACAAGGGGAATTAGAAGTGATGAAGCAATTTGGCGCCACGCTCGGCCAGTATGACCGGCTGACGCAGCAAAAACAAATCGCCTTGGCGCTCGCCCATCTGGAGCGGGAGGAAGCAGAAGCGCTCGACAACCAGGCGCGCTACGCCAAAATGGCGAAAAGTTTAGGCGTGTTGGCCGGGCTGCTGCTCGTCATTTTACTCATGTAGACAGGAGGCAGGACGAATGGGCATCGATGTCGATATCATTTTAAAAATCGCCGGCGTCGGCATCGTCATCGCGTTTTTGCATACGGTGCTCGATCAGATGGGGCGGAAAGAATACGCCCAATGGGTGACGCTGCTCGGCTTTATTTACATCTTGTTTATGGTCGCCTCGATTGTGAGCGATTTGTTCCAAAAAATTAAAGACGTCTTTTTGTTCCGCGGGTAGGGGGGATCGGCCATTGACATTTTGCAAATTGTCGGTCTCGGGTTGATTGCGACATTTTTAGTGGTATTGCTGCAGGAGCAAAAATCGAACCTCGCCTTTTTATTGACTGTTTTTGTCGGCTGCACCATTTTCTTGCTGCTTGTCGACCAGATTAGTGAAATTTTGCTGATGCTGCGGGAAATGGCGGAAGGCGCCCATATCCAAATGGTGTACTTGGAAACGATGTTGAAAATTATCGGCATTGCCTACATTGCCGAGTTTGCCGCACAAATTTCCAAGGACGCCGGCCAAGGAGCGATCGCCGCCAAAATTGAGCTCGGCGGCAAAATCGTCATTTTGGCGCTTGCCGTTCCGATTTTGACCGCCATTATTGAAGCGGTCATCAGCCTGATTCCGGCAGCGCGATAAGGAGGGGACGAATTGAAGCGGACAGCGTTCCTCATTGCCGGGCTGCTGTTTCTCTTTTTTTGCCCGTTGGTCGTACAAGCCGAAAGTAACGAGCCGTCCGTCAGCGAGCAGCTCGCCCGGCTCGATGTGAGCGATATCCGCCGCTATTGGGAAACGATCGTCAACGAATACGGCGGCTTTTTGCCGGAAAGCGAAAAAGGACCGATCACCGATTTTTTAAGCGGCGATAAGCAATGGTCACCGGTCGAATGGCTGAAGGCGCTCGCCCGCTACTTGTTTTACGAACTGCAAGTAAACGGCAAGCTGCTCGGCACGCTCATTTTGCTCGCTGTGTTCAGCACCGTGCTGCAATCGTTGCAAAATGCGTTCGCCCAACAGGAAGTGAGCAAAATCGCCCACGCGGTCGTGTATATGGTGTTGTTGTTGATCGCCTTAAACAGCTTCCGCCTCGCAGCCGGCTATGCGCTTGAGGCGGTGCAGACGATGAGCCATTTCATCATCGCCCTCGTCCCGCTGCTGCTCGCGCTGCTTGCTTCCTCCGGCGGGGTCGTATCGGCGGCATTTTTTCACCCGATCATTTTGTTTTTAATGAACACGACCGGCACGGTCATCGAATATGTCACATTGCCCCTTTTGTTGCTGGCGGCGCTTCTTTCCGTTGTCAGTACGCTCAGCGACCGGTACAAGGCGACCCAGCTCGCCGATTTGCTGAACAAAGTCGCGCTTGGTTTGCTCGGCATCATTTTAACGGTTTTTCTTGGTGTCATGTCCGTGCGCGGGACGACGGCGGCGGTGGCGGATGGCGTCGCTTTAAGGGCGGCGAAATTTGTCACCGGCAACTTCATCCCGGTCGTCGGCAAACTGTTTACCGATGCCGCCGATACCGTCGTCGCTGCCTCCATGCTGTTGAAAAACGCCGTTGGGCTAGTCGGGGTAGCGATTTTATTAATGATTGCCCTCTTTCCAGCGGTGAAAATTTTCGCGATCGTCATCGTCTACAAACTATCGGCCGCCTTATTGCAGCCGCTTGGCGGCGGGCCGGTGCTTTCGTGCCTTAACATCATCAGCAAAAGCATCGCTTATGTGTTGGCGGCGCTGCTCATCGTATCGCTCATGTTTTTCCTCAGCCTCACGGTCATGGTCATGGCCGGAAACATTACGATGATGGTCCGCTAGGGGGGACGGTATGCAGTTTGTCATTGAATGGGTCACAAACATCATTTTGTTTTTGCTGTTTGCCATTATCATCGACTTTTTGCTGCCGTCCGGGACGATGCAAAAATATGTCAAAATGGCCATCGGACTCATGCTGCTGCTTGTGATGCTCGGGCCGGTGCTCCGGCTCGCCTCGATTGACCCGGAACAGCTCGTCGCTTCGGCACTCGCCCGTTTTTCCGATGGCCAAACCGGCGATGAAGCGATAAAAAATCAAATCGAGCAGCAGAAAAAAGAAATACAAGCTTCGCAACGCGCATATATTTTAGAACAAATGGCTGTCCAGCTAGAAAACGACGCAAACGAGGAGTTGATGGGAAAGTATGGATTAAAGGCTGATGTCAACGTTTACGCCGATAACACAGAAAGTTGGCGCATGCCGGATGACATCAAGACGATCGAAGTCGTACTTTCTAAACAACAGCCTGCCGGGACGGTGGAGCCGGTCATCATCGATACGACGAAACCGCCGGTTTCGCCTGAAGGTGATGCCTCGCTGGCCGAAGAGGTGCGCACCTTTCTCGCCGGCAAATGGGAAGTCGATGAAAATAAAATTGCCGTACAGTTTAGGGGGAGGGAATAGGGGGGATGCTCCAATTTATGAAACGGCTCTTTTCTTCGCCGCCAAAAGAAGGGGACGGGGAAGGAGCCAGGAAAAAAATGCCGTTTTCCTATGTTGTCGCACTGTTGTTGGCCGGCGTTGCGCTGATGGCGGTCAGCCACTTTACAAAAAGCGAGGAAGATGTTCCGTCAGCGCCTTCCGCCAAGCAGTCAGACGCTCCGTCCGAGCCGGCGTTTTTGTCAAGCAAAGAGACGAAAGAAAAAGTGATCGCCGCCTATGAGGAACGATATGAAAAAGAACTGAAGGCTGCGCTCGAAGCGATCGAGGGGGTCGATGACGTCACTGTCGTCGTCAATCTCGATTCAACGGAGCTCAAATTGTTCGAGAAAAAGCGCTCCACCCAGCAACAAACAACAGAGGAGAGCGACAAGGAAGGCGGAAAACGGACGATTGAAAACGAGTCGACAAATGAAGAAGTGATCATTATTCGCAACGGCGACGAAGAAACGCCGCTTGTTGTCGCCACGAAAAAGCCGGACATCCGCGGCGTGCTTGTCGTCGCCAAAGGGGCAGACAATTTGCAAATTAAAAAATGGATTGTCGAGGCTGTGACGCGCGTGTTAAACGTCCCAAGCTATCGCGTCGCTGTCTTGCCGAAAAAATAACCGGGTAAGGGGAGGAGATCGGCATGTTGAAAAAACAAACCGTGTGGCTGTTGACGATGTTAAGTTTAGTGGTCGTGCTGTCGGTCTATTACGTAACGGCGCCGAAAGAGATGGGGGACAGCCCGGCGTTTACCGCCAATGAGAAAACCGATGAAACAAAAGAACAGCCAAGCGTCGCCGTCGAAGAAGCGGGGGCGAAAGACAAGCCATCGACAGCCGGCGAAACAGGCGATGATTTGTTTATGGCGCTGCGCATGAAAATTGAAGATGAACGAAGCCGGCTGCGCGATGAGCTGAACGCCATTGTCGCCTCGGCGAATGCGACGGCGGAAGAGAAAAATGAGGCGTTGGATAAAATTGAACAGCTGCAAGCACTGTCTGAAAAAGAAGCGACGTTGGAGACGCTGATTAAATCAAAAGGCGGCTATGAAGATGTGCTCGTGCGGGCCGATGACGGCCAAGTGCGCGTGACGATTAAAGCGAAAGAAAGCTCGGCCAAATCGGCAAACGAAGTCATTCATATGGTGAAAAAAGAAATTCCGGACGCCGAATATGTGACCGTTGAGTTTCAGCCGGCCGGATGAACGCGCTGCTCTGTATGGGAGCAGCTTCTTTTTTGCATAAAAATCTTTTGTTTGTTCTGCGGTTGTGTGTATAATCGTTATGAGCACGTTTTATTACCGTCCGCTAAAAAACGGGTTGCTTGACAATTGAAGAAAGGTGTGAGATCGATGAAAATTCAGGAAATCCGTGAATTGATTCGGTTGGTTGACCAATCCTCGATCGACGAATTTGTATACGAACAAGGCGAAACGAAAGTACATATGAAAAAAGCTGCGGCTGCTGCTGTAGCTGCGCCGACGGTAGCTGTACAGGCGGCGCCTGCCGCGCCGGCGGCTGCCGAACCGATGCCGGCTTCTCTGGTCCAAACACAAACAGCTGCTCCGGAAGCGCCGGCGCCGGAAGCGGAAAAACCGGCCGTTCCGGAAGTCAAGCAAGCGCCAGAAGGCAACTTGCACCAAATTACATCGCCGATGGTTGGCACGTTTTACGCCGCTCCGGCCCCGGACAAGCCGCCGTATGTGAAGCCGGGCGATCAAGTGAAAAAAGACACCGTCGTTTGCATTATTGAAGCGATGAAGCTGTTTAACGAAATCGAAGCGGAAGTCGATGGCGAAATTGTCGAGGTGCTCGTGCAAAACGGCCAGCTCGTCGAATACGGCCAGCCGCTATTTTTGGTCAAGCCTGAATAAGGGAGAGAACGGACAATGATCAAAAAAGTGTTAGTGGCAAACCGCGGGGAAATCGCCGTCCGCATTATCCGCGCTTGCCGCGAGCTCGGCATTGAGACGGTCGCCGTCTTTTCGCAAGCCGACCGCGACGCCTTGCACGTGCAGCTCGCGGATGAGGCGTACTGCATCGGGCCGACCGCTTCCAAAGACAGCTATTTAAATTTCACGAACATCATGAGCGTGGCCACGCTGACCGGCTGCGACGCCATCCATCCGGGCTACGGGTTTTTGGCCGAGAATGAGGCGTTTGCTGAGCTGTGCCGTGAATGCAATGTCACGTTTATCGGCCCGAGTCCGGAAGCGATTACAAAAATGGGCATTAAAGACATCGCCCGCGAGACGATGCGTGAAGCCGGTGTGCCGATCGTGCCCGGATCGCGCGGCATTATCGAAAGCCTCGATGAAGCGCGGGCCATCGCTGCAGAGATCGGCTACCCGGTCATCATTAAAGCGACGGCCGGCGGCGGCGGGAAAGGGATTCGCGTCGCCCGCAACGAGGAGGAGCTCGTCAAAGGCATCAACATCACCCAGCAGGAGGCGGCAACGGCGTTCGGCAATCCGGGCGTCTATATTGAAAAGTATATTGAAGATTTTCGCCATGTTGAAATTCAAGTGCTGGCCGATTCATACGGCAATACGATCCATCTTGGCGAGCGCGACTGCTCGATTCAGCGCCGGCTGCAAAAACTTGTGGAAGAAGCGCCGTCGCCGGCGCTCGATGACGAGATGCGCCAAAAGATGGGCGAAGCGGCGGTCAAGGCGGCGAAAGCGGTCAACTACACCGGCGCTGGTACGGTTGAATTTATTTTCGACCATCGAAACAACGAGTTTTATTTCATGGAGATGAATACGCGCATTCAAGTCGAGCACCCAGTCACCGAGTTGATTACTGGCGTCGATTTAGTGAAAGAGCAAATCCGCATCGCGTCCGGCGAAAAGCTGTCGCTCACCCAAGAGGACGTCGCCTTTAACGGCTGGGCGATCGAATGCCGCATCAACGCAGAAAATCCGGCGAAAAACTTCATGCCATCGCCGGGGAAAATCGCCATGTACTTGCCGCCGGGCGGACCGGGTGTGCGCGTTGATTCGGCTGCTTACCCGGGCTACACGATTCCGCCGTATTACGACTCGATGATCGCCAAATTGATCGTCCACGCGCCGACGCGCGAAGAAGCGATCGCCCGCATGAGACGGGCGCTCGGCGAGTTTGTCATCGAAGGCATTCATACGACGATCCCGTTTCACATAAAATTAATGGAACATGAGAAATTTCAAAGCGGTGAGTTTAATACGAAGTTTTTGGAGTTATATGATATTATGAAGGCGGAATAGGAGGTGCCCTATGTCTGAACATGTATTTGACCCCGGCCAAGAGTATGCGGGCCTTGGCAAAGTCGAAATCGCGCCGGAGGTGATTGAAGTGATCGCCGGCATCGCGGCGAGCGAAGTCGACGGCATCGCGCAAATGCGCGGCAATTTCGCCGCCGGTGTCGCGGAACGGTTCGGCAAAAAGCATCATGGCAAAGGCGTCAAAGTCGACTTGCGCGACGACGGTGTCGCGATTGATCTTTACTGTCTCGTCCAATTCGGCGCGTCGATTCCGAACGTGGCGAAAAAAGTGCAAGAAAACGTGCGCCAAGCGCTTTGGAACATGACCGGCTTGGAAACGAGCGAAGTGAACGTCCACATCGTCGGCATCCAGTTTGAGACCGGAAAACCGGAGCAAGATGCGGTGGAGCAACGGTAACGCAACAAAAGGCAGCTGCTTTCGAGGCAGCCGCCTTTTGTTTTTTTCGCCAAAGTTTGTTATTGTAATGAACGAGGCCGTTGGCATGGCTAGCGGCAGCGAACCGGCATCGCTAATGATTTGTGGGAAAGGGCTGGCTTTTTCCGAAAAATATGATATGATTTCAGTATAAATGTTCGTGTTTAGAAAGGAGGAAGGTAATGAAGCGGCATGAAGCGCGAGAAAAGGCGTTACAGGCGCTATTCCAAATTGATGTAGGTCACATTCCTCCTGATGAGGCGCTCGGCAATGTGGCAGGGAGCGGAGAAGTGGACCCGTTTTTGCGCCAGCTCGTATTCGGCGTCGTCGAGCACCAAGAGGAAATTGACGAGCTGTTGCGCGCAAATTTGGAAAAATGGACGCTTGAGCGGGTCGCTAATGTTGACCGGGCCATTTTGCGCATGGCGACGTATGAAATGAAATATATCGATGAGGTGCCAGTGAGCGTCAGCCTCGATGAGGCGGTTGAGCTGGCGAAAAAATTCGGCGATTGGAAATCCGGGAGTTTTGTCAACGGTGTGCTTTCAAAAGTAAAAGCGGCGTTGCAAAAATAATACCGGCAAGCAGTGAAACGAAGCTTACGTTTACCTAGGCCCGGGCGAATTCGTATCGACCGATGAACGAGGAGAGGGGAGCAAGACACAATGACAGCACAAATCATTAGCGGAACGGAATTGGCAAAAACGATCCGCGCCCAATTAGCGAATGAAGCAGCAACGTTAAAGGCAAACGGCATCGAGCCGGGGCTGGCCGTCATCCTTGTCGGCGACGACCCTGCGTCGCACTCATATGTGAAAGGAAAACAAAAAGCGTGCTCCGAAGTCGGCATTCGTTCCCTCCTTTACACGTTTCCGGCTACGGTCAGCGAGGAAGAGCTGCTCGCTAAAATCCGCGAGCTGAACGCCGATCCGACAGTGCACGGCATTTTAGTGCAGCTGCCGCTGCCTAATCATATTCGCGAATGGTCGGTGATTGAAACGATCGCCCCGGAAAAAGATGTCGACGGGTTTCACCCGATCAACGTCGGAAAAATGATGATCGGCCAGCCGGCGTTCCTCCCGTGCACCCCGCACGGCGTGCTGGTGATGGTTAAGTCCGCTGGCATCGACATCGCCGGAAAGCACGTTGTTGTCGTCGGCCGCAGCAACATCGTCGGCAAGCCGGTCGGTCAGCTGTTTTTGCGTGAGCATGCGACCGTCACCTACGCCCACTCGAAAACACCCGATTTGGCCGCCATCACCCGGCAAGCCGACATTTTAATCGTCGCTGTCGGCAAGGCGCGCCTCATCGGTCCGGAGCACGTCAAGCCGGGAGCGGCCGTCATTGATGTCGGCGTCAACCGGCTTGAGAGCGGCAAATTGTGCGGCGATGTCGATTTTGATGCCGTAAAAGAAGCGGCCGGCTACATCACGCCGGTGCCGGGAGGGGTCGGGCCGATGACGATTACGATGCTGCTGCACAATACGATGGAAGCGGCTCGGCAGCTCGCCGCGAAGTGAGGGAGGTTTTCGTGGAAATAAAATATGTGACCGTCGGGGCGCTGACCAAATACATTAAGCGCAAATTTGACGTCGACCCACATTTGCGCGATTTATGGATAAAGGGCGAGATTTCAAACTTCAAGCAGCATTCGCGCGGCCATATGTATTTTACGTTAAAAGACAGCCAGGCGCGCATTCAAGCTGTCATGTTCGCCGGCTACAACCAGCATTTGCCGTTCCGCCCCGAAGACGGAATGAATGTGCTCGTGCGCGGGGAAATTTCCGTCTATGAACCGAATGGCAACTATCAACTTTATGTGAAAGAAATGCAGCCAGAAGGCATCGGCCGCCTATATTTGGCGTACGAACAGCTGAAGCAGCGGCTTGAAGCGGAAGGGCTGTTTTCGTCGGCTCATAAAAAGCCGCTGCCGGCGTTTCCGCGCTGCGTCGGCGTCGTCACGTCGCCGAACGGGGCGGCGGTGCGCGATATTATGACGACGATTCGCCGCCGCTACCCGCTCGCCAAAGTCATTTTATTCCCGGCGCTCGTGCAAGGGGAAGGGGCAGCGCCGTCGATCGTGCGCGCCATTGAGCGGGCGAACGCTTTTACGGAAGTTGATGTGCTCATTGTCGGCCGCGGCGGCGGTTCGATTGAAGAATTGTGGGCGTTTAACGAAGAAATTGTCGCCCGTGCGATTTTTGCCTCCCGCGTGCCGGTCATTTCCGCCGTCGGCCATGAGACCGATTTTACGATCGCCGATTTTGTCGCGGATTTGCGGGCGCCGACGCCGACCGCGGCGGCCGAGCTGGCGGTGCCGCACATCGGGGAGCTGGCTGCGCGGCTTGCCGAGCGGAAATGGCGGCTCATCCGCGCCATGAAGGAGCGTCTTGCCGCCGGCCAAGAGCGGCTCGCCCGGCTGCAGGCGTCGTACGCATTCCGCTATCCGAAGCGGCTGTATGAACAAAAAGAACAGCAGCTCGACGCGCTGCTTGAGCGGCTCGCCCGCCAGCGCGAACGGCTGGTGGATCAAAAGCGCCAGCGGCTGCGCGAGCTGCATCTGAGACTATGGCGCCATCACCCGGAGACGAAGCTCGAGCGGATGAAAGAGCGGCAAAAAGCGGCTGCCGGCGCGCTTGAAAAAGCGATGCGCACCGCCTTAGAGCGCCATGCGTTCCGCTTTCGTTCCCATATCGCGCGGCTTGAGGCGCTCAGTCCGCTCCGCATCATGGAGCGCGGCTACAGTTTGGTGTACAATGAGCGGCGTGAGCTTGTCAAACGAATCGGCCAGCTCCAGGTCGGCGAGCGCTTGTCCATCCGGGTTCAAGACGGACAAGTCGATTGTCAAGTGACGGGAGTGGAGGAAAAAACGACATGAGTGAAGAAAAAGAAATGACGTTTGAAGAGGCAATGAAACAGTTGGAAGCGATCGTCGAAAAGCTGGAAGAAGGAAACGTACCGCTTGAAGATGCAATCGCCTTTTTCCAAGAAGGGATGAGGCTGTCAAAGCTTTGCCATGATAAACTGCAGCAGGTGGAAAAACAGCTCGAGTATATGTTGCGCGAAGACGGCGAGCTTGTCCCTTTTTCGCCAGAGGAGGCATGACAGGTGGCGCAGCTTGAGATTGAACGGTTTTTAAACGAGCAAAAACGGGCTGTCGAGGCGGCGTTGTCCCGCTACGTGGCGCAACTTGACGGTCCGGAGACGCTGAAAAAAGCGATGGCCTACTCGCTTGAAGCCGGCGGCAAGCGCATCCGCCCGCTGTTGTTGCTGGCAACGATTCAGTCGCTCGGCCAACCCCCGGGGCTTGGCCTGCCGGTGGCTTGCGCGATTGAAATGATCCATACGTATTCGCTTATCCATGATGATTTACCGAGCATGGACAATGATGATTTGCGGCGCGGCAAGCCGACAAACCATAAAGTGTTCGGCGAGGCGATCGCCATTTTAGCCGGGGATGGGTTGTTGACGTACGCGTTTCAATTGATCGCCGAGATCGATGATGAACGCGTGCCCCTTGCTGTTCGCCTGCAGTTGATTGCAGAGCTGGCGAAAGCGGCCGGCCCAGAAGGCATGGTGGCCGGACAAGCGGCCGATATGGAAGGGGAAGGAAAACCATTGGCGCTCGCCGAACTGGAATACATCCACCGCCACAAAACCGGGAAAATGCTGCAATATAGCGTGCGTGCCGGCGCGCTGCTTGGCGGCGCCGGCGCCCGGCAAATGCGCGAGCTCGACGAATTTGCCGCCCATTTAGGACTCGCCTTTCAAATTCGTGATGATATTCTCGATGTGGAAGGGACGGAAGAAAAAATCGGCAAGCGGGTCGGCAGCGACCGCGAACATCATAAGGCTACCTACCCGGCGCTGTTGTCGCTTGCCGGCGCAAAGGAAAAACTGTCGTTCCATATCGATGCGGCGAAGCGCCATTTGCAGCAAGCCGATGTCGACGACGCTGTGCTCGCCTATATTTGCGAACTTGTCGCTGCCCGCGATCATTAATCGGAAGGCGGCCGCCTTCGTTCCGTAGTTGTTTCGATTCGGAACTCGGGCGGCTTTTTTGTTTTCCGTTCAACAAGCAAATACAGTAGTCCTTTTCTCCTGTACTTGCTTTTCCTCTTATCTTTATGGCCCCAACAAAACGGACGCACACGCTCTCTTTAGCGGGAAAAGTCGATTTTTCGCGATCAATCATGTATAATAATACTTACCTGTACGATAGGAGAACCGGCTCGGAGAACGACCAAATGAAAGCGAGTGATCTTCGTTGGACTTAACGAAAATTGAACATCCGCGCGTGGTAAAAACGATGTCGATTCCCCAGCTGAAACAGTTAAGCGCCGACATTCGGCGATTTTTAATTGAGAAGCTGTCGAAAACGGGCGGACATATCGGTCCGAATTTAGGGGTCGTCGAATTGACGATCGCCCTCCATCGGGAGTTTGACAGCCCGAAAGATAAGCTCATTTGGGATGTCGGACATCAGTCGTACGTGCATAAAATTTTGACCGGGCGCGCCGCCGAGTTTGATACGCTTCGCCAGTATAAAGGGCTGTCCGGATTTCCGAAGCGGAGCGAAAGCGAGCATGACGTCTGGGAAACGGGCCATAGCTCGACATCGCTGTCGGCAGCGATGGGGATGGCGATCGCCCGCGATTTGAAAGGGACGGACGAATACATTGTCCCGATCATCGGCGATGGGGCGTTAACCGGCGGGATGGCGCTTGAGGCGCTCAACCATATCGGCCATGAAAAAACCGATATGATCGTGATCTTAAACGATAATGAAATGTCGATCGCCCCGAACGTCGGAGCGTTGCACAACATTCTCGGCCGGCTGCGCACCGCCGGCAAATACCAATGGGTGAAAGACGAGCTCGAGCTGCTGCTCAAACGCATTCCGGCAGTCGGCGGCAAGCTGGCGGCAACGGCTGAACGGCTGAAGGACAGCTTAAAGTATTTGCTCGTTTCCGGCGTGTTTTTTGAAGAGCTCGGGTTTACGTATTTAGGCCCGGTTGACGGCCATGATTTTGATGATTTATTCGAAAACTTGCGCTACGCGAAGAAGATGAAAGGCCCGGTTCTTGTGCACGTGATGACGAAAAAAGGAAAAGGCTACAGCCCGGCGGAGAACGACAAAGTCGGCACGTGGCACGGCACAGGGCCATACAAAATCGAAACCGGCGCCTTTGTCAAGACGAAAGAAGCAGGACCGTCATGGAGCGCGTTAGTCAGTGAAACCGTTCGCCGGCTCGCCCGCACCGACCCGCGCATTGTCGCCATTACACCGGCGATGCCGGTCGGCTCGAAGCTGGAAGGGTTTGCGAGCGAATTTCCGGATCGGATGTTTGATGTCGGCATCGCCGAACAGCATGCGACGACGCTCGCGGCCGGGCTGGCCACGCAAGGGATGAAACCGTTTTTGGCCATTTACTCGACGTTTTTGCAGCGCGCCTATGACCAAGTCGTCCATGATGTATGCCGGCAAAACTTAAACGTCTTTTTCGCCATCGACCGCGCCGGACTTGTCGGCGCTGACGGCGAAACGCATCAAGGGGTGTTTGACATCGCCTTTTTGCGTCATGTGCCGAACCTTGTTTTGATGATGCCGAAGGACGAAAACGAAGGCCAGCATATGGTATACACGGCCATCCGCTATGACGGCGGGCCGATCGCCATGCGTTTCCCGCGCGGCAACGGGCTTGGCGTTCCGCTTGACGAGGAGCTGAAAGAAATTCCGATCGGCACATGGGAAGTGCTGCGCGACGGCAGCGATGCGGTAATTTTGACGTTTGGGACGACGATTTCGATGGCGCTTGAGGCGGCTGAACAGCTGGCGAGAGACGGCGTGTCGGTGAAAGTCGTCAACGCTCGTTTTCTGAAGCCGATGGATGAAGCGATGCTTCACGAACTGCTCGCGGACCGTCTCCCGATCTTAACGATCGAAGAGGCGGTATTGCAAGGCGGTTTCGGCAGCGCCGTGCTTGAATTTGCCCATGACCATGGCTACCACCAGGCCGTCATTGAACGGATGGGCATTCCGGATCGCTTTATCGAGCACGGAAGCGTCAGCGAGCTGCTGCGTGAAATCGGGCTGACGGCTGCCCATGTCGCTGACCGCATTAAAACGATCGTGCCAAGAAAACAGAAAAGGGCTTGAGACAGATGAAAGGAAAGAAAGAACGGCTCGATGTATTGCTTGTCGAACGCGGGTTGGCGGAAACGAGGGAGAAGGCGAAGCGGGCGATCATGGCCGGACTCGTCTACTCTAACGACGTCCGGCTCGAGAAGCCCGGGGAAAAAGTGCCGGCTGACATCCCGCTTCAAGTGAAAGGCAACCCGCTTCCATATGTCAGCCGCGGCGGTTTGAAACTGGAAAAAGCGCTGCGCGAGTTTCACATTAGCGTCCAGGATAAAATTGTGCTTGATATCGGCGCGTCGACTGGCGGATTTACGGACTGCGCGCTGCAGCACGGGGCGAGGCTGTCGTACGCCGTTGACGTCGGCTACAACCAGCTCGCTTGGAAGCTGCGCCAAGACGAGCGTGTTGTGGTAATGGAGCGGACAAACTTCCGTTACGTGACGCCGGATTTGTTCACGAAGGGGCTGCCGGAAGTGGCGGTCATTGACGTGTCGTTCATTTCGCTTCGGCTCATTTTGCCTGTCGTCAAGACGGTGATCGTGCCGGGCGGCGATGTGATCGCCCTCGTCAAGCCGCAGTTTGAAGCCGGCAAGGAGAACGTTGGCAAAAAAGGGATCGTCCGCGATCCGGACGTCCACCGGGAAGTGCTTGAGTCGATCGTTCAATTCGCCTGCGCCGAAGGGTTCGATGTCCTCCATTTATCTTATTCGCCGATCACCGGCGGCGACGGCAACATTGAGTTTTTGCTTCATGCCGTCTATCCCGGGGGAGATCGGGAAGGCGAAAACCGTCTTTCAGCGCCGATCGTGCGCATCGTGAACGAGGCGCACGATCGCTTGCGGAATGGGGAACGGGAATCAGATGCGGAATAATATCTTCCACGAAAAAGGACGAAACCCCGCGGGCCGGAACGGCCAGAAAACCGGCATCTTTGAAAGCGAGGAGGTGGCCCGATTTGAACAAAGGACAAAGGCATATTAAAATTCGCGAAATCATTATGAACAACGACATCGAAACGCAAGACGAGCTCGTCGACCGGCTGAAAGAAGCCGGCTTTAACGTTACCCAAGCGACCGTCTCGCGCGACATTAAAGAGATGCAGCTCGTCAAAGTGCCGATGGCCAACGGCCGCTACAAATACAGCCTTCCGTCCGACCAGCGATTCAATCCGCTGCAGAAGCTGAAGCGGGCGCTTGTCGACGTGTTCATTAAGCTAGACGGAACCGGCAACTTGCTCGTGTTGCGGACGTTGCCGGGCAACGCCCACGCCATCGGTGTCTTGCTCGACAATTTGGATTGGAACGAAATCGTCGGCACGATTTGCGGCGATGATACGTGCCTGATCATTTGCCGAACGCCGAAAGACGCAAAAAAAGTGTCCAACCAGCTGCTGTCCATGCTCTAACCGAGGACCGGCCCGACGTTCCGCCCCGCGCTAGGGAGAGGGAAAACGGGAGCGGTCCTTCGTTGTCAATTCGAACGTATGTGCTATAATAAAGAATGTGATGGACAAGGCATGCGCCATTCAAACGTTCAAGGGGTGATGGAATGCTCGCCGAGCTGTCGATTAAAAATTTCGCGATTATTGAATCGTTATCGTTGTCCTTTGACAAAGGGCTGACAGTGTTAACCGGCGAAACAGGGGCGGGCAAATCGATCATCATCGACGCGATTCATCTGTTGATCGGCGGGCGCGGTTCCGCCGAATTTGTCCGTTTCGGCGCGGAAAAGGCGGAAATCGAAGGGCTGTTTTTGCTTGACGATGAGCGCCATCCATGTTGCCAAAAATGCGCCGAGGTCGGCATCGATGCGAGCGAAGGGATGGTCGTTTTGCGCCGCGACATTTTGGCTAACGGCAAAAGCGTCTGCCGCATTAACGGCAAGCTGGTGACGACGGCCGTCCTGCGCGAAATTGGAGCGACGCTTGTCGATATTCACGGCCAGCATGAACATCAAGAGCTGATGGATCCGTCCCGCCATTTGCCGCTTCTGGATGAATTCGGCGGCGCGGAGACGGCTGAAGCGCTCGCACGCTACCGCGCTGTGTATGAACAACATGAAGCGCTGGCGAAAAAGTTGAAAAAGCTGAGTGAAAATGAGCAGCAAATGGCGCACCGGCTCGATCTATTGACATTTCAGCTGCGCGAAATCGAACAGGCGGCAATCGAGACGGGAGAAGACGAGCGGCTGATGGAAGAAAAAGTGCGCATTGTCAATTTTCAAAAGATATATGAAGCCATCCAGAAAAGCTATGGGGCGCTTGCCGGTGAAGGGCGCGGCCTTGACTCGATCCGAGAGGCGATGAGCCACCTCGATGATGTCGCTGCGCTGGATGCCGCGCTGAAGGAAGCGCACGAAACGGTCGCCAACAGCTACTACTTGCTTGAAGAAGTGGTGTACAAGCTGCGCGACCAGCTTGAGGAGCTTGAATACGACCCGGCGCGGCTTGACGCCATCGAAAGCCGCCTCGCCGAAATTCAGCAGTTAAAACGGAAATACGGTGCAACGATCGCTGATATTTTGCAATATGCCGAGGCGATTGCTGAGGAAATCGAGACGATTGAAAACCGCGAGACGCATGTGCATGAACTTGAGCGGCAGCTTGCGGCGGTGACGGGGGATTTGCTTATTGAGGCGAAACGGGTGACCAACGTCCGACAGACGTACGCCCGGGAGTTGATCGAGCGCATTCACCAAGAGTTGAAAGATTTGTACATGGAGAAAACGCAGTTCGACATCATTTTTGCGAAGCGTGAAGGACCGCTCGATGCCCCGTTAGTCGACGGCGTGCCAGTCAAGTTTCACGAAGATGGCATCGACGTCGTCGAGTTTTACATTTCGACGAACGTCGGTGAGCCGTTGAAGCCGCTCGCGAAAGTGGCTTCGGGCGGTGAATTGTCACGGATCATGCTGGCGTTGAAAACGATTTTTTCCAAACACCAAGGGGTGACGTCGATTATTTTCGACGAGGTGGATACGGGCGTCAGCGGCCGCGTCGCCCAAGCGATCGCCGAAAAAATTTACCGCATTGCCAGCGGTTCACAAGTGCTTTGCATTTCTCATCTGCCGCAAGTGGCCGCCATGGCGGACACCCATTTATTGATCGCCAAAGAAACGGACGGAACGCGGACGAAGACAGTGGTGAAAAAGTTGGATGAGGAGGAGAAGGTGAAAGAAATCGGACGGATGATTTCCGGCGTCGAAATGACGGAGCTGACAAAACAGCACGCCAAAGAGCTGTTGGAACTGGCGGCCAAAATGAAACAATAACCGTTCGTTCAACGCGACGCCGCTCCACCTGACGATGGGCGTGTCCCCCGCCAGGCCGTCTGATCCGACGGCAGGCGTTTCATGTGCTGCCTGGATGCAAGGCCATCCATTCCGGGCAGCTTTTTTTATAAGCGCCGCGATTATATTTTCCCCTGTTCAGGCAAAATTAAAACTGTAACCGTTTTTGCATGGTGTAGGCGGGAGCGAGGAGAGTGAACGACATTGAATAAAGAAACGGCGCGAAAAATCGCAGGAGTGCTTCTCCTTGGCATATTGATGGCGATCGGTTTTTCTAAGCCGATGAAGGAATATTGGCAAATTCCAAAGCAGCTTGTACTGTTTGAGGGCGACGCGGTCAAGTTTGAAGCCGCCCCCCTTCCGGTGCAAGCGGCCGCTAATGACCGAAACGCTCCCGAAACGCTCCAAGTTGAGCGAAAAAACGGTTCACTGTCTGTGAAGGCGAAACAGCATGGACATGAAACAATGGTGCTGCAGGTTGCCGGAATGCCGATTAAGCAAGTGGATGTCAAGGTATTGCCGACGCTGAAAGTCATTCCCGGCGGGCAATCGATCGGCGTGAAGCTCAACACGGTGGGCGTTCTCGTCGTTGGTTACCATCTTGTGGAAACAGGCAATGGCAAAAAATCGCCGGGGGAAGCGGCCGGCATCCAAGTCGGCGATATCATTACCGGCATTAACGGCCAAAAAATTGAAAATATGAGCGATCTTTCCCCTTTCATTGAGGAAGCTGGCAAAACAGGAAAACCGCTTCATCTGCAAATTTTGCGCGACCAGCGCTCCATGACGACGAAGCTCATTCCGCTGAAAGACAAGCATGACGATGTGTACCGCATTGGCTTATACATCCGCGATTCCGCCGCTGGCATCGGGACGATGACTTTTTATGACCCGAAGTCGAAAAAATACGGCGCGCTCGGCCACGTCATTTCTGATATGGATACAAAAAAGCCGATTGTCGTCCAAAACGGGCAAATTATGCGTTCGACCGTCACGTCGATTGAAAAGGGGACGAGCGGCAATCCGGGCGAAAAACTGGCCCGCTTTTCCGACGGCGAGGAAGTGATCGGCACCATTACGAATAACAGCCCGTTTGGCATTTTCGGCAAGCTGACAAAACCGCTCCCAGACGGACCGATTACGAAGCCGATTCCGGTCGCTTTGGCGAGCCAGGTGAAAGAGGGGCCGGCGAAAATGCTGACGGTAGTGGAAAACGACAAAGTCGAGCAATTTGATGTGGAAATTGTCAGCACCATTCCGCAAAAGTTCCCAGCGACAAAAGGGCTCGTCATTCGCGTTACCGACCCGCGCCTGCTGAAGAAAACGGGCGGCATCGTTCAAGGGATGAGTGGCAGTCCAATCATTCAAGACGGAAAGCTTGTTGGCGCGGTGACGCATGTTTTCGTCAACGATCCGACGTCCGGCTATGGCGTCCATATCGAGTGGATGCTGCAAGAAGCAGGAATCGACTTATATGGCAAACAAAAGAAAGCGAGCTGATTCGGTCAGCTCGCTTTTTGGCTGCCGGCAAATTTTTTTCAAAAAAGGCGGCAAAATTTTTGCCGGTTTGGCATAGATATTTGGTGAAACATTCGTTAAAATGGAACATGTAAAGATTTTTCGACAAACACGCATTTTTTGAAAGTGAATATTGTCTAACGAACTCGCTTTTTGTTATAATTTTTATTTTTCGCTAACTTGTGAAAAATAAAAGGATTTTTTGCCACTGCTGTCGAATGTACGTTAACGGAATGCTACATAGCAAGAAAAAGTGGGGGAGGACGATCATTTTGAGCATTAAAGTGTGCATTGCCGACGATAACCGCGAATTGGTGACATTGCTTGATGAATATATTTCGAGCCAGCCGGACATGGAAGTGATCGGCACGGCATATAACGGGCAAGACTGCCTGCACATGCTTGAAGAGAAGCAGCCGGACATTTTGCTTTTGGATATCATTATGCCGCATTTGGACGGGTTGGCCGTGCTTGAGAAAGTCCGCACCGGCTTTGAGCACCAGCCGAACGTCATTATGCTGACGGCGTTCGGTCAGGAAGATGTGACGAAAAAGGCGGTCGAACTCGGCGCCTCCTATTTCATTTTAAAACCGTTTGACATGGAAAATTTAGTCCATCATATTCGGCAAATTTATGGAAAAACTGCGCCGATCGCTAGAAAAGTCGCTCCGGCGTACCAGGCGCGCGACAATAAGCCGAAAAACTTGGATGCAAGCATCACGAGCATCATTCATGAAATCGGCGTCCCGGCGCATATTAAAGGGTATTTGTATTTGCGCGAGGCGATCGCCATGGTATACCACGACATCGAATTGCTCGGTTCGATCACGAAAGTGCTGTACCCTGATATCGCCAAAAAATACAACACGACCGCCAGCCGCGTCGAGCGCGCCATCCGCCATGCGATTGAAGTCGCCTGGAGCCGCGGCAACCTTGAATCGATTTCCTCGCTGTTCGGCTACACTGTCAGCGTTTCGAAGGCGAAGCCGACGAACTCGGAATTTATCGCGATGGTAGCCGATAAGCTGCGGCTCGAGCATAAGGCATCGTAACGGCGAGAGAACGTGATGGCGTGACGGCAAGGTGTTCCCGCTGATGGGACACCTTTTTCCTGCCGATGATGCACCATGCGATTCAAGGTCGATGGTTCGCCCAATATGCCAAAGGTGTTTCGTTTTGTCTTCTCTATAATTTTGTATGTATACCAAGTGATCCAGCCTTTTGCTTAAAAAGTTGACTCCTTCCGGCAAACTTGCGCTAGGCAGCAGGTTAGGACGGATCATGTTCTTTTTCCTTTTTCTCGAGCTCGAGCAGTTTTTGCATTAAAATGTGCGGAGGCATATGCATCACCCGCTCAATCGAAACGCCAAGCGCTTTGGCCAGTTTTTGTGCCGTCTCTAGCGAAATTTTCAGCGGTTGCATCATGTTCACCCCATTTCATCATACATTAGTTTTAGTATAACGGATTATCGCCGGTTTCGGCTAGCCTGTTGGCCGGGCGATTATTATACGTGAAAGGGAGAAGGCGGATGACATTGATTTTTGCCCATCGTGGCGCGGCGGGAACCTATCCGGAAAACACGATGGCAGCGTTTCTCGAGGCCGAAAGAGCGGGAGCTGACGGCATTGAATTGGACGTGCAGCTCACGAAAGACGGCGAAATCGTCGTTATCCATGACGAGACAGTCGATCGGACGACCGATGGGAGCGGCTGGGTGCATGGCATGACGTACCGCGAGCTGCGCAAGCTGAACGCTGCGGCGAAATGGGACGGACGATACGGCCATTGTCCGATTCCCCATTTGGAAGAAGTGCTTGCCTGGCTGGGATCGACGCGGCTTTTCGTTAACATTGAGCTGAAAAACAGCCTCATCGCCTATGAAACGCTCGAACAAAAAACGATCGCCCTTGTGCGCCGCCACGGGCTCGAGAAGCGCACGCTTCTTTCTTCCTTCAACCACAACAGCATGCGTTTTTGCCGAACGGTTGCTCCGGAGATCGAAACAGCGCTTCTCTATATGGAGCCGCTCTACGACCCGTGGACTTATGTGCGGGCGATGAAAGCGGACGGGGTGCATCCGTATCACCGGACGGTGACAGCTGCATTTGTCGCGGACGCGCAACGTCGCGGGCTGGCTGTCCGGCCGTTTACGATCAATAAGACGGAAGTGATGAAAACGATGTTTGCCTACGGCGTTGATGCCATTTTTACCGACCATCCCCGCCGGGCAAAGGAATGGAAAGAAAAAACGCCTTAACGAATGCCCGTTAAGGCGTTTTTCGTTTGCGTTGAAAGCGCGCCTGCACTTTGTTTCGTTTCCGGTCGCGGTGCAACAAAAATCCGCCGATAAACGCCAGACCGGCAACAAACAGCACGAGCCCGGCGAGAAATTGCAGCCATAAGGCGGCAAACGGTGGATCCATCACGCCAAATAGCGCATCGCGCATCCATTTAATGCCGAGCGCTGCCGCCAAGCCGGGAACCACTAAAATGAACAGCGCAATCATTCGCTCCATCGCGATCGCGTTCCTTTCCAAAAAGAAGTCGCTTCATCGACTATCATAGCGGTTATCGGCCATTTGTCAAGAAAAGAAAAAACGAGTATGATAAAAATGCCTGCAAAATTTGGCATGAAACAAAGCGTGGTGAACCATAATGAAAAAAGTGATCATAATCGGCGCCGATGCGCGGGGGACGTTGCTGCTCAAACTGCTTCACGAGGCGTCGGGGTTTGCCGTCATGGCGGTCATTGATGTCGATGACGACGCCCCGGGTCTGCAGCTGGCGCGAAAATGGGGCATTGCCGCTGCCAACGACTGGCGCCCATGGATGGACAAACCGCTTGATTTGATTATCGAAACGACCGGCAAGGCGGACGTCCTTAAAGAGATCCGCCAGCTGGCGCCCAAAGGGGCGAACATCGTCCCGAGTGCGGTCGCGAGAATGATGGCCGAGCTTGTAGAAGAGAAAGAAGCGTTGATCGCGGAACTGAAAAGCGAGGCGGCTCGGCGCGCGCTCATTTTTCACTCGTCCCACGATGGCATGATTGTCGTTGATGAATATGCTTACATTACCGATATGAATGAAAGCGCCGCAGAGCTGCTCGAGGTGGACAAGGACAAAGTCATCGGCGAGCATATTTTAGCCGTCTTGCCATCGAGCGGCTTGCCGCGCGTGCTGAAAACGAGGCAGACAGAGTTTCACCAAGAAATGGAGCTGGCGAATGGGAAAAAGTTGATCACCACCCGCATCCCGATCATCGACGAGAGCGGCAAGTTGTTCGGAGCGCTTGCGGTATTTAAAGATATCACCGAACTTGTCGATTTGGCGGAAGAAATCACGGACTTAAAAGAAGTGCGCATGATGCTTGAAGCAATTATCTACTCATCAGAAGAAGCGATCTCGGTCGTGGATGAAAACGGGAACGGCATTTTGATCAACCCGGCGTATACCCGTCTCACCGGTCTGACGAAAGAGGAGGTGATCGGCAAGCCGGCGACCGCCGACATCGCCGAGGGAGAAAGCATGCATATGCAAGTGTTGAAAACACGCCGCCCGGTGCGCGGCGCGCGCATGAAAGTCGGCCCGAAAAACCGCGACGTCATCGTCAATGTCGCCCCGATCATTGTGGACGGTGTATTAAAAGGGAGCGTCGGCGTCATTCACGACGTGTCGGAAATCCAACGGCTGACGGCGGAGCTCAACCGGGCGCGGCAAATTATTCGCACGCTCGAAGCGAAATATTCGTTTGCCGATATTATCGGTGAATCAGAAGAGATGAAAGTTGCGATTGAGCAAGCGAAACTAGCGGCGAAAACGCCGGCGACGATTTTGCTGCGCGGCGAATCAGGAACGGGCAAAGAACTGTTTGCCCACGCCATTCATAACGCCAGCGACCGAAAGTATAACAAGTTTATCCGCGTCAACTGTGCGGCGATCCCGGAAACATTATTAGAAAGCGAGCTATTCGGCTATGAAGAAGGGGCGTTTTCCGGCGCGCGGCGCGGCGGAAAACGCGGGTTGTTTGAAGAGGCGAACAACGGAAGCATTTTCCTCGACGAAATTGGCGAACTGTCAGCGAGCACGCAAGCAAAGCTGCTTCGCGTCTTGCAAGAGAGGGAGATCGTCCGCGTCGGCGGAACGAAACCGATCCCGATTAACGTCCGCGTCATTGCCGCAACGAATGTCAATTTGGAAAAAGCGATTGCCGACGGCACGTTTCGCGAAGACTTATATTACCGGCTCAACCGGATGCCCATTTACATCCCGCCGCTGCGCGCCCGCAAAGAAGACATTCCGGCCCTTTGCCGGCATTTGATCCAAAAGCTGAACCAAGATTACGGGCGCAACGTCGAAGGGGTGACAAACGAAGCGATGGCGCGGCTTTTCGCTTATGATTGGCCGGGGAACGTCCGCGAACTTGAAAACGTGCTCGGACGGGCGATGATTTTCATGAAATTTCACGAGGTAATGATCGACGTTGCGCATTTGCCGCCGCTCGCCACCCCATCGCCGGCACCGGCACTCCGCATTGAAGCGGAGGAGCCGCTCCGCCCGCTTGATGAGATGGTCGGGGAGTATGAGGCGCATTTGTTAGAGCGGGCGCTCCGCCGTTATCATGGCAATAAAACAGCGACTGCCCGGGCGCTCGGCATTTCAGTGCGCAACTTGTACTATAAATTGGAGAAATACGGACTTGACAAAAAAAGCATGCAGTAATTTTCATATAAAGAAAAAGATTGCACAGTCTTGCCCGTATCCAACGGCTGTTTTAAAGCGCTTTCATAATTTTATGATTGGCACAGTTTTTGCATATAAAAAAGTGCCGCACGATTTGCAGAAAAGGTTGGTGCAGACGATGAAGCTAAAATCGTTAATCGAAGAGGCAAGCCAATGCCAGGGCCGGACGGTGGCAGTGGCGGCGGCGGAAGACGAAGAAGTCATTGAGGCGGTGGCGATGGCACTCAAACATCGCCTCGGACGGTTCGTGCTGTACGGGGATCGCGAGCGGGTCGGCCGATTGCTGAAAGAAAATGGCTGCACGCGCTTTTCCGATGTTGAGATCGTTCATGCGAACTCGGTCGGGCAGGCAGCGGAGCTCGCCGTGCGCGCCGTCCATTTGAATGAAGCCGATGCGCTGATGAAAGGACATGTGCCGACAGCGGCGCTCTTAAAGGCGGTGCTCAATAAAGAGTATGGTCTGCGCACGGGGAGAGTTCTTTCCCATGTCGCCGTCTTTGACGTGCCGGGGGCGGATCGGCCCATCATCGTGACGGATGCGGCCATGAACATCGCGCCCGATTTGGAACAAAAAGTGCAAATTGTGAATAACGCCGTCGGCGTGGCGCGGTCGATCGGCATTGAGCGGCCGAAAGTGGCGGCCTTGGCGGCAGTGGAAACAGTCAATCCGGCCATGCCGGCAACACTTGATGCCGCCGCGCTCGCCATAATGCAAAAGAGGGGCCAAATCAGCGGCTGCCTGCTTGATGGACCGCTCGCATTAGACAATGCCGTGTCCATGACGGCGGCGAAGCATAAGCGGATTGAGAGTGAAGTCGCCGGCTGCGCTGATATTTTGCTCGTTCCCGACATTGAATCCGGCAATATGTTGTACAAATCGCTCGTCTATTTTGCGAACGCCCGCGTTGGCGCGGTCATCGCCGGAGCGAAGGCGCCAATCGTTTTAACATCGCGCGCCGACTCGGCGGAAAGCAAATTGTATTCGCTCGCCCTTGCGATCTGTTCGGCAGCGAAATGAAAAGAAGGAGGCCATCGAAGATGGAACTGTTTAAATATATGGAAACGTATGATTACGAACAAGTGTTGTTTTGTCAAGACAAAGAATCGGGCTTAAAGGCGATCATCGCCATTCATGATACAACGCTCGGCCCGGCGTTGGGCGGCACGCGCATGTGGATGTACAATTCGGAAGAAGAAGCGCTCGAAGACGCGTTGCGCCTCGCCCGCGGCATGACGTACAAAAACGCGGCGGCTGGCCTCAACTTAGGCGGCGGCAAAACGGTCATCATCGGCGACCCGCGCAAAGATAAAAACGAGGCGATGTTCCGCGCGTTCGGTCGCTTCATCCAAGGATTAAACGGCCGCTATATCACGGCCGAGGACGTCGGGACGACGGTTGCTGATATGGATATCATTTACCAAGAGACCGACTATGTGACCGGCATTTCCCCGGAGTTCGGCTCGTCCGGCAACCCGTCGCCGATGACAGCCTACGGCGTCTACCGTGGAATGAAGGCGGCGGCGAAAGAAGCGTTCGGCAGCGACTCGCTCGAAGGAAAAGTCATCGCCGTCCAAGGCGTCGGCAATGTCGCTTACCATTTATGCCGCCATTTGCATGAAGAAGGAGCGAAGCTTATCGTCACCGACATTAACAAGGAAGCGGTGGCCCGCGCGGTCGAGGAATTTGGCGCGAAAGCGGTCGACCCGAACGACATTTACGGCGTCGAGTGCGACATTTTTGCCCCATGTGCGCTCGGCGGCATCATCAATGACCAGACGATTCGGCAGCTGAAAGCGAAAGTGATCGCCGGCTCGGCGAACAACCAGCTGCGCGAGGCGCGGCATGGCGATATCATTCATGAAATGGGCATCGTGTATGCTCCGGACTATGTGATCAACGCCGGCGGCGTCATCAATGTCGCTGATGAATTGTACGGCTACAACCGTGAACGGGCGATGAAAAAAGTCGAGCAAATTTACGATAACATTGAAAAAGTGTTTGCGATCGCCAAGCGCGATAACATTCCGACGTACGTCGCGGCCGATCGGATGGCGGAAGAGCGGATCGAAACGATGCGCAAGGCGCGCAGCCAATTTTTGCAAAACGGTCATCATATTTTAAGCCGCCGCCGCGGCCGTTAACGGCGGCCAGGGGCGGTCCTCCGCCCCGCTGGCGGCACACGGAGGGACGACAACGATGCAAGAGCAGAAGTTCCGTATTTTAACGATCAATCCAGGTTCGACCTCGACGAAAATTGGCGTGTTTGAAAATGAACGGCCACTGTTGGAAAAAACGATCCGCCATGATGCGGATGTGCTGCGGCAATACGCGACGATTATCGACCAATATGAATTTCGCAAACAGACGATTTTAGCCGCTTTAGATGAGGAAGGAATCAACTTATCGAAGCTAAGCGCCGTCTGCGGCCGCGGGGGGCTTCTCCGCCCGATCGAAGGCGGAACGTACCGCGTCAATGAGGCGATGCTTGAAGACTTGCGCCGCGGCTACTCCGGCCAGCACGCCTCCAACCTCGGCGGCATTTTGGCGCACGAAATCGCCTCAGCGCTCAACATTCCGGCGTTTATCGTCGACCCGGTCGTCGTCGATGAGCTTGAGCCGATCGCCCGGATTAGCGGGTTTCCGCTGATCGAGCGGCGCAGCATTTTCCATGCGTTGAACCAAAAAGCGGTCGCGCGCCGCGTCGCTCGGCAGCTTGGCAAGCGGTATGACGAGTTGAATTTCATCGTCGCCCATATGGGCGGCGGCATTACCGTCGGCGCCCACAAGCGGGGGCGGGTCGTCGATGTCAATAACGGCCTTGACGGCGAAGGCCCGTTCAGCCCGGAGCGCGCTGGAACGGTGCCGGCCGGCGATTTGGTCGCTTTATGTTTTTCAGGTGAATACTACCGTGATGAGATCATGAACATGCTTGTCGGCCGCGGCGGTCTTGTCGGGCATCTTGGCACGAACGATGCGGTGAAAGTGGAAAAAATGATTGAAGCCGGGAACGAACAGGCGAAACTCGTATATGAGGCGATGGCATACCAAGTGGCGAAAGAAATCGGCGCGGCAAGCGCCGTGCTTTCCGGCAAAGTCGACGCCATCATTTTAACCGGCGGCCTGGCGTACGGTAAATCGTTCGTCGAACAGATCACCCGCCGCGTCCAATGGATTGCCGATGTCATCGTCCATCCGGGCGAAAATGAACTGCAGGCGTTGGCGGAAGGCGCGCTTCGCGTCTTGCGCGGCGAGGAAGAGGAAAAAACATATCTAGGTGAAGCGGCTGCGCCGGTTTCAGTCCGGCGTTGATGCGGCAACAGACAGAAAGGGGAAGGCAAGATGGCAAATGAATACGATGTCGTCATTCTTGGCGGCGGCACAGGCGGCTATGTGGCGGCCATTCGCGCGTCGCAGCTCGGCTTGAAAACGGCGGTCGTCGAAAAAGGGAAGCTCGGCGGCACGTGCCTGCACGCCGGCTGCATTCCGTCCAAAGCGCTGCTCCGGAGCGCCGAAGTCTACGCGCAAACGAAAAACGGCGAGGCGTTTGGCGTCATTGCCGATGATGTGCGCCTCGATTTTGCCAAAGTACAGGCGCGCAAGGCAGCGATTGTGGAGCAGCTCCACAAAGGGGTGCAACATTTGATGAAAAAGGGGAAAATCGATGTGTACGCCGGCATCGGCCGCCTGCTCGGCCCATCGATCTTTTCCCCGTTGCCAGGGACAGTGTCGGTCGAAATGAACGATGGCAGCGAAAACGAAATGCTCGTTCCGAAATTCGTCGTCATCGCCACCGGTTCGCGGCCACGCACGCTGCCGGGGTTGGAGGCGGACGGCGAATTCGTGATGACATCCGACGAGGCGCTGCAAATGGAGGTGCTCCCATCGTCCATTTTGATCGTTGGCGGCGGCGTGATCGGCATGGAATGGGCGTCGATGCTGAACGATTTCGGCGTGGATGTCACCGTGCTTGAATATGCTGACCGCATTTTGCCGACCGAAGATGAAGATGTGTCAAAAGAAATGGAAAAACTGCTTCGCCGCCGCGGCGTCAACATCGTCACCGGAGCGCGGGTGCTGCCAGAAACATTGGAAAAGGGAAACGGCGTGGCCATTCAGGCGGAACATAACGGTGAGCGAAAAACATTCACGGCTGACAAGATGCTTGTTTCTGTCGGACGGCAGGCGAACATTGAGGGAATCGGCCTCGAAAACACCGATATTGTCGTGGAGAAGGGGTATATTCAAACGAACGCGTTCGGCCAAACGAAAGAATCGCACATTTACGCGATCGGCGATGTCATCGGCGGCTTGCAGCTCGCCCATGTCGCCGCCCATGAAGGGATCGTCGCCATCGAACATTTGGCAGGGCATAATCCGTCGCCGATCGATTATGCGATGGTGCCGCGCTGCATTTACACCCGGCCGGAAGCGGCGGCGGTCGGCTTAACCGAGCAAGAAGCGAAAGCGAAAGGCTATGACATCAAAGTCGGCAAGTTTCCGTTTAAAGCGATCGGCAAGGCGCTTGTATTCGGCGAAGCAGAAGGATTTGTCAAATTCGTTGCCGACCGGAACACAGACGACTTGCTTGGCGTCCATATGGTCGGCCCGCATGTGACTGACTTGATTTCCGAAGCGGGGCTCGCTCGTGTGCTCGACGCCGCTCCGTGGGAAGTGGCGCATGCGATCCATCCGCACCCAACGCTCTCTGAAGCTCTGGCCGAGGCGGCGCTTGCCGTCGATGGACGGGCGATTCACTTCTAATCTTGCCGCGTGAGGGTGAAAGATTGGCAACAAGCAGCTTGCATGACAAGCTGTAATGCATTTTCAATTAAGGGAGGTTGTTCCGATGGCGCAAAACCGTCACCAAGCGCTCGGATTAAGCGATGACATGGTGTTGCAAATGTACGAAACGATGCTTCTCGCCCGCAAGCTCGATGAACGGATGTGGCTGTTAAACCGCGCGGGGAAAATTCCGTTCGTCATCTCGTGCCAAGGGCAGGAGGCGGCGCAAGTCGGCGCGGCGTTCGCTCTTGACCGGACGAAAGATTACGTCCTGCCGTACTACCGCGATATGGGCGTTGTGTTGACGTTCGGCATGACGCCGACGGAATTAATGCTTGCCGCGTTTGCCAAAGCGGAAGACCCGAACTCCGGCGGCCGGCAAATGCCAGGCCATTTCGGGCAAAAGAAAAACCGGATCGTCACCGGTTCTTCGCCTGTGACGACGCAAGTGCCGCACGCCGTCGGCTTTGCCTTGGCGGCGAAAATGGAAAAGAAAGATTTTGTCGCCTTCGTCACGTTCGGTGAAGGGTCGTCGAACCAAGGCGATTTCCACGAAGGAGCGAACTTTGCCGGCGTTCATAAACTCCCGGTCATCTTTATGTGCGAAAACAACAAGTACGCCATTTCCGTGCCGATTTCAAAACAATTGGCATGCGAAAAAGTATCGGACCGCGCCATCGGCTACGGCATGCCGGGCTATACGGTTGACGGCACCGATCCGCTCGAAGTGTACCGCGTCGTCAAGGAAGCGGCTGACCGCGCCCGCCGCGGCGAAGGACCGACGTTGATCGAGGCGGTGACGTACCGCTTGACGTCGCACTCGTCCGATGACGATCACCGCGTCTACCGGACGGAAGAAGAACTGGCCGAGGCGCGCGCGAAAGACCCGATCGTCTCATTTGCTCATTATTTGAAAGAGGTCGGTGTCTTGACGGACGCGTTAGATGAAGCCATTCAGGCGCGCGTCATGAAAGAAGTGAACGATGCCACCGACTATGCAGAAAAAGCGCCGTATGCCGAACCGGAGCATGCGCTTCGCTACGTGTATGCTGAGGAGTAAGGGGGAATCGACAATGCCTGTCATTTCGTATATTGATGCGGTTACGATGGCGATTCGCG
This sequence comes from Geobacillus sp. 46C-IIa, assembly GCF_014679505.1. Lineage (GTDB taxonomy): Bacteria > Bacillota > Bacilli > Bacillales > Anoxybacillaceae > Geobacillus. Next base: position 975,424 of record NZ_CP061474.1, read on the forward strand.
AAGAGATGGAACGCGACTCGCGCGTGTTTGTGTTGGGAGAAGACGTCGGCAAAAAAGGCGGAGTGTTTAAAGCGACGCAAGGATTGTACGAGCAGTTTGGCGAAGAACGCGTCATCGACACGCCGCTCGCCGAATCGGCGATCGTCGGCGTCGGCATCGGCGCGGCGATGTACGGCTTGCGCCCGATTGCTGAAATTCAGTTTGCCGATTTCATCATGCCGGCGGTCAACCAAATTATTTCTGAAGCGGCGCGCATCCGCTACCGCTCGAACAACGACTGGAACTGCCCGATCGTCATCCGCGCCCCGTACGGCGGCGGGGTGCATGGCGCTTTGTACCATTCACAGTCAGTCGAGGCGGTGTTTGCCAACCAGCCGGGGCTGAAAATCGTCATGCCGTCAACGCCGTACGATGTGAAAGGGCTGCTCAAAGCAGCCATTCGCGACGAAGATCCGGTGCTCTTTTTCGAGCATAAGCGCGCCTATCGCCTCATTAAAGGGGAAGTGCCGGAGGAGGACTACGTGCTGCCGATCGGCAAAGCGGACGTTAAACGCGAAGGCGATGACATCACCGTCATCACGTACGGGCTGTGCGTCCATTTCGCCTTGCAGGCGGCCGAACGCGTCGCCCAAGACGGCATTTCCGTCCATCTGCTCGATTTGCGCACCGTCTACCCGCTTGATAAAGAAGCGATCATCGAAGCGGCGAGCAAAACCGGAAAAGTGTTGCTCATTACCGAAGACAATAAAGAAGGAAGCGTCATGAGCGAGGTGGCTGCCATTATTGCGGAACATTGCCTGTTTGACCTCGATGCGCCGATTATGCGCCTCGCCGGTCCGGACGTTCCGGCTATGCCGTATGCGCCGACGATGGAAAAATTCTTTATGGTCAACCCGGAAAAAGTGGAAAAAGCGATGCGCGAACTAGCGGCGTTTTAATGTATGAATAAAAGACGTCTCCCGCTTAGAAGCAATGGAAAAGTGGGAATGGCGATTGGGGAGGAATCCCATGAAGGGGTTCTTCGAAACCCCCCCCGCTTCCAAGCGTACGTGGTGGGGGACGTCACGGCGAAGATATTGCAACAGAGATAGGAGGGTATCGATGTGGCCATCGAACAATTGACGATGCCTCAGCTCGGGGAAAGCGTCACCGAAGGCACGATCAGCAAATGGCTCGTTTCCCCGGGCGACAAAGTGAACAAATACGATCCGGTCGCCGAAGTGATCACCGATAAAGTGAGCGCGGAAATTCCGTCGTCGTTTGCCGGCGTCATTCGCGAACTGATCGCCAAAGAAGGAGAAACGCTCCCGGTCGGCGCGCCGATTTGCACGATCGAAGTCGAAGGCGCTGCACCAAGTCCGGAAGCGAAACCGGCGGAGGAAGCGCCGAAAGCGGAAGACAGCGCCAAGCCAGCGGCGCCGAAAAAGGCCGGGCGGGCCAACAGCGGCCGTTACTCCCCCGCCGTGCTCCGCTTGGCTCAGGAACACGGCATTGACCTTGAACAAGTCCAAGGCACCGGCCTTGGCGGGCGGGTGACGCGCAAAGATTTGCTGAAGCTCATCGAGTCCGGCCAAATTCCGAAAGCGGAAGCGGCCAGAGCGGCGGAACAAGCCGCGCCAAAAGCCGAACCGAGAGTGGAACAGACGGCCCCGGCCGCCGCAGCGGCTCAACCGTCTGTCGAGCCAACCGCCGCGGTGACAGCGCCGACGAAGCCAGCGGCGCCGAACGTAGAAGCGGGAGCGGGCGACATCGAAATTCCGGTCACCCCGGTGCGCAAGGCGATCGCCGCCAACATGCTCCGCAGCAAACACGAAGCGCCGCACGCGTGGACGATGGTCGAAGTCGACGTCACCGATCTTGTCGCCTACCGGGATGCCATCAAAGACGAGTTCAAGCGGCGTGAGGGCTTCAATTTGACGTATTTCGCCTTCTTCGTCAAGGCGGTCGCCCAAGCGCTGAAAGAATTCCCGCAGCTGAACTCGACGTGGGCGGGTGATAAGATCATTCAGCGCAAAGACATCAACATCTCGATCGCCGTTGCGACGGACGATGCCTTGTTTGTTCCGGTCATCAAGCACGCCGATGAGAAAACGATCAAAGGCATCGCCCGCGAAATCGCCGAACTGGCGGCGAAAACGCGCGCCGGCAAACTGCGACCGGAAGACATGCAAGGCGGCACGTTCACCGTCAACAACACCGGCGCGTTCGGCTCGGTGCAGTCGATGGGCATTATCAACTATCCGCAAGCCGCCATTTTGCAAGTCGAAACAATCGTCAAACGCCCGGTCGTCAAAAACGGCATGATCGCCATCCGCGACATGGTCAACTTATGCTTGTCGCTTGACCACCGCGTCTTGGACGGCCTCATTTGCGGCCGCTTCCTCGCCCGCGTCAAAGCGATTTTGGAAAACATGAACAAAGACAACACGCCGATTTATTAACGGTTCCCCCATCGCCATCGGTTGGCGGTGGGGTTTTTGCATGGCGCGATTTCAAACTTGTTTCTGACCGGATGGTTTCTGTGGATCCCCAATGCCAAACCCGAACCAGCGATGCGGTTAAGTTGATCGCAAGCACCAAAGCGCTCTCGTGTCCATGAGCAGCTGAAGCAAGCCAAGATCGAAGACGAATGGATTGACGTGGCAGATTCCGCCGCCATGACGAAAGACACCAGGGCGCAGACGAAAGCCGCCAACGCCTTTTTGATCACCGGAAGCCTTTTGTTGTTGCAGACCTAAAAGCCGCGCTGGCCCAAGGCGATTCCAAGCACATGACGTGCGAGTCCTTTACCTATATTTTACAGTGGATAAGCAAACAAAATACCTACTGTAGATGAGCAAATTCACTAACATAAATTGACAACCAAACAAAAAAGTTCTTCACCAAAAGATGTACTTGACTTTTAAAGGCAAACATGACAGCAATGTTGCCCAAAGAGAAGCGTGGAATAAAAAGGAAGAAATACTATTTTGGTTTTACTTATCACAATCCTCTTTCTTTGTCAAGTGTAATTTGAAATGAAAATCCTTTTAATTTTTTTATTTACAATAAATATTTTTATTTACAATAAATACTATAAATTTTATAATAAAATTCAAAGCTATTTAAAAAGAGGGAATTAATTTGAAAAAATTAAAATTTCATTTATTTAGTTTAGTGCTCCTTTTTTCATTATTTTTCTTCAATGATTTCAGCTCTGCAAAAGAAGTGGATAATACCTCAAAAAGTGAAAAATTAACAAAGCAAGAAAGAAAATATTTAAAAGATGTAACAGGACATACTGAAGAAGAAATAGATATGTTGCCTTTAGAAGTTGCAAAGCAACTCATTAAAGATAAAGCTGTCATCCAAGATTCAAAACTGAAATATTTTCGTTCGAAAATGGAGTAAATAATTCTGGTGATTTTACAACGATGGGTACAATTTCGTCCTCAACGATGAAATTATGGGGTACAGTTTATAAAGTAACCTCTGATCGAACAAATTACGATAAATTTTATATTTATGGTAATTTCCAATGGCTAAAATCTCCTTTTTACGAACTTGTAGATAAAATGACTTTCGGTTTTCCTTCAAGTGCAGGATTTTTTCTTCCAACTAGTAATGGAAAAGTAACACAACATCAACATAGATATAGTCAAAATCCACAAGGTAATGGAAACTGGATAGATTATGCAATTGATTACTCACCTAGTGATTGGGAACCAAATGCTGGAGTTGCTGGTGAATTTGACTTAAGAAGCTCTACAGAATTTACTTTACACAAAGGATATATGGGACAATATGTTTATGTACCAACAAAAAATAATGGTACAATTAACATTAAAATTGAATATGGACACCAATTATATATTGGCGAACCTAGTGTATCAGTATTTCCAGCAGGATTATCAATAACTCCATCTAAGTCGGTAGATACTGCTTCTTACGCTTTAACACTAAGTTATTAATGATTTCAAGCCTCTCTTATGTCATGCCCACGCATCTCTGTTTGGCGCGGTCAACCTCCACGATGGCGAAACGGTGCTTCATCAAACGACCGCTACCCATGCCGCGGCGTTCTTGGATTTCTTGAGAATGCTCAAAGAGCGCGATCCGGACCGTCTCATGGTCTTGGTGTTGGAACACGCCTGCATTCACCATGCCAAAATGGTCAAGGCGTTTTGGCGGGAAGAAGGGCCGTATTTTCCCGTTATTTCCCCTTCCTCCATATTTTCCACAGCTGAACCCGATTGAACGCTTATGGAAATGGCTGAAAGGTGCGGCGATCGCCCATATATGTCGCAAGGATCGCAACGATATCATGCAAGCATCGCTCCGTTTGTCCACTGCATCCACGAACGTCCGGAGGAAGTGCTGCAGCGCTTAGGGTGTGGAGGATGACTGAGAAGCTAACTCTTCATGTTACATGTATATAGGGAGGATTACCCAGAAATCCTCCACTTTAAGCGTTAGCTAAGTGGGAGTGGTTCAAACTTTACAGTAAAAGGAGTTTTTTGAATGGAATATATATACTTACTTATTTTACCGATAATAGGTGTTTTGTGGTTTTTGAATTTAGCAAGCTTTTTAAAAAATTTGAACAGTAATGAAAACACACTTAATCAAACAATGATAGGAGCCGTATTAACCTTTCTCTTTGTTTTTCTATATATGTACGGGTTTTTAGGAACACATTAATACTCACATTTCGCACCCTAACAGGGTTGAAAGAAAGAATTTTTTATTTAGTTTTTTAGAATAACTTTCCGACCAACACGACGAGTGATGGCAATCCTTTTTTTACCATCTATGGTCGTTCCGTATCACGTTACACGTAGATGCTCTCATCCATGCCCAATCCCTGCAGAATCCTTCGCTGATCAGGGGTGAGGGAGCGATCCAGTGAGCGTTGGATGCGCCCATCTGGCAGCTTGAACAGGACGACGTTCACATATTGAAACAGCTGAACAATCGCCTGTCCCGTCGGCCGGGTCAGCTTGCGGCCTCCAGGACCCTTCAACGGGTGTTCTGGAGTAATGAACGGACGGACTCGGCGCTGAAAAACGCGGTAAATGGCCAAGGCCAACAGAAACAAATAGTCTAATACTGCGACCCGTTCTGGTTTTTTGACGTAAATCTCATCCGTGAAAAACGGATCTTTCAAAAAAGCGAAGTTCATTTCCACCGAGATCTGCCCTTTATATAGCTTCAAGATCTCTTGGGCATCCATGGGTTGACCCTTCCATTCCTTCGGAACGGTCGTGACGAGGACAAACCGGGACGCTTTCCGTTTCACCTGTTCCCACGCATCTTGGTCGAATTCGACGTCAAGGCCCAAAAGATACCGCGTCTCCGTCTCGGGTTCCACCCCTTTTTTCGGCCGTCCGCGCCGTTTTTTCGGGCGTACGATCTCTTCGACCGCGGCCTCAACCCGATGAAACCGGGGGCGAAGGGACGCCTTGAGGGACGCCAAGGCTTGTTCGGCATCTTCACGGCAGGAGAATGGATGACGCTCCCAACGGGCTTGTTCCTCGTGAAGAAGCTCCGCTTCTTTGGTTCGTTCTTTTTCGAGCGTCTTTCCTTTTCGCTGGTCGAGCGCGCTCGATTCGACGACGATCAGTCGAACCGGATGGCCTTCATAGGTGGAGGATGTTTCCCATACCCGGTACGTGGCGCCGTTTCTCTCCGCCAGCGTAAAGGGGTCGCTCCACAGGATGTGAGGCGAATCGGCCTCCGCTAATGCCTGTTTCACGATCCGAAGCGACGAAGGGCCTCTCGTGATCAAAAAGGCATGGGCTGCTTTGGTTTGCGCCAGAGTGTCTTTCGTCATCGCGGCGGAATCGGCCACATAAATCCATTCGTCTTCGATCTTGGCTTGCTTCAGCTGTTCATGGACCCGCGACAGTACCTCGGGATTCCACGTTTTACCGGACAGGCTGCCGTCGTATCGGCGTGGAAGGCTCGGAGGGAAAGGCTTTCTTTGCGATAAATCTGAATCAAGCAAGCGCTGATGCCCTTGCGAATGCCGGCCTCATACAGACGATCGAGATGACGAGCCAAGGCATCGTCATTCAACCAGGAAGGATGGAGCCCGGAACGGATGAGTGTCTCACAATCGACCTCCTGAGCCCAATGTTCCAAGTGAACGAGGGCTTGCCGGCCGTCAAACACATGGTAGAGGATGGCCTGAACGGCATTGCTGACTCGAGTCTGGCACTGCGAATCGATGGGAATGAGATGGTCAATCCATTGGGGCAGGCCCAGTTTCTTGAATAGAGCAACTTATTATATTCAAATCAGAATTGCGATAGACCGCTTCGACTTGAACATCCATGAGAGAAAAACTCCTTCACTTTCCTTGTGTGTCAAGGATTCATTCGACATCGGAACGAAAAAATCCTCCCGATTTTCGTCGGAAGGGTGCGAAGTGTGAGGTTTGCAGCTTTTACAGAGCGATTTGATCGACTGTCGGGCGACCGAACAACGCCGCTTCCGGGTAGTTGTTCGGTCTTCCGTCACGCTAAGGCGTGGCGAAGGCAAGCTTGTGGCTTGCCTCCGATAGTCAAAAAATAAGCAAGCGACTTTTTCATCAAGGATATGTTAAACTCTTTCGTTGCATCTATATAGTGTCAAAGCATGCGTCGATTGATTAACGATTCCCCCATCGCCATCGGTTGGCGGTGGGGGTTTTTGCATGGCGCGATTTCAAACTTCTCTCACAAATGTGATGTATAATGGGGGCAGAAACGAATAGGTGAAGGAGAAACTCGAGATGAAACGAGCGAGCGTATGGATGCTGTGGTGTTTGCTCTTTATGCTAAGCGGCTGCGCGAAGACATCGTTTCCTCCGATCGCTGATTCGCTGTCGGTCGTCATCAGTCTCGATGTCAAAGCGGAAACGGTCACCTTTTTGAACGCGAAAAATGGCGGCAAAATCGCCCGCTGGAACATTGATCAGCCGTTTCAAGGCGGGGTGTTGAGCCCAGACGGCCGGACGCTTTTTTTGTACGGGCGGGACCTCGACCGCATCTATCGGTACGACCTCGCGACCGGGAAGCTGCTTGGCGAATGGAAAATAGGAAGCGGCATTGTGAGCGCTGCTCCATCTCCGGATGGCCGCATGTGGTTTTTCGGCGACAGCACTCATCACGCGGTGCTTGTCGTCGACCGGGATGGGAACAAGATCGATCGTCTTTCGGTCGGACGCTCCCCGATGACGCTGCTGGTCAATCGCGCTGGAACGAGGTTGTATGTGATCGATTTTCAAGACGAACGGGCGTGGATCATCGATGTGGACCGCCGCTGCGTCATCCGTTCGTTCGCCGTGCCGAAGTTCGCCTTGGGCGGAGTGGTGCGCGAGCGACAAGGGGAGCTGTGGGTCGGCGGGCACGGCAGCGGAAGCCGTGTGGAAACGAACATTCATGTCTACTCGCTGCAAGACGGCCGCTTGCTCCGGACGATCGCCGCTCCGGTCATGCCGGTGGATTTTGTTGAAACAGACCGCGGCGTGTTTGTGCTAAGCCACGGCTCGAACACGGTTTATCAGGTTTTGCCAAGCGGGAAGCGGCTCGGCTCCGTCTCTGTCGGCGCCAATCCGTTTGCCATGGAAGCGGCAGGAGGCCGTTTGTATATTGCGAGTTATGACAGCGATGAAATCATCGTGGTCGACGAAGTGACGTTGCGGCCGCTCGCCCGCTGGAAGACGGGAGACGGTCCGCTGCAGCTGCTCATTCGGGAGGGACGAACATGAGCGAACGGACCGTTTTAATCGTCGATGATGAAGAAGAAATGCGCCTGTTGATCAGCATGTATTTGGAAAACGCCGGCTTTCGCTGCTTGGAAGCGGAAGACGGGGATGAGGCGCTGGCGCTGCTTTCGCAACATCCGGTGGATGCCGTGCTGTTGGACGTCATGATGCCAAAGCAGGATGGCTTCGCCGTCTGCGCCCGCATTCGCGAGCAGTCGGACGTGCCAGTGTTGTTTTTGACTGCGCTTGGCGAAGAGTGGGATAAAGTGAAAGGATTGAAATTGGGCGGCGACGATTACATCGTCAAGCCGTTCAGCCCGGGAGAGCTCATCGCCCGCCTCGAGGCGGTGTTGCGCCGGGTGCAGCGCGGCCGCGAGAATGACGGACGGCTGCAATTTGGCGACCTTGCCATTGACGAAAAAGGACGAACCGTGACCGTTGGCGGTGAGGTGGTGAAGCTGACTTTGAAGGAGTTTGAGCTGTTGCTGTTTTTGGCGAAGCACAGCGGCCAGGTGTTCAGCCGCGACGATTTGCTCGTCAAAGTGTGGGGATATGATTATACAGGAAACGCCCGCACGGTCGATACGCATGTGAAAACGCTGCGTATGAAGCTGAAAGACGCCGGCCGCCACATCCAAACCGTCTGGGGCATCGGCTACAAGTTTGAGGGATGAACATGAAACGGCTTCGGTTAGGGCAAAAACTATGGCTGTCAATTGGCGCCGCGGTCGTGGCGACGCTGGCGTTTTCCTTTGGCCTTTTGAATTATTTTTACCGAACGGTGTACATGAAAGAAGTCGAACGAACGTTGATCGTGGAAGGGACGAGCCTCGCCCGCGACTATCGGGGCGGGGCGATCGATGAGCCATACCGCCGTCAAATCGAATGGTATGACGAAAAATCGACGGCCACCATCTTATTGATCGACAACCCGCGTGAACTGAGCGCCTGCTTTCCGTTTCCGGTCGACTATGACGCGCTCGTGAGCGGCCGTGACCGGGAAACGCTGCTAGCCGGGAAGCCTGTTGTCAAAACCGGCTACGAAAAGCGGTTTGGCCGCCGCGTGATGGCGGTCATCGTTCCGCTTTTGGACGGCAAGCGGCTTGAAGGAGCGATTTACTTATATTTGCCGTTGGCCGATGTCCAAGAAGCGACGAAACGGGCGGCGGCCACGTTTTGGCCGTTGGCCGCCGCATTCGCCGCCGCGCTTTTGGCTGTCGGGCGACGGATGGTGCGGCAAATGATCGAGCCGCTGCAAGCGATGGAGAAAACGGCAGAGCGCATGGCGGAAGGCAGCTACGAAGCGGCCATCCCAGTGCGGACCGATGATGAAATCGGCCGCCTGGCGAGGGCGTTCAACCAAATGGCGGATGCCATCGCCAAAGAAGACGAGCGGAAACGCGAGTTTTTAGCGAACGTCTCGCATGAATTGCGCACACCGCTCAGCTATATGAAAGGGTACAGCGAAGCGCTCCTAGCTGGCCTTGCGAAAACGAGGGAAGAAGAAAAGGCGTACCTTCGCCTCATCCACCGCGAAACGGAACGGATGGAGAGGCTTGTCCGCGATTTGTTGGATTTGGCGCGCCTCGAAGGGCAAAGCGTGCCGCTCGAGCGCGCGCCGGTGGCGTTCGCCCAAGTGATCGAGGACGTCATGGACGCGTATCGCCCAATCATCATACAAAAACGGCTGAGGCTCACGTGCGATCTCGACTACGACTTCATCGTTGACGGTGACGCCGATCGGCTTGAACAAGTCGTGCGCAACTTGCTTGACAACGCCATCCGTTACACCCCGGAAGGCGGAGCGGTGACGGTGCGGCTTTCCCGTCTGTCCGAAGCAGAAGGCGAACTCGTGATCCGAGATACGGGAAAAGGCATCCCGAAAGACCAGCTTCCGCTTCTCGGCCAGCGCTTTTTCCGCGTCGACCGCGCCCGCACCCGCAAAGAAGGCGGCACCGGCTTGGGGCTTGCCATCGTCAAAAAAATCGTCTCTCTTCATGACGGCGCGATCCAGTTCGACAGCGACCTCGGCTGCGGAACGACGGTATCCGTCCGCCTGCCGCTCGTTCGGGAAGAGGAATAAACATCGTTCAAGACACAGGAATGGATGGTGTATCATCAATATAAAATTAGGAGGCAGGTGGAAGAAATGGATCCACCAGAAAAGGAACAGGCCCCGATGACCTACAAAGAGTATGCGACATGGCCGGAAGGAAAACGGTGTGAGGTCTTGGACGGGAACATCATTAGCAGGGCGCCGTCGCCAACACCGGAACATCAATGGATTTCGCTCCAGCTTTCGATCGAATTTGGGATGTATCTCAGAGGGAAGAGTTGTCGCGTGTTGGCCGCCCCGATCGATGTGTATCTTTATCGAAGATCATCGAAAGGGATGGATGGATGAAAACGTCCGAAACCGGGTATGCCCCGATCTTGTCGTCATCTGCGACAAAAACAAAATTCAAAAAAACCGCATTGTCGGGGCTCCGGATTTGGTCGTCGAGATCTTGTCTCCCGCCACGGCCAAAATCGACCGGATGGACAAACGGATCGCGTACGAGCGGGCCGAAGTGAAGGAATATTGGATCGTTGACCCGGCGAATCAAGTCGTGGAAGTGTATTTGCGTGAGAAAACAGGGAAGTTCGAACTTCGCGGAGTGTACAACGGGGATGACGCCGTTTCCGTTCATGTATGGGAGGATTTCTTCATCGACTTGCGAAACATTTTCCAATGAACGAATGGCCGTTGAGATGTTCGCTAAGCAGTGATGTTATCCACGTTTCGCCAGCCGATGTCGCATTCATTTGACGGCTCAACGCAACGAACGCGGCATCGGCGGTTGATGGGGAACGTTCAGGGAACGACTCTTCCGTTGAATCATGTTGTCGGAAACAAAAGCGCGACCTTCGCGATTTTGTGCGAAGTCCACTCCACTTTGCCAACAGCCAAGAACAAGGTGTTTTGTTCATTGCCCAAACGCGGCCGATGTACTACAATAAACATAGAACCCGTTTTTTCCCACCAAAGCGTTGCTTCATTCGTTTGGCGTGAGGCGCCATCGGGTGTGGCTCGTTTTCAGGCGGAAAAACGAAAGCGGTTTCTTTTTGGCAGAAAGACGCGAAAGGGGATGGGGAAATGAGCGATGTCGCGAAGATGAAGGAAGCGGCGTTTCCGGCTCCGCCGATGGAGGAGTGGGAGAGGGAAGCGGAAAAGTCGCTGAAAGGCAAGCCGCTCGAGCGGCTTGTGACGATGACATACGAAAACATAGCGGTGAAACCGCTTTATACGCGCCGCGATGTAGAGGAGCTCGGCCCGCTGGAGCAGTATCCGGGCTTTGGCCAGTACGTGCGCGGGGCGCGGCCGGAAGGGTATCGGGGCGAGCCGTGGAAGGTGAGCCAAGAGATTTCGGCGGCAAGCCCGTCCGACTGGAACGAGGCGGTGAAGCATGACTTAGCGCGGGGGCAGACGGAAATCCATTTCGCTCTCGGGCGGCTGCCGTTTGTCGTCGAGTCGGTTGAGGATGTTGCGGTGATGTTTGCTGGTGTGCCGCTCGATCGCTATTCGCTCCGTGTGGACGCGGGGGCGCAGTCGCTTCCGTTTTTAGCGTTGCTGGCTGCGTATCTGCAAGAACAAGGAATATCACTCTCAATGGTGTGCGGCGCGATCGGCATGGATCCGCTCGGAGCGTGGGCGGAACAGGGGACGCTCCCGTGTTCGCTTGAGCGGCTGTATGATGAAATGGCGGAAGCAACGAAGTGGGCGAAGGAACAGATGCCTTTCGTTCGCACGATTTTCGTGCGCGGCGAGCCATACCATAACGGCGGGGCGAACGCCGTGCAGGAGCTGGCGTTTGCCCTGGCGGCGGCGGTCGAGTACATCCGCGCGGGGCTGGATCGGGGCTTGACGGTGGATGACATCGCGACGCGGATGCAAGCGTCGTTTGCGGTTGGGGCTGATTTCTTTATGGAAATCGCGAAACTGCGGGCGGCGCGGCGGTTGTTTGCGCACGTGATTGGAGCGTTTGGCGGCAGTGAATCGGCCAGGCGGATCGAGCTGCATGTGCGCACATCGCGCTTTACAAAAACGGTGTACGACCCGTATGCGAACATGCTTCGCGCGGGAGCAGAAGCGTTTGCGGCCGTTGTCGGCGGCGCCGATGGCGTGCACGTGTCGCCGTTTGACGAAGCAATCGGACTCGCTGATGCGTTTTCGCGGCGCATCGCCCGCAACACACAGCTTATTTTGCTTGAAGAGGCGCATCTCGCCCATGTCATCGATCCGGCGGGCGGCTCGTATTATGTGGAGACATTGACGGCCAAGCTCGCCGAAGAAGCGTGGAAGCTGTTCCAGCAGGTGGAGGAAAAAGGCGGCATGGCGAAGGCGCTCGAAGACGGCTTCGTGCAGGCGGAAGTGGAAGCGGTCGCCAAGCGGCGGCTGGATCGTGTCAAGACGCGGAAAGAAAAAATCGTCGGTACGAACGTGTACGCCAATTTGGAGGAAACGTCGATCGAAAAGCCGAAGCAAGCCGCAGCGAACGAGGTGCCGCCGCTGGATGAAAAGCGGGTGGCTGAGATTCGCAGCGCGCTTGTCGGCGGGAAGTGGGTGGAAGTGGCGATTCGTGCGGCTCGCCGTCGAGCAACCGCTCGGGAGATCGCAGCGGCGTTGGTCGATGGGAACGCGGCTGTTGCCATCACGCCGATTCGGGCATGGCGCTTGGCCGAGCCGTTTGAAACGCTGCGGAAAGCAGCCGAGGAGCATGCGGAACGCACGGGAAGCCGGCTTTCCGTTCACTTGATTAATGTCGGGCCGCTTGTCCGCCATCAGGCGCGCGCCGATTTCATCGCCGGGCTGTTTGCGGCCGGTGGGGTGGCGGCTGAGCGAAGCGACGGCTTCGCCTCGGTTGAGGAAGCGGTCGAATGGGTGCGGAACACGAACGGGACGCATTATATCGTGTGCGGCGCGGATGACGACTACCCGGGGTTCGTTCCGGCGTTGGCTGAGGGGTTCAAGCAAGCCAAGCCGAACGCGAAGCTGTATGTCGCCGGAAAACCGCCGGAAGAGCTCGAGAACACGTACGCGGCTGCGGGCGTGGATGGGGCAATTCATCTCGGTTTGAACGCGTACGATGTGATCGTGGCGTTTCTCACGGAAAGAGGGGTGGCGTTGGATGGCGAAGGACGTTGATTTTACAAAGATGACGCTTTCCGCGGCAGCGGCCGATGTGGAGGAGAAACAGTGGAAAGACGCGGTCGAGCGGCGTGTGAAAGCGTCGATCGATAAGCTGTTGTTTCAGACGAATGAGCACATTGCGGTGAAGCCGCTTTATACAAAGAAAGATATCGATGGGCTCGATTTTCTTGATTATATGCCCGGCTTGCCGCCGTACTTGCGCGGGCCGTACCCGACGATGTATGTCGTGCGGCCGTGGACGATCCGCCAATACGCCGGCTTTTCGACCGCCGAGGAGAGCAACGCCTTTTATCGGCGAAATTTGGCGATGGGGCAAAAAGGGCTGTCGGTCGCCTTTGACCTGGCGACGCACCGCGGCTATGACTCTGACCATCCACGCGTCGTCGGCGATGTCGGCAAAGCAGGGGTGGCCATCGACTCGGTGCTTGATATGAAAATTTTGTTTGATGGCATCCCGCTTGACCAAATGTCGGTGTCGATGACGATGAACGGGGCGGTGCTCCCGATCATGGCGTTTTACATCGTCACCGCCGAAGAGCAGGGAGTGACGCAAGACAAACTGTCAGGCACGATCCAAAACGATATTTTGAAAGAATATATGGTGCGCAACACGTACATTTACCCGCCGGAGATGTCAATGCGCATCATCGCCGACATTTTCGCCTATACGGGCAAATACATGCCGAAATTCAACAGCATCAGCATTTCCGGCTACCATATGCAAGAAGCCGGGGCGCCGGCTGATTTGGAGCTGGCGTATACGCTCGCGGACGGGCTTGAGTACGTGCGCACCGGCTTGAAGGCGGGCATTGACATCGATTCGTTCGCCCCGAGGCTGTCGTTTTTCTGGGCGATCGGCATGAACTACTTTATGGAAGTGGCGAAACTGCGTGCCGCGCGCCTCATGTGGGCGAAAATGATGAAAACGTTCAACCCGAAAAATCCGAAATCGCTCGCATTACGGACGCATTCGCAAACGTCGGGGTGGAGCTTGACCGAGCAAGATCCGTTCAACAACGTCGTGCGCACGCTCATCGAAGCGCACGCGGCGGCGATGGGGCATACGCAGTCGCTCCATACGAACGCGCTGGATGAGGCGATCGCCTTGCCGACCGATTTCTCGGCGCGCATCGCCCGCAATACGCAGCTGTATTTGCAGGAAGAGACAGGCATTTGCCGGACGATCGACCCGTGGGCCGGTTCGTATTACGTCGAGACGTTGACGAACGAACTGATGAAGCGGGCGTGGGCGCATATCGAAGAAATCGAAAGTCTTGGCGGGATGGCGAAAGCCATTGAAACGGGCATCCCGAAAATGCGCATCGAAGAAGCAGCGGCCCGCCGCCAAGCGCGCATCGATTCAGGAGCGGAAACGATCATCGGCGTGAACAAATACCGTCCGGAAAAAGACGAACCGATCGACATTTTGGAGGTGGACAACACCGCCGTGCGAAAACGGCAAATCGAGCGGCTGAACGAGCTGAAGGCAACGCGCGACAACGAGCAGGTCGAAGCGGCGCTTGACGCGATTACGAAAGCGGCGGAAACGGGCGAGGGGAACTTGCTCGAGCTTGCTGTTCAAGCGGCGCGCGTCCGGGCGACGCTCGGGGAAATTTCGTACGCCATTGAAAAAGTAGCGAAGCGTCATCGCGCGGTCATTCGTTCGATCAGCGGCGTGTACAGCTCGGAGTATAAAAATGAAACGCAGCTTGAACGGGTGAAAGCAAAAGTGGCGCAGTTTGCGGAGCTGGAAGGGCGGCGTCCGCGCCTGCTGGTCGCGAAAATGGGGCAAGATGGCCATGACCGCGGGGCGAAAGTCATTGCCACGGCGTTTGCCGATTTAGGGTTTGACGTCGATATCGGCCCGCTGTTTCAGACGCCGGAAGAAACAGCGCGCCAGGCGGTCGAAAACGACGTGCATGCGGTTGGCATCAGCTCGCTCGCCGGCGGCCATAAGACGCTCGTGCCGCAGCTTGTTGCGGAGCTCGAAAAACTCGGCCGCGACGATATTTTAGTCATCGTCGGCGGCGTCATTCCGCCGCAAGATTACGCGTTTTTGTATGAACACGGCGCCGCTGCCGTCTTCGGCCCGGGCACGGTCATTCCGGAAGCGGCGGAAACTGTGTTGGACGAAATTTACGCTCGGCTTGGCTATGAGGAAGTGAGCGAATGAACGGCGAAGAGAAACAGCAAGAACGAGCAGGAGGCGAAGGTGCGGTAGAAGGTCAAGGGAGGCGCCCGGAATGGGCGGACGGCGAGAGCGCGTCGTCGTACGTGCAAGCCGAGCGCCCGCCGGCGCCAAAGCGGATTGTGAGGCGGAAAGAGCGGACAGTTGAAGAGTACGTCCAAGGGGTGCTCGCCGGCGACCGCACGATGTTAGCGCAGGCGATTACGCTTGTCGAAAGCAATGCGGCTAGGCATATGGATCTCGCCCAGCAAATGCTCAATGAACTGCTTCCGCACGTCGGCCGCTCGATCCGCATCGGCGTCACCGGGGTTCCGGGAGCGGGGAAAAGCACGTTCATTGAAGCGTTCGGCACGTTTTTATGCGAGCAAGGGCACCGCGTCGCCGTCTTGGCCGTCGATCCGACAAGTTCGTTGACCGGCGGCAGCATCCTCGGCGACAAAACGCGGATGGAGACGCTCGCCCGAAATCCGCGCGCCTTCATCCGTCCGTCGCCATCCGGCGGGGCGCTTGGCGGCGTGCACCGGAAAACGCGCGAGACGATGATGCTGTGCGAAGCGGCTGGCTATGACATCATCCTTGTTGAGACGGTCGGCGTCGGGCAAAGCGAGTTTGTCGTCCGTGGGATGGTTGACTTTTTCTTGCTGCTCGCCTTAACCGGCGCCGGCGACGAACTGCAAGGGATGAAGCGCGGCATCATGGAGCTCGTGGACGCCATCGTCATCAACAAGGCGGATGGCGACAATAAAGAAAAAGCAAAGGCGGCGCAAAAAGAATACAACCAGTTTCTCCATTACCTCCGCCCGGCCACACCCGGCTGGAAGACGAAAGCGTACACGTGCTCGGCGCTTTTGGGCGAAGGGATCGCCGACATGTGGCGCGTCATCCAAACGTTCGTCGAGATGACGAAGCGATCCGGCGTCTTTTTCGACCGCCGCCGCCAGCAGCAAAAAGACTGGATGCACGCCATGATCAAAGAATATATCGAAACGCGCTTTTTCACCGACCCGATCGTGAAAGAAAAGCTCCCAATGCTCGAGAACAGCGTCATTTCCGGCGTCAAGCCGGTCACTGCCGCGGTCAAAGAGCTGATCGAGGCGTATGAACGGAAGCGGGGCGGTGAACTATGATATGATAAAGGGAAAGCGAAGGAGGTGTCACAATGTTCCAATTTCAATTTCCGCTCTATAGCGACATCGTCGAACAAGCGCGGCGCGAAGCGGTCGAAGCCGGATTTGAAGAGCTGTGCACGCCGGAAGACGTCGACGCCGCGTTTCGCCGTCCGGGCACAACGCTTGTCCTCATCAACTCCGTGTGCGGTTGCGCCGGCGGCATCGCCCGTCCCGCAGCGGCCCACGCCGTCCACTACGACAAGCGTCCGGATCATTTGGTGACCGTCTTTGCCGGCCAAGACAAAGAAGCAACGGCCCGCGCGCGCGAGTATTTTGTCGGCGAGCCGCCGTCCTCGCCGTCGTTCGCTCTGTTGAAAGACGGGAAATTGTGCGCCATGCTCCACCGCCACGACATCGAAGGCCACGAGCCGATTGCGGTCGTGCAAAAGCTGCAGGCGCTGTTTGATGAATATTGTGAGGAAGTGTGAATGGAAACACCCGAAGCCAAAGAAGGCTTCGGGTGTTTTTCATGGTCATGATTGTTTGTGATCATGTATATGAAGACTTGGATAAAGGCAAATAGCAATGCATATTACTAAGTTTCATTTATGAATTATATCCAAAGGAAGTAAAGAGGGAAATTGAATGTATTTTCAGACAGATTGTTTGGACCGTTTGAGCGACGTTTGCCTGACCGACGTCGTCCGGATTTTTTGGAAATTTTGCGCACATATGGTTTGCCGCATGATTGTACAGATATGGATTTGTTACGAGCAAAGGGTGGTAAACTTGCGACAGATTCTTATGAATTTGTAGCACCAATTTATGTATTGGGAAATCATTTCGATTTTGATTTTTATGTCGCCGGTTGGAGGTATTACGAGGGAGATCAAGTGATTCAAGATCTTAAAGTGGGAGATAAAGTGCATTTTCGGTTAGAGCCGGAGAATAGGCAGGATGCTAAAGCGGTAGAAGTGTTAACAGATAAGGGGTGTAAGCTAGGATATATTCCTGCTTTCTATAGCGAGTTCATGTTTAACCTTTTTCAAAACAACGGATGTTATACGGCGAGAATTGAATCAATTCATGTTAAAGCTTTTCCTCAGCGTAAAGTAAATATAAATGTCTACGGCGTACTTCCCCCGTCTTGTCAGACGCAAGGTCTTGATATGTTGCATCAAGTAGCGTTACAAGTGACTTAGGTTGTTCTCACTGTTTTTGAAATGGGCTTTTTTTCAGAATGAATACATCCACAAAATCGAAGCGCGGCTGAAACATATCAAAAAAGAAATAATCGACTGTGACCGATGGAATGAGCCCGACCGTGTTTAAACGGCTGATGGCGTATTTTGCCGGCGAGGAAGATATTCAAAAAGTCATCTTGTTCGGCGCGCGGCACGGCCCGTTACAATTCGGACATTGACTTGTGCATGGACTACACCGGCAAGCAAAAATGGAAAGTCAAAGAGGATATTGACGACATCGTCGGCATTGATTCGTGTGATGTGCTCTTTTTCGACGCGCTGAACGAAGCGATCCGGCGCGAAATCGAGCGCGACGGGAAAACGATTTATGAGAAATCTCCGTCGCGAGCCTAGGCGGCCTGCCCCGCATGAGCGGGTGGCCGTTTTTTTTTTGTGTCCGGCGGCTGTAGGACGGGCGCGCACTATGTTAAAAAGGTGCAATTGCCACTCTTTGGATAAGGAAACAAAAAAGTAACTGAATTACTAACTTATTGTTGACTTTTTATTATTATTGGCATTATAATGCAGATAGAAAGTTTTTTGGTCAATACTTAAAGTAAGTAATGTTATTACTAAATAAAAATAATGAGGTGACTTTTAAATGGTGTATGAAAGAGAATTATCTCATTTCATGGATCAGTTGCGCAGCGAGGCGAATATAAGCGTGATCGATTCTGTGCAGACGATCGTGTCGATTGCAAGCGTGAAATTTTTAGAACTGGATAAGGAGCGTTACAGCCTTCCAGACGAACTCTCTTTAGGGGCGATTTTAAAAGAAGGAGCTTTTTTGGCGGAGAAGGTAAAGGCAGTTTTAAACGAAATAGAAGCACATGTCCCTTTCCTAAAGGGAGTATATGAGTTTTCCGACTTGTTTGGCCGATTAAGCAACAATACATTATATCATTTGTTGTCGCGGATTCATTCTTTTGCATTCACGAAAGAGCAGTGGAAACAATGGATTGAATCGTTGTTTGTGTACGCAGGCAATATGGCCGGGGTTGAAGGTGTAGAGCTGATCACGCCGGCTGGTGTTAATGAGCTGGGCATTCGCCTTTTAAATATGGAAGGAGGGGAGTTTTATGATGGTGCTTCAGGGCTGTCCGGCACGTTGTGCGCAGCAAGCGAATATGCACGGCGACATCATTGCGAAGTGGCGCTGTACGGTCAGGAAATCAACCAGCGAGCATGGGCGCTTGGAAAACTGCGTCTGTTATTTCACGACCGGACCGATGCTCATTTGGCCAAAGGAGATACGCTTACCGAGCCTGCATTTGTAGAGGGAAACAAGTTGAAAAAGTTTGATTACATTATGATGAATTTTCCGTTCGGCATGAGAATAAACAGCTATGAACAACTGATGAATGACCGTTATGATCGGTTTGTATACGGCCGATTGCCGCGAACGAGCGCTGACATGGCTTTCATTTTGCACGCTCTCTCTTCGTTGAAGGAAAACGGAAAAGCGGTTCTTGTCGTCACAAACGGAACGCTGTTTAGAGGAGGGCTGGAGGCGGTGATCAGGGAGCATTTATTGGCCGCCGATTTGATTGAGTCCGTGATCGCTCTGCCATCATCTTTGCTTGATGGTGCGGCCATTCAGATCAACCTTCTTGTGCTGAATAAAAACAAAAGTGCAGAGAGGGAAGGAAACATTTTATTCATTAACGCGGAAAATTATTATGGCGAACGGAGAAGAGGCAGAAGATATTTGCGCCAAGAAGATATCGACCGGATTGTGGCCATATATCATGAAGGGCTGGAGATCGATGAAGTAAGCAAATTCGTATCAGTCCGGGAGATTGAAGAAGTGAACCTTTTAAGCAACCGGTATTTGCAAAGTAGTGAATGGACGATCGAGCCGTACGGAAAAGTGAAGTTTTACCCTGATCACATAAAGAATTTGCCATGCGTACAACCATTGAAACGGATCGGCACTTTCTACCGCGGCATCAATATCTCATCCAAAGACGCAGAAACAGAGAATGGGCCATATAAAGTGATTAAGTTATCTGACGTCCAAAATGGGGAGGTGTTGATCGATCAACTCGCGTCTTATGAAATTACAAACAATGCCAAAATTGAATCATATCTTGTCCAAGAAGGCGATGTCATTATATCGGTCCGGGGGGCGGGGATCAAAATAGCGGTCATCCCGCCGCATGAGGGGGATATACTGATTTCCCATAACTTTATCGGCATTCGTCCGCACCGCCATGTCGACCCATTTTACTTAAAGGTTTTCTTGGAAAGCCCTGTTGGGCAATATCTTCTTTTGAGCAAACAGGTAGGGACAAATGTCACGATTTTGAATATGAAAGATTTGGAGAACATTCCGATTCCAGTGCGGCCGTTCGAAGAGCAGAAGGAAATCATCATGTCCTATCTCGAAGAACAAAAACACATTCAAGACATGATGAAACAACTCGAGAAGCAACGGCTTGAATCGAGTTTAAAACTGTACGAAAAAATGGGAATTCGTTCGACGTTTACACTGATGCAATCGTAAAACTCAAAACGCCGCTCTCCCTGTTGTCGCCTGCCGATAGGCTGGATGACAGGGAGAGCGGGGCTATAGGAAATTAGTTCCTTAATGGCAAAGATTTTTATGGTAAAATGGACTCTGGGAATCAAATGACATATCGTGTCAAACGGGAAAGGAGCAGTGACAGATGGCGACGATCGGTTTTGAAGAAAAGTTATGGTCCGCAGCCGATAAGCTGCGAAACAATATGGATGCGGCAGAATATAAACACGTCGTCTTAGGACTTATTTTCTTAAAATACGTGTCTGATACGTTTCAAGAAAAATGGGAGGAACTGATGAAAGAAGATCCCGATTTTGCGGAAGACCGCGACGCGTATATGGCGGACGGAGTGTTTTGGGTGCCGGAAACGGCCCGTTGGAGCTATATAGCGGAACGTTCGAAGTCGCCGGAAATCGGAAAAATTGTCGATGAGGCGTTGGATGCGATCGAAAAAGAGAATGACAGTTTAAAAGGAGTGCTCCCGAAAAACTACTCCCGCCCTGAGTTAGACAAGCGCATTTTAGGGGAAATTATTGACTTGTTTTCCAATATTGACGTCGGCGGCAGCGGGGCAAAGGAAAAAGACGTCTTAGGGCGGGTGTACGAATACTTCTTAGGCAAATTTGCCGCCAGCGAAGGAAAAGGAGGAGGCGAGTTTTACACGCCGAAATGCGTCGTCAAACTGATGGTCGAAATGATTCAGCCGTTCAAAGGGTATGTGTACGACCCGGCATGCGGCAGCGGCGGGATGTTCGTCCAGTCGATGAAATTCGTCGAAGAACATGCGGGAAACAAGTTTGATATTTCCATTTACGGCCAAGAATCGAACCCAACGACATGGAAGCTCGCCAAAATGAACTTGGCGATTCGCGGCATTGAAAACAATCTCGGTCCGAAACATGCCGACACGTTCCATGAAGACTTGCATCCGACGTTAAAGGCGGATTATATTCTAGCCAATCCGCCGTTCAATGACAGCGACTGGGGGCAGCCGAAATTAATCGACGACCCGCGCTGGAAATTCGGAGTGCCGCCGGCCGGAAACGCCAACTACGCATGGCTGCAGCATATGATCGACAAGCTTGGCCAAAACGGAAAAGCCGCCGTTGTGCTCGCGAACGGCTCGCTGTCCTCGATGACGTCCGGCGAAGGGGAGATTCGCAAAAACATTGTCAACGCAGATTTAGTCGACGCGATCATCGCGTTGCCGGATAAATTGTTTTACACAACGCAAATCCCGGTGTGCATTTGGATTTTAAACCGCAACAAGAAACATCCGAGGAAAACGTTATTCATCGATGCGCGCAAATTCGGCCAGCTCGTCACCCGGAAGTTGCGGGAGTTGACGGATGAGGATATCCGCAAAATCGCCGATACGTATATCAATTGGCAAAACAACGAGAACTACGAAGACGTGCAAGGCTTTTGCAAATCAGCGACGATCGACGACATTCGCGAGCACAACTACATCCTCACGCCGGGCCGCTACGTCGGTATTGAAGAAGAGGAAGAAGACGGGGAATCGTTTGAGGAAAAAATGGAGCGGCTGACAGCGACATTGGCGAAGCAATTTCAAAAATCGCGCCAGTTGGAAGAAGAAATTCGCAAGCAGTTGGGGGGGATAGGGTATGAGATATGACGGGTGGAAAGAAACAAGGTTAATAGATGTTATAGACATAAACCCTAGAACCCCTTTAAGAAAAGGAACGTTGGCCAAAAAAGTGTCCATGCAAGATGTTGCGGAGTTTACAAGAAAAATACAGTCATATGAAATTGCCGAGTTTACATCCGGTTCAAAATTTAAAAACGGTGATACTCTCCTTGCACGGATAACACCTTGTCTTGAAAATGGAAAAACAGCTTATGTCGACATCCTTGAAGATAATGAGATTGCTTTTGGCTCTACGGAGTTTATCGTGTTAAGAGCAAAGGAAGGAATAACCGATAGCAAGTTTGTGTATTACTTGGCTATTTCACCGGAATTCAGAAATATAGCAATAAAGTCCATGACGGGATCATCCGGCAGACAAAGGGTGCAAAGCGATGTCTTGGTTAACACTGTGATTGATTTGCCGCCACTAGAGGAACAAAAGAGAATTGCAAATGTGCTATCTGCAATTGACGACAAAATCGAACTCAACAATGAAATCAACCAAACCCTTGAAGAACTCGCCCAAACGATTTTCAAACGCTGGTTTGTCGATTTCGAGTTTCCGAATGAAAACGGCGAACCGTACAAATCAAGCGGCGGGAAGTTTGTCGAAAGCAAGTTGGGGATGATACCGGAGGGGTGGAGAGTGGCAACAATCGGCGATTTAGGGGACGTTGTAGGGGGAGGAACCCCTTCGAAAAAGCGGGAAGACTATTTCACCCAAAACGGCATCCCTTGGATTACGCC
This sequence comes from Geobacillus sp. 46C-IIa, assembly GCF_014679505.1. Lineage (GTDB taxonomy): Bacteria > Bacillota > Bacilli > Bacillales > Anoxybacillaceae > Geobacillus. The sequence continues at coordinate 997,807 of NZ_CP061474.1, forward strand.
GAAAGATTTATCAAACAGTAAAAATCGTTATGTTGAAAGAGGAAGTGTTGATATTACGGAAGAGGGATTAAAAAATAGTAGTGCAAAATTGCTTCCTAAAGGTACCGTTCTTTTTAGCTCAAGGGCACCTATTGGTTATATTGCTATTGCTAAAAATGAGGTCACTACAAATCAAGGATTTAAGTCAGTGATCCCGCATAAGGACATCGGTTCGGAATTTATGTTTCAAGTTTTAAAATATAACAAAGACTTGATCGAAAGCAGGGCCTCCGGAACAACGTTCAAAGAAATTTCAGGTGGGGAGTTGAAAAAAGTACCTATTGTTTTGCCAAAAATGGAAGTTATTCAACGTTATAACGAAGCAGTGAGAAGTTTAGGAGAATTAATATGCAATAATGAAGAAGAAATCAACGCTTTGATAAGTATGAGAGATTCATTATTGCCCAAGCTCATGTCCGGAGAAATTCGTGTCGTTGACGCCGAACGGGAGGTGGAAGTGTGTTTACAGAAGAGCAGCTAGAGCAAGCCATGATTGAATATTTCCAAGAGCTCGGCTATCCGTATTTGCCGGTCGGGAAGTTGGAGCGGGACAAAAAGGAAGTGTTGCTGCTTGACCGGTTGGAAGCGGCATTGATGAAACTAAATCCGGGAGCGCCTTTTGGTGTCATCCGCGAGGCGATGCGGAAAATCCGTTATTTTGATACGAACGATGTCTTAACGAACAACAAAGTGTTTCATAAATACTTGACGGAAACGGTGGAAGTGGCCGAGTTTGTGGATGGGGAAACGGTGTACCATCGTGTTCGGCTCATTGATTGGGAAGCTCCGGAAAACAATGATTTTCTCGTCGTCAACCAATTGGAAGTCAGCGAAAAAGGGCAGGAAAAAATCCCCGACATCGTGTTGTATGTGAACGGCATGCCGCTTGTCGTTGCAGAGTTGAAAAGCACGTCGCGAGAAGAAGTGGATATCGAAGATGCATACAAGCAACTGAAAAATTATATGAATGTCCACATCCCATCGTTATTTTATTACAATGCGTTTCTCGTCATCAACGACGGGGTGAAGGCGCGCGCGGGGACGATCACCGCGCCGCTTGACCGGTTTATGGCTTGGAAAAAGATCAATATCGAAGATGATGTCATAGAAAACCGGGAGTTGGAAACGTTAATGTTCGGCTTGTTCGAGCCGAAGCGCTTTTTGGATGTGATCAAAAACTTCACGTTGTTTGCGAACGAAGCGAAAATTATGGCGGCGTACCACCAATATTACGGCATGAAAAAAGCGGTTGCTTCTGTCATGCGGGCGGTTTGCGCCGACAAGCGCGCCGGGGTGATTTGGCACACGCAAGGGAGCGGCAAAAGTTATTCGATGGTGTTTTTGGCGGGAAACTTAGTCAGACAGGAACAGCTGAAAAATCCAACCATTGTCGTGATCACCGATCGCAACGATTTAGACGGACAGTTATTTGAAACGTTTTGCGGGGCGAGTGAATTTTTACGGCAAACACCATTACAAGCGGAAACGCGCAGCCATTTGAAAGAGCTGTTGGAACATCGGCAAACGGGCGGCATCGTTTTTTCAACGATTCAAAAGTTTGAAGAAGAAACCGGCTTGCTTTCTGAACGGGAAAACATCATCGTGATGGTTGACGAAGCCCACCGCTCCCAATACGGCGTTGATCCGAAATACGATATCGAAACGGGGGAGCAAAAGTACGGGTATGCGAAATATTTGCGTGAAGCGTTGCCGAATGCGACGTATATCGCGTTTACAGGGACGCCGATTGAAACGACCGATCGATCGACGACCGGCTTGTTCGGCGATGTCATTGATGTGTATGATATGACCCAAGCGGTGGAAGACGGGGCGACGGTCAAAATTTATTACGAATCTCGCTTGGCGAAAGTGAAATTGGACGAGAAGAAAATGAATGAAATTGACCAAGAATATTGGCGCATGCAAGTTCACGAAGGCGTCGGCGACTATATTATTGAACAAAGCCAAAAAAGCTTGAGCCGCATGGAGCAAATCATAGGCGACCAAGACCGAATTCGCGAAGTCGTCACGGACATTATCCATCATTACGAGGAGCGCGAACATCTTGTCAAAGGAAAAGCGATGATCGTTGCTTATTCGCGCAACACCGCGTTTGCAATGTATAAAGAGATCATGCGTCAACGTCCGGACTGGAAAGACAAAGTGAAAATTGTCATAACCGAAAACAATCAGGATCCGGAGGAGCTCGCGAAGCTTGTCGGAAATAAACAAACGCGGAAACAGCGGGAAAAAGAATTTAAAGATGTCGATCATCCGTTTAAAATCGTCATTGTTGTTGATATGTGGCTCACCGGTTTTGACGTGCCGGCGCTCGATACAATGTATATTGACAAGCCCATGAAGGCGCATAACTTGATGCAAGCGATCGCCCGCGTCAACCGCGTTTATCCGGGGAAAACAGGCGGATTGATTGTTGATTACATCGGCTTAAAGAAAAATTTAATGGAAGCGTTGCAAACGTATACGAAGCGCGACCAAGATAAAGTGCAAGAAAACACCCAAGCCCGCGACATCGCGTTAAACATCCTCGAAGTGTTGCGCAATATGTTTCATTCGTTTGACTATCGCTCGTTTTTTGGCGACAGTGACAAAAAGCGTTATGAAGTGATTTGTGGCGGCGCTGAATTTGTGCAACAAATAGAAAAACGAAAATCGCTGTTTATGACGGAAACGAAAAAGCTAAAAGATGTTTATAAAATTTGCACCGGCTTGCTTTCGAAAGAACAAAAAGAGGAAATTTCCTATTTTATCGCTGTTCGTTCCTTTATTATGAAATCTTCGCGAACAGGCACACCTGACTTAAAAGAAGTGAATGAACGAATCGCGAAAATGTTGGAAGAAGCGATTGTGGAAGATGAAGTGATGGTGTTGACCCAAGCGGTTTCATCGGAAAGTTTCGATTTGTTGAATGAGGAGAACATCAAAAAATTACGCGCCTTGCCGCAAAAAAATATTGCGTCGACCATTTTAATGCGCGTATTAAAGCAAAAATTGCAAGATGTGAAAAAGACAAACATGACGGTGAGCCAAACATTTTCCAAACGTTTTGAAAAAATATTAGAAAAATACAACAATCGAAATGATTACACGGATGTGTATGAAGTATTTGAGGAATTGCTTAAATTTAAAGAAGAGTTGCAGGCGGCGATTGAAGAAGGGAAACAGCTTGGCTTAACCGAGGAGGAGAAGGCGTTTTTCGACGTGTTAGGTTCTGACCCGGATATAAAAAAATTAATGGAAGATGAGATATTAATTCAAATCGCAAAGGATTTGGCGAAAACGGTAAAGGAAAACCGGACGCACGATTGGGATAAAAAAGCGCAAGCCCAAGCGCGCATGCGCCTTGAAATTAAGAAGGTGCTGCGCAAGTACGATTATCCGCCAAATAAACAGCCGAAAGCGGTGGAAGATGTGCTTGAGCAGGCGAAGCTGCAGTGCATGAATATGTAAGGGGATCAATCGGTGCTTTGAGGAGAGACAGTTATGGAGAATATGCTGTCTCTCCCCGCGAAATTCATCGTTTTGTCGCATTAGCAATAGTTTATTGAAGTGGTCAAGATATAAAACAACATCCAGTCATTTTTGTAAGGGGTTCTGTTCATATGGAAAGAGCATTTAACCCGTTAGGACAACTTGTTCATGCGAAAAACGCACATAAGTATGGGGTTGTCTATACGTGTCCATGCTGCGGCGCGAGAGTATTTAAAGCAGAAGGAAGGGTGCAGTCCGCTCACTTTCGTCACGAACGCGGGCAAGGGTCTGAACGATGCGAACTTTATGTTCAACGTTTGTCAGGTTCATCCCATCTTCATGATTATTCAGTGGTGATAAGCCGCCCCTTTATTACATTTGAACCATTGGAACGTGATTGGGAGCTTTTTATTACCTTTCCTTATTTAACGCCTTCTCAAGCGATGCAATGTGACGTGCATCATTTGCACTTTAAAATAAAATGCAATGAAATGAATTCCTTTATTTCCTCTGCACAGCTTTGGCCTAACTCTAGTGAAAATAAACTGTGGATTGTTCCGAAACAGGGCTACAGTTTTTCTTTTGCGACTAGAAAAGATGAAAAATGTTATGAGAAACTCGGCTTGTTTTGGCCTGAATATATTAAAGGGTTTCAAAACCATACATATTTGTTTCGGCCAATAAACCAAAGCTTTTGCATGATTGAGCCTAGAGAACTATCACTGAGTGACACGTTTTATATGATGTCACGGAAAAAAATAGAGTTTCCGAGGGAAATGGATGTAACACCATTAAATCAAAAGTATGGATGGTTTGCCTATAAAATCCGTCTTCCTTTTCTATTGGCGGAGCCGTTAATAGAGTGGTTTCGGCAATTTGGATATGACTTGAAACCGCCGTATTATTATTTGGATATAGTCGCCCCTTCAGTTTTTGGAAAAAAAGGCGAAGCGATGTTAATCGGAACAGGAAAATGTAGAATCCAAATATCTTTTCGTGACTTTCAACTGCAAAAGTACAGCCTAGTTCATATTCAACCGGATTATACGAGTCGGGAATATCCGCTGTCGAGTTCTTATGTTGACATTATATTGCATAAAAAGGGTTTTCATACTTTTTATATTAAAAAACATGAAGGAAAGATGTTACATCTATTTTATGATCCAAACGCGAACCCATGTTTTTCGGAACGATTGGAATCCGGAGTTGTGGTTGACCAGCGGACATTGGCGCTGTGTGAGGAAAAGAGCATCTTGAAATATACAACGGTTTCGGTAACAGATCCTCTTTTGTTTCCTTACTGGATCAAAGAAAAAAATCGGTTTGCCAGAGAGCTCAGTCAAGGGGGAGAGTTTTTTCATCCATCTGTTGAGAAGCTTTTTATTCCTGGGGTTTGGGCGTTTGACTTTTCTGCTCAAGAGATGCGCGATTTAGCCCATCCCGATTGGCGCAAAGTTTTATTGGCGTATATGCAGCTTGAGCAAACAAAGTGTTGTTGGATTTCAAATGAACAATATCGTTTCCTAGAGTTTTTGTTGCAAGATGTAGGGGATAAAATGTTGCGGGCAAAACTAGCCTACTATGTAAAGACGTATCGAAACAAGGTTCCAAAAATAGTAAAGGAATTTATTGATGGGAGGAGATCGTCGTGAAGACGGTATTTGGGATTGTCGAAAAAGAAAGAAAGCCAAATAAAAAATATGTGTTTGTTAAAGTTTTAGCGGAATATCGCGATCACCAGTTAATTGAGGTTCAGGAAGCACGATTGCATTATCCAAGTGAGGGGGAAGTGATATGGTCTCCTGCTCCTGAAGACATTCACGCAGGGAAAGTGGGATTTTATACAATCGAAGAAAGAAATGAGGAAGACTACGCAGGAAGACTTGTATATTCAAAGTTTATCGCAAGAAAAGAATTGGAGAATTTAAAATATTATGAGGTATTTCCGATACCGTTTTCACTTGCGCAAAATCATGACATTGTTTATTTGATTCAGAACGGGTTTGATGCCCCGCAGCAGTTTAGTTCAGAAATTTTACTCTTAACGAACGATGATTATTTAGTTGGACCTTACCGTGTCAAACAGACAAAAGAACAAAAATGGGTGATTGATTCGTCCGACGATAAGTTGCTCGAAATACGAAAAAAAGGGATGCATCTCGTTAAATATAATGATAAGAACGTCGGGATCGAACGATACTTTGTATCGGCGATGCTAGCGAGCCCTGTCGAAGATTATCTCGATTGTGCCACTAACGATCGGATTATGCGTTATGCTTTAAAAACGTTGAAAGACCAGCAACAGGTTCAGGAAATTTCACGAAAAGTCATCAGTCAGCTATCTGAATGGGTTAGCGATCTCCCTCCGCAAGTTCGTTATGAGCGCATTATGCGAGCCATTGAGTTGTTGGCTAAATATCAAATAACAAAGGAAGATATTGGTCAATTTGAGGAAGAATTATTACAGTACCCAGCGATTCAAAGGAAAATAGAGGATAAATTAGAGGAAAGGTTTGCTGCGGAGAAAGCAAGAATCGAAGATGAGCATCGAAAAGTATTGAACCAAACAGAACAGCTGCGTAGAAAAAAAGAGCATTTGCTCGTTGAGATGGAAGAGATCGAAAGACAGATAAAGGAAACGGAAGAAAGATTAAAAAAAGCCGATGAAGCATTGGAGTTAAAGATCAAGGAAATGAAAGATAACATTTTCCGGACTTTGGCTGATTTACTCCCTTTCGCAAATTTAGGGTTAAATGTCTCCACGCATAACGAATCAAACGATCGAAATCATTCGCAATGGGTGGTGAAGGATGTTGATGAAACAACAGTTTATTATGAAGATATAAATCATTTAATGACATCCATTGCAGAAAACCTATGCATGATTGGCATGCAGGAGAATAAAGCATGGTTGATAGCGAAAACGATCATCGGAGCGATCTTGTTTCGTAAACCAGTCGTGGTCAAAGGAGAATTTAGTTTTGAACTGTCACAGGCAATCGGCTGGGCGGTTGCAGGAAACGATCATCTAACGGTTTTTCCAGATATAAAGAATTTTACTAATAAAACGTTGATCAATTGCTTTTCTCGTTATACACGGCCTGACTGTGTAAAGTCTCTTCATTTATGCCAAATTGAAAATTCGCCCGCTGAATTGTATTTACAATCGTTTCTCGACTATTGGCGCGTGTCTATTGATGAGTCGTTGCCAGAATTGATTTTGATAAGCATAAAAGAAGAAAGTGAGTTGACCGATTCGTTCATTCAAAAGCTATCGTTTTCGCCTGTGATCAGCGCAGACGAAATGACGACAACTCCTGATATTCTCTCATTAAGAAAGACACATCGCTTAGTCTTCGGCTCCATCCCTGCACATTTACTTGTAGAAGGTAAAATATTAAAGGAGAAATCCAGTGAGTTCAACAATTTTTTGGAAATTGTGCAAGAAGTCATGTCGTTTACGAAACAAAAAGAAGCATTTAAAAAATGGTTTCGGTTATTAGAGGATGAACGGCTCAAGGAAGAAGCTGTGTCTGTATGGGTCGTCAAGGTGCTACTGCAGCCGTATGTTGCCCGTGAGCAGGCAAAGAAGATCTTAGAAGAGTTTGACAGCGAGAATATTTTGATTTAGTAAGGGTGTGGAGCTCGAGAGATGTTGACAGATGCATGGAAGAATACAATTATACAATTTAGACAAATAAAACGTCATGTCCTTTCTTTGGTGCACTTTTATGCATTCGAGGACTATAAAATGAACCCGGTGCATTTTCAGCGGCTTATCCCGCCTTTGCAAAGATTGCTAAAGGGGCGCTTTTTTGAAGATCTTCGAAACGTTATGAAAGAAGAAGATCAAACCGAAGCACAGTCATTGCTCGAACTGTTATCTGGTTTGGGGGAAATATTGAAGCTTGCCAATGGATATTATTTGCCGTTGCCCCCGCGCTGTGTCGAACTTCCCGTGTCTAAAAGCTTGGTTGTGCTTAGCAACCCTGAAGGAAAGAGCGACAAGTATTACGGGTGCGGCAGCGGTTATATGGAAGAGGGCAGTCATGTTCCAACGTTGATGATTGACGAATGGATGCCTTCACCGACTGTAAATGAATTTATCGAAACGCTCAAATTGCAGAACCCAGTAAAACTAAACGATGAACCAACAGAACTATTTTTGCCTCAAAAACGGCGCAAATGGCACCCATTTCAAATGAATCTTGCATCAAAGTCTGATTGTTATATTGCTAGGTATGCATTAAAAAACAGTCAACCGCTCTACTTTTGGGTTGAGAACATGGGGAGGGGTGATGCGCGTTATTACAAGATACCCGAATATTATTTAGAAACGGCCAAGTATGCCTTAGAGTATAAGGCTCAGGTGAAAACAACGATAAAGTGTGCAAAAATTCGTGAGGATGTTATTTATGTCCGTCTTTTTAAAAAGTTTCCTGTGTTTGAACAAAAGATGGCGATGCTTTTTTGTTTCCCGCTTTCCTTTATCAAACCGATTGAGTGGATTGTGCCTTTGTGGCATTATTCAGATTTTATTTGGGTTTTGCGGCGCTTGGGGATTGATGAGGATTCAATACGATGGGAAGGAGTCGAAATGGGATGATGGAATTTACCATTAACTCCGTTTCTGCACGGCTGCATCAAAAATTGCGCGAATATATTGAAGCGCAATATCCAATCAGCCATCCCTCTTTGCTGTTAGAGCGCAGAGAGTTATTGGATTCACCAGGGGTCATTTCGAAGGAGCCGTATATTGAGGCCACTCCTGTTTATGAGCTGGGGCCTGCCTATAAGCAGATGAATTTGCCTGCACATTGCAAAGAAGCAATGACTTATTTTTCGGAGTTGTCTCCTAGTGTAGGAATTTATAAGAGGCCGTACGCCCATCAGCAGGAGGCGCTTGAATCATTTTTAGTGGATGGACATGATTTAGTTGTAGCGACTGGAACCGGCTCAGGTAAAACGGAATCATTCTTACATCCCATTTTAAACTCATTAATTGATGAAGGATTTAATAGAAGGGAACAGTTTCAAACACATGCGGTTCGGGCGTTAATACTATATCCGATGAATGCGCTAGTCAGCGATCAAATCACAAGATTGCGCCAGCTTTTTGGTGATGAGAGAGTGTCCAAGTACTTTCGGGATCATTTCGGTCGTCATCCATTATTTGGTATGTACACATCAAGAACACCTTACCCGGGAGAGCGGACAAAGGAAAAAGACGACTACCAGTTGAAGGAGATTATTGACTATTATTTGGATATTGAAAAGAATCGGCCGCAGCTGGCGCTGGAAATGAAAAAAAGAGGCAAATGGATAGCGAAAAATTTAACAAACTTCCGTTCAGGCAAAAGAGGCGACTGGAAATCTCGATATTTGACCTCTCCTGATGACCGGGAATTGTTTACTAGACACGAGATGCAAACGACTCCCCCGGATATTTTGGTAACGAACTATTCCATGCTGGAGTATATGTTGATGCGCCCGATTGAGCGGCCAATTTGGGAGAAAACAAGACAATGGCTTGCAGAAGATGAAGCGAACACATTGATTCTAGTGCTTGATGAGGCGCATATGTACCGAGGAACGAGCGGTGCAGAGGTGGCTCTACTCATTAGAAGGCTGCAGGCAAGATTAGGAATTACACGCGATCGATTGCGCTGCATTCTAACGAGTGCAAGTTTGGGCGCGGAGGATGATGATTCGGCGGCTATTGAATTTGCTGAACAATTAACGGGTAAACTGAAAAAACGTTCGTTTAAGTTGATCAAAGGAGTGAAAGAAAAAAGAAAGCCCGGAAGAATTGGCACGACAGAAGAGGCCTATGCATTCGCCTTGCTAGACAGCGAGCAGTTTACCAATCGCATTCATCAGTACGATACATTGCGGTCGAATCTCCAGGCTGTAGCAAAGCGGCTTGGATGGGGAGATGTCCCATATAATTTAGATGAGTTGCCGTCGTATCTATATAAAAGTTTAGACGGATTTGGACCGCTCGAATTAATTATTGAACAAATAAGCGGAAATGCTAAAAAGTTCAGCGATATTGCCAAGTTGGTATTTCCAAGTGTCGATATGAAAATGGCCCAAAAAGCGACGAGCCATTTATTAATGTTGGCCAATGCAGCTAAAAATAATGAGCGAGTGTTATTGCCGGTAAGGATCCATTTATTCTTTAAAGGTGTATCAGGCATTTATGTCTGCACCAATCCGAAATGTGAGGAAAAAAGAGTAAAAGGAAACGATTCGATTTTAGGAAAAATGTATGATTCTCCGAAATTACAATGTACTTGCAGCAAGGAAGCAAGGGTCTACGAATTGCTTACCCATCGAAAATGTGGAACTGCATTTATTCGAGGGTATATATCGAAAAAGGACCGCAACTACTTATGGGCTGAAAAAGGGAAAGGCATTGTTGGCGAGGAGTTGACAGAGATTCATTTGCTGGTTGAACCGCCCCATGAAAAAATACAAAAAGGAGAGCGATCGGTGCGTCCTGTATGGCTCGATATCAGGACGGGATATTTAATGAAGTCGCCGCCGGAAGATCCTGAAGGTTATCTAAAATTGTATTTGCCTCATGATGAGGCAAATAAGAACAAAAAGAAAAAGCAAACAGTTACATTCCAACAATGTCCGTGCTGTATGAGAAAAGTGCAGGGAACGATTACGGACTTAAAAACAAAAGGTGAGCAGCCTTTTGCTAATTTAGTTCGCGAGCAATTTTTATTGCAACCTCCGGTAAAGCTGAATAAACAATTGCCTAATGAGGGACGGAAAGTGCTGCTGTTTTCTGACGGACGCCAAAAGGCTGCACGTCTTGCCAGGGATATTCCCCATGAAGTAGAGCTTGACTCTTTTAGACAGTCCATTTTATTGGCGGCTCAAAAATTAATTGATCAGGATATTGAACCGAAACTGAGCGGCGCTTTATATTGTTCGTTGTTGCAAGTGATTGATGAGCATAAATTATACTTTTTTGAAGGACAGGATCGAAAATCGTTGGCCTATCATGTTCAAATTTTACATGAGGATTTTGATGGCGACTATGAGGAGCTGATTGACAACGGCGACATTGAACCGCTGCCTCGTTTCAAAACAGAACTTCTTCGCCAGCTTTGCCATCCACTCTACTCGGTTTATACAACGGCCACAGGCTACGTAGAGCCTGTTAAAAGAGAAATGGCAAGAGTAGAAAGAAAGCTAAAAGAGATATTGTCGAAGGAAGACATTTATGTACTGACTATGCTGTTCATTCAAGAAATGTTGGATAGAGTGGCCGTAGATTCAACCATTCATTTCTATGAGAGGCTGAAGATTAGAGGGTTCGGGGGCGATGATTGGGGAGTTGAGAAAGGTTATATACCGAAAAACTTAGAGAATATCATTCATCTTTATGTTCAAAGTGAGGAGCATAAGAAGGAAATTGTCGATGCATTGTTTAAATTGTGTACAGAATCGGAAGGGAGATATTATTTATCCCCTAGAAAATTAAAACTGATTCCCGGCATTTATACAACCTGGTATAAATGTAATGATTGCAAAGAAATGAATATCGTTGTAGCAAAAAACAAATGTGTGAATTGTTTATCGGAAAATATCGAGATATTAGACGTGAATAGTAAACGGTTGGATTCAGAAAAAGGATTTTGGCGTTCACCTATACAAAAAATATTGACAAACCATGAGAAAATTTCGAACATCACCGTTGAAGAGCATACCGCTCAACTGTCGCAAAAGGATGCGAAAATAGCGATCGCAACAACAGAAGAGTACGAATTGCGGTTCCAAGATATCATATTAGATGTTTTAGAAGGACCTGTCGATATTTTAAGCTGTACAACCACAATGGAAGTCGGCATCGACATCGGTTCACTGACTGCCGTTGGACTACGAAATGTTCCGCCACAACGGGAGAACTACCAGCAGCGTGCGGGACGTGCTGGACGTAGGGGAACGGCTTTATCGACCGTAGTTACTTATGCCCAGGGAGGGCCGCACGATTATTATTATTTTCAACAGCCTGAAAAAATGATCAGCGGTTCGGCTCGCAAACCCATTGTTTATATTGATAATAAAAAAATCACCAAAAGGCATTTGAACGCATTTCTCATTCAAACGTATTTTCATGAAAACGTTTCTACAAGTACCGTTGCGTCAAGCATTCTCAGCAGTTCGTTAGGTGATACAAAATCATTTTTTGAAGGTACTCCTCCTTTTAATTATGAGCAGTTTAAAAAATGGCTGAATGACAATATAGCCTGTCGTTTTCGCGACTATCCGGTGATTTTTGACTTGATTCCGGATGGGGTTGTTTCGACAGAAGGAATATTAGACGGGAATATGGTAGAGCGAAAATGGTATATTGTTAAGGAAGCATGTAATGAGCTAGTAAGCGAGTTGGAACGGAATTATGAGAAAGTCAAACATACAATACAACCCATCGATGGTGACGATATAGCGGAAGTAAATCCGAACGATAAATTTCTCGATTTTTTGTTCAATCACGGCTTGCTTCCAACCTATGCATTTCCACAAGATTTATGCAGTTTTTACATCGAAGGGAAGGATGAAAGAACGGGGAGAATAATCGTTAAACAACGACCGCAATTGGAGATAAACAGAGCGTTGAGCGAGTATGCGCCAGGAAGACAAATTGTTGTTGATAAGAAAACATATCGAATAGGGGGAATTTATGTACCTAATCCACACGATCCGTTAAAACCGGCTAAAGATTTGTTGCTGGACAGTTTGCCGGTTATCACTTATTGTGAATCGTGCTTATTTGTTTCTTTGGATCCAATCCAAACGAAAAAATGTTCAGTGTGTGGTGGTGAGTTGAAAAACAGTCCGTTGTTGCGACCAACGGGGTTTTCGCCTGAGAAAGGGATGGAGGTGAAGGAAGGAGATAGGGAGCAGGAATTCACCTATGCAGTTCCTCCTCAGTTACCTATTCCTGTGTCTGGCGAAAAACTAAGTTTGAAGGCTTATTCAGGTTCAGAGCGGCTTCAATATGCTAATGAGATGAACAAACAGCTTATCGTCATGAATAAAGGGACGGATCGACAGGAAGGATTCGAAATCTGCACGGATTGTGGGGCTATTTGGCCGGCAGGGGAGAGTGAACATAAATTGGCTCATGATGTACCTTACAGGTTGAAAACACATCTTGGTCAAAGGGATAGCCGCTGTAGAGGAAGTATTATGAAAGTGTTTCTTGGGAATATATTTAACTCTGATTTATTACTATTGCGGATGAGTTTTGATGAAAAAGTCGATTTTCACCCGAATCATCAATGGGTTCATGACGGTTTGAAGACGATTGGCGAGGCGCTCGTATTGGCTGCAAGCCGGGTATTGGACATCGATTATAATGAGTTACTGTCAGGATATCGCATTCTTCCATTAGAGACAAAAAGTCCACAACATCTGTATCAAGCCGATGTTTACCTGTTTGATACTTTATCTGGAGGAGCGGGGTATTCACACATTGCAGGGGAAATGCTCCCTGATATTATTAAAATGGCAAGGGAAATTTTGCATGAATGCGAAAACCATTGCGAGACATCTTGCTATAAATGCTTAAGACATTACTCCAATCAATTTTATCATCATCAGTTAAATCGTTTTGTCGCCCTAGAGTTGCTTGATTATATCGTTAAAGGTGAATTGAAGGCATTAACATTAACGGAACAACAAAAAGTGTTGGCCCCCATTAAGCGCATGTTAGAAATACACAATGAAAAATTCGAGGAATTCGAAGAAGGGGGACGCTATCTCATTAAAGTCAAATCGAAAGGGAATTGCTTAATTGGTGCAAAAAATAATATAGAAAGGATGTTGGTATGCGCATACAGCCAGCCTGCTATTGCGTATGTTTCGGCTTATGAAGTTTTGCATGATTTGCCGAATGTATATTTAAATGTTGTAGAAGGCAAACACCAGTTGCTCGTTTGAGGACGGTTAGAATCAATGCTAATCGCTCAAAAAGAGGAATGGATTTATTTGGGATATACTCAACTCACGCAACGCCAAGGCCCATGTGTACAATGAAGACGACTATGAGCGGATCAAAAACCGAATTGTATCGGAATATGTCCACAAAATCGAAGCGCGGCTGAAACATATCAAAAAAGAAATAATCGACTGTGACCGATGGAATGAGCCCGACCGTGTTTAAACGGCTGATGGCGTATTTTGCCGGCGAGGAAGATATTCAAAAAGTCATCTTGTTCGGCGCGCGGCACGGCCCGTTACAATTCCGACATTGACTTGTGCATCGATTACACCGGCAAGCAAAAGTGGAAAATCAAAGATGACATTGACGAGATTGTCGGCATTGATTCGTGTGATGTGCTCTTTTTCGACGCGCTGAACGAAGCGATCCGGCGCGAAATCGAGCGCGTTGGGAAGACGATGGATGAAAAAGACGGCTCATGAACCCGCCTCGGTTTGTGTCTAGGACGGTCTGTCCCACCCGAGCGGACAGCCGTCTTTTTGCCTTTCCGCGGCTGTTGGGGCAGATGGGCTTCAGGATGCGGGGCGTGTGAGCCGGGGATGGCCCGTTTTTCCTTGCATCGAAAGCGCCGTCATCGGTACAATGAAGTCGGCAACCATTGGCAAAGGAGACGGCGCGATGAAAATCGGCTATCGGACATTGAAAACGGCGGTGGGGGCGGCGCTGGCGATCGCCATCGCTCAGCTCATTGGTCTTCATAACTTCGCTTCTGCCGGCATTATCGTCATTTTGTGCGTTCAAGTGACGAAAAAACGGTCGCTGGAGACCGCGCGGGCTCGTTTTGCGGCGTGCGTTGTCGCGATCGGATTTGCGGCGTTGTTTTTTGCCGTCTTCGGCTATCATCCGTGGACGATCGGGCTGTTGCTTTTGTTGTTCATTCCGGTGACCGTCCGGTTGAAAATCAACGAGGGCATTGCGACCAGTTCGGTGATCATTTTGCATTTGTATGCGGCCAAGGACATCACGTGGGGATTGGTCGCCAATGAGATCTTGCTAGTGGCGGTTGGCATTGGTGTGGCGCTGCTTATGAATATGTACATGCCAAGCGTCGAGAAGCAGCTCAAAGAGTACCAGCGCATTGTCGAGGATTTGTTCCGCATCATTTTAAAAGAAATCGTGCGCTATTTGCGCACCAATGAGCTCGATTGGGATGGGAAGGAGCTGCCGCTTGCCGCGGAGATGCTTGAGAAGGCGAAAACGCTCGCGATGCGCCACGCCGACAATCAGTTATGGAGGAACGAAGATGAATACGTTCGCTACTTCCGCATGCGCGAGCGGCAGTTAGAAATCATCGAGCATATGCTTCCGCTTGTGACATCGCTTGTCTACACGGTCGAGCAGCGGATGATGGTCGCCGATTTTATCGACGAATTAAGCGATGCCATTCACCCGGGAAATACGGCCGATCGGTTTTTGCGGCGTCTTGCCGAGATGAGCGAGCAGTTTAAGGAGATGCCGCTGCCAACGACGCGCGAACAGTTTGAAGAGCGGGCGGCGTTGTTTCATTTAGTGCGCGAATTGGAGCGATATTTAATCATCAAAAGCCAATTTCACCCCGGAAATGTGCCAAAACAGCAGCGGCTTAAGGCATGATGCAGGGCATATGTCCATCTGCTTTGGCACACACTATGGCCAAACGCTCAAGCAAAGGATGGACTTCTATGCGAGTATGGTTGGCCATTTGTCTCGTGATCGCCGCCGTATTGGGGGCTCCTTTTCAGACAGCGGCGGAGGCGAAGCCGTTTGTCATTGTGAACAAAGCGATCAATAAGCTCGCGCTCGTCCGCGACGGCCGCATCGAAGCCGTCTATCCGGTGGCGACCGGGGTGAATGCGGCGTTGACGCCGGAAGGGCTGTTTACCGTGACGGTGAAGGCGGAAAACCCGTACTATCGGAAAAAGGACATCCCGGGCGGAGCGCCGAACAATCCGCTTGGCACGAGATGGATCGGTTTTGATGCGCGCGGGACGGATGGGCGCATCTATGGCGTCCATGGAACAAACAACCCTGCATCGATCGGGGGCTACGTTTCGCAAGGCTGCGTGCGCATGTACAACCGCGATGTCGAGCATTTGTACGAACGAGTGCCGATCGGCGCACGCGTGCTCATTCTCCGCAGCAACGAGTCGTTTTACGACATTGCCAAGCGATACGGCGCCATCCAATGAGAAACGCAAGCTTCCTGTTTCGAAGCTTGCGTTTTTTGCCGGGTTAAAACCATAGGCTGATGCCGGCAAGGAGCGTCGTCAGCAGCATGCAAATGAGCATCAAGTAAACGACGAATTTTTGCGTTTTCCGCGACAACGGTTTTTCCTCCTCCCCGTCCGCTGTTCTGTTTTTATTGTAACTGTATGCGGCGGAGCGGACAAGGAAAAACAAAAAGAAGGATTTTTTGTCGAAACGGCGAATGATATGATGTTGGATGACCATTTTGCAGCAAAGGGGTTGCAGACGATGCACGTGAAAAAAGTCGACCATATCGGCATCGCCGTCCGCTCGATTGAGAAAGCGCTTCCGTTTTATACGGAGGTGCTCGGCCTGCCGTTTCTTGGCATCGAGGAAGTCGAGTCGGAGCAGGTGAAAGTGGCG
The DNA here is from genome assembly GCF_014679505.1 of Geobacillus sp. 46C-IIa. Lineage (GTDB taxonomy): Bacteria > Bacillota > Bacilli > Bacillales > Anoxybacillaceae > Geobacillus. Next base: position 1,013,951 of record NZ_CP061474.1, read on the forward strand.
TTTTTGCAGGCCGGAGAGGCGAAACTGGAGCTGCTTGAGCCGCTGTCGCCGGAGAGCGCGGTGGCGAAATTTATCGAAAAGCGCGGTGAAGGGATTCATCACGTGGCGCTTGGCGTCGAGGACATCGCCGAGCGCATCCGTGAGCTCAAGGAGCATGGCATCCGCATGATTCAAGATGCGCCGAAACGCGGCGCCGGCGGGGCATGGGTGGCGTTCATGCATCCGAAATCGACCGGCGGCGTGTTGTACGAACTTTGTGAACGGCCGAAAATGGAGGGACACCAATGAGCGACATGTACGACAAAATCAATGAATTATATGACCGCCGACGCGAGATTGAACTGGGCGGCGGCGACGAGAAAATCGAACAGCAGCACGCGAAAGGGAAGCTGACCGCGCGCGAGCGGATTGATTTGCTTTTGGACGAAGGAACGTTTGTCGAACTCAATCCGTTCATCGAGCACCGCTGCACCGATTTTGGCCTTGGGGAAAAGAAGGGGCCGGGCGATGGGGTCGTCACCGGCTACGGGAAGATCAACGGCCGCACGGTGTTTGTGTTTTCGCAAGATTTCACCGTCTTCGGCGGGGCGCTTGGGGAAATGCACGCGAAAAAAATCACGAACATCATGGATTTGGCGGCGAAAACCGGGGCGCCGGTCATCGGCTTGAACGATTCGGGCGGCGCCCGCATTCAAGAAGGGGTCTTGTCGCTGGACGGGTACGGGCACATTTTTTACCGCAACGCCATTTACTCCGGGGTCATTCCGCAAATTTCCGTCATCATGGGGCCGTGCGCCGGTGGAGCCGTCTATTCGCCGGCTATCACCGATTTTGTGTTCATGGTCGAAAAAACGAGCCAAATGTTCATCACTGGCCCGAAAGTGATTGAAGCGGTGACCGGGGAGAAAATCAGCGCCGAAGATTTAGGCGGCGCCCGCGTGCACAACACGATCAGCGGCAACGCCCACTTTGCGGCGGCGAATGAAGAGGAGGCGCTCGCCGAGGTGCGGCGGCTCATTAGCTATTTGCCGTCAAACAATAACGAAAAGCCGCCGTTTGGCCCGATTCCCGACGGGGACGACTACCGGCCCGATTTAGCCGATGTCGTGCCGATTGACGCCGTCCGCCCGTACGATGTGCGCCATGTCATCGCCCAAGTCGTCGATGACGGATCGTTTCTGGAAGTGCAAAAAGATTTTGCGAAAAACATCGTGATCGGTTTTGCCCGCATCAAAGGCGAAGTGGTGGGGCTTGTGTGCAACCAGCCGAAGTTTATGGCCGGCGGCCTTGACATCGATTCGTCCGACAAAGCGGCGCGGTTCATCCGTTTTTGCGATTCGTTCAACATCCCGATCATTACGTTTGAGGACGTCACCGGCTTTTTCCCGGGCGTCAAGCAGGAGCACGGCGGCATCATCCGCCACGGGGCGAAAATTTTGTACGCCTACTCGGAGGCGACGGTGCCGAAAATCACCGTCATTTTGCGCAAAGCGTACGGCGGCGCCTATGTTGCCTTAAACAGCAAATCGATCGGCGCCGATGTCGTCTATGCGTGGCCGAACGCCGAAGTGGCCGTCATGGGGCCGCAAGGGGCGGCGAACATCATTTTCGCGAGCGAAATTGAAAAAAGCCCGAACCCGGAAGAGACGCGGGCGCAAAAAATTGCCGAATACCGCGAGAAATTCGCCAATCCGTACGTCGCCGCCAAATACGGCATGATCGATGACGTCATCGACCCGCGCGACACGAGAATCAAGCTCATCCAGGCGCTCGAGATGCTTCGCCATAAGCACGAAGAGCGGCCGAAGAAAAAGCATGGCAATATTCCGCTGTAAGCCTCACATTTCGCACCCTTCCGACGAAAATCGGGAGGGTTTTTCTGTTCCGATATCGAATGAATCCTTGACACACAAGAAAAGTGAAGGAGTTTTTCTCTCATGAATGTGCAAATCAAAGCGGTCTATCGCAATTCCGATTTTGAATATCATAAGTGCTCTAGTCAAAAAACTGGGCCCGCCCCACTTGAAAGATCCGTTTTTCACGGATGAGATTGATGTCAAAAAGCCAGAACGAGTGGCCGTATTGGGCTATTTGTTTCTCTTGGCTTGACGATTTACCGCGTTTTTCAGCGCCGGGTGCGCCCGTTCATCACACCGGAACACCCGTTAAAAGGGCCTGGGGGCCGCAAGCTGACCCGGCCAACAGGACAGGCGATTTTTCAGCTGTTTCCATTATGTGAACGTCGTCGTGTTCCAGCTGCCGGACGGGCGCATCCAACGCGCACTGGATCGCTCCCTAATCCGGGATCAGCGAAGGATTTGCAAGGATTGGGCATGGACGAGAGCATCTACGTCTAACATGATACGGAGCGACTAGCGATGGTAAAAAAAGGATTGCCATCGCTAATCGTGTTGGTCAAAACGTTATTCTGAAAAACTAAATAAAAAATCCTTTGTTTTGACCTTGTTAGGATGCGAAATGTGAGTTGTAAATAAACAAAATTAGGGGATTCTCCCTTTCCACACAACAGACTGAATATTCAGTCTGTTGTGTGAAGGAAATATCCCCCTCTATTCTAAACCCATTTCAAAGACACCCTATCTAATCTTACATTACACAAAAATCTTGACGGTACCTTACAATGTCTACAGTATAGTTATTTCTGTTTTAATACTCTAAATACAAGGATACCAACTAAAACGATAATGGCTACAGTTACCGAAACAATTGTTATAGGTAACCAGTCAGTTATAAAGGATGAATAAATTGTCGCTTCAGCCATAGATACCCCCGCCTTTAATAGAGATGTTTGAAAGAAACTCTAACTGTCGCTCCATTTGATTTTAGGTCTATAAGTTTTACAGAACTTACAATGGTATGGTAGGAATTAAAAATACCTGATCCACCTATTCCAATAGCTGCATATTTATAATCACCTTGTGCATTAATATCATAGCCCTCTTTATATGCTGTACTGTCTGTTATTTGAGCTGATCCATCAACAGTATTTGGGAACCAAGCAGATGTTCCTGCAACAGAAGCATATGTTGCAGTCAAACCTTTGTAGTAACTTTAAAACCAGTTTTTAGAACTAATTTTGTGTCAGGGTAAAGTACATGGTGAATGTAAACTGTTGCACTATAAAATGTACTAGTATTATAAAAATAAAAATAATCAGCAGCTAGCGGAACTACATCTAATGGTTCATCTTCAATATTTATACATTGTTCCACAATTACGTATCCGTTATCAGGTAACTCTATTTTCTTTGTAAAAGTTGTTTCCTCATTAGTATCTATTGTAACATGTAACACTTTCCGTAGCTTTATTTATTGCATTTATAATTTCTTCATTTAAGTCATTTACGTAACTTTCAAAAGTAACAAAAATATTATAAAAAAACATTTACTTTCCTTTGATGTGAATTCTGTTTGCATTTTCTTGTTGCCTCACTTCGCTATGAGCAAGATGGAGATAAGCAACGGTTGTTCCGCCTTCGTTTTTGCGTGTGACTGGTCGTATGTACATGTCTATATGATAAACGATATGGAGCTTTTTTAAAAAGGATAAATGGTCAAATCGTGTGCCTGTGGAATTCAGCGCTTTTTTCTAGGATCGGTATGGCGAAATTCTTGATATAACCACATTTTGGCCATTTTCATTTGCCTAAAATGCCCTCAGAACTGTGGAACTTAGGGGTGAAAGGCGTCCGGCAAGCAACGGGCGTCTTTTTCGTGGCAAATGATCGTTTAGATGAGGGCTGTCGCAGCAGGAGCTCTCTTGCTGAGACGGTGCATCTCAAGCACGTTTTGATACGTTGGCAGCGTTTTGATCGTTCCGGCGTCCGGTTTGGCTCTTGGCGGAACATTTCGGTATACTTGAGGTGGAATACATAAACAGGAGGCAGAAAGTTTATGGTCAATGAACAGCGTCTTGTCGACGAATTTTTGGAACTCGTGCAAATCGATTCGGAAACGAAACATGAAGGCGACATCGCGAAGGTGCTCAAACAAAAGTTTGAAGCGCTTGGCCTCGAGGTGATCGAAGACGATGCGGCCGCGAAAACAGGGCATGGAGCCGGCAACTTGATTTGCACGCTCGCGGCGACGAAAGACGGGGTCGACCCGATTTACTTCACATCGCATATGGATACGGTCGTGCCTGGCAAAGGAGTGAAGCCGTCGATTCAAGACGGCTATGTCGTCACCGATGGAACGACGATTTTAGGCGCCGATGACAAAGCCGGCTTGGCGGCGATGTTGGAAGCGATTCGGGTGTTGAAAGAGCAGCGCATCCCTCACGGCTTGATTCAATTTGTCATCACGGTCGGGGAAGAGTCGGGGCTCGTCGGAGCGAAGGCGCTCGATTCGTCGCTGCTCAAAGCGAAATACGGCTATGCGTTGGACAGCGACGGCAAAGTCGGCAACATCGTCGTCGCCGCGCCGACGCAGGCGAAGCTGAAAGTGGTTGTGCACGGCAAAACCGCCCATGCCGGTGTGGCTCCCGAGCGAGGGGTGTCGGCCATTACGATTGCGGCGAAAGCGATCGCGAAAATGCCGCTCGGCCGCATCGACGAGGAAACAACGGCCAACATCGGCCGCTTTGAAGGCGGCACGCAAACGAACATCGTCTGCGACCGCGTCGATATTTTAGCGGAAGCCCGCTCGCTCGTCCCAGAAAAAATGGAAGCCCAAGTGGCGAAAATGAAAGAGGCGTTTGAAACCGTCGCCGCGGAAATGGGCGGCCGCGCCGATGTCGAAGTGGAAGTGATGTACCCTGGCTTTAAGTTCAGCGACGGCGATCATGTCGTGGAGGTCGCCAAACGGGCGGCGGCGAAAATCGGCCGGCCGTGCGAGCTCGAGCAAAGCGGCGGCGGCAGCGATGCCAATATCATCGCCGGCTTCGGCATTCCGACCGTCAACCTCGCTGTCGGCTATGAAGAAATCCATACGACGAACGAGCGGATGCCGATTGAAGAGTTGGTCAAATTGACGGAAATGGTCGTCGCCATCGTCGAAGAAGTGGCCAGTGCCGAGTGAGCATCCCGGGGTCGGATGCTCTTTTTTCTTCGGACGCCGAAATCCGCTGAACATTCAGCTCGAATCGGCCGATAAAAAAAGCAGACACGATTTCAATTATAAGAGAGGTGGCGGGGAATGGACAAATATGTGGTCTTTCGCGTCGAGCGGGAACAGTATGCCGTTTCGATTGCCTATGTCGTCTCGATTGAAAAAATGACAGCGCCAACGGCAGTGCCCCATATGCCGGACTATATGGCCGGCGTCGTGCGCATCCGCGGTGAGCTCGTGCCGGTGTTGGATATGCGGCAGCTGCTGTACGGCCGGGCCATCGAAGAAACGGACCAGACGCGCCTTGTTGTGACGGCGGTGGACGGTTTGTCTGTCGCCTTTATCGTCGATGAGGCGAAGGAGATCGCCGATATCGGACAGGAAGCCATTCATCCACTCCAACTGATGTCCGCCGAGCGGACGCCGTATTTAGTTGGAATGGCAACGTTGCCTGACCGGTTGTTGACCGTGCTCGATCCGCGCGTGTTGTTCAACCATTTGGAGGAGGCGGAAGAGATTCGAGAGCAAGTGGCCGCTGTTCAACCCGATGAAGCGGTATAGGTGTTTGCCCACACCGTTTTGTTTTCCGCGCATATCCTAACCATGGAAGCAAGTTGACACACCAAAGAGGAGGGCTTTCCATGGTTCGACCGTTCGGCCCATATATGGGCGGCTTTTACCCGCCGTACGTCGGCGGCTATGGCTACCACCCGTACGGCTATCACCATCATCATCATTGGCATGGGGGATATGACGGCTACCACCACTTCCCGTATGGCATGCATTACGGCCATTATCCGTTTTCGCCGTACGGCTTCCCACATTACGGAGGCTATTGAGCACGGGGGCGTCAAGCCCCTTCTTTCGTATGAAAACGGTAGGAGGGAGGACGTTTACCGATCATTCATAAATCGGTTTAGAAAAACTTGCAGGCAGACAGTCAATTATGATATGTTGTTTGGTGAACAAACAAAAACAGAAAGGAACGTTGGCAATGGCGAAACAGCAAATCGGCGTCATCGGACTGGCGGTCATGGGGAAAAACTTGGCGCTGAACATTGAAAGCAAAGGCTATTCGGTGGCAGTGTACAACCGTTCACGCGAAAAAACGGATGAGTTTTTGCAAGAAGCGAAAGGAAAAAACGTTGTCGGTACATACAGCATTGAGGAGTTCGTCAATGCCTTGGAAACACCGCGGAAAATTTTGCTGATGGTGAAAGCGGGAGCGCCGACGGACGCGACGATCGAACAGCTGAAGCCGCATCTGGAAAAAGGCGATATTTTGATCGACGGCGGCAATACGTACTTTAAAGATACCCAGCGCCGCAACAAAGAACTCGCTGAACTCGGCATTCACTTTATCGGCACTGGCGTCTCCGGCGGTGAGGAAGGGGCGCTGAAAGGTCCATCGATCATGCCAGGAGGCCAAAAAGAAGCGCATGAACTCGTGCGTCCGATTTTCGAAGCGATCGCTGCCAAAGTCGACGGCGAGCCATGTACGACATATATCGGTCCAGACGGTGCCGGTCATTATGTGAAAATGGTGCATAACGGCATTGAATACGGCGACATGCAGCTGATCGCCGAAGCGTACTTCCTGCTCAAACATGTGCTCGGCATGGACGCCGCTGAGCTGCACGAAGTGTTCGCCGACTGGAACAAAGGCGAATTGAACAGCTATTTAATTGAAATCACCGCTGACATTTTCACGAAGATCGATGAAGAAACAGGAAAGCCGTTGGTTGACGTCATTTTGGACAAAGCCGGGCAAAAAGGGACAGGCAAATGGACGAGCCAAAACGCCCTCGATCTAGGCGTGCCGCTGCCGATCATCACCGAGTCGGTATTCGCCCGCTTCCTCTCGGCGATGAAAGACGAGCGCGTCAAAGCAAGCAAAGTGCTGGCAGGCCCGGCAGTGAAGCCGTTTGAAGGCGACCGCGCCCACTTCATCGAAGCGGTGCGCCGCGCGCTTTATATGAGCAAAATTTGCTCGTACGCCCAAGGGTTTGCGCAAATGAAGGCGGCGTCTGAGGAATACAACTGGAACTTGCGCTACGGCGACATCGCCATGATTTTCCGCGGCGGCTGCATCATCCGCGCGCAATTTTTGCAAAAAATTAAAGAGGCGTACGACCGCGATCCGGGGCTTCCGAACTTGCTCTTGGATCCGTATTTCAAAGACATCGTCGAACGCTACCAAGACGCGCTCCGCGAAATCGTCGCCACCGCGGCGATGCGCGGCATTCCGGTTCCAGGATTCGCCAGCGCCCTCGCGTACTATGACAGCTACCGCACCGCGGTGCTCCCGGCCAACTTAATCCAAGCGCAGCGCGACTACTTCGGCGCCCACACGTACGAACGCGTTGACAAGGAAGGCATTTTCCATACGGAATGGTTGAAATAAGCGAAAAACCCTTAGAGCCGCATAAGGTTCTAAGGGTTTTTGGCGCTTGATGAAACTTCTCTCCAACCGTTGACACTGCATGTAAGTTGCCCGACATCGTCGCCCGGCGGACCTTTCCGTTCACGCTGGGCATCTGATTACGTGCGTCGATAAATGGCATCGCCGACAATAATCGTGATTAAAGAGATCAGCATCGTCAAGTTGACCGCTTTGTAGTCTAAAAAGCGCAACACTTGTTCTTCAAACATGTAGATGAAAAAGAAAATGATCATCAGCACGGCGAGAAATAAGGCAAATCGTTTTTTCGATTCATGAAGGTGAGTTCTCCCTCTATCTCCCCTTAATATGCTTACAATGAATTTGTATTGGAAAATTTTTAAAAAACAAGAGCCTTTATTTCCATTTTTAAACCTGTAGATGAGCCAATTGGCTAACATACATTGACAATCAAACAAAAAAAGAGACATGAACCGGACTCCTCGGTTGGAATCGATGTACCACCAACTGCCGACAAGGAGGTCCATGCCTCATAGATCGATGAGCACATGATCAAGGAAGTGAGACAACCTGATCCTTTCCTCCCCGGCCCCCTAGGAGGACGGTGATTTAAGGAAACATGCCGCTTCCCAGCATTATTTCTCAAATAGAGAAGCCTTGCAGCATCGATACTGCTTTTCACACGTTCGCTCGTTGATCAAGGGAAACGGCGGTTTTTCACCAGTCTTCTAGGTGCTACATTCTGCAGGAGACCCGTTCTAAGCTCATAGCGCCTCGCGAATCAGCTGTTTGTCATAACGAACAGACAACACGCCAAACAGTGAATAGCAGACCGTGTAAATCGCCATCACCGTCAACATCGGCGTCCACAGTTCGGTGCCGAAAAAGAACCAGCCGGAACGGACAGCAAAATAGCTGTGAGACAATCCGAGCAGCAGCGGAGCGCCGAAGTAGAACAGCTGTTTCCGCCGAATGCCCCCGAGCAAGTCGCTTTCGGTGAAGCCGAGCTTGCGCAAAATGACGTAGTTCGGCCGTTCCTCTTCGCCGGCGCCCATTTGCTTGAAGTAAAGAATGCAACCGGAGGTGACTAAAAAGGCGAGCCCTAAAAAGGTAACGACAAACATGATCAATCCGAACGTTTGCTTTTGGTGGCGGCTCATCATAAGCCGCGAATCGGCGATGGAGGAAAACTCCATGCGTTGAAACAACTGATCAGCCCGTTCAATATTTGTTTCGTCAGTCAGATGAATGCCGATATGCACCTTTTTCTTTTGTGGATCGGTTTCTTTTTGCAAACGATCAAACATCGTTTGGTCGACGATGACGGTCGGCATGCCGTACGTGAAATGATAGTTGATGTAATAGTCTTTTTTCATCCCAAGGTAATGAAGCGGGACCATGCGGCCGTTTTCTTCTAAGCGAATCGTTCCCGTTTCTTTAAACGGCAAGAATTGACGGAGCATGTCCTGATATCCCGTCAGCAGTGCTTCCCCAGGCTTGACATCGATGCGGCCTGTACTTGTGTCGCTGATCACCGATAGTGGCGCGGCGGACGGCTGAAACTGGAGCCGGCTTTGGTCGTCGATGTCCAAAATCATCGAAATATCAGTCGGTGCTTCGATGACATCGATCATCGTTTCCCGATAGCGAATATCATGAGATTGCAGCGCCGCCGTAAAACGGGCGGCATCTTTTTTGTCCGTGAACGCGAAATCCGCGGCGACGTTGTTTTTGGCCGATTGCTCGGCTGAATAGTAGGAAATATAGCTTAGTGAGATCAACCCGATCGCGACAGCCGACACGGTCGTGATGATCGTAAGCAGCAACGCGTTTGATTTCATGCGAAACATGAGCGATGATACGGACAGCACGTCGCTGATCGACAAATAGCCGCCTTTTTGTTTCCGCCATAGGTGGAAGAGAAAGCTAGTCGTTCCTTTAAAAAACAAGTAGGTGCCGATGATGACCGCGCCTAAAATGAACGCCATGGCCATGAATAAGCCTTGAACGCTCTTCCAGTCGCTGCTAAACAATTTCGCTGATACACTGTAGCCGCTGCCGATGAGGATGATTCCCGCCAGCCCCACGACCATGTTCCAGACGGAGATGTGTTTTGCTTCGGTTGTAGATGTAGTAAGGAACAAAGATAGAATCGTCTGTTTTTTGAGAAACAAGCGGTTCATCCCCATCATGAAGACATCGATCACGCTGAACACAATCAACGTTTGCACCAATGCTCGACCGGAAAAGGAAAGAGATGCCGCTAGCGGAATATCGATGATTTTAAACAAAGTCATTTCTTTTCCGCTTCTCGCTTGGGCGTTTTCGTAATCGATAAAGGCAAAAGAACATTCTCCTTCACCGTCAGCGTGTCAAGCAAATGATACTCTTGAAAAATGAATCCGACATGGCGTTTGCGAAATTCCGCCAGCTCTCGGTCTTTCATGGCGACGATGTTCGTTCCTTCGACGAAAATGGCGCCTTCGCTCACGCGGTCGATCGAAGAAAGGACGTTGAGCAGTGTCGTCTTCCCTGATCCTGATGGGCCCATGATCGCGAGAAATTCCCCTTTTTCCACACGCAGATCGATGCCTTTGAGCACTTCTTGTTGGTTTTTCTTTGTTCCGTAAATTTTGCGGATGTTGGTTGCTTGCAATATCGTCATCTCCTGTTTCCCTCCTTCGTTTCTATCATAAAAAAAATGGTTCCTTTTCTCCTTTGTTTGGTCGAACAAAACAAGACAGCACGTGACAGTTTTGTCACATGCCGTGCATTCGGATCAGCTCATTTTCCTTGGGAAATACAATGGTAAAGACCGTCCCGCGCCCCGGTGAAGATTCGACGTGAAAGTCAAGCAGAAGTGGTTGGGCGGCTTTTTTCGCCAAATACAATCCCATCCCCGTCGCCGCTTTATTTTCGTGTTCGGTGGTCGAGGTGAAGCCTTTGTCAAAAATGCGCGGCAAGTCCTTCGGATCAATGCCGCGACTGAAATCTTGAATTTGCAAGTGGATATGGCCGTTCTCTAGAAAACTTTTCACGATAATGTCGCAAGACTCGCTATATTTCACCGCGTTCGTCATGATTTGCCGGATGATAAACGAAAGCCATTTGGCATCGCTGAGCACCGAGCGGACGTTCAATTGAAGATCAAAGCCGATGCCTTTTTGCATGCACCATGACTGCAGCGGTTTGATTTCATTGATGAGAAGCGGCTTGAGCTCGACGTGTTCAATATATAAATCGTTTTCCATGTGAGGGAGCCGCCGCTGATGGAGCTGCTGATCAAGCAGCAAATGAACGCGCAGCCATTCGTACAGGAGCGATGATTTGGTGTTTTCCTCCTCGACTCGTTCGATCATGAGCCGCATGGCCGTCAGCGGCGTTTTCATTTCGTGAATCCATGTCAGCAGTTCATCTCTCTCTTGTTCCAACGCTGTTCGGCATACGGCCAGTTCCTGTTTCCATTGGTCCATTTGGCTGGCCATGGCGCGCTCAACGATGCGTTCGAACGGACTTGCCGCCTGCAGGCTGGAAGCGGGGTCCAAGGCAAGATGGCACGTTTGCCGCCGTTGATAAAATGCCGTTTCTTTTTTCCAACGGATGATGGCAAAGACGGCAAAGAGGATGGATGTTAAAAAGACGATATAAAGAGCGGAGGAAAAGGGAATCGTCGGATCAAGATAAGCGACAAACAGAATGAACAGCTCCAGGAACACAAAGAAGACAAGCCAGCTTTTTCGTTCCATCAAGTAGTCTTTGATCATGAGTCGATCCCCTCTTCCTTTGCCATATAGCCTTGTCCGACTTTCGTTTCGATGAAACGGCCCAAGTCCAGTTCGTCAAGCTTTTTCCGCAGCCGGTTGACATTGACAGTCAGCGTGTTGTCGCTGATAAACCGTTCGTCTTCCCACAGCTGCTCGATCAGTTCTGTCCGCGTCACAATCGTGTTTTTCTTGTTCAACAGATGTTTTAAAATCAACAGTTCGTTTTTCGTCAACGCCACCGTTCCTTGTTCATTGGTGACCGTGCTCTTGGCATAGTCGATGGTGGCGCCGCACCACGTTTGCAGGTGGATGGGGCCTGTATTGTAATCGGACACGCGGCGGAGCAGCGCCTGAATTTTCGCGATCAGCACGTCAAAATGAAACGGCTTTTGGATGTAATCATCCGCGCCAAGCTGCATGGACATGACCATGTCGGTCGGATGGTCGCGCGACGATAAAAACAAGATCGGGACGTTCGAATGCGCGCGGATTTGGCGGCACCAGTGAAATCCATCAAATTTCGGCAGCTGGATGTCAATGATGACAAGGTGTGGCTGGCAGTGCGAAAATTCCTCCATCACCCGGCTGAAATCACGGATGCCGCAAACGTTGTATGACCATTGTTCGAGACGTTGTTTGATTTCTTGAAACAACGTGGCGTCGTCTTCAATGAGCAAAATGTTCAACGTCATGTCCCCCTATCCTTTTCCACTGGATATGGCGTGTTGTTCCGTTTTCCATTATACCTGTTTTGTGGGGAGTTTAGGGAGAAGGGGGACGATGAGATGGAAGCGATCGTGCGGAAATCAAAATTGAAAGTATATAAAACTAAAAGAATGCCAATGTAGTTGGAGGAATTATGGAAATTCCTCCATCGGAAGATTTGCGGAATAAGGAATCACTTTTTGAGTTGGATTTGGATTTTCCGACGAGGTCAGAGATTATATACACCAAAAACGTCAACATCGCAAGCCTTTCTTAAATATAAATAAAGCAAAGTAGAAAAATAAAAAACGGTGTCTTCTTGGGATGATTTTACTTTAAATGAAGTGGCAATAAAGAATTTACTTTCGATTTCTCGTTTCTCTGTCTTTACAACCATTCTCTAACACGTGGCTGAGAAGTGTAAAACACCATTTCAAATCGTCATAGCGGCATTCATTTTGCCGTACAGGTAAAGGGATGTCCTAAAGGGGAGCATCCCTATTTGATCACCTGCCGTATTTTGAACGGTCTTGCCTCTTTTCCCACCTTGTTCTGGAAAAGGCAGCTATGTCATAATGAAAATGGCGCCTGAACATAACGCGCTCTATTATTGTTTGTTCGCACGTGGAGGGATTTGTCGTGCCATCACAGCGCAAATCGATCATCCCCGACGGCTTTTTATGGGGCGGGGCAGTGACGTCGTTCCAAACGGAAGGGGCGTGGAATGAAGATGGAAAAGGGCTATCGATCGTCGATGCGCGCCCGATTCCGGAAGGGCATTCCGATTGGAAAGTGGCGGTCGACTTTTATCATCGCTATAAAGAAGATATCGCCTTGTTTAAAGAGCTTGGCTTCACCGCCTACCGGACGAGCATCGCTTGGACGCGCATTTTTCCGGATGGGGAAGGGGAGCCGAATGAAGCAGGCTTGGCGTTTTATGACGCCTTGTTTGACGAGCTGAAAGCGAACGGCATCGAACCGGTCATTACGCTGTACCATTTCGACTTGCCGCTGGCGTTGGCGAAAAAGTACAACGGCTTCGCTTCGAGGAAAGTTGTCGACTTGTTTGAGCGGTACGCGCGCACGGTATTTGAGCGCTACCGAGGGAAAGTGACCTATTGGCTGACGTTCAACGAACAAAACTTGGTGCTCGAACAACCGCATTTATGGGGGGCGATCTGCCCGGATGATGAAGATCCAGAAGCGTTTGCCCACCGCGTCTGTCATCATGTCTTTCTCGCCCACGCCAAGGCGGTGAAGGCGCTGCGCGAGATCGCTCCGGAGGCGAAGATCGGCGGGATGGCGACGTATTTGACGACATATCCGGCGACATGTCGCCCGGAAGACGTTTTGGCGAACGTGCAGGCGAAAGAGCTGTTCATTGATTTCTTTTTTGATGTGTTCGCCCGCGGCGCCTATCCAGGCTATGTGGCGAAGCGGCTGGAGAAAAAGGGGATCCGCTTGCCGCTTGAGGCAGGCGATGGGGAATTGCTGCGCACGCAGACGGTCGACTTTTTGTCATTCAGCTATTATCAAAGCCAAATCGTCCGCCATCAGGAACAGGATGAGCGGATCATCAAAGGGCTTGAGCCGAATCCCCACTTGCCGAAGACGAAATGGGGCTGGGCGATCGATCCGATCGGCTTGCGGATTGCCTTAAAAGACGTGTACGCCCGCTATCAGATGCCGATTTTCATTACCGAAAACGGCATCGGGCTTGAGGAGGAGCTAAACGAGAACGGCACGGTCGACGATGACGAGCGGATCGACTATATGCGCCGCCATATCGAACAAATGAGGCTGGCGATCGAAGAAGGGATCGAGGTGATCGGCTATTTGATGTGGGGAGCGACCGACTTGTTAAGCTCGCAAGGGGAGATGCGCAAGCGCTACGGCGTCATTTTCGTCAACCGCGATGACCGCGATTTGCGTGATTTGAAGCGTTATAAGAAAAAAAGCTTCTACTGGTTCCAGCGCGTCATTCGGACGAATGGGGAGGAGCTGTAACAAAGGAACGAGTTTCAGAAAAGGGCGGGGAGCTGTCCGCCCTTTTCCCAGTCTTTAGGACGGCCGTGGCGAATGTTCAACCGTTTAAAATGTTTGTCCCAAGTCACGACACCTTCTGGGGGATTCGCTTTTGCATGAGCGGCGATATACGCGTCGATGAAATCCACCTTTTTCTCGCCATAATCTCGAAGCGCCTGTTGCACAACATCTTTTTCCTCTGTTTCGATCCCGATTCCGTTGGTAAACTTGAATAAGGCCGCGGCAATGTCGGACAGCGATGTTTGATAGACGGTGGCCAGCACCCAGCAACATTCTGCGGCGACGGGCGGATTAAGGTGCAAAATCAATTCTCCTGCTTCTACTTTCTGCAACAAGTCCCCAATTTCTTCTGCAAGCTCTTGAGGATGGCCGGTCATGATTCGAATCACGACATTTGTGTCAATCGACAGCTTGCGAGCCACTTCGTTTTCCTCCCCGTCTTTCAATTCTTTTGCTCCCATTGTGCGATATGCTTCATCTCGGATTTCTTCAACAGGGCGGAACGGCTGCTTGGTTTTGAGAATGCCGATTAATTGTGACAAGCGATATTTCTTCGTGACTTCCACTTTGATTTCCCCATTTTCATTGACAATAAACGTAAGATCGTCCCCTTCCGCAAGACCTAACGTTTTCCGAATTTCAGCAGGAATGACCACTTGCCCTCGGCTGGACAGTTTGCTTGTCGCTTTCATGACGATTGGCGATGGTTGATCGGAAATATTGGCTTTCTCCATTGGTGCGTTTCGCTCCTTTCTAAATGCTTTTATACTTACGCTCATTGATATGTCTTATTTTTTATGTTTGATCAATTGTTGAAAATGATATTATTTTTGATGTAGTAAGAAGTTGGGTGGGGGACAACAACCATGATGAGAATGGACGTGGAACGCTCGCCTGCGCTCATGCGAGGAAAAGGGGCTTCTCGGGTGGAAATGATCAAAAAGCCAGTCCCATCAAGGGACCGGCTTTTTTACGGCTCGCGGTCAAACAGCAAGACGCGCGCCGGGGCGGCATCCGTGCCGACGAGTTTGAGCGGGGCGGCGACCATGAAATACTTGCCTTCGGGGACGTCTTTCAGCCGCAGCCCTTCGATGACGATGACGCCGGCCGAAAAGAGCGTTTTATGGGTCGGGTGGCCTTCTTGCGCCCGCTCGATGCCAAGCGCGTCAATGCCGACGCCGCGGATTGGTTTGTCGGCCAAATAGCGGGCCGCGTCTTCGGCGACGAAAATAAACTCAAAGTTAAACGCATCATCAAAGGAGTTTTTCGTTTTAAACAGAACGAAGTCGCCTTCCTGAATGTCCAGATGGGCGATGTCGTCTTTCGTGATTCGGTCGTTGACATGCGTCAAATCAAACAGTTTGCACGGGCCGACGAGGCGGTCAAGCGGAATCGTTTCAAATGTGGCGCCGCCTTCGACCATATGGAGAGGGGCGTCAATGTGCGTGCCGGTGTGCACGTCCATGTCAATGCGCGATTCGGTCACATAGCCGCTCGTCACCGTCGTGCGCTTCGGCTGTTTTTCCGGTTTGTTTTTGTAAACCGGCATGCCTTCATAGATTGGGGCGGTGACATCGTACATGTTCATTGTTTTTTCGCTCCTTTTCGTTCAAGAATAGAGGGGGGCGGTTCGGCCCCGCAAGTAATTGGCTATCATTGTCAGGCAGTGGAAAAAGGGAATCGATGGTTGGCGTCGATTCGCTCATTACGGTCTCGGATGCTCAATCGGCCACCAATGGAAGCCGTCTTTTTGCAATAGTTCATCAGCCGCTTTCGGGCCCATCGAGCCGGCTTCGTAGTTCGGGAAGTCGGCGGCTTTTGTGTTCGCCCAAACGTCGGAAATCACATCGACAAACTGCCATGACGCCGCCACTTCATCCCAGTGGGTGAAGTTCGTCGCATCGCCGCGCATGCAGTCGTACAGCAGCTTTTCGTACGCTTCCGGCGTGTTGATGCCGTCGATGCAGTTGTTGCAGTAATCGAGCTTAAACGGGGCCGTCGTTGTCGCCGATTCCCCGGTTTTTTTGCCGTTTAAATGAAGGGTGATGCCTTCATCCGGCTGGATGTGGATGACGAGCAAGTTCGGGGCGATCGTTTCGTTCGTCCGGTAGTATAAATTCATCGGTACATCTTTAAACTGGACGACGATTTTTGTCGATTTTTCCGCCATTCGTTTGCCGGTGCGGATGTAAAACGGCACGCCGGCCCAGCGGAAGTTGTCGATCATCAGTTTTCCGGCGACGAACGTTTCCGTGTTCGAATTCGGATCGACGTTCGGCTCTTCGCGGTACGCCGGCACATCTTTCCCGCGGATCACCCCGCTCCCGTATTGGCCGCGCACGAAGTATTGATCGACTTCGTCGTGCGCAATCGGACGCAGCGCGCGCAATACTTTCACTTTTTCATGACGGATGTCATCGGTCGTAAGCCGAATCGGCGGCTCCATGGCCAACAAGGCGACCATTTGCAGCATATGGTTTTGCACCATGTCGCGCAGCGCCCCGGAATGGTCGTAATAGCGGCCGCGGTCCTCAACACCGAGCGTTTCACTCGAGGTAATTTGAATGTTCGAAATAAAGCGGTTGTTCCAAAGCGGCTCGAAAATGGCGTTCGAGAAGCGGATCACTTCGATGTTTTGCACCATTTCTTTGCCAAGGTAATGGTCGATCCGGTAAATTTCCCGCTCGGAAAAGACGCGGCGGATTTCTTCATTCAGCTTTTGGGCGCTTGCTAAGTCGTGCCCGAACGGCTTTTCAATGACGAGCCGTTTAAAGCCGCGCGTATCGGTCAGCCGCTCTGACTGCAGGCGCGATGTCACCGTGCCGAAAAATTCCGGCGCCATCGCCAAATAAAAGATGCGGTTGCCCTCTGTTTGATACGTCTCATCGAGCTGTTCAAGCAGCGCTTTTAACCGTTGGTAAGATTCGGCTTCCGTCACATCAAACGGGTGATAATAAAAATGGGAGGCGAACTTGCCGTCTGTCAGCTCTTGGTTGAGCGCCGTTTCGACGGAGTCGCGCACGTAATGGCGGAACTCATCGGCCGATAACGGGCGGCGCGCGACGCCGACGACGGCAAACCGCTCGTTCAAATGCCCTTTTTCATACAGGCGGTAAAGGGACGGAAACAGCTTCCGTTTTGCCAAATCTCCCGTCGCCCCAAAAATGACGATGATCGATTTCGGGTTCATGTTGTCCACCGTATGTACCTCGCTTTAGCCAAATTTGTCTCTTCAACTAAATCATTGTAGAGATTTGCCGGCCGGAACGCAAACATTTTACCGCTTTTTGGCGCAAAAGAAAGTTGAAAAGCACTCGGCAACATTGTACGCTAACAACAGGCAATGATGACCGAGACAAGGAGTGAATGAGCTTGGAATTGCTGTTTTTAGGCACCGGCGCCGGCGTGCCGGCAAAAGAGCGCAACGTGTCGTCCGTCGCTTTGCAGCTGCTCGAAGAACGGGGGGCGACATGGCTGTTTGACTGCGGCGAAGCGACGCAGCACCAAATTTTGCATACGGCCATTCGCCCGCGCCGCATCGAGCATATTTTCATTACCCATTTGCATGGCGATCATTTATTCGGATTGCCCGGCCTGCTTGGCAGCCGCTCGTTTCAAAGCGGCGAGACGCCGCTGACCGTCTTCGGCCCAAAAGGCGTCCGCCTATTTGTTGAAACGGCGCTTACCGTCAGCGGGACAAGGCTTCGATATGAACTGAACATCGTTGAGATCGACGAAGGCGTCATTTTTGATGATGAGCGGTTTTCCGTCATCGCGAAGCGGCTTGACCACGGCATGCCGTCATACGGCTTCCGCGTCGTGGAAAAAGATTTGCCCGGCCCGCTGTTAGTCGACCGTCTGAAAGCGCTCGGCGTCCGCCCCGGCCCGATTTACCAACAAATTAAGCAAGGGAAAACGGTCGTGCTCGCGGATGGCACCGTGCTTGACGGACGCGAGTTTGTCGGCCCGCCGCAAAAAGGGCGGATCGTCGCCGTTTTAGGTGACACCCGTTTTTGCGAAGCGGCGATTGAGCTGGCGCGTGAGGCCGATGTCGTCATCCATGAGGCGACGTTCGCCGCGGCAGAGCAGCGGCTTGCCCGCGATTATTTCCATTCGACAACAACCGACGCGGCTGAAGTGGCGAAACGAGCCGGGGCGAAGCGGCTCATTTTAACCCACATCAGCTCGCGCTATCAGGGTGAAGCGGCGCTCAAATTATTGGACGAGGCGCGCCGCGTGTTTCCGAACACCGAGCTTGCCGCCGATTTCGCTTCGTTTTCGATTCCGCGTTAAAACCGCCAGCCGCGCTCGTATTGCCTCGGCGCTTCGATTTTTACGCCAAGCTCTTTCGCAGCAGCGTACGGCCAATACGGGTTGCGCAGCAGCTCCCGCGCCAAAAAGACAAGATCGGCGCGGCCGTTATGCAGCACTTCTTCGGCTTGCCAGCCGGAGGTGATCAAGCCGACAGCGCCGGTTGGGATGTCCGCTTCGCGACGGATGAGTTCGGCAAACGGCACTTGGTAGCCAGGGTAGGCGTCAATGTGCGCCGGCACAACGGCGCCCGAGCTGACATCGACAAGGTCAACTCCTTGTTCTTTCATCCGTTTGGCGTACGGGACATAGTCTTTCGCTGTCAACCCGTTCGGATGGTAGTCGGACGCCGAAATGCGGACGAACAGCGGGCCGTGCCACACTTCGCGAACCGCGCTGATCACCTCGCCCAAAAAGCGGTACCGATTTTCCGGCGAGCCGCCGTATTCATCTTGACGTTGGTTGGAGAGCGGCGATAAAAATTCGTTAATGAGGTAGCCGTGGGCGGCGTGGATTTCGATGACGTCAAAGCCGGCTTGTTTCGCCCGCCGCGCGCCGTCTTGGAACGCCTGCACCGTCTCTTCGATGTCAGCTTTCGTCATTTCTTTCGGCGTCGGCGACGATTCATTGAACGGAATGGCGGACGGGGCGATGATTTCTCCCGGCACTTGCGACTTTCTCCCCGCGTGGGCCAGCTGGATGCCGATGGCAGCTCCATGTTCTTTCACGAGTCCAACGAGTTCGCGAAGTCCATCGATATGATCATCGCTCCAAATGCCCAAGTCTTGTTCGGAAATGCGGCCTTGCGGCGTGACGCCGGTCGCTTCAACGATAATCAAGCCGACTTGGCCGACGGCGCGCGTCGGGTAGTGGATTTTATGCCACGTGCGCACCGTTCCGTCTTTCGTGTCGCACGAGTACATGCACATCGGCGACATAACGATCCGGTTTTTCAGCGTCAGCCCGCGGATGGTATACGGCGAAAACAATACCGTGTTCATGGCAAACAGCTCCTTTCCATGCCAATGAATGGTTCATGACTGAATGATAGCATGCTGTCTGCCAAAAACAAAATGAAACGGATTGCCGCCTTGCGCAGCCTGGTGCAAACGGCCGCGGCGTTTGGCGGTGCGCTTTTGCAGCCGATTACGATTCGGCGATCGCAGCGAGCAGGGCGCTGCCGAGCTCTTCAGAGCGGACGGTCGCCCGGCGGATGCAGGCGGCGATGGCCTCTTGAAACCGGTATTGCTCAAGCACGCTGATGCCGGCTTCGGTCGTGCCGCCCGGGCTTGTGACTTCGCGGCGCAGGACGGACGGATGCTTGTCGGACGCTTTTAACATTTCCGCCGCGCCGATGATCGTCTGCAAAATGAGCGTTTTCGCTACATCGCGCTCAAGGCCGATGTCGGCCGCCGCCTTTTCCATCGCCTCGACCAAGTAATAGACGTACGCCGGGCCGCTTCCCGACAAGCCGGTGACCGCATGCAAATCGCGCTCTGGCACGACGGTGACGATCCCGACCGTTTCAAACAGCTGCTTCGCCGTTTCAAGATGCTGCTTCGAAGCGAAACGTCCGCCGGCGATCGCTGTCGCCGATAAGCCGACGGCTGCGGATGTGTTTGGCATGGCGCGCACAACGGCGATATCGCGTCCGGCGAGCCGTTCGATCGTCTCGGTTGTGACGCCGGCAAGCAACGACAACATGAGCTGGTTCGGGCGAATGGCGGGTGCAATAGTCGCCATCGCTTCGGCGACATCTTTCGGTTTCATGGCCAAAATAATGATGTCCGCCTGTTCGACAGCATGGCGTGCGTCTTGAGCGGCGCGGATGCCGTACGTGCGTTCAAGTTCCTCGAGCCGGGCGCGGTTTTGGCGGTTTGTCACAACGATTTGCGCCGGATGGCAAAACGTTTTCGTCATGCCGGCGATGAGCGCTTCCGCCATCGAGCCGGCGCCGATGAAGGCAATGGATCGTGCTGTTGTCATCGCATTCACTCCTTTTTTCTTGTTATGGGGCAAAAGAAAAAGGTTTCCCGTCCTGCAAAAGGACGGAAAACCTTCGTTTCCGCGGTACCACCTTTTTTGGCTCGTTTGGCCTCAGCCGAACGAACCCGACTCTGCCCCGATAACGCCGGGGAGGCGTTTAGGTTGGCCTAACAGCTCCTAGGGTAGGTTCAACCGCAAAGAGGGCAGCGAAGCCTTCCAGCCGCGGGCTTCGCTCTCTGGCTGCCGTTTCCGGTTTACTGGCCCTGTTCATCGCCGTTTTTGCCGTATCGTGATTTTATTTGTCATTATGCCGCGGGACAAGTGTGATTGTCAAGAGAGGAGAACGAATTTTTTTGCAATTTCAAGCGCGCGGAAGAAAAAGGCATGACAAATGGATGAAATCGTTGTAAACTGTAAAATACAATATAATGAATAACCATTCATTTTGATCCAACGGTTTGAACGGGATGGTTGATGAACTTAAGGGAAAGAAGGGAATGGGATGAACAAGGAACGAGTGCATCGGATCACGGTGCCGACGCCGTTTCCGGTCGGGGATGTGCATATGTATGTGATCGCCGGCGATCGGCTGACGTTGGTCGATGCCGGGGTGAAAACAGAGGAAGCGTGGCAACGGTTGATACAAGGTCTTGGCAGGATCGGTTATCGGCCGGAAGATATCGAACAAATCGTCATTACTCATCATCATCCGGATCACGTCGGTTTGCTTGATTATTTTCCGCATGCGCCGATCATCGGCCATCCGAAAGCTGATCCGTTTTTGCGCCGCGACCGCTCGTTTGTGGACTGGTACGTTCGATTTTTTGAGGAATTTTTTTTCGAATGTGGCGTCGACCGCCGCTTGTTCAGTCAGTTGTCTAAAGAAGGGAGATCGCTTCGTTATGCGAGCCGGCGGGCGGTTGATATCGCCGTCACGGAAGGGGATGCGGTGCCGGGATTGCCGCGCTGGCGCGTCATCGAAACGCCGGGGCACGCGCAAAGCCATATTGCGCTTTACCGCGAGGATGACGGGCTGTTGATCGGCGGCGACCATTTGCTTTTGCACATTTCCCCGAACCCGATGATGGAGCCGCCGGCGGAAGGGGAAACCGAGCGTCCCAAACCGCTGTTGCAATATAACGAATCGCTCGAAAAAATGTTGCAGTATGACATCGCCCGCTCGTTAAACGGCCACGGCGACGATACGACTGACATTCCTGCTCTGGTCCGCGAGCGGCTTGCCAAGCAGCGCCAGCGCGCCGAGCGGGTGCTCGACATGGTGAAAGAACACCCGCATACGGTATTTGCCGTGTGCCAAAAGCTGTTTCCGACCGCGTACGAACACCAGCTGATGCTGACGATGTCCGAGACGATCGGCCAACTGGACTATTTGGAAGCGAATGGGTATGTGAGGAAAAAGCAGGAAGACGGTTATTACATTTATGAAGCGGCGGGGGTGTCGGTGTGCAGTTAAAGGGGCGCCGTGTCGCCATTACCGGGGCATCCGGCGGCATCGGCGAGCAGATCGCTTACGAAGCGGCGCGGCAAGGGGCAGTGCCGGTGCTGTTGGCACGGAATGTTGAGCGGCTTCAGGAAATAAGCGCCCGCATCCAAGCGCAATATAACGTGCCCGCTCCGTATATGGCGCTTGATGTGGGCGACCGCGAGATGGTCGAGGCGGTATTTTCCCGGCTCCTTAAGGAGCTTGATGGCATCGACGTGCTTGTCAATAACGCCGGCTTTGGCGTTTTCCGCTACGTCGAAGACATTGATTTGGACGAGATGGAAGCGATGTTTGCCGTCAACGTCTTCGGCTTGATTGCTTGCACGAAGGCGGTGTATTCCCATATGAAAGAACGGGGGAGCGGCCACATTATCAACATCGCCTCGCAAGCCGGCAAAATCGCGACCCCAAAGTCTAGCGTTTACTCGGCGACAAAACATGCGGTCATCGGATTTACCGACAGTTTGCGCCTCGAGGCGAGCCGGTTTGGCGTGTTTGTCACCGCCGTCAACCCCGGTCCGGTCGAAACTCCATTTTTTGATCGGGCGGATGAGGCGGGCGACTATGTACGCAACGTATCGCGCTGGATGCTTCCGTCGGAGGCGGTGGCCAAGCGCGTCGTAGCGGTGATGATGACCCCAGCGCGCGAAGTGAACATGCCGGGCTGGATGGATATGGGCAGCCGGCTGTACCGGCTCGCCCCGGGGCTTGTGGAAAAAGTGGCGAAACGAGCGTTTTTCCAAAAGTAAAGGAGTTGACTTAAAAAGGGCATTGTATTCGAGCGAGGAACAAGAGACAGTATTGATGAACGAAGGGAATGTGTATATGTAATGGCAAAGAGGGCGTCTCACTGCTTTTTGAGACACCCTCTTTCATTTTCCGTTTCCGTGGAAAGACTGCCAATCAAGCACCTGTCATCAATCGATAAACAGCGTCATGGACAAGCTCGTACACGTTGGTGTTTGGGTGCTCTTTTTTGGCGGCGGCGATCCGGACGCAAAGGTCGCGCCATTCGTCCTCGCTAAGCGGCATCATCTCATCGTCGTAGCCATAGTGGCGCAAGCAGTTGCGCACTTGTTTTTGCAGCCATCGTTCATCCATCGATTCCACCGTCCGTTGCGAAACTTAGGCAAGGAAATCGTTGTCTTTTGATGTGGGAAGGAACGGCCGCTTGTCACTGTTCATCCGTTTCCGGAGACGGGGCGCGGACGACCGACTGAAAGCGGCCTTTATGCGAGCCGTCGCAAAACGGCTTGTTATTCGACAGCCCGCAGCGGCAGAGAGAAAACGTTTGTTTCGTTACAAACGGCTTTCCTTCGCCGTCCAAAAGTTCCACATCGCCAGTGACGCGGAGCGAACCGTTGTCGTTGACTTTGATTTGCACTTTTGCCATCGGATTTTCCTCCCTTTCGTTTTGACAGTTTTGCGCGTCAACAGGTAGAATAATAAAGAAACAAACGGAAAAAGGAGCAACGATGAGTGTGAACATCACGTTTACTGACGTAGCAAAAGAAAGGCTTACCCCTATTGTAGCCAAATCGGGGCGGCAATTAAAGCTCAAATATGATACCGACGGCTGCGGCTGTGTCGTCGACGGCGTGCCGGCGCTATGGCTCGTTGACGAGGCCGATGAGGGCGATCTCGCCGTTGAGACAAACTTCGTTCCGGTGCTTTTAGAGCGGTCGCGGCTCATCTTTTTTGATGAGACGATGACGATCGATGTCAAGCCCGGTACGACCGCCTTTCAGCTAAAAAGCCCCGGGCAAATGTTGAATGGGCATATGCCGCTTGTGAAGGTGGGATCGGACGATGAACGGTAAACTTCGGCAGCTTGCGGAGACAGCGAAGCAAAAAACATGGGCGTCATTCACCCATGAAAACGACCCGTACAGCTTGCTGCATTGGTCGGTCGCCGGTCCGTACCAAGACAAAAAGGACGTGTGGCTTTTGCAAAATGAGATGACGTTTGAAACGAAAGAGTTTGCGACGCTTGATGACGCGATTGCTTGGCTTGGCGAGCATATGCCGCACATTACCGAGGTGCTGTAAAAACCGTAACCGGGCCGGTTACGGTTTTTCTATCATCCGCCTGTTATTGCGGGCTGTTTTGTCGCTTTGTCGGATGGATCGCTTTTTCCAGCTCTTCTTTGGCGATCACCGGTTTGACCGCATCGGCGGACGGTTTTCCTTTTTGAGCGCGGTTTTTAGCCATCGGTCATCTCTCCTTTTCCATGTCGTTTAGTTGTATCGTTTGACAAACGAGCGGCGGTTATGCAAGGGGGTGAAAATGGTGAAACCATATGCGGTGCGGAAAAAAGAACAAGAGCAATCGACGGTGACGCTCGCTGACCGGCTGGGCGCCGACATCGAAGCGAAGCTGATTGCGAAAAAGCGGGCGCTTGCCGAGGAACAACAGCGTCAGCGGGCGGCAGAAGAAGCGCGGCGCCGCGAGGAAGCGCGCCGGCGCGACGAGCGGAAGTCGTTTGCCGAGCTGCTTGAAGAAAGCGAGCTGGACTGGCGCAAGTTTAAATAAAGGAGGAAACGATGGATGAGGCAAAAAACTGCGGCGGCGGGTGCATCGGTTTCCCCGGCGTTCATGGCGGCCGCGGTCGTCGCCTTGGCTGCGAATTTGCGCGCACCGATCACCACGGTCGGCCCGCTTGTCCCTGAATTGCAGCGGGAGCTGGGCCTCTCCTACACTGCCGCTGGGGCGCTGACGACGATTCCGCTGTTGGCTTTCGCCTTGCTGGCGCCATCGGCCGCTCTGTTTGCCCGCCGGGCCGGGATGGAGCGGACGCTATTTTATTCGCTCGTCGTCTTGCTTGTTGGCGAACTCATCCGCCCGCTCGCAGGCAGCTCTTGGCTGTTTATCGGCACAGCGCTGATTGGTGCGGCGATCGCTGTCAACAACGTCCTTATGCCGGCGCTTGTCAAAGACGCGTTTCCTGAGCGGGTCGGCTTAATGATGGGGGTCTATACGGTGACGATGAACGTCAGCGCCGCCTTTGCTTCCGGTCTTGCTGTTCCGCTCGCTGATGAGTGGGGGATCGGCTGGGAAGGAGCGCTTCGCTTTTGGGCGTTGCTTACTCTCATCGCCATTGTCATTTGGTTGCCGCAAATCCAGCGCCGGAAATCCGCTGCCACTCCATCAGGAAGCCGGCGCTCGTCATTTTGGCGTTCATGGCTCGCCTGGCAAGTGACGCTGTTTATGGGGCTGCAATCATTCTTCTTTTATTGCGTCATTACATGGCTGCCAGAGCTTGGGCAAGGAAAAGGAATGGCAGCCGATACAGCCGGCTGGCTGTTGTTTTTCTTTCAGTTCGCCCAGCTGCCGATGATGTTCTTGTCTCCGCTGTTGGCTGAGCGGATGAAGGATCAAAAAGGGTTGATCGCCTCATCGGTGCTGTTGAAAGTGGCGGGGACGGCCGCTTTATTAGTCGGTCGAGGAGGGTGGCTATGGGCGGGGGCGTTCTTTGCCGGTGTCGGTGCCGGCATGTCGTTTTCCCTTGCCATGATGCTGTTTACGCTGCGGACGCGCCGCCCGCTCGAGGCCGCTCAGCTTTCTGCCATGGCTCAGTCTGTCGGCTATTTGCTGTCGGCGGCCGGCCCGCCGCTGTTTGGCGCGCTGTATGATGCAGCCGGTCATTTCATCCCTCCCCTCGTTTTACTGTTAATCGTTTGCGCGGCCATGATGGTGTTTGGCTTGGGGGCGGCAAGGGACAAGTATGTAGATGATGAGGTTGCCTGACGAGAAGGGAAAAATGATGAAAAAAGAGCCCGCAAGCGGCCATGTTGGCGCTGTGGGCTCTTTTCTTTACCGGTGCATTTCGTATATCGAGCGCTTTGTTGCTTGTTTTAACCATTTGTATTCGTGAGCCTCAAGCGGCGGCGCGGATGCGGCCGCGATGTTTTCTGTCAGCTGCTCGAGCCGGCTCGCCCCCGGAATGACGGCGGCGACGACGGGATCATACAGACAAAACTGAAGGGCGGTCGCGGTCATGGAACGGCGGTTGCCCGTTTTCTCTTTTAGCTTCGGGATGAGTGTTTGCAGTTCGCTGTACGAGTAATCGAGATAGCCGTGTTCTTTCACCGCCGCCTGCGCCGCTCCGATCGGGCGGTCGGTAAGCAAGCCTTTAGCGACCGGGCCGCGGGCGATGACGCTGATGTGATGTTCACGCAAGAGCGGGAACCACTCTTCCGGGCGGCGGTCAAGCAGGCTGTATTGCATCATGACGCTGACGATGTTCGAACGTTTCACATATTCGCGAATGACGTTCGGGCGGATCGAGGAAATGCCGTACCAGCGGATGACGCCTTCTTGTTTTAACTCCTCAAACGCTGCAATCGTCTCGTCGATCGGGTCGTCGATCGTGCCGCCGTGGAGCTGGTATAAGTCAATGTAGTCTGTTTGCAGGCGGCGCAGACTGTCTTTGACCGCTTGTTTGATATATGATTTGGACGGATCCCAATCCCAGCCGCTTCCGTCTGCGCGCCAACGGTTGCCGACTTTGGTGGAGATGATCACTTGATCGCGTTTTCCTTTCACCGCTTTGCCGACAAATTCCTCGTTTAAGCCGCGGTCATACAAGTCGGCCGTATCCAAATAGTTGATGCCGCGCTCCAGCGCTTCGTGAATGAGGCGGATCGCCTTGCGTTCATCGGTGCCAAGCGACATGCAGCCGAGCCCGATTTCGCTCACATACAAATCCGATGTGCCGATGCGTCGTTTGTTCACTGTGCTACGCTCCCTTCCTACATGTTCATTGTACAACAGGGGCGAAAAAATGGCCAAATATGTAGTACAATGGAAAAGAATTGATCAAACGATAGGGGAGAAGAAGAATGGATCAGTTGTACGAAAAAACCGTCCGCCGGGAAAAACTGTTCAGCGGCCGCATCATCGAACTGTATGTTGAAGACGTGGAGCTGCCAAACGGGAAAACAAGCCAGCGCGAGGTGATTAAACATCCGGGGGCGGTGGCAGTGTTGCCGCTCTTGCCGGATGGAAAGATCGTCCTTGTCCGCCAGTATCGAAAAGCGCTCGAGCGCGCATTGGTTGAAATTCCGGCGGGCAAGCTAGAACATGGGGAAGAGCCGCTCGCTTCCGCGCGCCGCGAACTCGAAGAAGAGACCGGCTACCGCGCCCAATCGATGCGCCATCTCATTTCGTTTTATACATCGCCCGGATTTGCCGATGAGCTCATCCATTTGTACGTCGCTGAAGGGCTCGAAAAAGTCGAAGATGGCGCCGGTTTGGATGAAGATGAATTTGTCGAACTGTTGGAAGTGACGTTAGAGGAGGCGTTGGATATGCTTGAACGGCGCGACATTTACGATGCGAAAACGGCGTACGCCTTGCAATATTTGCAGCTGCGCCGCGCGCTTGGGGAACGGCATGCTTAACGAAAAAACCGATGGCGGCCTCGGCCGCTATTACGCCGATCTGCATATTCATATCGGCCGCACCGCCTCCGGCCGCCCGGTGAAAATTACCGGGGCGCGGACGTTGACGCTCGCCAACATTTTGCATGAAGCGGCGTACGTAAAAGGAATTGATTTGGTCGGCGTCATTGACAGTCATGTGCCGGAAGTGCTCGATGAGCTCGAACGGGCGATGGATGGACACGGATGGCGGGAACATCACGGGGGCGGCATTGACGCTGGGAACGTGACGTTGCTTTTAGGCAGCGAAATCGAAGTGTACGACGACCGTTGCCAAGGACCGATCCACGTCCTCGTTTTTTTGCCGACCGTTCAAGCGATGCGCGCCTTTTCCACTTGGCTTGGCGAACGGGTGAAAAACGTATCGCTCAGCTCGCAGCGCATTTACGCTTCAGGACGCGAGCTGCAAGCGACGGTGAAGGAACAGGGCGGCTGGTTTATTCCGGCGCATGCGTTCACCCCGTTTAAAAGTTTGTACGGAAAAGGGGTCGAACGGAGCTTAACGGAAGTGTTCGATCCCGATCAAATTGACGCTGTCGAGCTTGGATTGAGCGCTGATACGGCGATGGCTGACCAAATCGCCGAGCTGCACCGTTATCCGTATTTGACGAACTCCGATGCCCACTCATTGCGAAAAATCGCCCGCGAATATGAACAAGTGCGGCTGGCCGCCCCGACGTTTGCCGAGCTGGAAAAGGCGTTCCGGGGCGAGGACGGGCGCGCGATCGTCGCCAATTACGGCTTGAATCCAAAGCTTGGCAAATACCACCGGACGGTGTGCGAACGCTGCCTAACGCCGGTCCCGCCTGAGGCCGAGCGCTGTCCGGCGTGCGGTCACCATCGCTTCATTAAAGGGGTATCAGACCGGCTCGAGGAGTTGAAAACGGCGGAGCACGGACCGAAGCGGCCGCCTTACATATATCAAGTGCCGCTTGAATTTATCCCCGGGCTCGGCCCGAAGGCGTACGAAAAGCTGCTCGGCCGTTTCGGCACGGAAATGCGCGTGCTGCATGAGGCGGCGGAAGAAGAGCTCGCCGAGACGGTCGGGGAAAAGCTCGCTCGGCTGATCGTGCTCGCTCGCAGCGGAGCGCTCGCCATCGAAGCCGGCGGCGGCGGGAAATACGGAAAAGTGCAGGAGAAATGAGCGTGGAGAAAACGCTGCGGGGAAGACCTTGCTCCACAAACGAGCGGCCGTTTGCCGTATGCAGGCGGAGCGATGGTGATGGAAAGCGGGATTGCCAGCGGGCAATCCCGCTTTTTTGAAAAACAGTCATATACGAAGCGGATGGACATACAATCTACTAAGAGACAAATGGGAGGACGAAGCACGATGAGAACCCATCCGTTGAAATCGGCCGTCGCCATTCACTTGCGCGAACACGCCTCACTATACGTGTTTGTGATCGTCCTGTTTTTGATGGGCGTTATTTTTGGCGCTATTGTCGTCAACAGCCTCGGCTTCAGTCAAAAGCAAGACTTGTACTATTACTTGACGCAATTTTTTGGACAAGTATCGAAAGACAATTTGGCGAGCGCCCATGATATGTTCCGCCAAAGCTATATGCATAACGTCAAATACATTGCTCTCATGTGGGTGCTTGGCATTTCCGTCATCGGCTTGCCGATCATTTTTATTTTGCTGTTTTTAAAAGGGATTGTCGTCGGTTTTACGGTCGGTTTTTTGGTCAACCAAATGAGCTGGCAAGGATTTGTATTGTCGTTTGTATCCGTCATGCCGCAAAACTTGATCGTCATTCCGCTCATGATTGTGATGGGCGTCATCTCGATTTCGTTTTCCTTGCAGATGGTGCGCAACCAGTTTATGAAGCGGCCGCACGAGCCGGTATTCCCGATGGTCATGCGCTATGCGGCGGTGATGGTGGCGATCGCTGCAGGACTGATCGTTTCCTCGGCGGTGGAAGCGTACCTCTCGCCGGTATTGATGAAGCAGACGGTCAAATGGATGATTAACTTAATAACAATTGTTATATAATAATCATTATTGTTCTCTTGTAATAGTTATTTTACTTTGATACTTCCCTCGTACATTTGTTATAATGGGAGGTGAATGGCGAGGGAGGAATGAAAACATGGAAGATCGTTTGGAACGGATTAAGAAGCAGCTGCACTCGGCCGGCTATAAGCTGACGCCGCAGCGGGAAGCGACAGTAAGGGTCCTGCTCGAACATGAAGAGGATCATTTAAGCGCCGAAGACGTCTACCTCCTCGTAAAAGAAAAATCCCCAGAGATCGGCTTGGCGACTGTTTATCGGACGCTTGAGCTGCTAACTGAGCTGAAAATTGTCGATAAAATCAATTTCGGGGACGGGGTATCACGCTATGACCTCCGCAAGGAAGGGGCGGCGCATTTCCATCACCATCTTGTTTGCCTCGAATGCGGATCGGTGGCGGAAATTCAGGAAGATTTGCTTGAGGACGTCGAAGCCATTGTCGAACGGGAATGGAAGTTTAAAATTAAAGACCACCGCTTGACGTTCCATGGCATTTGCCACCGCTGCCAGCAAAAACATGAAGAAAAATAAAAACCTTTTCCAGTGGGAAAGGTTTTTTTGCGTATAAATAGGGAAACAAATGGCATATCCTCATACTAGCAAGTGGGCAAGCAGCCGATGGGGAGGGTGCCATGAAAACGGTTTGGCAAATGGTGAAAGTATTTCTTTTGTTTACGGGATGCACCATTTTATTTTATTATAGTCTTGTATGGTTTCATCGCGAGTACGAATATTATCACCGATATGATGAACCGGGAGGATCGGCGGTGAAAGTATCGACGACCGAAAGCGCGCCTCCGGACTGGCTCAACCGGCTATTATTTTTTTATCGCGACGGGGAGTAGAGAACATTGGAACATGAATTGAAGGATTTTCTGCACTATTTGACGGTAGAGCGGAACTTGGCGCACAATACGATCATTTCGTATGAGCGGGATTTGAAGAAATATGTCCGCTACTTGCGCCACGTCGAGCAGCTTGAGGCGTGGGGCGAAGTCGGGCGCCTGCATATTCTCCATTTTTTAAAGTTTTTAAGCGAGCAAGGGCAATCAGCGAGGACGATTGCCCGCCATTTGGCGTCGATCCGTTCGTTCCACCAGTTTTTGCTGCGGGAGAAAATGGCGGCGCAAGACCCGACCGTCCATATCGAAACGCCGCAGTTTGAGCGAACGCTGCCCAAAGTGCTGTCTGTAGAAGAAATCGAAGCGCTTATGGCGGCGCCGCAGACGAATACGCCGTTCGGTTTGCGCGACAAGGCGATGCTTGAGCTGCTGTATGCGACCGGCATGCGCGTCAGCGAGTTGGTGCAGCTCAACCTCGGCGACGTGCATTTGACGATGGGGTTTGTCCGTTGCTACGGGAAAGGGCGGAAAGAGCGGATCGTGCCGATCGGCCGGATGGCAATTGAAGCGCTTACCCGCTATTTGGAGCACGGACGCCCGCAGCTTGTGAATCCGCACAAGCGGGCGACGGAGGCGCTGTTTTTGAACCATTACGGCCAGCGCTTAACAAGGCAAGGGTTTTGGAAAATTTTAAAACGGCTTGCCAAAGAAGCGGGCATTGAAAAAGAGATGACGCCTCATACGCTCCGACACTCGTTTGCGACTCATCTGCTTGAGAATGGGGCTGACTTGCGCGCCGTTCAGGAGCTGCTTGGGCACGCTGACATTTCGACGACGCAAATGTATACGCACGTGACGAAAACGCGCCTCAAGGACGTGTATAAACAGTATCATCCGCGCGCCTAGCGTACAGCGGCCGCCGTGGCTAAGCGCGCTCCTATTGATCTAGTTGTCAGACTTCTGACCAATATAATGAAGGCGTGTTTTGCCGGAAATATGGGAACGATAGGAAAGAGACACAATTTTTATTGCAAGCGGGAGGAATGAATGTGAAGGCAACATACCGGCGCGTATTTTTAATTGTGCTCGATTCGGTCGGCATCGGCGAAGCGCCTGATGCCGAGAAATATAACGACAAAGGGGCGGACACGCTCGGCCATATCGCCGAACATCGCGGCGGCTTGCACATGCCGAATATGGCCAAGCTTGGCCTGAGTCATATCCGCGAGATTCAAGGGGTGCCGAAAGTTGACCATCCGCTCGCCTACTATACCAAAATGAAAGAGGCATCCGCCGGCAAAGACACGATGACCGGCCATTGGGAGCTGATGGGTCTTCGCATCGACAAGCCGTTTCGCGTTTTTCCGGATGGGTTTCCGGACGAACTCATTGCCGAACTCGAGCGGCGCACCGGGCGGAAAGTGATCGGCAACAAGCCGGCGAGCGGGACGGCGATCATCGAAGAACTCGGTGAGGAGCATATGAAAACGGGGGCGATCATCGTCTATACATCAGCCGACTCCGTCTTGCAAATCGCCGCCCACGAACAAGTCGTGCCGCTTGACGAGCTGTACCGCATTTGTGAAATCGCCCGCGAGCTGACGCGCGATGAACCGTACATGGTCGGGCGCGTCATCGCCCGGCCGTTCATCGGGACGCCGGGCCGCTTTGAACGGACGCCGAATCGGCACGACTATGCGCTCAAGCCGTTCGGCCGCACGGTGATGAACGAGCTGAAAGACGCGGGGTATGATGTCGTCGCCATCGGGAAAATTGCCGATATTTACGACAATGAAGGAGTGACGCAGTCGTTGCGGACAGCGTCGAATATGGACGGGATGGATAAGCTCGTCGACACGCTCGGCATGGATTTTACCGGGCTCAGCTTTGTCAACCTCGTTGACTTTGACGCCAAATACGGCCATCGCCGCGACCCGCAAGGATACGGCGATGCGCTCGAAGAGTTTGACGCCCGGCTTAACGATGTGCTGCCGCGGCTGACGGCGGATGATTTGCTCATCATCACGGCCGATCACGGCAATGATCCGGTGCACCACGGGACGGATCATACGCGCGAATATGTGCCGCTTTTGGTGTACAGCCCGCGCTTTCAAGGCGGAAAGCCGCTCCCGATTCGCGAAACGTTCGCCGACGTCGGGGCGACGATCGCTGATAATTTTCACGTCCGTCTGCCGCCTTATGGAACAAGTTTTTTAGCGGAATTGGCACAATTGTAACCACCGTCATGGCATGATGAGAACAGGATGTGAGGGGGAACAAGGGAATGGATCGACAAGCGATTGAAAAAGCAGCTGATGTTTTGCGCCAGCGTATGCCGGCGCCGCCTGCCATCGGCTTGATTCTCGGTTCGGGACTCGGCGTGCTCGCCGACGAAATCGAGGAGGCGGTTCGCATTCCGTATGAGGAGATTCCTGGATTTCCGGTGTCAACGGTCGAAGGGCACGCCGGCCGGCTCGTGTGCGGCCGGCTTGAAGGGGCAGCGGTCGTCGCGATGCAAGGACGGTTTCATTATTATGAAGGATACTCGCTTCGCGAAGTGACGTTCCCCGTCCGGGTGATGAAGGCGCTCGGCGTCCGTGAACTGATCGTAACGAACGCCGCCGGCGGTGTGAACGAACAGTTCCGCCCCGGCGATTTGATGATTATCTCCGACCATATCAATTTGCTTGGCACAAATCCGCTCATCGGCCCGAACGACCCGGAGCTTGGTCCGCGCTTCCCGGACATGACCGAAGCGTACAGCCGACGCCTGCGCCAACTCGCCAAAGAAGCGGCGGCGAAGCTTGGCATTCGCGTGCGTGAAGGGGTGTACGTCGCTAACACCGGGCCGTCATATGAAACGCCGGCGGAAATTCGCATGGCTCGTGTGCTCGGCGGCGATGCGGTTGGCATGTCAACCGTCCCGGAAGTGATTGTCGCCCGCCATGCCGGCATGGAGGTGCTCGGCATTTCGTGCATTTCCAACCTAGCGGCTGGCATGACTGATGCTCCTCTCCATCATGACGAAGTCGTCGAAACAGCCGAGCGGGTGAAAGCCGACTTTTTGCGGCTCATTAAAGCGGTTGTCGCCGGTCTGGCGAAATAAGAAGAAAAGGTGATCGGGATGAGAATGGTCGATTTGATTGCCAAAAAGCGCGATGGGCAGGCGCTGACGAACGAAGAAATTGAATGGATCATCCGCGGCTATACGAACGGGGATATTCCCGACTATCAAATGAGTGCGTTGGCGATGGCTGTTTATTTTCGCGGCATGACCGACGAAGAGACAGCGGCGTTGACGATGGCGATCGTGCACTCCGGCGAGGTCATCGATTTGTCAGGCATTCGCGGCGTGAAAGTCGACAAACATTCAACAGGCGGCGTTGGTGATACGACAACGCTCGTTTTAGGCCCGCTTGTCGCCTCCGTCGGCGTGCCGGTGGCGAAAATGTCTGGGCGCGGTCTCGGCCATACGGGCGGCACGATCGACAAGCTCGAGTCCGTGCCCGGATTTCATGTGGAAATCAGCAAAGATGAATTTCTCCGGCTCGTCAATGACAATAAGATCGCCATTATCGGCCAAACCGGCGACTTGACGCCGGCGGACAAGAAGTTGTACGCGCTCCGCGATGTGACCGCGACCGTCAACAGCATTCCGCTTATCGCTTCCTCGATCATGAGCAAAAAAATCGCCGCCGGGGCTGACGCCATCGTCTTGGATGTAAAAACGGGCGCCGGGGCGTTTATGAAAGAACTCGACAGGGCGCGCGAACTGGCCCGGGCGATGGTCGATATCGGCAAGCGTGTTGGACGGCAGACGATGGCTGTCATTTCCGATATGAGCCAGCCGCTCGGTTATGCCGTTGGCAACGCCCTGGAAGTGAAAGAGGCGATCGCTACGCTGAAAGGGAACGGGCCGCGCGATTTGACAGAGCTTTGTTTGACGCTCGGCAGCCATATGGTTTACTTGGCAAGGAAGGCGCCGTCGCTCGATGAGGCGCGCCGTCTGCTTGAAGAGGCGATCCGCGATGGGGCCGCCATCGCGGCGTTCAAAACGTTTTTGGCGGCCCAAGGCGGCGATCCGTCGGTCGTCGACGACCCGGGCAAGCTGCCGCAAGCGGCGTATACGTTTGCCGTTGCCGCTAGCGAGGACGGTTATGTTGCCGAGATCGTTGCGGATGAAGTCGGCACCGCTGCCATGTGGCTCGGCGCTGGTCGGGCGAAAAAAGAGGACGCCATCGACTTGGCGGTCGGCGTCGTGCTCCATAAGAAAGTGGGCGATCGTGTGCAGAAAGGGGAAGCGCTGGCCACGATCCACAGCAATCGGCCGGATGTGAGTAACGTCGAAGAAAAGCTTGCCGCCGCCATTCGGCTCTCGTCGCAGCCGGTCGCTCCGCCGCCGCTCATTTACGAGACGATCGTGTAAAGAAAAGGTCGTTGCCGATGTACAAGAAAAGACGCTGTTGTTTATGGAAAAACGCTCGAAATGTTTGTTTCGGGCGTTTTTTATTTTAGCCCGTTTGTATAAAAATATCTCTGTTGGAAAAAATGGCATGTATAAAGAATGGAGGTTTGGGAGATGAAAACGATAGTCATCCGTCTGCTTTTATTGCCGCTGCTTCTTTTCCTTCCCCTTTTCGTGTATGCTGAGGAGAAAGAACCGAAGGGGGCAAAGGCTGAATTGGCTGACGAGGCGAAGTCGGCCATCCTAATTGAACGCGACACCGGCAAGATCCTATATGAAAAGAATCCCCATGAAAAACTGCCGCCGGCGAGCATGACAAAAATTATGACGATGTTGCTGATCATGGAGGCGATCGACGAAGGAAAGCTCTCCTACGATGAGAAAGTGCGGGCAAGCGAGTATGCCGCTTCGATGGGGGGATCGCAAATTTTTCTTGAGCCAGGCGAGGAAATGACGGTCG
This sequence comes from Geobacillus sp. 46C-IIa, assembly GCF_014679505.1. Lineage (GTDB taxonomy): Bacteria > Bacillota > Bacilli > Bacillales > Anoxybacillaceae > Geobacillus. Next base: position 1,048,958 of record NZ_CP061474.1, read on the forward strand.
ATGAACTGCTGCGGGCGATCGCCATCGGTTCGGCCAATGACGCTTCTGTCGCCATGGCCGAGCGGATTGCCGGATCGGAAGAAGCGTTTGTGGAGATGATGAACGAAAAAGCGAAAGAACTAGGCTTAAAGAATACAAATTTCGTCAATACGACCGGTCTGCCGGCTGAGGAACATTACAGCAGCGCCTATGACATGGCGATGATGGCGCGTGAACTATTGAAATATGAGGGCATTACAAACTATACGAGCAAATACGAAGACTATTTGCGCGAAAATACGGATAAAAAGTTTTGGCTTGTGAACACGAATCGGCTTGTCAAGTTTTATCCAGGTGTTGACGGGCTGAAAACCGGCTTTACGAGCGAAGCGGGATATTGTTTGACGGCGACAGCGAAAAAGAACGGCATGCGCGCCATTGCCGTCGTTTTTGGAGCGCCGACGCCGAAATCGCGCAACGCGCAAATTACAAAAATGCTCGATTACGCGTTTCACCAATATCAAGCCCATCCGGTGTATAAGCGCAATGAAACGGTCGCCCGCGTCGATGTCAGCAAGGGGAAGCAAACGTCGGTCGCAGCCGTGACGTCGGAGCCGGTGTCGGTGCTGACGAAAAAAGGACAGTCGATCGAGCAAATCGAAAAAGTGATTAAAGTGAAAGATCGCGTGAAAGCGCCGATTCGAAAAGGCGATGAGCTTGGCGTCCTTATTTTGAAGCAGGATGGAAAAGAGATTTTGCGCAGCCCGATCGTCGCCAAACAAACGGTGGCAGAGGCTAGCTTTTGGGATTTGTTCAAGCGTGTGTTCGGCCGTTTCGTTCAGGCGGGGTAATGTCAATTTTTGCCGTCTTTCCACTCTCTTTGGCGAACGGCCACTAGTTTTGTCGGGCGGCAGGATTTCCGGCGGGCGGCAGCGAAACTTCTCCGTATCCTGAAATGGACAAGGAGGAACACGCTGTGAGTCTCGCGATCAACCTGGAAGTGAAGCAAGACGTGCTCATCGTTCGCCTCTCTGGAGAGCTTGACCACCATACAGCGGAGGAATTGCGCGAGCAAGTGACGGACGTGCTCGAAAACCGGACGGTCCGCCATATTGTGCTTAATTTAGGACAGTTGACATTTATGGACAGTTCCGGTCTCGGCGTCATTTTAGGGCGCTATAAGCAAATTAAAAACGTCGGCGGGCAAATGGTCGTTTGCGCCGTGTCGCCGACGGTCAAGCGCCTGTTTGACATGTCGGGGCTGTTTAAAATCATCCGCTTTGAAGCGGATGAACAATTTGCTTTGCAAGCATTGGGGGTGGCGTAAATGCGCAATGAAATGCACCTCCAATTTTCCGCCCGCAGTGAAAACGAGTCGTTTGCCCGCGTGACGGTGGCGGCGTTTGTCGCCCAACTCGACCCGACGATGGATGAGCTGACGGAAATCAAAACGGTCGTCTCGGAGGCGGTGACAAACGCCATCATTCACGGCTACAACAATGATCCGAACGGCATCGTCTCCATTTCCGTCATCATCGAAGACGGTGTCGTCCATTTGACGGTGAGAGATGAAGGAGTCGGCATCGCCAACATCGATGAAGCGCGCCAGCCGCTGTTTACGACAAAGCCGGAACTCGAACGGTCAGGCATGGGCTTTACGATTATGGAAAACTTCATGGATGAAGTCGTTGTCGAGTCGGAAGTGAACAAAGGGACGACCGTTTATTTGAAAAAGCATATTGCCAAAAGCAAAGCGTTATGTAACTGAGGGAGACATGCCTATGGATGTCGATGTCAAGCAAGATCAGTCGCCAATCAAAGATCAGGAGATGAAGGAGCTGATCCGCCGCAGCCAGGAAGGCGACCAAGAAGCACGCGATGAAATTATCGAAAAAAATATGCGCCTCGTCTGGTCGGTCGTCCAGCGTTTCTTAAATCGCGGCTACGAACCGGACGACTTGTTCCAAATCGGCTGCATCGGCTTGTTAAAATCGGTCGACAAGTTTGACTTATCGTATGACGTCAAGTTTTCGACGTACGCCGTACCGATGATCATCGGGGAGATCCAGCGATTTCTCCGCGATGACGGTACGGTGAAAGTCAGCCGTTCACTGAAAGAGATGGGCAATAAAATCCGCAAAGCGAAAGACGAGCTGTCAAAAACGCGCGGGCGGGCGCCGACGGTCACCGAAATTGCCGACCATTTGGGCATTTCGCCGGAAGAAGTCGTTCTCGCCCAAGAGGCCGTCCGCTCGCCGGCGTCGATCCATGAAACGGTGTACGAAAACGACGGCGATCCGATCACGCTGCTCGATCAAATCGCCGACGCCGACGAGGCGTCATGGTTTGACAAAATCGCCTTAAAAAAAGCGATCGAAGAGCTCGACGAGCGCGAAAGGCTCATCGTCTATTTGCGCTATTACAAAGACCAAACCCAGTCCGAAGTGGCATCAAGACTCGGCATCTCTCAAGTGCAAGTATCCCGGCTGGAAAAGAAAATATTGCAGCACATAAAGGAAAAAATGGACGGGTAGTCCATTTTTTCCGCATTGGGCGGGAAAAGATGGACGGGTAGTCCATTTTTTCCGCATTGGGCGGGAAAAGATGGACGGGTAGTCCATTTTTTCCGCATTGGGCGGGAAAAGATGGACGGGTAGTCCATTTTTTCCGCATTGGGCGGGAAAAGATGGACGGGTAGTCCATTTTTTCCGCATTGGGCGGGAAAAGATGGACGGGTAGTCCATTTTTTCCGCATTGGGCGGGAAAAGATGGACGGGTAGTCCATTTTTTCCGCATTGGGCGGGAAAAGATAGACGGGTAGTCCATTTTTTCCGCATCATGCAACAACTGAAAAAATTTTCGTAAAAAGAATGGGGATTGTTCGCCCATTCTTTTCTATTTTTATGAAATTGATGGTGAATGCCGACAAGCTGTATGATCCTTTTTTCAGCCAAACAAACTAAAGAAAAACAAAATGGGGATAAAGGTGTGGGACAGATGGCAAACACCGTGTTCATTAAGCCGCGCCATCGCGTGCAAGTAAAGCCGGAGGCGCTCGTCACGTTGGGGCAGGTGGCGCAAATCGCTGCGATGGATGGCAAGCTCATTCGACGGCTGAAGGTGATTCCGCTTTATCGCATTCAACCGAGCGACAAAAATATCGTCATTATCGATATGATGCACATCGTCCGGGCTGTGCTCGATGTCGACGAGTCGCTCGATGTGCAGATGGTTGGCCCGTCGCAGACGATCGTCGAAGTTGTGTATGAAAAACGGCGGTTTTCGACGGCTTCTTTTATTCTTGTTTGGCTTCTTTTGTTCGTCGGTTCGGCGATGGCCATTATGAACTTTCATGAAGATGTGAGCATGCAAAAAGTGCATCGCCATCTGTATGAAATGATGACCGGCCAATCGGTCGACAAGCCGCTGCTTTTGCAAATTCCGTATTCGCTCGGGCTTGGCATCGGGATGGTGTTATTTTTCAACCATTGGTTCCGCAAGCGGATTAATGAAGAGCCCAGCCCTCTTGAAGTCGAAATGTTCAACTACCAGCAGGCCCTTGACCAATACGTGATTTTGCATGAAAACAAAGAAAGCATGAGACATCTTGACGACGCTTGAGATTTTGCTGGTAGTGTTCGTCGGCTTCGCTGGGGGGCTGGCGGTTGGAACCGGATTTGTCGCTTTTTTAGTCGTGCTTGGCGTCATTCCGCGCCTGACGCAGCTGACAAAAACGATGAAGTGCATCCACGCGTACGAGTGGAGCGCCGTCGCCGGCGTCATCGTCGGCGGATGGATGAGTTTGCGCCATTCTGTCTGGCACTTGTCGAAATATTGGCTGGCGCCGATCGGATTGTTGCATGGCATCTTTATTGGAATGCTCGCTGCGGCGCTGACGGAAGTATTGAACGTTTGGCCGATTTTAGCGAAACGCATCGGTGTTGACGATAAAATTGTCATTTTATTGATGGCGATCGCCTTCGGCAAAGTAGCGGGCTCATTGTTCCATTGGCTTTATTTTGCCGATTACTTTCACTAGAAAAAGGGGGAAGAAAACGTGGGATTAAAGGCCGATTATCTCCGTGAGGTGAAGGCGTTTCAGCCTTCTCCCCCATACGCCGCCAACGCGGCCAAGGCGTTTTTTGCCGGCGGGGCGCTTTGCGCGCTGGCGCAATGGCTTGCTGAGTGGCATGGCCGCCTGTTTGCCGCTTCGCCGTTTGCCGCTCAATTATGGGCGGTGACGGTGATGGCCGGATTGGCGATCGCGCTGACAGCCGCCGGGAGATATGACGACTTCAGCCAGTTCGCTGGTGCGGGGGCGACGATGCTCATGACGGGGCTGGCCAATGCCCTCTCCAGCGCAGCGATCGAGCACCGGAGCGAAGGATGGACGGCGGGAGTGGCCGGGCAGATGTTGAAAGCCGGGGGGGCAACAATCATTTACGGCATGATCGTTGCTTACGTGCTCGGCCTCTTTTGGCCATAACGAAAAGAGGGAAGGACATGAAGCGTGTCGGGAAGCAGACGTGGGTGTTTGATGAGGAGATTTACATCAGGGCCGCTGCCACCGCTGTCGGTCCGCTCGAGGCTGATGGGCCGCTTGGCCGCTATTTTGACATTTCCTATCGCGACTTATATTGCGGCGAAGAGACGTGGGAGCTGGCCGAGCGGCGGTTGATGAGCGAGGCGGTTGCCCGCTGTCTGCAAAAGGCCGGCATCTCTGCCCGCGATGTGGATTTGTTTTTAGCCGGCGATTTATTGAACCAAAATGCGACGTCCAACTACGTCGCGCGTGGGATGCCGATTCCGTTTTTATGCCTGTTCGGCGCCTGCTCCACGTCGATGCAGACGCTGGCGGCAGCGGCCGCTTTGGTCGGCGGCGGGCTCGCCGATACGGCGCTTGTGGCGACGAGCAGTCATAACGCGACCGCAGAGCGGCAATTTCGTTATCCAACCGAACTTGGGGTGCAAAAGCCGAAAACGGCGACATTTACCGTCACGGGAGCCGGCGCTGCGCTCGTCGGCCGCATCCCGGGGCGATGGCGCATCCGGGCGGCGACGATCGGCAAAGTGATCGACGCCGGGGTGACGAATCCGCTCGATATGGGGGCGGCGATGGCTCCGGCGGCGGCGGATACGATCGAGCGGCATTTCCGCGATTTAGGGGCATCGCCGCGCGATTATGACTTGATTGTCACCGGCGACCTATCGCGCGTCGGCAGCGTGATCGTCTGCGAGCTGCTGGCCGAATCCGGCTATGATATAAGCGACGTCTATAACGACTGCGGATTGATGATTTACCGCCCGGATCAAAAGGTGTTTGCCGGCGGCAGCGGCTGCGCCTGTTCGGCGGTCGTTACGTACGGCTATTTGCTCAACGAGCTTGACCGCGGCACGTTTCGCCGGCTGTTTGTCGTCGCCACCGGGGCGCTTCTTAGCCAAACGATGGTGCAGCAAAAACAATCGATTCCGGCCGTCGCCCACGGCGTCGTCATTGAAGCGGCCAAACGTGAGCCGGATTCGCCGCCATAAAAAGGCTTTCGTGCCTGAGCAAGGGGGAATGTAATGATGGAATACGTCCGTGCATTTTTGGCCGGCGGGCTGCTATGCGCCCTCGCCCAGCTTGCCATCGACCGCGGCAAATGGTCGCCGGCCGGCGTTGCCAGCGCGCTTGTCATCTTGGGCGTCCTCCTTGGGTTTAGCGGTGTATACGACCGGTTTGCCGCTTGGGCTGGCGCAGGGGCGACGATGCCGCTGAGCGGATTTGGCTATTTTTTGGCGAAAGGCGTGATTGTCGAACCGCGGCCGGACGGCCTAGTCGAGACCGGAGCGGCAGTGTTTCGCTTTGCCGGTGCTCTATTCGCCTTTATCGTGGCTGGCTCGTTTTTCGCCGCGCTCATTTGCAAACCGAAAGGGTAGAGATTATGAAAAAACGACGGGTGATTCTAGTGACTGATGGAGACGAATTTGCCTGCCGGGCGATCGAGCGGGTGGCCGCCGATCTTGGCGGCCGCTGCATCTCCCGCTCGCAAGGCAATCCGACGAAACTAAGCGGCGAACAGCTTGTGGAGCTTATTTTGCAAACGCCGCATGACCCGGTGTTTGTCATGTTTGACGATTGCGGCGCCATCGGGGAGGGATCGGGCGAAGAGGCGCTCCGTTACGTAGCAGCGCATGAGCAAATTGAAGTGCTCGGAGCGCTGGCGGTTGCTTCCAATACGCGCCAGCACGAATGGACAAAAGTGCACGTCAGCATCGACCGTGACGGCTTGATTACAGAATACGGAGTCGATAAAGAAGGCGTCCGCGATCTCGACGTCGGACGGATTAACGGCGACACCGTCTACTGTCTTGACCGGCTCAACATTCCACTTGTCGTCGGCATCGGCGATATCGGCAAAATGGGATACCGCGACAATGCGAAAAACGGGGCGCCCATTACGCGCAAGGCGGTCGAGTTGATTCTTGAAAGGAGTGATGGCCATGCCGGAAAAAGAGAAAAAGGAAAAAGTGCCGATCGCGGAGAAACTCGTTGACAACGCCAAGTTTTTGCAAAAACGAATCGGCGTCGGCACAAGCTTTGATTTAGGTGTGCGGAAAGTTCATGTGCTAAACCGGGAAGTACATATTTATTACTGCAACGGTTTATGCGACACGCAATATATTATCGAATTGCTAAAACAAATCGTGCGCGTCAATGACGATGAGCGCCAAGTCGCCCAAGCGCGGCAAATTATCGAGAACCGGCTTGTCCACCAGCAAGTAAGCCCAGTGACAAGCCTTGATGAGGCAGTCGATAAGCTCCTGTCCGGATTGATCATCGTCTTGATCGAAGGCGAATCAACCGGGTTCGCCGTCGACGTCCGCAGCTACCCGGGTCGGCAGCCGCAAGAACCGGATACGGAAAAAGTTGTGCGCGGCGCCCGCGACGGATATGTCGAAAACATTATCGTCAATACGGCATTGACGCGGCGCCGCATCCGTGATGAACGGCTGCGTCTTGAAATTTTGCAAGTCGGGGAACGATCGAAAACCGATATATGCATCGCCTATATTAAAGATGTCGCTGATCCGGGGCTTGTCGAGCTCGTCAAAAACGAGTTGAAACAAATTAGTGTTGATGGGCTGACGATGGGTGACAAAACAGTGGAGGAGTTTTTAGTCAGGCAAGGGTATAACCCGTATCCGCTCGTCCGCTACACGGAGCGGCCGGACGTTGCGGCGACGCATTTGCTTGAAGGGCATGTGCTCATTATGGTCGACACGTCACCAAGCGTCATTATTACGCCAACGACGTTCTTCCACCATGTCCAGCACGCAGAAGAGTACCGGCAGTCGCCGGGGGTCGGAACGTTCGTGCGTTGGGTGCGGTTTTTAGGCATTTTGTCGTCGCTGTTTTTGCTGCCGCTGTGGGTGCTGTTTGTGCTCGAGCCGTCGCTCTTGCCGGAATCGTGGGCGTTTATCGGGCCGAACAAACAGACAAACATCCCGATTATCATGCAAATTTTGCTCGCCGACTTCGGAATTGAGTTTTTGCGGATGGCAGCGATCCATACGCCGACGCCGCTGTCGACGGCCATGGGCTTAATCGCCGCTGTGTTGATCGGGCAAATCGCCATCGATGTCGGGCTGTTTGTGCCGGAAGTCATTTTATATGTCGCGGTGGCGGCGATCGGCTCATTTGCGACACCGAGCTACGAGCTCAGTGTAGCCAATAAAATTTCCCGCTTAGCGCTTGTCATATTGGTCGCCTTATTTAAAGTGCCTGGGCTCGTGATCGGAACGACCGTTTATTTGCTTTGGTTAGCCAGCATCCGTTCGCTGAACACGCCGTACTTATGGCCGTTCATCCCCTTTGACCCAGCGGCATTTATGCAAATTGTCGTTCGCCGTTCGGTCGCGGGAGCGAAAGTGCGCCCGAGCATCGTCCATCCGCAAGACCGGAGAAAGCAGCCATCATGACGCGAATCGCTCCCGTTTTCCTTTTCAACATTTAAGCGGCCGTTTCCGTTGGCACATATTGACGGCCGCTTTTCCCGTGATGGCGCTATTGCAACTTGTATATAATTATGATAAGTTATATTTGATGTTCCGCACCTTTGAAAGTGCGGGATGGGCGGGCCGTTCGCTCCGTTCGGACGCGCTCGGGTGCATGGCTGTATAGCGAGCCCGTTGTGTGGCAGAGCCGATCGCTCTGCGGCTTTGTTTTTTCAAGGCAGTTGCCGATCGCGAACTGTCTTTTTGCTTTTTTTGCGCCATTTTGATGAGGAATGAGGGATTTTCATGTTTTTTCATGGGACGAGCCGCGTCAATGAAAAAGGGCATTTGGAAATCGGCGGCGTCGACACGGTCGAGTTGGCCGAGACGTACGGCACGCCGCTTTATATTTATGACGTTGCGTTGATCCGCGCGCGGGCGCGCGCGTTTAAAGAAGCGTTCCGCCGCCATGGCGTGCGGGCGCAAGTGGCTTACGCGAGCAAGGCGTTTTCCTCGATTGCCATGGTGCAGCTCGCCGCTGAGGAAGGGCTGTCGCTTGACGTCGTGTCGGGCGGGGAGCTGTATACGGCGATCGCTGCTGGATTTCCGCCGGAGCGCATCCATTTCCATGGCAACAATAAAAGTCGGGACGAGCTGGAGATGGCGCTCAAACATGGCGTCGGCTGCATTGTCGCTGACAACTTTTACGAACTCGAGCTCATTGAACAACTGGCCGTTCCTTCCGGCCGGGCGGTCTCGGTGTTGCTCCGCGTCACACCGGGCGTCGAGGCGCATACGCACGATTATATTTTAACGGGGCAGGAAGACTCAAAGTTTGGCTTTGACTTAAACAACGGCCAGGCGGATGAGGCGTTCCGCCGTGTGATGGGATCGCCGGCGTTTCAGCTGCTTGGCGTTCACTGCCATATCGGTTCGCAAATTTTTGAAACGGCCGGTTTTGTGCTTGCTGCACAAAAAGTGTTCACAAAGATGGCGGAATGGAACAAGGAGCACGGATTTGTCCCTTCGGTCATCAACCTTGGCGGCGGCTTTGGCATCCGCTATACGGAGGAGGACGATCCTATTCCGGTGTCAGCGTACGTCGATTGCATCGTCGAGGAAGTGAAAAAGCAGGCTGAAGCGCATCGGCTTCCGCTGCCGGAAATTTGGATCGAGCCGGGCCGTTCGCTCGTCGGCGATGCGGGGACGACGATTTATACGATCGGCTCTCGCAAAGACGTGCCGAATGTCCGCACATATATCGCGGTCGACGGTGGAATGAGCGACAACATTCGTCCAGCGCTGTACGGGGCGAAATACGAAGCGGTGATCGCCAACCGGGTGCTAGGCGAGCGGACAGAAACCGTGTCAATCGCCGGGAAGTGCTGCGAGTCGGGCGATATGCTCATTTGGGATCTCGCGCTGCCCGAGGCGAAGCCAGGCGATTATTTGGCCGTCTTTTGCACCGGCGCCTACGGCTATTCGATGGCGAACAACTACAACCGTCTGCCGCGCCCGGCGGTTGTCTTCGTCGAAAATGGCGACGCCCAGCTCGTTGTCAAACGGGAAACATATGAAGATGTAATCCAGCACGATTTGCCGTTCAAGGCGAAGGTGAGAAAATAAAAAAGCCCGCGTGAAGCGGGCTTTTTTATTGACTCGAGGAGAACGCCGATTTGATGGCATTCCAAATCTCTTTTAGGATGTCAACGACATGTTGGATAAACGTTTTTCCTTCTTCCGACTGCAAAAATGCCGACAGTTGTTCTTTTGCTTTGCTGAGTTGGTCATTGACTTGATCCCAGTTGATATCAGCGCTTTGCATTTTATGGAAGAGGGAAATGAGGCTGTTGATTTCGTTTGCGCTCAGCGTAATGCCAAGGTCGTTGGCGATTCGTTCAATCAAGGCGCGTAAATCGGCGTCCGTTTGCGGCGGGTTGTTGGCGATTTCTTCTTTGATTTTCGCCAGCAAGGCGACCGCCTTGTCCGGACCGATCGAGTCGGCCAGCTTCGCCGTTTGCACCATTTCTTCGTTCGCCACTTTTTTCACAGCGTCCGGAATAGCTTGGTCAGAGGAAATTTCATACGCCTTCATTAGTCCGGTCAACGCGGCGGTGCCAGAAACCGGGAACGGGGCGGTGACGTAAATGTCAGCGTCTTTCACCCCGGCGGTAATTAAGGCGTTCGTATACATTTCTTTCGTTACCCATGTGATGTTATGCGTCTCGACATTCAGTCCGGAGCCCGGTTCGCCGATCGTAATCATCGACGATGAGATGGCGCGCGTACCGATTTGCGCTTTTGGGATGAGCCCATCCAAATATTTATGCTCTTCAGCGTTTGAAACGGTAACCGTCTGTGCCCCGTCCGGCGCTTTCATTTCTTCGAGCACTTTTTGCTTTTGCTCGTCTGTCAAGTTTTCCCCGAGCGTTACAATAACGTCGCCCGGCGCGGCATCGGCTGCCACTATGGCTGGAAACGCCAGCAGCATAACCGCCAGCAGCGATGAAGCGATCGTTCGTTTCACGCAGTTCGCCCCCCCTGTTCATAAAAAATGCACTATCATTATACCGTACGCCCGTCTGTTTTTCTATCGAAACGGCGTTCCGCCTTCGCCGCCAGACGGCGCACAAGGAGAAAGTGAATCAGCAAAATAAGGAACAAAAGCGGGTACAAAGCCGCTGAGTAGGAAAGCTTCCAGCCGCGGTAGTACAGCAGCCCCGTCCGCAGCGCGGCAATTTCATAGAGAACGGAAAAGAGCGACCACCCACCGATATAGGCGGCTTGCTTCCAAACCGGCTGCCGCAGCGGGTAAATGTTTAAAAACAGAAGATTGACGATGGCGTAAACAGAAATCATGAACAAATATGCCGGCCCGTCAACCCCGGGATCAAAATAGCCGTATAAATGGTATTTGAGATCGAGAAATAAATCGGCAGAGAGGCCGAGACAAATGGCAAACAGCGAGGTCGTGTACATTTCAAGCGTTGAAAGCTGTTTTGGCATGATGATAAACAAAACGAGAAATACAATTACGGTCACCGTCATCAACAACATCACCGGAAGCCCCCCTTGATCGTTTAACCCCGCCTATGATTATCACTAGTGTGCCCATTTGTGCTTCATATCAATTGTTATATTAAAAAAACATTAGGTGTGTGGGTGAACAGGCATTTTTGCTTTCTTTCCGTTGGCCAATCATGGTATGATAAAGACGGTTCAAGCGTGACAAAGGAGATGAAGCGTGATGGCGAAAAAAGGTTATCTTTTGATGGAAAATGGCGGGAAAATTGAATTTGAACTGTTTCCGAATGAGGCGCCGGTGACGGTGGCTAACTTTGAAAAATTAGCGAACGAAGGATTTTATAACGGGCTGACGTTCCACCGTGTCATCCCCGGGTTTGTCAGCCAAGGCGGTTGTCCGCGCGGCAACGGGACGGGCGATGCCGGCTATACGATTCCGTGCGAGACGGACAACAATCCGCACCGGCATGTCACTGGGGCGATTTCGATGGCGCACCGCGGCCGCGATACCGGCAGCTGCCAGTTTTTCATCGTCCATGAACCACAGCCGCACTTAGATGGGGTGCATACCGTCTTTGGCCAAGTAACGTCCGGGATGGACGTCGTCAAGGCGATGAAAAACGGCGATGTGATGAAGGAAGTGAAAGTGGTTGACGAACCGTAAGCAGCGGACGGAAGATGACGAGCGGACAAGCCGAAACAATTGGCGGTTGTTTTTCTTCTTGCTGGCGGCCAGCTTATTATGGGGAGCAGCATATTGGCTTTGGATCGCCAAGTGATGATGCAAGGCTGCCAATGTGGTATAATAGAACATAATCATATCGCAATGCATCCTTCGGGGCAGGGTGAAATTCCCGACCGGCGGTGATGAGGCCGATGCCTCTCAGCCCGCGAGCCGTATAGGCACGATCCGGTGCGATTCCGGAGCCGACAGTATAGTCTGGATGGGAGAAGGATGAGAATGTGCGCACGGCTGTTTTAAGCCGAGCGGTGTCGGCAAAGGTGGCGTCTGTCGTCCGGCCCGCATGGCAACAGCCTCCGTTTCCGTACGGCAAACACAACCTTGATTAACGAACGAATGTTCTTGTTTGCCGTTATGCGCATCATGGATCATTCTCTCACGTCTCAAAGCCCCGGAGCGTCTCCGGGGTTTTTTATTTTATAGAGGAAAGGTGGGTATGGTGTACAACGATGAATATTACATGCGGTTGGCGCTTGATGTAGCTAAGGCTGGGATTGGTCAAACGTCCCCCAATCCTGCTGTCGGCGCCGTCGTCGTGAACGGCGGCATGATTGTCGGACTCGGCGCCCACTTAAAAGCGGGGGAGCCACACGCCGAGGTGCATGCGATTCGCATGGCCGGCGAAAAGGCGCGCGGGGCCACAGTATATGTGACGCTTGAGCCGTGCAGCCATTACGGCAAAACGCCGCCATGCGCCGATTTGCTCATCGAAGCCGGCGTCCGCCGCGTCGTCGTGGCGACGACCGACCCGAATCCGCTTGTCGCCGGAAAAGGCATTGACAAGCTGCGCCGGGCGGGCATTGACGTGGATGTCGGAATATTAAAAGAAGAAGCGGATGAGTTAAACCGCATGTTTTTCCATTATATTGCGACGAAAACGCCGTTTGTGACGATCAAGTATGCGTGCAGCCTCGACGGCAAAATTGCGACGGCGATAGGGGAAAGCAAATGGATCACATCCAACGCGGCGCGTGAGGATGTCCATCGTCTCCGCGCCCAGCATGACGCCATTTTAGTCGGCGTCAACACCGTGATGGCTGACAACCCGAAGCTCACCGTTCGCATCGGGGAACAACGGAAAAACCCGCTGCGGATCATTTTGGATACAAACTTGCATACGCCGCTTGATGCCCATGTTGTTGCCGACAAGGAAGCGGAAACGTGGATCATCACCGGCGACGGCGTCAGCCGGGAAAAGATGAAGGCGTATGAGCGGCTTGGGGTGCGCATCGTGTCGATGGCGAGCGCGCGCGTTGATGTGGGCGATGTGCTCCGCCTGCTTGGCGAGCAGCGCGTCACGTCATTGTTTGTCGAGGGCGGCTCGCGAGTTCATGACAGCTTTCTTCGCGCTGGGGCGGTCAATGAAGTCGTCGCCTATATGGCTCCGAAACTCATCGGCGGCCGTGAAGCGCCAACGCCCATTGGCGGTTTTGGCTTCTCGCGTCTCGCCGAGGCGATGGAGCTTGACATCCGGCGAGTGGAAATGGTCGGTCCGGATATCAAAATCGTCGCTGTACCGAAAAGAAGGGGGAGAGCATGATGTTTACCGGTATTATTGAAGAAATCGGCGCGATTGAACAAATGAGGCAAACGGGCGACGCCATTGTGATGACGATTGGCGCCAGGCGGGTGCTTGAAGACGTCCAGCTCGGCGATAGCATCGCCGTCAACGGCGTCTGCCTGACCGTCACTTCATTTACGGATCGACAGTTTACGGTCGATGTCATGCCGGAGACAGTGAAGGCAACAGCGTTGCGCACATTAAAGCCAGGGGCGAAGGTGAACCTAGAGCGGGCGATGGCGGCCGTCGGTCGGTTTGGCGGCCATTTTGTTACCGGGCATGTCGATGGCGTCGGACGCATCATCCGGCAATGGCCGAAAGCGAACGCCGTCTACTATGAAATCGAAGCCCCGCCCTCACTGTGTTCATATATGATTGAGAAAGGGTCGGTGGCCGTCGATGGGACGAGCCTGACGATTTTCGGCTTGAGCGAGCGCACGTTTACTATTTCGCTCATTCCGCATACGCGGGAGGCGACGATTTTAGGCGAAAAACGGCCCGGCGATCTCGTCAATATTGAGTGTGATATGATCGGCAAATACGTCGCCGCCTTTCTCGCAGCGAAAGAAATGTCGCCTTCCGGATTGACGGTGGGGTTTTTGGAGCAGCACGGCTATAAATGAGCGGGAAAAGGGGGCAAATGACCATGTTTGATGCGATCGAAGCGGCGCTTTCCGCGCTGAAAAACGGCGAAGTGATCATCGTTTGCGATGACGAAGACCGGGAGAACGAAGGTGATTTTGTGGCGCTGGCCGAAAAGGCGACGCCGGACGTCGTTAATTTTATGATTACGCACGGCCGCGGGCTCGTCTGCGTCCCGATTACGGAAGAATTGGCGGCGCGGCTCGGGCTTGAGCCGATGGTCACCCATAACACCGATGCGCACGGCACGGCGTTTACGGTAAGCATCGACTACAAAACGACGACGACCGGGATCAGTGCTTACGAGCGGGCGGCGACGATCCAGGCGCTGCTTGATCCGGACGTAAAGGCGAGCGATTTCAAACGCCCAGGGCATATTTTTCCACTAATCGCAAAAAAAGGAGGCGTTCTGCGGCGCGCCGGCCATACGGAGGCGGCGGTCGATTTGGCCCGCTTATGTGGAGCGAAGCCGGCCGGCGTCATCTGCGAGATTATTAAAGAAGACGGGACGATGGCGCGCGTCCCTGATTTGCGGGATATGGCCGATCAGTTCGGACTAAAAATGATTACGATTAAAGATTTAATCGCGTACCGAAGCCAGCGGGAAAAACTAGTGAAACGCGAAGTGGAAATTTCGCTGCCGACCGAGTTCGGCGAGTTTCGCGCCATCGGCTATACGAACGTTTTAGACGGAAAAGAGCACGTCGCCCTCGTGAAAGGCGAGATCGTTCCGGACAAAGCGACGCTCGTGCGCGTCCATTCGGAATGTTTAACCGGCGATGTGTTCGGTTCGTATCGGTGCGATTGCGGCCCGCAGCTGCATGCGGCGCTGCGGCAAATTGAAGCGGAAGGGAGCGGGGTGCTGCTTTACATGCGCCAAGAAGGGCGCGGCATTGGACTCATGAACAAGCTGCGCGCCTACAAGCTGCAGGAGCAAGGGTATGATACCGTCGAGGCGAACGAGAAGCTCGGCTTTCCGGCCGATTTGCGCGACTATGGCATCGGGGCGCAAATTTTAAAAGATCTCGGCGTGACGAAAATGCGTCTGCTGACGAACAATCCGCGCAAAATCGCCGGCTTAAAAGGGCACGGGCTCGAAGTCGTCGAACGCGTTCCGCTTCAAATGCCGCCGAAAA
This sequence comes from Geobacillus sp. 46C-IIa, assembly GCF_014679505.1. Classification (GTDB taxonomy): domain Bacteria; phylum Bacillota; class Bacilli; order Bacillales; family Anoxybacillaceae; genus Geobacillus. Next base: position 1,064,019 of record NZ_CP061474.1, read on the forward strand.
AGGAAAACGAAAAGTATTTGCGCACCAAATATGAAAAATTAGGGCATATGCTTCATTTTTGATGAAAGGGGAACGAACCATGAACGTCATCGAAGGAAATTTCGTCGGCACTGGGCTGAAAATCGGCATCGTCGTCGCCCGCTTTAACGAATTCATCACCGGCAAGCTCTTGTCTGGAGCCATTGACGGCTTGACGCGGCATGGCGTCAGCGACAGCGACATCACTGTCGCGTGGGTGCCGGGCGCGTTTGAAATTCCGCTTGTGGCGAAAAAAATGGCCGAATCGAAGCAATTTGACGCTGTCATTACGCTTGGCGCCGTCATCCGCGGCGCGACGAGCCATTTTGACTACGTGTGCAGCGAGGCGGCCAAAGGTGTCTCCCACGCGGCGCTTGCAAGCGGCGTTCCGGTCATTTTCGGCGTTTTGACAACCGATACGATCGAGCAGGCGATCGAGCGGGCCGGCACAAAAGCGGGCAATAAAGGATGGGAGGCTGCTGTTTCCGCGATCGAAATGGCGAATGTCTTGCGGACGCTTGCGTAATTTGCGTAAAAAGGCATGAAATGGTTCACAATATCGGTGAGAATGTTTATAATACGTATAGAGAAAATGACAAACACTTTTCCTTTTCGGAAAAGCGCTTGTCGATAATGAGGGATTTTTATGTTGATCCGTTACCGAAAAAACTATGAGAAAATTGCCATGGGACTGCTGTCGTTTATGCCGACGGAAAAAGACTTGAAACGGCTGCAGCAGACGATCAAACAGTACGAAACGAACAGCGATTGGCAACTGTTTTTATGGAAAGAAGGGGATGACATCGTCGGCATTATCGGCGTCCTGCTGCGCGCTCCCGATGTTGTGCAAATCCAACACATTAGCGTCAACCCGTCACACCGCCACCAAGGGATCGGGAAACAGATGGTCAAGGCGTTAAAAGAGGCGTACCCTGACCGCCGGCTGTGCGCCAATGAGTGGACCGCCTCGTTTTTCGATAAATGCCAAACGTGCTAGCTGAATAAAAACTCGGCGCGGCGCCGCGCTTTTGCGGGCGGCGGAGGGGCGAGCTTATTTCCCCTCCGCTTTGGCCCGCTTTTTTTGTTCGCGAGCGGCGATGATGGCGGTGCGATCGCGCCGCCGGTGTTTGTCGACGAGCTCAAGATCAGCAGCGTTGCTTGCCTGTCCCCAAACGAGCTGCCGCTCGGCGCAGGCGGACCGGCACTGCTCATAGAGCGAGCGGTCAGCAATCGGCAGTTCGATGCTTTCATACGGTTCGCCATGGGCGATGCGTCTGGCCGTATCATCGAGCAAGGCGGCGAGCGCCCGATCATCGAGGCCGAGCCGGCGAATCATCCCGCGCGCCTCCTTAAGCAACGCCCGCGCCCGTTTCACAAGGCGCAGCGCCCCAGAGGTGTTGCCGCGCCGATAATGGTAGAAGGCGACCGCGATTTGGATCAGCACAAGCCATTCGATTGTTCGGCCGTCTCGTTTCCACTGTTCCTCTAAAATTTCATGACATTCAAAATAGTCGCGGTCGCCATGGAAATGGACTAAATAATCAATATACGCCTTCGGATACATCGACCATCGTTCCTTTCGCAAAGGCCTAACCAGCCTGAAAGCGGCCCCGCCGTCGGGGTGAAGCTGACACCGCCGCCTTGTTCCTTGCCTGACGGCAGCGGCTGCCATGCCGAAGGGAAAGCTTCCTTCTTCATTATACGTCGCCGCGGCCCCAAGGGCAAAAAAGCGGCCGGTTTCCGTTCGCTTCATCGTTTGATTATGGTACAATAAGTGTACCGCAACCGAGGACGGGATGCACGGACGATGGCTGTGGAAAAAATGGTGGGATGGATGTGCAATTGCCATACAGTGTCAAAATTGAAGCGTTTGAAGGGCCGCTCGATTTGCTGTTGCATTTAATCAATCGCTATGAGATTGATATTTACAATATTCCAGTAGCGCAAATTACGGAACAGTATATGGCGTACATTCACGCCATGCAAGAGCTCGAGTTGGATATCGCCAGCGAATATTTAGTGATGGCGGCCACGCTGCTGGCGATCAAAAGCAAAATGCTGCTGCCGGCGCCGGAGGAAGAGGTCGACGGCGACATCGAGTTTGTCGAGGCGGACGATCCGCGCGAAGAGCTGATGCAGCGGTTGCTCGAATACAAAAAGTTTAAAGAAGCGGCGCGCGAGCTGAAACAGCGCGAAGAAGAGCGGGCGCTTTTATTTACAAAGCCGCCAAGCGACTTAAGCGCGTATGCCGATGAAAAAAAGGCGGCCGCGCTGCTTGACGTCAACGTATACGATATGTTGGGCGCCTTGTCGAAACTGCTGCGCCGCAAAAAGCTGCAAAAACCGGTGCGGACGAAGATCTCCCGCCAAGACATTTCCGTCGAAAAGCGGATGGCGGAAATTTTGCATGAGCTGAGACAAACGAACGGGCGGAAACACTTTTATGAGCTGTTTCCGGCTTATGACCGTTCGTATATCGTCGTCACTTTTTTAGCCATTTTGGAATTGATGAAGCAAAATAAAATTATCATTGAACAAGAGCGGAATTTCAGCGATTTGTTTATTGCGGCCAAACACCCGGCCGTCTAGAAGGTCGGTGAAAAACGGCTGTCACGCGCAAATGAGCGGCATTTCGCCAAAAAAGAAGGTTGATTTCGCAAGGTTTTTCCAATTGAGAAACAGCTGGAACTAGCAGTATTTTGTACGAAATCACCAGCCTACTAGGGCGCGCCGGTTTGGCTGCGGCGGTTCGCGGCAGCGGGCCGCTTTCCTTTTGCGGCGCCGCCGATTTGGTAAATAGCGCAAACAATGTTCCGCTGGCCTATTGGACAGGCGGTGCGCGCCGCCCGCGCAGAACGGCTGCCGTCCTGGCGGCTGACGGAAACGGACAGAAAGGGGGACTGTTGCGCCAGCGAGGAACGCTTGGCGCGGCGAAGCGCGATGGAACAACAGGAAATGGTAAAAAAAGACGGTGCCGGCGCGGGGCGCCCGGCGAAGGCGATCGTTGAAGCGCTGCTGTTTGCTGCTGGCGACGAGGGGCTGTCGCTCGCCCAAATCGCCGCCGTGCTCGATGTCGACGAATCGGAGGCGAAAGCGGTCGTTGCGGCGCTGCGGGAAGATTACAGCCGGGAGGAGCGCGGCATTCAGCTCATAGAGCTGGCTGGCGTGTTTTTGCTGGCGACGAAAAAAGAGCACGCCCCGTATTTAAAAAAGCTCGTTGAGGCGCCAGGGGCGTCGTCGCTGTCGCAGGCGGCGCTTGAGACGCTGGCCATCATCGCCTACCGCCAGCCGATTACACGCGCCGAGATTGAGGAAATTCGCGGCGTGAAAAGCGACAAACCGCTCCAGACACTAATGGCCCGGGCGCTCATTAAGGAGGTTGGGCGTGCCGAAGGAACCGGGCGCCCGATTTTGTATGGCACAACGGCGGAATTTCTTGACTATTTTGGGCTGAAAACGCTCGAGGAGCTGCCGCCGCTGCCTGAATGGGCGGATGATGGCGAGCTCGAGCGGGAGGCGGATTTATTTTTTGAAAAATTGGCGGAAAATTTGAGCGACGAAAAGCCGTAATATGGTAAACTAAAGAAAAAACGGCTGATCGGGAAGGGGGGCGCTCATGAACGTTTGCCGCTTGTACGGCGAAGAGCTGCAAAAATCGCAGTCGAATACGTTTGAAGACTATTTTAACCGCTCAGAAGTCACCTATCGTGACGGCGGTGAAGAGCGGACGCTGTCTGTGTTGTATTTGCGCCATTTTGAGGCGGCGCTGCTTGATGTGCTGCCATACGAAGGCGATCCGCTGTTTACGGCCGCCGGACGCAACATTCATTTGCGCGACATCGTCGCCCTCGTCTGTTTATGGCAAAATCCGGCCTATCGGCAGCGCCGGCGCGTCTATATTCATGACGAGGATGAGCTGCGCCGCTATTTTGCCGCCGTTGATGGCCAAACGTTGCAGGCGTTGGTGAGCGAATGGGCGGCCACTGGCGCTTGCCGCCTGCCGCTGCCATCGTAACAGAAGACGGGTGCGGGGCATCGTTTTTTACATTTCGACAGAACGCGGCCGCCGGGCCGGCACGGCCGGTTTTTAGGGGCGGTTGGAGCGGTCGGCGGGCGTTGTTTGCCAGCCGCCGGGCGCGAAGTGATTTTGCGGAAAAGCGGTTCCTTCGGGCGAACCGCTTTTTCTCATCCGGCTATTCCGTCCGCGGTTTGGTCGGGTCGCACGCCGGCGGCTTCACCTCGCCGGTAGTCTCGGCCAGCTTTTGCAAATAGTAACATTCTTCCCGCGCCATATGGTCGGCCATGAGCGGCGACAGCACACCAAGCACTTCATTGTTTAATTCCATCTCCTCGAGCTCGTGCAAAAAGCTTTGGAAAATGGCCATTTCCAGCTCGATTTGACGGTGGAAGCGGGAAAGCGCCGGAAACTGATGAACGTTAGCCCGCAAATAGCCGGCCATCTCAATGGCTTTCAGATAAAAGGCTTCCCATTCCTTCGTGAACGTATGGCTTTGCTGCTTCAGCTGCTTTTCCGTATGGTCGAGCCGATCGTGAATGGCCCCGGCATGGCCGGCGGCGTCAAGCAGCCAAAGCAAATCGTGATGAAGCGGATGAACGCGCGGCGGCCGCTTTCCTTGGGCGTAGCAGTCCGCGAGGCGCAGCCATTCATCAAGTTCGTTCACCATATGGTTCAAAAACGTCGGCGGCAATGAAAAGCGAAACGACTCGGTTACATGGCGCCGCAGCAAATGGAGTTTGAACGCCCGCAGCCGTTCACCCGCTTCTTTTCCGCGGATGATGAGCGCGGACCACGCCGCGGCGGCCTCCGGCTGGCGCGCTTCGGCGAGCAAGTCGTCAAACAGGCGCTGCAGTTGTTTCGCTTCGTTGATTTCTGCCCGCTCGCTTTCGGCGAGCGCTTCAACAATAAACCGGCAATGGTCGCCAAGAATTTGCATCCAAAAACGGAGTTCAAAAAGCGCTTCTTGCTCAATCGGTTTGCTCATTCGTTTTTTCGCAGAGCGCGTCGCACAGGGGAATGCGACGATTCTGCTTTTCCCTCCTTGCTATGTTTTGCCTGTGTTGATCATCTCGCTCCTATATGTATGTGCGGTTAGGAATTTGGGTGAATGCGGACAAGAACGATTTTCCCAGGCCGGCATACGATATGGCGAAAAAAGCAGGAGGAGGTTTTTACCAAATGGACGACCAAACGTTGTTTGCCCGGTATGCGGCTGAGGTGAACGGATGGGGAGAACAGGTCAAGCAGGTGCTGGCGCTGCGCGGGGCAAGCACTGATGGCGCTTCGGCGCTGCTAAAGTTTATCGCTGAACATGACGGAGCGTGGACGGAAGAGGCCATCCGTGAGCTCACGCGCCTTGTGGATGACGTGTACGCCGCTGCGCTTCGCCATTATGCCGTTGAAGCGGCTGAGTGGGGGAGACAAATGGAGCACGCCCTATCCGCGCGCGGAGCGGTGGATGACATCGGCCTTTCTTCTTTGTTGGCGCACATTGAAGAACACGACGGCGAGTGGACGGAGGAGGAAATTGGCCAACTGCAACGCCTTGTTGACGATGTGTATGTTCGAGCCGTTCGCCTTGTCGAACCAGTAGCCGGCGGACAGGAGGAAAACTCGCCACGGCGGGAAGAAGAAGCCGTTTTGCTTGAGCAGGAAGGCGGCGGAGAGCCAAGCGTTGAAGAGATCGTCACACATGAGGGAGATAGCGAACAAGAGCCGGCCGCCGCGGCGGAACGGGCGGAGCCGATCGCATCCTCATCGGCGGATTCCGCTGATGGCGGGCAGTTGCACAAGGAAAAGACGATTGACGAAGAGCCGCGTCAAGAGGAAGGCGAGGCCGATGGTGAACGGCAGCGGCCGATCCCGCCTGGCAAGCATGTGCTGCCGCCGCTGCCGTACAGCTACGATGCGCTTGAGCCTCATATTTCCGAAGAAATTATGCGTCTCCACCATACGAAGCATCATCAAAGCTACGTCGACGGCCTGAACAAGGCGGAGCGCATGATGGCTGAGGCGCGCCGTACGAACAATTTTGAACTGTTGAAACATTGGGAGCGGGAGGCGGCGTTCAACGGTTCCGGCCACTATTTGCACACCATTTTTTGGTATAACATGCACCCGGAAGGCGGCGGCGAGCCGCGCGGGGAGTTGCGGGCGCAAATGGAACGCGACTTCGGCAGCTTTGCCGCATTCCGGCGCCACTTCACCGAAGCGGCGAAAAGCGCCGAAGGGGTTGGCTGGGCGCTGCTCGTTTGGGCGCCGCGGGCGCATCGGCTCGAAATTTTGCAGGCGGAAAAACACCAGCTCATGACGCAATGGGATACGATTCCGCTTCTTGTGCTTGATGTATGGGAGCATGCGTACTACTTGCAATATAAAAACGATCGGGCGGCGTATATCGAACATTGGTGGAACGTCGTCAACTGGCGCAATGTCGAAGCGCGCTTCGATGAGGCGCGGAAGCTGCGCTGGCAGCCATTTTAAACAGGCGGGGGTCACCCCGCCTGTTTTTTGAGCGGGCAAAAGCCAGCTCCTTGTCTAGAGGGGGGGTTCGCTGAACAAACGATGCGCGGCTGCTCTAGAAGGCCGGTGAAAAACGGCTGTCACGAGCAAATCAGCGGCATTTCGCCAAAAAAGAAGGCTGATTTCGCAAAGTTTTTCTCATTGGGAAACAGCTGGAACTAGCAGTATTTTGTATTAAATCACCAGCCTTCTAGGCATCGCGCTTGGAGTGTCATCCTTCTCCTGGCGGAAGCCTGTGAGCGCTTCTGCAGCCATATTTTTTCATCATATTTGTCCGAGCGGCGCATACACTTGTACAAAGCATGGCCTCCATGCCCAGCCTGTTTCCGTTGCGGAGTTCCCTCTGCTGCGTTCATTTCAGCCTAATTGGAAAGGAGGAACAGGCGATTCCTCCCTGCTTGCCGAAGGAGGGGGATCCTCGCCGATATCGGATGAAGAGGTGGAAGCGGCTCGTTTGGCTCATTGCGCTCATTGCGGGGATCACATTCTGTGTTCCGGGGCAGCTGCACGCCATGGACGGGGTGAGCGCGAAAAGCGCGATTTTAATAGAGCAACATTCCGGGCGGATTTTGTTTGCGAAAGACGCCTATACAAAGCGGCGCATCGCCAGCATTACGAAAATTATGACCGCCATTTTGGCGATTGAGTCCGGGAAGCTTGATGATACAGTGACGATCAGCGCCCGCGCCGTCCGGACGGAAGGGTCGTCGATTTACTTGCGTCAAGGGGAGAAAATAAAACTGCGCGACCTCGTATACGGACTGATGCTTCGTTCCGGCAATGACGCCGCGGTCGCCATCGCTGAACATGTCGGCGGCAGTGTCGAGGGGTTTGTGTTTTTAATGAACGAAAAGGCGGCTGAAATCGGGATGCGCGATACGGAATTTGCCAATCCGCACGGGCTGGACGATGCGGAAAACCATTATTCAACCGCTTACGACATGGCGTTGTTGATGCAATATGCGATGAAAAATAAAGAGTTTCGCCGCATTTCCGGAACGAAAGTGTACCGTGCTCCTGCCCCGCCTGGTGAAGACGGGGCGCGTGTATGGCGGAATAAAAATAAGCTGTTGACAAGCCTTTACGAATATTGCACCGGCGGCAAAACCGGCTATACGAAACGGGCGCACCGCACACTTGTGACGACAGCGTCGAAAGACGGCATCGAGTTGATCGCGGTGACATTGGACGCTCCGGACGACTGGAACGATCATATCGCCATGTATGAGTATGGGTTTTCCAACTACCATATCGCAAAAGTCAGCGGCGAGCGGGTCGTGAAGAAAATTTCCGACCCGTTTTACGAGGGGCGGCTTCGGGCAGCCCGCGATTTGCAATATCCGGTGACCGAACAGGAGACGGGGGAGCTGCGGGTGAAAGTATATTTGTTGGAGCCGCGCGATGAATGGAAGGAACCCCCGAGCCGCGCGCCGACCGCAGTCGGAAAAGCGGTGCTTTATTTGAACAAACAGGCGGTTGATGCGGTGCCGCTTTTTTATGAGCCGGAGAAGGGCAAAAGCAGCCGGGGGTTCTTTTGGCAAGTATTTCGGTTTTTAGGTGTGAGAAGCGATGGTTAACCTCATTTGGGTGATGATGGCGGTCATCGGCATCGCCTTTGCTGCGGCCAACGGCACGATGGAGGAAGTGAACAAGGCGGTGTTCGAAAGCGCCAAAGAAGCGGTGATGATCAGCATCGGCATGATCAGCATTTTAGTGTTTTGGCTTGGATTGATGGCGATCGCTGAGCGGGCCGGCTTGCTTCATAAAGTCGCGCGCCTGTTCATGCCCGTTGTGCGCCGCCTGTTCCCGGAAGTGCCGCCCGGCCATCCGGCGCTCGGCTACATCGTTTCGAACATGGTCGCCAATATGTTCGGCCTTGGCAATGCAGCGACGCCGATGGGCATTAAGGCGATGGAGCAGCTGAAGCGGCTCAACGGCGGCAGCGACGAGGCGAGCCGGTCGATGGTGACGTTTTTAGCCATTAATACGTCAAGCATTACCCTCATTCCGGCGACTGTCATCTCGATTCGGATGACGTACGGTTCGGCGTCGCCGGGCGAAATTATCGGCACGACAGTCGTCGCCTCGACGGTTTCGACGATTGGGGCGGTATTGATTGACCGGTATTATTATTGGAAACGGATGCGGAAAGGCAGGAAGCCATGATGGCCATCGTCCAGCTTCTTTCAGTTTGGCTCATTCCGGGGCTCATCGCCTTTATTTTGCTCTATGGCACGGTAAAAAAAGTGCCGACGTACGAGGCGTTTGTCGAAGGCGGCAAAGAAGGGATCGAAATTGCGTTTTCGCTCATTCCATATTTAGTCGGCATGTTAGTATCGGTCGCGATTTTCCGTGCATCCGGGGCGCTTGAGGCGCTGATGGCGGCGATCAAGCCGTTCGCTGCGGCCATCGGGCTGCCGGCCGAAGTCGTTCCGCTCGCCGCGATTCGCACGATTTCCGGCACGGCCGCGCTCGGCATGACGACCGATTTAATTGCCACATACGGCCCTGACTCGTTTATCGGACGCCTCGCTTCCACCATCCAAGGCAGCACCGAGACGACGCTTTATGTGCTCACCGTCTATTTTGGCGCCGTCGGCGTCAAAAAAATGGGCGACGCGTTAAAAGTCGGCGTTTTAGCGGACATTCTTAGCTTTATCGTTTCCTTTTTCATCGTCTTGTTTGTATTCGGGCGCTGACCGCGTCCGTTTTTTGTTTTCCCGCCGTCCGGCGGGTTTTTGTTTGAGAGCCGCTTTCCGATCCGTTGAGCACTCGCAGCCTGTGCTCACGTTTCGAAAAGGAGGGGATTTCCGGCCCGGGATGATAAAAATAAAAGCGGCATGCTTGTATCTGTCTAACGGAAAGGGTAAGATGATGAAAGAGGTGAGAAGCAAATGGAACGGTTGCAAAAAGTGATTGCCCGCGCCGGCATCGCGTCAAGGCGCAAGGCGGAAGAAATGATTTTGCAAGGGCGGGTGAAAGTCAACGGCCGCGTCGTCACCGAACTCGGCGTCAAAGTCGGGCCGAGCGACGATGTGGAAGTCGACGGCATCCCGGTCGAGCGCGAGGAGCCGGCATATTATTTGCTCTACAAGCCGCGCGGCGTCATCTCGAGCGTCAAAGATGAGAAAGGGCGCAAAGTGGTGACCGACTTTTTTAAAGATCTCCACCAGCGCATTTACCCGGTCGGGCGGCTTGACTACGATACGTCCGGCCTGCTCTTGTTGACGAATGACGGCGATTTCGCCCATTTGCTGATGCATCCGCGCTATGAGATCGAGAAGGTGTACGTCGCTAAAGTGAAAGGCATCCCGACGCGCGAGCAGCTGAAACAGCTCGAGAAAGGGGTGCTGTTGGAAGACGGCATGACGGCGCCAGCGAAAGTGAAACTGCTCTCGGCTGACCGGAAAAAGCGGACGGCCATTGTCGAAATCCGCATTCATGAAGGGCGCAATCGGCAAGTGCGCCGCATGTTTGAGGCGATCGGCTGCGAAGTGCTGAAACTGAAGCGGGAGCGGTACGCGTTTCTCGATTTGAAAGGGCTTCGCCCCGGCGAATACCGCGAGCTGTCGCCGCATGAAGTGAAGCTGCTGCGCGCGATCGCCCAGTCCGGAGGGAAAAAATAGCGACGAACTTTGTCACATAACGTTCATATTCCTTGTGCATAGGGCGGAACGAAACTTTGCTATAATGGAAAATGGGAGATTATGAACTGCCACGTCGGCCCCTGCGGCATCGGCCGCAGGGGGATGAGAAATTGAAGGGGTTTGAGCGATGAAAAAACAACAGCGCTTAGTGATGAGAACGGCTATTTTGCTCTTGCTGCTGGCCGCGCTCGGCTATACGATTTACGCCAACTTTTTCACAGAGAAAGCGGCGGTCGCTGTCGGCTCAACAGCGCCCGATTTTGTGCTCGCTGACTTAAAAGGGCGTGAACATCGTCTTTCAGACTATCGCGGCAAAGGCGTCTTCTTAAACTTTTGGGGAACGTGGTGCAAGCCGTGTGAACGGGAAATGCCGTACATGAACGAACTGTATCCGGTTTATAAAAAGCAGGGGGTTGAAATTTTAGCCGTCAATGTCGGTGAACCGAAGCTGAGCGTCGAAAAGTTTGCCGAACGCTTCGGCTTAACGTTTCCGATTGTCATCGACCGCCAGGATCAAGTGCTGAACGCGTATAACGTCGGGCCGCTGCCGACGACGTTTTTGATCGACAAAAACGGCGAAGTGAAAAAAATCATTACCGGCACGATGACAAAAGAAGGTATCAAGCAGCACCTAGAAAGCATCAAACCGTGAGGAGTTTTGCGCCATGGAACACGTCAAATGCGAATGCGGACACGTCAACCCGCACGGCACAGCGTTTTGCGAGTCGTGCGGCAAGCCGCTTGAGGAGCAGGGAGAGAAGCCGCTTTTAGATATGCGCTACGAAGGGAGCGCACGACGGTCACAAACGTACAACCGAACGATCGTCGACCAAATTTGGGCGTTTTTCTCCTCGGTCAAAGTCGGGGTAGCGCTCATCGTCATCACGCTCATCGCCTCGGCCGTCGGCACGATTTTTCCGCAAGAAATGTATATCCCGCCGAACGTGAATCCGGCTGAATACTACGAAGAGCAGTACGGTTGGGCGGGAAAGCTCTATTACGAGCTCGGTTTTAACAATTTGTACGGCTCGTGGTGGTACATGCTGCTCATCGCTTCAATCGGCGTTTCCCTTGTCATTTGCAGCTTGGACCGCGTCGTGCCGCTTTACCGCGCCTTGAAGCGGCAAGGAGTGAAGCGCCATCCGCACTTTTTGGAGCGGCAGCGGCTGTTTGGCGTCTCGCGCGTCGGCGATATGGACAAGGCGGTCGCTCTGCTGAAAGAGCGGCTCGCCAAGCAGCGCTACCACATCCGCGAAGAAGGCGGCCATCTGCTCGCCGAAAAAGGGCGCTTTTCCCGCTGGGGGCCGTATGTGAACCATGTTGGCCTGATCATCTTCTTAATCGGGGCCATGCTCCGCTCGGTGCCGGGCATGTACATTGATGAGGTGATGTGGATTCGCGAAGGGGAAACGAAAGAAATCCCGGGGACTGACGGCCAATACTTTTTAAAAAGCGAAAAGTTTATTTTTGATACGTACAAAAAAGGCGAAGACAATGAAGTGTTTAATGCCGCCATCGACCGCGTCGGCGATGGCATGATTGCGGAAAACTATCAGACGAATGTCGTCTTGTATAAGCGCGTCGGCCCGACAGTCGCCGGCGCCAAGCCGAAGCTCGAAAAGGTGAAAGAATATCCGATTCGCGTCAACGAACCGCTGAAATTCAACCACTACGCGCTCTATCAAGTTGATTTCCGGCTGAACGAGCCGAAAACGATGTCGTTCCAACTGGCGGATAAACAGTCGGGCAAAACGTTCGGCACGGTAGCGATCGACTTGTACGATCCAAAAGAAACGTACGACCTCGGGCGGGGGTATCGCGTTGAGCTATTAAGCTATTTTCCTGACTTTGAGTTTGACGAAGACGGCAACCCGTCGACGAAATCGCGCGTGCCAAACAATCCGGCGTTCGTCTTTAAAATGTATGCGCCGGATCGGCCGGAAGGGGAAGTCAGTTTCGTCGCCATCCAACAAACGATCGAACCGTTTGGCGACAACAAATATAAAATGGCGTTTGCGGGGCTTGAGACGCGCAACGTCTCTGGCTTGACCGTCCGCCGCGATTTCACGCTTTGGATTTTAGGGGTGGGCGGCGCGATTTTCATGATCGGGCTCATCCAAGGAATGTATTGGAACCACCGCCGCGTTTGGGTGCAGCGGGTGAACGGCGAATTATGGATCGCCGCACATACGAATAAAAACTGGTTCGGCTTGAAAAACGAGCTGCGCCGCCTGCTTGACGGCACCGGCGTCGCGATGCCGGCCGATCGGCTCGAAGAAGGAAAACAAGCCGGACAGGGAGGGCAAGCGCATGGCACAGCTTAGCAGCACATTGCTATATATTTCGTTCGTTTTATATTTGATCGGCACGTTTCTTTTTGGCGGCGCCATTCGCGATAAACGGAAGGAGCGGCAAGGAAAAGACCGCTGGTCGCAGCTTGGCATTGCCGTGACGATCATCGGCTTTCTTACTCAAGTCGGTTATTTTGTGACGCGCTGGATGGCTGCTGGGCACGCCCCGGTGAGCAACTTGTTCGAGTTTACGACGTTTTTCGGCATGATGCTTGTGGCCGCTTTCATCATTGTGTATTTCATTTACCGATTGAGCGTGCTCGGCTTGTTTGCGCTGCCGGTCGCGTTGCTCATTATCGCCTATGCGAGCATGTTTCCGCGCGAAATTTCGCCGCTCATTCCCGCCTTGCAAAGCGACTGGCTGCACATTCACGTCACGACTGCGGCGGCCGGGGAGGCGATTTTGGCCATCAGCTTTGTCGCCGGGCTCATTTATTTGATCCGTGTCGTCGACCAGTCGAAACCGTCGAAGCGCACGTTTTGGCTCGAAGCCGTCATGTTTTGCCTAGTAACCACGCTCGGTTTCGTCATCGTTTCGACAGCGTTCGGGCTTTCCGGGTATGAGGCGAAATTTTCGTGGATTGACAAGAACGATCAACCGGCGGAAGTCGAGTACCATATGCCGGCGCTCGTCGGGCCGCATGAGGGCGAGCTCGCCAAAGACAGCGCCGGCCGCATGGAGCCGCTTGTTGAGATGCCGGCGATCATTAACGCGAAAAAGTTGAATACCGTCATTTGGTCGTTGATGGCTGGGGCGGTGTTGTACATCGCGCTTCGTCTCGCATTGCGCAAACGCATCGCAGCGGCATTGCAGCCGCTTGTGAAAAACGTCAATTTGGATTTGACTGATGAAATTTGCTACCGAGCTGTAGCGATCGGATTCCCGGTGTTTACGCTCGGGGCGCTCATTTTTGCCATGATTTGGGCGCAAATTGCTTGGACGCGCTTTTGGGGCTGGGATCCGAAAGAAGTATGGGCACTCATCACCTGGCTGTTTTACGCCGCCTTTTTACATCTCCGGCTCTCAAAAGGCTGGCACGGAGAAAAGTCGGCGTGGCTTGCCGTCATCGGTTTTGCCATTATTATGTTTAACTTAGTGGCGGTCAACCTCGTCATCGCGGGGCTGCACTCATATGCCGGGACATGATCGCAAGGCAAACGGATGCCCTATTGGCGGGCATCCGTTTTTTCAGTAAACTAGAAAGTGGGGACTGTTTCCATCTTGTAAGGGAGGATGTTTGGCATGGAAAAGCAAGAAAAGCCGATCCGCATTTTAGTGGTCGATGATGAAGAACGCATCCGCCGACTCTTGAAAATGTACTTGGAACGGGAAAACTATGCGATCGACGAAGCCGGCGATGGCAATGAAGCGCTTGAGAAAGCGCTGGCGAACGACTACGACGTTATTTTGCTCGATTTAATGCTGCCGGGCAAAGATGGAATTGAGGTGTGCAAAGAAATTCGCGAGCAAAAAGCGACGCCGATTATTATGCTGACGGCGAAAGGCGAAGAATCAAACCGCGTTCAAGGGTTTGAAGTCGGCACCGATGATTACATCGTCAAGCCGTTCAGCCCGCGCGAAGTCGTCCTGCGCGTCAAAGCGCTGCTGCGCCGCGCAGCGAACGCCGCCTATGTGCCGGCCGAGACGACAGCCAAAGATGTGTTGGTGTTCCCGCATGTAACGATTGACAACGATGCCCACCGGGTGACGGTCGACGGCCAAGAGGTGAGCTTGACGCCGAAAGAATATGAACTGCTTCTCTTTTTAGCCCGCTCGCCGGATAAAGTGTTTGACCGCGAGCAGCTGTTAAAAGAAGTATGGCATTACGAGTTTTTCGGCGATTTGCGCACCGTCGACACTCATATTAAACGGCTGCGCGAAAAGCTGAATAAAGCGTCGCCGCAGGCCGGAAAAATGATCGTCACCGTCTGGGGCGTCGGCTACAAGTTTGAGGCAGTGAGCGACTGATGTGGCTGTTTCGCAGCGTCGTCGGGAAGCTATGGTTTACGATTTTGCTGCTCGTCTCGTGCGTGCTGTTTATTTTAAGCATTTTGCTTATTAAATTTTTTGAAGAGTACTATGTGCAAGAGGCGGAAAACGATTTGACCCGCCTGGCGACAAAAGTGGCAGAGGTGATGCACGATTACCGTGACGAGCAGCTCGCCCGCTCGATCGCCTGGACGCTCGTCGACAATCGCTCAAAAGCGATCATCGTCGCCGATGAGTCGCACTATTGGTATTCGCCCGGTGATGCAGACTTGGATGATATGCCGCTGTCGTCCATCCGCCAAGACCCGGACTTGCGGCGCGTGCTGACTGACCAGGAAACGGTGAAAAAGCGGCTGTATGTGCCGGATTGGGGCCAAAATGAAAAGCCGCAGCACGATAGGATCATCGTCGGTGTCCCGATGTCAATGCCGGACGGCAGCCGCGGCGCCGTTTTCATTTACCAGTCGCTCGAGGCGATCGCCGATGCAACCGAACATACGAAAGAGCTTATTTTTCTCGCCGCCTTTATTGCCATTGTCATGACGACCTTTTTTGCTTTTTTCTTGTCAACGCGCATCACCGCTCCGCTCAGGAAGATGCGTCAAGCCGCGTTTGAAGTGGCGCGCGGCCATTTCGACACAAAGGTGCCGATTTTAACAAACGATGAAATCGGCGGGCTGGCGATGGCGTTCAACCAAATGGGGCGGCGGCTGCAATTCAATATTAACGCTTTAAATCAAGAAAAAGAACAGCTGGCCAGCATTTTAAGCAGCATGGCCGACGGCGTGATTACGTTTAGCCGCGACGGGGAAATTTTAATTACGAACCCGCCGGCGGAGCGGTTTTTGCAGGCGTGGTATTTCGAGCAAGGAAACGACGCGGAAACGATGGCGCCGCTGCCGCCGCAAGTGAAAGAACTGTTCGCCCGCGTCGTCCGCGAGGAAAAGGAGCAATCGATCGAGGTGACGATGCAAGGGCGGACATGGGTCATTTTAATGACGCCGTTATACGGAAAAACGATGGTGCGCGGCGCGGTCGCCGTTTTGCGCGACATGACCGAAGAGCGGCGGCTTGATAAGCTGCGCAAAGATTTCATTGCCAACGTCTCGCACGAGCTGCGCACGCCAATCGCCATGCTGCAAGGCTACAGCGAGGCAATCATCGACGACATCGCCGCCAGTGAGGAAGAGAAGAAAGAGATGGCGAAAGTCATTTACGACGAGTCGCTGCGCATGGGCCGTCTTGTTAACGATTTGTTGGACCTCGCCCGCATGGAGGCGGGCCATATCGAGCTGCAGTATGAGCGGGTCGAGCTTGTTCCTTACGTGGAGCGGGTGATCCGCAAGTTTTACGGGCTGGCGAAAGAAAAGCAAATCGAGCTGACGGCCGAGTTTCGCGACGAGAACATCGAAATCGCGATCGATCCAGACCGGATCGAACAGGTGTTAACGAATTTGATCGATAACGCCATTCGCCATACGGAGGCGGGCGGCACGGTCCGTCTGATTATCGAGCGAAGCGGCGACGGCGTAACGATTCACGTCCAAGACTCCGGTTCCGGCATTCCAGAGGAAGATTTGCCGTTTGTGTTTGAACGGTTTTACAAAGCCGATAAAGCGCGGACGCGCGGCCGCTCAGGCACCGGACTCGGCTTGGCTATCGCTAAAAACATCGTTGAAGCGCATAAAGGGCTTATTACCGTCCATAGTAAGCGAAACGAAGGAACGACATTTTCGTTTTATTTGCCGGCTCGCGAACCGAAAAGGGCGTAGCGCTGTGCAGGGGGGGAGAGCGGCCGCCTCTTTTTTTTTGATATTTCTCATTTTTAGTGGTCTAGACAACTAGAATATATGATGTTATGATCATCATAGAAAGAGAGGGATGGCTATGAAACGGCGGCTGTTAAAAAACGCTGTCGTGTATGCGGAAACAAGGAAAATTGACCAGGGATATGTGTTGATCGAGGGAGAGAAAGTGGCCGATATCGGTCCGATGTTACGATGTCCAACCGATATTGAGGCAGAAGTGATCGAGCTTTCTCCACGATTTTCCGTCATACCAGGATTGATTGATGTTCACATTCACGGAGCAGCCGGGGCGGATGTGATGGATGCGACGCCGTCAGCGCTCCAGGCGATGGCTAACGCCTTGCCGGCGGAAGGAACAACAAGCTTCCTGGCGACGACAATGACGGCACCAAGCGAACAAATCGAAGTGGCGCTTATGAACGTAGCGCGCTATATGGAGCAGGCGAACGACCCGGGTGCGGCTGAAGTGCTCGGTGTTCATTTGGAAGGGCCGTTTTTGTCGCCAAAGCGCGCCGGGGCGCAGCACCCGCGTCATCTCATCGACCCGGACGTTTCGCTATTTCGGCGTTGGCAAGAAGCTGCCCGCGGCCATATCCGCCTTGTGACGCTCGCCCCGGAGCGGGACGGGGGGCTTGATCTTGTCGCTTATTTAAAGAAAACGGGGGTCGTCGCCTCGATAGGCCATTCCGACGCCATTTACGACGAGGTGAAAGCGGCGGTCGCCGCTGGGGTGACGCACGCCACCCACTTATTTAACGGGATGCGCGGCATTCACCACCGCGAACCGGGCGTCGCCGGTGCGGTACTCATGCACGATGAGGTCGTGTGCGAGTTGATTGCCGACGGGCTGCACGTTGCGCCGCCGATGGTTCGTTTTACTTACCGGAATAAGGGGAGCGATGGGCTCATATTAATCACTGACGCCATGCGCGCCAAATGTCTTGGTGATGGAAAATATGATCTCGGCGGCCAGGAGGTGACCGTTAGCCGTGGAGAGGCGCGTCTTGCCGACGGCACGTTGGCGGGAAGTGTGTTAAAGCTTGCTGATGCCCTTCGCCGTGTGATCGACTGCACCGGTTGCACCCTCGAAGAAGTGATTCGCATGGCAAGCTGGAATCCGGCGAAACAGCTTCGCATCCTTGACCGGAAAGGGAGTCTGCGGCCGGGGAAAGACGCCGATATTGTTGTGCTTGACGAACAATATGGAGTAGCAATGACGTTTTGCCGCGGCGTGCTCGCCTACTGGAAACAAAGCGAAACACAAGGGGCAGGGAGGGACGGTCATGAAACTCATTGAGGTTGCGGACTATACGGACATGAGCCGCCAGGCGGCGAGAATGATCATCGAACAAGTCAAGGAAAAACCGACGGCGGTTCTCGGGTTAGCAACCGGTTCGACGGTGCTTGGCGTGTACCGTGAACTTGCTGCCGATCATCGGCAGCACGGAACATCGTACCGGCTCGTGCGCACGGTGAATTTGGATGAGTATGTCGGGCTCGGACCAGATCATCCGAATAGCTATCGCCATTATATGAATCACCACTTGTTTGCCCAATTGGACATCCCGCTTCACGAGACGCACGTGCCGGACGGCCTGGCCGCTGATCTAGATGAGGAGTGCCGGTGCTATGAGCAGCTGATTGATGCGCTAGGTGGCATTGATTTACAGCTCTTAGGCATCGGCCGCAACGGCCATATCGGCTTTAACGAGCCGGGGACGCCGTTTTCATCGACAACCCATGTCGTTGAACTGGCCGCCTCGACGCGCGAAGCGAACGCCCGCTTTTTCCCGTCGCTGGATGACGTGCCGCATTACGCCATTACGATGGGGATCGCGACCATTTTGCGGAGCCGCCGCATCGTGCTGTTGGCATCAGGGGAGGAAAAAGCTGCGGCGCTCGCTCGGCTGTTCGAAGGCATCGTTTCGCCCGAGCTGCCGGCTTCGGCGCTTCACCTCCATCCGGACGTTACGATCATCGCCGACCAAAAGGCGCTGTCACTCATTCCGAAGGAACAGCGGCAGGTGGATGTCCCATGATTGATAAACAATCCCCTGTACCAATCTACTACCAGCTCGAGCAGTATATGAAGGAGAAAATCGAAAAAGGGGAGTGGCAGCCGGGGGAGATGATCCCGTCAGAGCGCGAGTTGGCGGAAACGTATCATATTAGCCGGATGACCGTTCGCCAGGCGGTCAACAATTTGGTCAACGATGGCTACCTCATTCGCCGGCGCGGAAAAGGGACGTTTGTCGCGGCGAAAAAAATCGAGCAGCCGCTGAAAGGACTGACGAGCTTTTCCGAAGATATGCGATCGCGCGGCATGGAGCCGGACACCATCGTTCTTGGCTTTGAAACGGTGCCGGCTTCCGGGAAACTGGCCGAATGGCTCGCTGTTAAGGAAGGGGACGCTCTTTACGAAATTCGCCGCCTTCGTTTAGCCGACGGTTCGCCGATGGCGCTCGAAACGCTCTACATTCCGCGCGCATTGGCGCCTCACTTGACGCGCGAGATTGTAAACGGTTCCGTTTATGAGTTTATGGAAAAGGAAGTCGGATTCGCCATCGGCACCGCCGTCCAAGTGCTTGAAGCGTCCGTCGCCCGCAAGCTGGAAGCCGAGCATTTGCAGGTGAAAGAAGGGGCGCCGGTGCTGCTGCTTGAGCGCCGCACATACCTTGATGACGGCCGGCCGCTCGAAGTCGTCAAATCGGTGTACCGCGGTGATCGGTACAAATTCATCGTTGAAATGGAACGGCGAAAATAAAAAGGGAGGAATGGATGGTTATGTTAGGATTTTTACAGCGTCTAGGAAAAGCGTTAATGCTGCCGATTGCTGTTTTGCCGGCAGCCGGATTATTGCTTCGGCTCGGCCAGCAGGACTTATTGAATATTCCGTTTATCGCCGCCGCGGGCGATGCCGTGTTTTCCAACTTGGCGCTGATCTTCGCCATCGGCGTCGCCATCGGCTTTTCAAAGGACGGCAACGGCGCCGCCGCACTCGCAGGGGCGATCGGCTATTTTGTTTTGACGAAAGGCGCTGCCGCGATTGATAAAGACATCAATATGTCTGTATTAGGCGGCATTATCTCCGGGGTGATCGCCGGGCTTTTATACAACCGTTATCATGATATCAAGCTGCCCGACTGGCTCGGCTTTTTCGGCGGCCGACGGTTTGTGCCGATCGTGACATCGCTTGTTATGCTCGTGCTTGCTCTCGTTTTCGGCTACATTTGGCCGCCGATTCAAGACGGCATTAATGCGGTCGGCCATTGGATCGTTGGCGCTGGGGCTGTTGGCGTCGGCATTTTCGGGTTCTTAAACCGGCTGCTGATTCCGGTCGGATTGCACCATGTGTTAAATAGTTTCGTCTGGTTTGTGTTTGGCGAGTATAACGGCAAAACCGGCGATTTAAGCCGATTTTTCGCCGGTGACCCGGATGCAGGGATTTTTATGGCTGGCTTCTTCCCGGTGATGATGTTCGGTCTCCCAGCGGCGGCATTGGCAATGATCGCCGCGGCGAAGAAGGAGCGGCGAAAAGCAGTCGCCGGCGCGCTCCTTGGCGTAGCGTTGACATCGTTTTTAACCGGGATTACAGAACCGATCGAATTTTTGTTTATGTTTTTATCGCCGCTCTTGTATGTCGTTCATGCCGTGTTGACCGGTTTGTCGCTGGCGGTGGCGACGGCGCTTGACATCCATCACGGGTTTACGTTCTCGGCCGGTGCGATTGACTTTTTCTTAAACTATGGAATTGCGCAAAAACCGTATTTATTAATTGTTCAAGGACTCATCTATGCGGCGGTCTATTTCGTTGTCTTCTACTTCCTGATTACGAAGCTCAATTTAAAAACGCCGGGGCGTGAAGATGACGTAGAGGGAGAGTTTACCGACAGCGGAGCGGCGCGGTCGGGCGTAAAATATGAAGAGCTAGCGGTAAAATATATAGGAGCATTGGGAGGAAAAGAAAACCTCACACAAATTGACAATTGTGTCACACGCTTGCGCTTAAAAGTAAAAGATATGTCAAAAGTCAACGAAGCTGAATTGAAGCGTTTAGGGGCGAAAGGTGTGCTTCGTCTCAATCAAACCGATTTGCAAGTGATCGTTGGAACGGATGTCGAATTTTTAGCCAACGCGATGAGAAAATGATCAAAAGTGAATGGACAGATCGTTCGTGTATGCGAACGTCAGGAAGGAAGGGCGCTTATGAAACGATTGTTGGATTGCAGCGCTTCCGATTTCCGCAAGATGGATGGGAAACAGTTGAAGCGAGCGATTCAGGCGTCAGAAGGCAGAGTGATCGTTGCCGAAGTCATCGGGGAATTTGCGCCGCTTTATCCAGCGGTCACCAATGCCGAACTGGCTGCGGCGTTTGGGGCGGATTTGTTGCTGTTGAATTGGTTCGATGTGTTCCGGCCGGCTGTGAACGGTGTGGATGTGAATGAACCGGATCACATAGTGGAACGGTTAAAGCAGTTGACAGGGCGCCCGGTTGGCGTCAATTTGGAGCCGGTTGACCCGAATGCGAAGCAGCTCGAGGAGCTTGCATCGCTGCCAAAAGGGAGAAGGGCAACGGCGGAGTCACTGCAACAAGCAAAGCGGTTGGGAGTTGACTTTATTTGCCTGACCGGAAACCCGAAAACAGGGGTGACGAATGATGAGATTGTGAAAGCCATCGAAACGGCGCGATCCATTTTGGGCGAGGACACCCTAATTATTGCCGGGAAAATGCACGCGGCAGGCGTTGCCGGCGAAACGGGGGGCGGCATCGTAACGGAAGAAGTGGTGATGCGGTTTATTCGCGCTGGCGCTGACGTCGTTTTGATGCCGGCTCCAGGAACCGTGCCAGGGGTGACATTAGACAAGACAGAGAAGCTTGTTCGGGTGGCGCACGAGCACGGGGCGCTTGTGATGCTGACGATTGGCACAAGTCAGGAAGGAGCGGATGAGCATACGATTCGCCAAATCGCGCTTGCGGGCAAAATGGCAGGAGCGGATCTACATCATATCGGCGACGCTGGCTATCATGGCATTGCCGTTCCAGAGAACATTATGGCGTATTCGATCGCCATCCGCGGCAAACGCCATACGTATATTCGTATGGCAAGGTCGCCGTTGAGATAAAATGGAATATGATCAGTTGGCCCCAAAAGCATTCGCTTTTGGGGCGTTTTTTTCGTGCAGAGAGTAGAGAGTGTATCAAGGGAGCGAAAGAGTAGATTTACGGCTGTGGAAAACAGTGGCCCTGTGCCGCTGTTGATTTTGTGACCAAATGCCGGCGTAAAAGGCGTTAGGCCTTTGATTTTTCAATGGCGATGAAACTTTTCTCCTATGCGCGCGTAATAATAAATGAAGGGCATGAGACGATATCCATCTACCGTTTGCTTGATGACGGTGGAAAGCCGCGTTTGTCCGCCCAGCCCTTCGCATCGCAAGACAGTGTACGGCATGCGGAAACGGGTGTTCATGAAAACGAAGGAGTCCGGAGAGGAGAATGGGTATGTTTGGAAAAGTCGCGGCCGATGTGCTTGGATTGAGCGACATCGGCTCGGTCATTCAGCCGAAAGACTACGACAAAGTGGATGCGGATGATTATGTGATGCATGAAGATGGAGAAAAAATCTACTTTCTTATCAAATCGAAGTCGGATGAGTATTGTTTCACCAACCGCGCGCTCATTCATCTGGACGGCACGAGCGCCGCAAGCAAAAAGCGGACGCTGCGCCGCTACGATTACTATAAGCATCCGATTTCCGACGTGTCGCTCGAAACAGCCGGGACGGTCGACTTGGACGCGGAAATCAAATTCAAAATCGGGTCGCACTCCTATTCGATTGATGTGCATAAAAAGCATATTGAGGAATTGAAAGATTTGTATAAATCGCTGCTGGCGATCGCGGAGATTTGCCATGAAAACGAAACGAAGTTCAACTATGCGGAGCGGAGTTTGGAACTGGCGGCCAAGGTGTTTGCCAACATGCGCGGCGACGGGGCCAATGTGTCGGCGGATTTTCAGGCCGTGAATGAATACGCTTTTCGCTGGCTGACGGAAGCGAAAAAGAACTATACGGTGAAGGATTTCGGCTTTGTGTTTGACAAATATATTCAACAGTGACGAGATGAAGGTTGTATCGGGGAAAGACGCCGTGCCGGAGGCGAGGCATCTTTCTTTTTTTTTTTTCAAGATGGCAGTAAAGATGGGGCAGCTGCTTTTTTTCTGCAGGGAGGGCTAGGATCATTCCGCATATGTAGGAGGAGAGCGTGATGGATAAACATCGACAAGCCATTATCGCCGTTTCAGCCTATATTACGAATGACACGGGAGAGGTTTTGCTTGTTAAAAGCTGTGACCGCTCCGATACGTGGGAAATGCCGGGCGGACAAGTTGAACCGGGCGAGCCGCTCGATCGGGCCGTTCAGCGCGAGGTGCATGAAGAGACTGGCGTTGACATCCGTCTCATCGGGGTCAGCGGCGTGTACTACAATGAAACTAAAAATATCATAAACATTGTATTTAAAGCGACATATGTGAAAGGAAACGTTTCTCCCCAGCCTGAGGAAATTCAAAAGGCGAAGTTTGTGTTGATCGATGAGTCGAATATTGATGAATATGTGACATGGCCGCATTTGAAATCGCGGGTGCTCGATGCGATGAAAAGGGGATGCTCTGTTCCGTATGAAACATGGGTTATGAATCCATCTCGATTGTCTGCAAGAGTGGGAAGGTGACGACTTCCCTCCAACCTGCTGTAAATTCATAGTTGTCAAATGCTAAACGCTGCATTATTATAAAAATGTCCATATCCGACAAATTCATCAACTCGCAGCAAGGTGCCGCGAAGGCTTAATAGGGAATCCGGTGGGAATCCGGAGCTGTCCCCGCAACTGTCAATGCGGACGAAATGAAATCGCCACTGTACGGACAGATGGCTTGCGCTGTTTTCCGTACGGGAAGGCTTCAGAGTAGGATGAAGCATGAGCCAGTAGACCTGCCTTGCCTGCGCAACAGTTTCCGAATCTTCGGGGGGTGAGACGCGGAAGCGGTCGCACAGGCATTTTTGTGCTTACAGGAGGCCGTTTCGCGCTCATTCCCGGATTCAGACGGAATGGGCGCTTTTCCTTTACATACATCACTCAAAGGGGGAACGAACTGATGAAGCGTTGGAAATGGCCTGCGGCGCTGGCTGCTCTCATCCTTTTGGCCGTTATGCTTGCCGGTTGCAGCAGCGGAGCGGGAAACAGCGCCCAGCCGGCAAAAAAAGAGGAGCCGAAAACGGAACAAACGGCGTTTCCGGTGACGGTGAAAGACGGGCTTGGGGAAGATGTCACCATCAAAGCGGAACCGAAAAAGATCGTCTCGCTCATTCCAAGCAATACGGAAATCGCCTATGCGTTGGGGTTGGGCGAGAAAATCGTCGGCGTCAGCGATTTTGACAATTATCCAGAGGATGTGAAAACGAAAACGAAAATCGGCGGCATGGAATTTAACGTCGAGAAAATTATTTCTCTAAAGCCGGATCTTGTTCTCGCTCACGCATCAAGCGCCCATAACTCGAAGGACGGCCTGCAGCAATTGAAAGACGCCGGCATCACCGTGCTCGTTGTCCATAACGCCGCGTCGTTTAACGATGTGTATGCGTCGATTGAACTCATCGGCAAGGCGACCGGAACGGCGGACAAAGCGGATCAAGTCATCAATGACATGAAGGCGAAACTGGCGGAGGTGAAGGAAAAAGCAAAACAAATTCCGGCCGACAAGCAGGCGAATGTCTGGATTGAAGTGTCGCCGCCGCCGCAACTGTATACGACCGGCAAAGGAACGTTTATGGACGAGATGCTTAAGGTGATTTCTGCCAAAAATGTTGCCGGCAGCTTAGAAGGCTGGCCGATGGTGACCGAGGAACAAGCGGTCGCATACAAACCGGACGTCATCATCACGACATACGGGGGAGCGAAACAAGTGCTTGAGCGCGCCGCTTGGAAGGACGTGCCGGCCGTGAAAAACAAGCGGGTGTATGATGTCAACACCGACCTAGTGAGCCGGCCGGGTCCGCGTCTTGTCGAAGGGGTCGAGGAACTTGCCAAAGCCATTTACCCGGATGTGTTTAAGTAAAACGTGGATATATATTGTGGCCGCTGCTGCGGCTGTCTTTTCACTGCTCGTAGGGATATCGACCGGGTCGCTGTCGATTCCCTTTTCTTCTATTATCGGCATTCTCGCCGCCGAATGGTTCGGGATGCCGCTTCCAGCCGACATTCCGGCGGATTGGGTGCCGATTGTGATGGCGATCCGTCTGCCGCGCGTGGTGCTTGCCTTTTTGGTCGGGGCTTCCTTGGCGCTTGCCGGAGCGGCGTTTCAAGGATTGTTGAAAAACGCGCTCGCCGATCCGTATACGCTCGGCGTCTCGTCCGGTGCGTCCGTCGGGGCGGTGCTCGTTATTTTTCTCGGCTGGCAATGGCCGCTGCTCGGCACGTTTACGCTGCCGATCGTGAGCATTTTATGCGGCATGGTGACGCTTGCCGCTGTCTTGACGTTCACCCGCATGGTTGAACGGCGAATGTCGGTCGAGACGATCATTTTAGCCGGCATTATTTTCGGCGCCTTTTTCAGCGCCTTTATTTCGCTCATGATCGCCTTGACTGGAGAAGAATTGCGGCAAATCATTTCCTGGCTGATGGGGAGCGTGGCGATGCGCGGATGGAAGTATAGCGGGCTATTGTTGCCGTTTTTTCTCGTTGGCGCGGCAACAATCATCGCCAACGGCCGCGAACTGAACGCGTTCGCGTTCGGCGAGGCGGCGGCGCTTCACGTCGGCGTCGATGTCACACGCCGCAAAATCATCATTTTGACGGCGGCCGCGCTGCTCACCGGCGCGGCGGTGTCGGTGTCGGGAACGATCGGCTTTGTCGGGCTTGTCGTTCCACATATGGTTCGGCTTGTGTGCGGGCCGAACTATCGGGTGCTTTTGCCGCTGTCGCTCTTGTACGGCGGGGCGTTTCTTGTGCTTGCCGATGTGGCGGCACGGACGATCATTGAGCCGCGCGAGCTGCCGATCGGCGTCATTACATCGCTCATCGGCGCCCCGTTGTTTGCCGCCCTATTTTTCCGAAAAACGAAACGAAAGATGGGATGACCATGCTCGACGTGCGTGCCGTATCGCATCGGTACGGACAGAAACAAGTGCTTGACGGCGTGACGTTTTCCGTTGAAAAAGGGGAGCTGTTCGGCATTTTGGGGCCGAACGGCAGCGGGAAGACGACACTGCTCAAATTGATCAGCAAAGAGCTCCCGCTTGCAAGCGGCGAGATTGCCATAAGCGGTCGGCCGCTTTCCGAGCTGTCGGCAAAGCAATGGGCGCGGTTGGCCGCCGTTTTGCCGCAAACGGCGGAAACGGCGCACGGCTATACGGTGAAAGAAACGGTGGCGCTCGGCCGCTACGCCCATCAGCACGGCTTGTTTCCGACGTGGACGCCAGAGGATGAAACCGCCGTTCAAGAGGCGCTTGCCGCTGTCGGTTTGGCTCACAAAATCGATGTGCCGCTCGAGCGGTTAAGCGGCGGCGAGCGGCAGCGGGCTTATTTGGCTCGGGCGCTTGCCCAAGAGCCGCAGCTGCTCTTGTTGGATGAGCCGACCAACCATATGGATATAAGCGGGCAAGTTCGTCTTCTTGACCAGCTCGCCCAAGCCGCGCGCGCACGCGGCTTGACGGTGGTCGCTGTCTTTCACGACATGAGCGTTGCCAGCCTGTATTGCGATCGAGTGCTCGTTTTAAAAGAAGGAAAAACAGCCGCGCTCGGCGCGCCGGCGGACGTCATGACGCCGGAGCTGCTGAATGACGTGTTTGCCGCCCCGGTCGTGCGCCAAGCACATCCGGCGGCGGCGAAGCCGATGTTTTCGTTTGTGCCGCAACATCAACGCGAGAAAGCGCCGTCCATCGGCGGGATGCGCCCGTCTTTTCTCGATGACGCCGTCGTTCTCGCCGCTCGCACCCCGCTGCGCGTGCTATCCTCAGCGCTTGTCGGCGGCGGGTTTCAATGGGCGACCCATTTCGTCAACCGCCATGTTGGCTTGGACTACGATTGCCGCGATGCGGAAGGAGACATGCGGCGTTATTTGGAACAGCACGGATTTCCCGTTGCCCGGACGATCGGCATGATGACCGCCGTCGATGTGCGCGATGCCGTCTGGCGCCGGAAAGATGGGGAAGCGTTTTCGGTTGCGGTCATGGTGACGGCCGGCGTCGGCAATGCGGTTGACGCCGCCCGGGCGTGGCAGCATCAGCCGCTTGTGGCGAAGCCGGGGACGATCAATATGGTCGTCGTCATCGGCGGGACGCTGACTGAGGCGGCGTTCGTTCAGGCGGTGATGACAGCGACGGAAGCGAAGGCGAAAGCGCTGGCCGACCGCTCGGTGTATGACCCGGAAACGGGAACCGCCGCCACCGGAACGTCGACTGATTCACTCGCAGTGGCGGCGACGCAAACCGGACGGACGTTCGCCTATGCTGGGACGGCGACCGAGCTTGGCCGCGTGCTCGGCCGGCTTGTGTATGAGGCGACAGTCGAGGCGCTCGACCGCTATGAGCGGCGGAGGGGAAAACGATGACTCATCTGGTGGCGTTGACGTTGGCATTGTTTCTTGATGCGCTGTTTGGCGACCCGCGCTGGCTGCCCCATCCGGTGCGCGGGATGGGGGCGCTCATCGCTTATTTTGATCGGCGTTGGAATCAAGGAAGCGGCCGCCGGGCTAAGGGGGTGGCGGCCGTAGCCGCCGCGTTGGCCATCGTCTATGGATTGTCCGCGCTCATCGTTCATATCGGCTACGCCTTATCAGTATACATTGGCGCAGCAGTCGAAGCAGTGCTGATTTTTACAGCCATTGCGACCAAAAGCCTTGCTGAAGCGGCTGAGGATGTGCGCCGGCCGCTTGAAGCGGGCGATCTTCCGGCGGCGCGCCGCGCGCTGTCGATGATCGTCGGCCGCGATACCGAACGGCTCGATGAAGCCGGCATCACCCGTGCCTGTGTGGAAACGGTAGCGGAAAACACGAGCGACGGCGTTACCACCCCGCTCTTTTATGCAGCCATTGGCGGCGCCCCGCTCGCCTTATTGTATCGAGCGGTGAACACGTGCGATTCGATGATCGGCTACAAAAACGAGAAGTATCATGAATTTGGCTGGGCGGCTGCCCGGCTCGACGATGTGCTGAACTATATTCCGGCGCGGCTGACGGCGCTCGTGATGGTTTTTGCTTACGGCGGCCGCCGCCTCCGCCGCTCTTTGGCCGTGTTGTTTCGCGACGCCCGCCGCCATCCGAGCCCCAACAGCGGCTGGCTTGAGGCTGCGATGGCTGGATTGCTCGGTGTTCAGCTGGGCGGGACAAACACATACGGCGGCATCGTCTCCGAGCGGCCAACGCTCGGCGACCCGGACGTTTCGCTTCGCTCCGTTCATATTCGCCGAGCGGTCAGCATCATGGCCGGGACGGTGTTCACCTTTACGCTGCTGCTATGGATCGGGGGGATGATCATTGCATTGGCCGGCGCATGGGGCGAGTCCACACGCGCTTTATAAGCGGTGCGGACTTACGCCTCCAGCTGAGTATATTGATTTCAGCGTCAATACGAACCCGTACCGGCTGCCGCCTTCCGCCTGGCCGAACAGCGAAGAGTGGATCCGCTGGGCCAGTGAGTATCCCGACTTAGAAGCGGAAGCGCTCGTGGCGCTGATCGCCAGGCAGGAAGGGATTGAGCGTGGGCAAGTGCTCATGACGAACGGGGCGGCCGAGGCGATTTATTTGTTGGCGGCCTTGTTTGCCGGCCGGCGGGTCGGCGTGTTGGAACCGACGTTTTCTGAGTATCGGCGCGCCTGCCTCGCCTACGGTTGCGAGGTAACGGCGTTTATGGCCGCGGAAGAACGCGGTTTCTCTTATGATATTGAAAAAGCGGCGGCGTGGGCGGCGGGGCGGGACATCGTGTTTTTATGCCATCCGAACAATCCGACCGGGACGGCGGTGCCGGAGCATGAACTTCGGTCGTTCATTGATGCGGCCGATCAAGCCGGTACGTATATCGTTGTTGATGAAGCGTTTTATCCGTTTTGGCGCGGCGGGTTTACCGCCATGCGCTGGCTGGACCGCCACCCGCACCTCATTGTGCTCCGATCATTGACGAAAATCCATCATTTAGCAGGGGTGCGCCTCGGCTATGTCGTTGCCAATGAGGAGATCGTTGCCGCGTTAAAAACGCGGCAGCCGCCATGGAGCGCAAGCCAAGTTGCTCAGCAGCTGGCGATCCGCTTTTTGCAAATGGAGCCGTTTGTGGAGTGGACAAAAGAGCGGCTGGCCGCCGAGCGGGAGCGGGTGTTTCGTATGCTTCCTACCGAACGGTATGACGTCTCGCCGTCGGTCGTCAACTTTTACTTGCTTCGTCCGCGGTCAGGGCGGACGGAGGCGCTGCTCTTCCATTTATTAAAGAAAGGGATTGTACCGCGGCATACGATGAATTTCCCAGGGCTTGACGGCCGTTACGTGCGGCTGGCGGTTAAAACACAGACCGAAAACGACCGGCTTCTCGAAGCCTTGATGGGGTGGGATGGATGATCGTGTTTGTGAGCGGTGCGGTGCGCAGCGGCAAAAGCGAAGCGGCGGAAGCGTGCGCTAGGCGTCTCGCCCACGGCGGCCGGCTCCATTATCTCGCCACTGCACGGGCGGCGGATGCAGAAATGGCGGCGCGCATCCGCCGCCATCAAGAGCGGCGCACAGCCAGTGGAACGCATTGGACGGTGTGGGAAGCGCCGGCACGCCTCGGCCGGTTTGCCCGGTCGCTTCATCCTTCCGACGTTGCGCTCATCGATTGCTTAACCGTGTGGCTGGCGAACGAGCTGTTTAGCGGCGACAGCTGGCGAACAGAGGAGGCGTCATTCGTCATCGCTCGTCGGCTGCTTGATGACGTGCGGAGCTTAGCGGATGTCTGCCGAGCTGTTGTCATCGTTTCAAACGAACTGTTTTCCGGCGGCGTACCGGCCGATCCTGGCACGTTTCACTATATGAAAACGCTCGGATGGCTTCATCAACAGCTGGTCGCGGAAGCGGCAGCCGCCGCAGTCGTTGAATGCGGCCTCGTTCGAGTGAAAAAAGGGCGGTGGCCGCAATGAAGCAGATGTGGAACGGTTGGCTGTTGGCGCTGCAGCTGTTTACCGTTATTCCGATTCGGCGCTCCATTGAATGGAATGCCCTTCATGTCCGTTGGCTTGTGCGCTTCATGCCGCTTGCGGGGGCGGCGATCGGGGTGTTGGCTGCTGGGGTGTATGCTTTATGCTCTATATTTTCGTTCGGCTCGCCGGCTTTTCTGGCGCTTCTCCTTCTTTGGCTTGGCATTTGGATGGCCGGCGGGCTGCACGCCGATGGTTGGATGGATGTGAGCGACGCCTTTTTTTCGTATCGCGACGCCAAACGGCGGCAGGAGATTATGTCCGATTCGCGCGTCGGCGCCTTTGCTGTCTTGTCGCTCGTCTGTTTATTGTCGTTTCGTTGGCTGTTTTTGTATGAGACGATTGAGGCGGGGATTCCGCCGATGTTGTTTGTTGCCGTGCCGCTGTTGTCGCGGACAGGGGCCGCCTGGCTGCTTTGCGTCGGCAAGTTGGCGAAACCAACAGGAATGGCGGCATCGGTGCGCGAATATAGTTCATGGCGCGATGCCGTCTTGTCGCTCGCGCTCGCCTTTCTCGCCCTTTCGCCTCTTTCGGTGTTTGGGGGCGTCCCAGTATGGATGAGTGCCGCGCTCGTTATGGCGATGGCGCTTTTGGCGCTAGCGGCCAAGCCATGGGCGGAAAAACAGTT
Source organism: Geobacillus sp. 46C-IIa (assembly GCF_014679505.1). Classification (GTDB taxonomy): domain Bacteria; phylum Bacillota; class Bacilli; order Bacillales; family Anoxybacillaceae; genus Geobacillus. The sequence continues at coordinate 1,094,214 of NZ_CP061474.1, forward strand.
CGGCGGCGTCACCGGTGATGTGCTCGGAGCGCTCATTGAAGGAGGGGAGACGCTTTTATGGGGCGTCGTTTGGCTATTACATTCATCCGCCATGGGATGACGGAGTTGAACCGCCAACAGGTGTATATCGGCTGGACGGATGCGCCGCTGGCTGCTGCTGAGCGCGTTCGGCTCCGCCGCCTAAAGCCAAAGCTGCCTATGGCGGTCGACCGGATTGTTTCAAGCGATCTTCGCCGCTGCCGGGAAACGGCGATTTTGTTGTTCGGCGGCCGTCCGGCGGACTGGTGGACAAGCGAGTGGCGCGAGCTGTCGTTTGGCGTTTGGGAAGGAAGAACGTTTGCCGAATTAGCCGGAGAACCGGCGTACCGCCGATGGCTTGAAGCGCCGTTTTCCGCAGCACCGCCCGGAGGCGAAAGCTATGACGCTTTTCAGGCGCGCATCACACAGGCGCTCGCGGAGACGATCGCTTTGGCTGAGCGAAGCGGCGCCCGCCATATCGCCGTCATCACCCACGGCGGCCCGATCCGTCTTATGCTTGAGCAATATGCGCCGGTTTCGCGTTCGTTTTGGGAATGGGATGTGCCGTTTGCCGGCGGGTATACGCTTGATTCAACGCTCGAGCGTTGGAAAGGGGGAGAGCGATGCATTTCGTTGTCGGCGGTGCGTTTCAAGGAAAACGAAAATGGGTGCGGGAACGGTACGGAATAAGCGATGGTGTTCATATGGTATGGCATGACGGCTATCAAGAGCCATACGGGCTGCCGGACGGCGTCAAGGCGGCGAAAACCGTCGTCTTTGATGGGCTCGAAGCCGCCATTCGCCGCCTTCCGGATGCTGAAGAATGGGAGCGATTTTTCCGCATTTGGAAGCAATGGGAAGACGAAGTGGCCGGCCGCACCGTCGTCTGGATTGGGACGGACGTAACGCAAGGCGTCATTCCGACCGCTCGAGAGGATCGGCGTTGGCGCGACGCGGTCGGGATATGCTATCAGCGGCTTGTCGCCATATGCTGCCGCGTCGACCGAATTTGGTGTGGGCTGGCAGAACGATTAAAATAAGGGGGAGAGGACACATGAAGCTGTACACGCGAACGGGAGATCAAGGGAAAACGAGTTTAGTCGGCGGACGCGTCGACAAAGATCATTTGCGCGTTGAGGCGTACGGAACGATCGATGAGGCGAATTCGTTCATCGGCTGGGCGCTCGCCTTATTGGCGGATGATGCGCGTTTCCGCGATCTTTGTGCCGAGCTGCAAAAAATCCAACACGAGCTGTTTGACTGCGGCGGGGATTTGGCCATCGTCAACGGCAAGCTGCCGTATAAAGCGACCGAGGAGATGGTCGAGTTTTTAGAACAGCGCATTGACGCGTACGTGCAAGAGGCGCCGCCGCTTCGGAAGTTCATTTTGCCGGGCGGTTCGAAGGCGGCGGCCGCGCTTCATATGGCGCGCACGGTGACAAGGCGGGCGGAACGATGCATCGTTTCCTTGCAAAAAGCGGAATCGATCAATGAGGTCGTGCTCAAGTATATGAACCGCCTGTCGGATTATTTGTTCGCCGCCGCCCGGGTCGTGAATGCGCGCTTAGGAGTGGGCGACGTCGAGTATGAGCGGAGCGCCATTGTGTTTCGCGACAAGGAGGAAGGGCAATGAACCGCCGTTTTGCCTGGCTGGCTGTTTGCCTGGCGCTTTCTGTCATCGGATCGTTCATCAAGTTGCCGACGTTTGTCGGCAGCATCGCTTTAGACAGCGCTCCGGCGCTCGTTGCCGCCGCTGTTCTCGGCCCGCGCGCCGGAGCAACGGTCGCCGGGCTTGGCCACTTCATTTCCGCCTACGTCGGCGGCTGGCCGCTCGGCCCGTTCCATTGGCTTGTTGCTTGTGAAATGGCGGGGCTTAGCGCTTTGTTTGCCGCAATGTATGGGCGGGGCTGGCGCTTCGGCGGAGCCGCTGCCTTTTTTGTCGGCAATGTGTTCTTGGCGCCGCTGCCCCTTGTCGTTTCGTTCGGCTGGCCGTTTGTTGCCGCAATCATTCCGCCGCTGTCGGCGGCTGCGGCCGCCAATGTGTTGATCGCCATGGCGGTGATGCCTTCTGTCGTCCGCTTGGCGACAAAAGCGGGGGTGAGGGCGCCGCATGCGTGATGTGCTCTTTCTCCCGTTTGACGATGGCGTTGAACTAGCGATCGCTGCCGACGGTTCGGCGGCGGTCGGGGAAAAACCGGGCGACGCTGTTTTTGCTCCGGCCGAGACAACTGCCTATTTTGCCGCCCGCGTCGCCTTGATGGAGTTAGCCAGCGTTGGGGCGGAAGCGAAGGCGGTTGTGCTGCAAAACTTTATCGCCGATGAATGTTGGGAAGCGCTTTGCCGCGGCATCAAGCGGGCGGGCGACGAGCTGGGGCTTAATCTTCCGATTACCGGCAGCAGTGAATCGAATTTTGCCACCGTGCAGTCAGCGCTTGGGGTGACGGCGATCGGAACGGTGGCGAGCGGACAAAAGAGAATCGGCATCACGCCGGAGGCGGCCAAGTTTGCCGTGATCGGCCGCCCGCTCGTCGGCCCAGCCGTGTTGGCGCACCCGGAATGGATTGCGCCGCTTTCACTCGTTGCCGAGCTTCTTGCTTCCCCGTATGTTTACGAGTTGATTCCTATCGGCTCAAAAGGCATTTTTTATGAATGGGCGCAGCTGTTGGCCGCCAACGGTCGCCGGTGGCGCGCCTGCGCATGCCCGCTGCCGCTTTTTGCTTCCGGCGGCCCGGCGACCTCTTTGCTTATCAGTTATGATCCAGCTGGAGAGCAAGTATTAAGAAGGCTGGCTGGCCGTCTCTTTTTTCCGTTGTTTGCCGAGCCGTAACCGTCTGTTGTTTTTGGCTAAAAAACAGTTTCCTTTTCGCTTTTTACCCGTTATCATGAAGATAATGGGATTTTTTTGGCTGCGGTCCGCGGAAAGAATAGGGGGAGAGGGACGATGGACCCCGTCTTTGAACAGTTGTATGAAAAGTATCATGATGATTTGTTTAATTTTTTGTTTTACATGGTGCGGAATCGAGAGCATGCCGAAGATTTAGTCCAAGAAGTATACGTGAAAGTGCTGCGTTCGTATAAGCGGTTCAAAGGGCAATGCAGCGAAAAAACGTGGCTGCTGTCCATTGCGCGCCATGTGGCGATCGATTTTTTTCGTCGGCAAAAGCATCGTCGCAAATGGGCCGGCCTGCCGGAATGGAGCGAGGAGTCGATCGGAGCTGACGAACCGATGCCGGAAGAGGTCGCCATTCAAAAGGAGGAAATTCAGCTCATGTACCGCTGTTTGGCGCGCTGTACGGTCGATCAGCAGCTTGTGCTCGTCCTCCGGTTCATTCAATCGCTGTCGATTGCGGAAACGGCGACGGCGCTCGGCTGGACGGAGAGTAAAGTGAAAACGACGCAACACCGTGCGTTAAAGGCGCTGAAGCGCTATATGGAGGAAGAGGCAGAACGGGAGGGATGGCAACATGAAAAAGCTCAACTGGAATGAGCGATGCATCCAACATGGCCTTGAACAGCTGCCCGTCGTCAAAGACCGCCGTGCGAAAGAGGATGTTTACGAGCGGTTGGAGCGCGCGCGTCGGGCGGCGCGCTGGAAGCGGCGCTGGATTCCGGCGGCCGCGTCGGCGGCGGTGCTTATTGCGGCTGTGGTTGCTGGTCCCCGCCTCATCATTCCGGAACAGGCGGATCAACAGGAAGCCCCCTCATCCGCCGCAGAGACATGGCAAGCAAACGATGCTTCTTCCCGCTCGGAAGTGATGATGACGACTGATGCGGCGCCGCTCGTGGCGAATGAAGTGACGAGCACGGCCGTCATCGCCTTGCCTGACCGGAAAATTGGCATGGTTGTACCGGTGGCTGTCCCACTTTTCGGCCGCTTTGCCCCGGAAGAACGGCTGGCGGCCGCGCTCGATGAGCTCAACCGCTCTCCGCTGCGGAGCGCAGCTAAATGGCTTGATGGTGTAACGATGACGCCGGAAGCAGGCGGCGGAAGCGTCTGGATGGTGCACGTTCCGGCTCGCCATCGCATATTTGCCGCCGACCGCGAGGAGCAGCAGCTGTTTTTAGTGGCGGTGATGGAAACCGTGCGGCAAATGGGGGGGCGCCATGTCCGCTTTTTTACTGGAACGAAAGAAGGCCTTGATCTATCGGCGTCCGGACAACTGAAAGCGACAAAGGTAAATCGCCAAAAACGAATTTATTATATCAACCGCCTTTCTTCGTTCGGTGATGTGGTGCTTATTTCGGCTCCGAGCGACGCCCGCTCGTTTCCCGAGGCGGTGCAGCGGATGAAAAAACCCGGTGGCCGCGGGCTTGAGCCGGCTATTCCACCGGAAGTTGAGGTCGATCGAGTCGATGTCAATGGGCGCCATGCCGCCGTTTCGCTTCGCTTTTCCGACTCGCTGAACATAGCGGATGAGGTGCGCATGACAGAAGCGATTTTGTTGACGGCAAAAGAGTTCGGCTTACGTGAGGTGACGTTGGCGGCCAATGGCCGCTCGGCCATCGGCCCATATCCGCTCGGGGAGCGGATCAAGGTGCCGGCCGGCCCGAACGCGGAACTGTTGACAGCAAGCAGGCGATAGCGGCCGGTGCCGCCTCTTGGCTACTTTCCAGCGATGTCATTTTGTTACAGTTTCGTTAATGTCGTCGCAGTGTTGTTCTATCGACGATCGTTTTGACATAAGACATATATGGCACGAAGAAGAGAAGGAGGGATGGAGAATGGATGATGTCATGAGACGGATTTTAGCGGTCGCCGGTGTGGCGGTATGCGTCGGGCTGTTGTTTCTCGTCGGCGCTAACGGATGATTGGATGAATATTCACAAAACGGTTGTCCTCTTTCGCGGTGATGCGTTATAATGAGAAAAACATCAGGAGAGGAGAACGGCAGATGTTGACCGACTACCATAATCATCTCGAACGGGGAACGCTGACGCTTGATTATTTGCGCCAATTTACGGATGAGGCGGCGAAAAAAGGGATTGAGCATTTCGGCATTTCTGAACACGCGTATCATTTTTACCAAACGAAGAACATTTTGTCCAACCCGTGGGTGGAAGCGCGCCGCTGCTACGATATGGACGATTACGTCCGGCTGTTCCACGAAGCGTGGGATGCCGGCATCGATGTGAAAATGTCGATCGAAATGGACTATACGCCAGGCAAGCATGAGGAGATGGCGGCGTTCATCCGCGCGTACGATTTTGACTATGTCATCGGCTCCATTCATTGGGTTGACGATTTCGGCATCGACTTAGTCGAATATCGCCGCGAGTGGGAACGGCGCGATTTGTATGATACATACCGCAAATATTTCGATCAAGTCGTGACGCTTGCCGAATCGAACTTATTTGACATTATCGGCCACCTTGATTTGGTGAAAATTTTTAAATATGTTCCAGAAGATGAAGAGTTTTTGCTCGAACAATACGACCGGGCGACAACGGCGCTCGCCAATTCGAAAACGTGCGTCGAAATCAGCACGGCCGGGCTGCGCAAGCCGGTCGGCGAGCTGTACCCGGACCCGCGCTTGCTGAAAATGTGCTATGAAAAAGGCATTCCGATCGTCTTTTCCTCTGATGCGCACGTGCCGGAACATGTCGGCGCCGACTTTGACAAAGCGGTTGAACTCGCCCGCAGCGTCGGCTACACCGAGCTGATGACGTTCTCGAAAGGCGAGCGGAAGGCGGTGCCGCTCGGTTGAACGGAATGAGATAACGAAAACCATGCAGGTTTCCGATCGGCGAAGCCTGCATAGTTTTTAGGGCCGAGCGGACTAAACCGCGGCGCTATGCAAGGGAGGCTCCGATTGGGGCCGGCGGCCGCCTTTTCACCGGTTGACGCCGCGAACGAACAAAAAACGCAGGCTTCCGATTTCGAAGCCTGCGTTTTTTATGACTACGCCTCCAGCCGTTTGACGGTCTCAATATCATCAATTTGCGCCAATGCGTTTAACACTGCATCATCCACCGGTTTGTCAAGCGAGAGGATCATCATCGCTTTCCCCCCTGCCTCTTGCCGCCCGACTTGCATGGTGGCGATGTTGACATCATGCGCTCCGAGAATGTTCCCGACTTTCCCGATCATCCCCGGCCGGTCGTGATGCTGGATGTATAACAGATGGCCTTCCGGGGCAAAGTCGATGGCGACCCCGTCGAAGTGGACGATGCGGTCGCCGTAATTCGGCACGTGCGTTCCTTTGATCGTGAACGTTTTGTTCTCGCCATGGACAGTGAGGGAAATGCAGTTTGCATACCCGTGCGTTTCATCGGAAAATTTTTCCCCGTACGTAATGCCGCGTTCTTTCGCGACCATGGCGGCGTTCACCTCGTTGACCGTAGAGGCGACGCGCGGCCGCAGGAAGCCGGCGAGCAAGCTGCGCGTAATGTACGTCGTTTCCAAATCAGCGACCGTGCCGGCATAGGTGACGGACAGCTCTTGCACCGGGATGTTCATAAACTGCGACGCGATCAAGCCAAGCTTCCGGCCTAAATGATAGAATGATTGAATGTTTTCATAGACGTCTTTTGACAAGGCCGGCAAGTTGATCGACGACGTGACCGGCTGCCCTTCGAAAAAGTGGAGCAGCTCTTCAGCGACTTGAGTGGCGACGTTCAATTGCGCCTCAACCGTCGATGCCCCTAAGTGCGGCGTAGTGATGACATTGTCGAACGCCAAAAGCGGATGATCACCCGGCGGTTCTTGTTCAAAGACGTCAAGGGCAACGCCAGCGACATGGCCGCTTTCTAAAAATGGAATGAGCGCCTGTTCGTCGATGATGCCGCCGCGGGCACAGTTGACTAAATAGACCCCTTTTTTCGTTTTCGCCAAGTTTTCCGCGCCAAGCAGCCCCCGCGTTTCTTTTGTCAGCGGCGTATGGACGGTGATGATGTCGGCGGAAGCCAGCACTTCATCGAGCGAATGGATGGAGACGCCGAGTTTTTCGGCCCGCTCTTTCGTTAAAAACGGGTCATACACGTGCACGGTCATGCCAAACGCACGCGCCCGTTTGGCGACTTCCGATCCGATGCGGCCGAAGCCGATCACGCCGAGTTTTTTGCCGAACAGCTCGTTGCCGACAAACGCCGAGCGGTTCCATTCCCGCGATTTGACGGAAATGTGCGCCTGCGGAATGCGGCGGACAAGCGCTGCCATCATCGCGAATGTATGTTCGGCAGCAGAAATCGTATTGCCGTTTGGCGCGTTAATAACGACGATCCCGCGTTTTGTCGCCGCGTCGACATCAATGTTGTCAACGCCGACACCGGCGCGGCCGACAATTTTCAAATTCGTCATTTTCTCCAATAATTCTTCTGTCACTTTCGTCGCGCTGCGTACGAGCAAGGCGTCAAACGTGTGTAATTCGTCTTCAACTTCGCCAACCTTTTTTTTCACGATGTCAATGTTTGCTGATGTGCGCAGCGGCGCCAAGCCTTCTTCACTAATGGCGTCGGAAACGAGTACGCGAAACACAGTCGGTGCCCCTTTCTTTTTCGAAGATGTTAAATTTCTGATAATTTAACATACTAAAACGGTTTCTGTCAATGGGATCTGAAGAAGTTATACAAATGAAAACGTTTTTTTATGCAGGAATGTTCGGGTTTAGAAAAAGAAAAACGCCCATATCAAAAGATATGAGCGAGATAGTTCGGAAATAAACGGGGTTTCGCCGTCTCCGTCCTGTTTGGCGTGTAGTGTGGATTACTGGCTTTTTTTCTCATTGTAGCGGGCGATACACTCGTCGATCAGTTTCGCGGCGGCTTCCGGCCCTTCCCATGTGCCGATTTCCGTCCGTTTGCCTTGCAAATCTTTATAACGTTCAAAGAAGTGGGCGATTTCTTTCAGTTTATGCTGCGGCAAGTCTTCGATTGAGCGAACTTCATCAAAACGAGGATCTTCAACCGGTACGCCGATGAGTTTCGCATCCTCTTCGCCGCTGTCGATCATGTTTAAAAAGCCGATGACGCGCGTATCGATGACACAGCCCGGGAACGTTGGGTTCGTCGTAATGACTAAAATGTCGAGCGGATCGCCATCAAGCGCCAGCGTGTTTTGCAAGTAGCCGTATTCCGCCGGGTAAAACATCGGAGAGTACAAGACGCGGTCGAGCTTGAAAATGCCCCGCTCTTTGTCGAACTCGTATTTGTTTTGGCTGCCGGTTGGAATTTCGATAAACGCTTCGACAATTTTATTTTCGAATGCCATAACCCGTCCTCCTTTTTTTGCTCGTTATGTATGCACGAAAACTTGTCCACCGGTCAGCGGCGGACAAGACAATCTTATTTTAGCATGTTCGCCCAAGATGCGCTACTTATGGAATGGCATTTTTTGCGCTTCTGCTAAAAAACCCTCTTGCCAATCGGCAAGAGGGGGGGATTTCAGTCGAATTTATTCGGATCACCGTCAAACGGCTCGTCAGCAACTTTGATCGACTCGGTCGGACATCCTTCGAACGCGTCCATCATATCGTCAATTAAAATGTCCGGCACTTCGACGATTCCTTGGTTGTCATCCAGGGTGACGTAGGCGATGCCGTCTTCGTCGTAGTCGTAAATGTCCGGAGCTGCTGCGCCGCATGCTCCGCAGGCAATACATGTTTCTTTATCGACGATCGTATACTTTGGCATAAAGATCTAACCTCCCCAAGTTTATTGGAAACGGACGGGCCATCTCCGTGTTGCCTGCTCGGAAATGAACTTTCACTTTTATAATAAGACCGTTCGTCCCGCATTTCAACTAAAAAATTGCTCCCCTGTATTTTTACACATATGCATGTCGTTTATTTTCGTTGCCTAAAAGACCGGTGATTTCAGAGGAGAGACTGCTCTCAGACAATCTTTTTCAAATTGAGAAACAGTGTTCGCCAGCCGTTTCGATGCCAAATTGCCTATTTTTCATGCCGACCAACCGGGCGATTTTTGTTACAATAGAGGCGAGGGAGGAACAAGTGATGCGGCATGGTTATGCCTCGTTTTTGCTTGCACACTGCTTGCGCCGCTTCAACGGCGAACGGACGCTGGCGGCGGTGTATCATTTATTTTCTGGGAAAAAGTCGGCGCAAACGTTGCAAGACAGCAAATGGTTTCGGCTCGAACCGTTTTTTGGCACGTGGAAAGATGTGACGGTGGCCGAGCTTGAAACGGCTGCACAGGCGCTCGCCGAACAGCGGTTGGCCGCGCCGGGGGACAACCGAACGTATAGGTTGACAGAGGCCGGGGAGCGATGGCTTGACGGGCAAGAAATGCTGCTTCCCCGCCATTTGAACGGCTGGCGTTATCATGAGATCGATCAGCTGTTTTGGCAGCGCCTCTCTCTCGTTGGTCAAACGTTATCCAACCTCGTTTACGGGCAACGTTTTACACCGATTTGCCGCGATGAGCGAACGCTTCTATGGGTGAAGCACTATGTGCTCGCCAACGGCTCACGCCAAGCGCTCGCTGCCGCATTCTATAACGAGTTCATCCGGCTGCTTCGGGCCGTCTCCGAGGAGGAAGCGACGGTGTTTACGCTGCGGCTCACAAGCGCCGCGCGCATCGGCTGGACGGCGGAGCAAATCGCCGCCTATTTGCAAACGGATGCGCTTTATGTGCAGTTTCAATTTCGCAACGTTCTTCATTATATGATGGCGGAGGCCGAAGCCGGACGCGCTCCGCTGATGGCGGAGATGATGGCTGGGCTCGTGCCGGTGCAGCTGACGCAATCGGCGCAAAAAACGTACGAATGGCTGAAGAAACGAAAAACGATCGAAGAAATCGCCGCCCTTCGCCGTCTAAAGCGGAGTACGATTGAGGATCATATTGTCGAAATCGCCGCCAACGTGCCCGGCTTTTCGATCGCTCCGTTTGTGGCGGACGAGAAGGCGGCTTCGATTCAAGCGGCGGCGCGGGCGCTCGGGACGCGCAAGTTAAAGCGTATTCGCGAGGCGCTCGGCGGCGCGGCGAGTTATTTTGAAATTCGCCTTGTGTTAGCAAAGGAAGTGGGACGTTGGATGAATTAATAAAAATCTTGCATGCGCGGTTTGGACATGCCTCATTCCGCCCAGGGCAACGGGAAGTGGTGGAAGACGTGCTCGCCGGACGCGACGTGTTGGCGATGCTGCCGACCGGAAGCGGCAAGTCGCTTTGCTATCAGCTGCCGGTGTATTTGCTCCCCGGAAGCGTGCTTATCGTTTCGCCGCTTGTCTCGCTCATGGAAGATCAAGTCGAACAGCTGCGCCGGCGCGGGGAAAAGCGGGTGATTGCTTTCCATAGCTTGCTCGATGCGGAAGAAAAATGGCAGGCTCTCGCCTCGCTGCCCGATTTTCGTTTCATTTACGCTTCGCCGGAAATGCTGCAATCGGCTAAATTTTTGGCGGCGCTCGGGCGCGCGCGCATTTCCTTATTTGTTGTTGATGAAGCGCATTGCATTTCCCAATGGGGGTATGATTTCCGCCCCGACTTTTTAAAACTCGGGGCGGTCCGGCGCGCGCTCGGTTCTCCGCCGTGCTTGGCGCTGACGGCGACGGCGCCGCCGGAGGTGCGCGATGATATCATCCGCACGCTTGGAATGGAGCGCGCCCGCCTTCATATTTATTCTGTTGACCGCCCGAACATCGCCTTAAAAGTCGAGCATTGCTTATCGGCTGAAGAAAAAGCCGCGCGCTTAGTTGAATATGCGGGGCGGCTTGAAGGGCCGGGAATCGTTTACTTTTCAAGCCGTCAATGGGCGGAAGAAATGGCGCGCCGCCTTGAGCGAAGCGGGGCAGGGCGGGTGGCGTACTACCACGCTGGCATGGATGGGGAGCAGCGGCTGCTCGTGCAGCAGCAATTTTTATACGGCCAGCTCGATCTCGTTTGCTGTACGAGCGCGTTTGGCATGGGCGTGAACAAAGAAAACGTCCGGTTCGTGCTCCATTTTCATATGCCGGCTCAGCTCGAGGCGTATGTGCAGGAAATCGGCCGTGCCGGACGCGACGGGGCGCCGAGTCTGGCCGTGCTGTTTTACGCTGATGGCGACCGGGCCATCGCCCAGGCGGTGGCCGAAGCCGAGCTTCCCGATCCGCACGAGCTGCGCGAATGGTGCCGGCGGCTGCCGGAAGACGCCGCTGCGGATCAATGGAAGGCTGCCATCGAAGCGAGCGGATTTACGGACATACAAAAACGGCTCGTGGCGTACTGTTTAGAATGGGGACAAACAGCGGCGTCCAAACGGATCACGGCTGAGTTGAAGGAGCGACTGTATGAAAGAATGGCCGCGGCCATGGAGGCGCGGCGGCGCTGGAAGCGAAAAAAGCTGCAGGAAATGGATGACTGGGTGCACACCTCCTCCTGCCGGCGCGCGGCGGTCGTCCGCGCGTTCGGGGAAGAGCTGACGGACAAGCCAGATGTCTGCTGCGATGGTTGCGGGCTGCGGCTTGATGCCTATATGCGCGCCGCCCGCCATCCGGCTGCGGCGCCGATCGGCCACTGGCGCGAAGAGTTATGGCGGATGTTTTTCAGCGGGGGGCGGCAAGATGAGGCGGCAAAGTGAACAAATTCAACATATGACGGACCGCGAAGTGCTTTTTCATCTTTATTTGACGCAAGGGCTGTTGCTTGCCGTTGCTGGCGTCGCCTCGCTATTTTTGTTCGATTGGGCCGAGTGGCGCCGGCTTTGGCGGCTCGATCTGTCCGATGTGCTGTTATACGGGGTGGGTGCAGCGGCGCTCGTGTTGGCGGCTGATTTTTTGGCGATGCGCTATTTGCCGGAAGACTGGCATGATGACGGCGGGGTGAATGAAAAAATTTTCCGCGGTCGCTCCATTTTGCATCTCTTTTTTTTATGCGGGCTGATTGCCGTCACCGAAGAATGGCTGTTTCGCGGCATCGTACAGACGCATTGGGGGCTTTGGGTCGCGAGTGTGATTTTCGCCGTGCTGCACGTCCGGTATTTGGAAAAGTGGTTTTTATTCCTCATGGTCATCCTGCTTAGTTTGTTTCTAGGCGTGCTGTACGAGCGGACTGGCAGCTTATGGGTGACGGTCACCGCCCATTTTTTGATCGATTTTGTGCTTGCTTTACATATCCGTCTAGGCGGAGAGACAGAGGAGGAAGGGAAGTGAATCAATGGAAGGAGCATCGGGACGCTTGGCGCGGAAAAAACGGTTGGCGTCGGGCGCCAATGCCCCGTCGTCACGCCTAAAAAGACGGCGGCAAAAAGAAGAACAAAAGCGAAAATACATCCCGGCCCGCCTGCTGGCGTTTTTGTTTTTGGCGCTGCCGGCGGCGGTGCTGGCCATCCACCACGTCCGTTCGGAGTCGGGAACGGTGACAGTCGTCCGCCATGAGGAAAACAGCAACCGCGAGACCGTGCGCATCATTCAGGTCGAGGACGTCAAGGCAGCTAGTCAAACATCGAAACGGGAGCGGCCGGCAGACCGAAAGGCGGTCGATGAAACGGACGGCAAGATCATCACCCACGTTGTCGCGGCGAACGAAACGCTATACAGCATCGCCATGAAATATTACGGCACGCCAAGCGCTATGGAGTTCATCAAAAAGGAAAACGGCTTGTCAACGAGCCGGCTTGAGCCGGGGCAAACGCTGCGCATCCCGCTTCATGAAGAACGTTGAGTCCGTCCGGCCTCGCCGTCCAAAAAATTGGCGGCCGGTGTTTTTCCCTTTGTTCTAACGCCGCTTAAAGCGGCATAGGATGGACAATAGAAAAGGACAAGGGGGAGAGCACGATGGCCTATTTTCCGAGCGAATTTTCCCTCGATGAAGTGACAAAAGAAATGTTGCTTGCGGTTATTGAAAAAAAGAAAAAATGGGAGCGGCTCGAAAAGCGGACGACCGTTTTGCAAGCCGCCTCATTTGTCGGCTTGGCGGCTTTCCTTCTTTATGTGATTGCCAACGCGGCGGCCGTTGCGACGTGGAGCGGACGGTTTGCCTGGTTTTTTGCCGCGCCCGTCCACATTCTTATCCTGCTTCTTTTGTGCACCGTTTATTGGGCCGCTGTCTATTACAAAGGAAAAAGCGAAAAGGCGGAAGATGATTTTCATGCCCTCCGTTGCGAAATTATTCAAAAAAGCATCGATTTATGGAAAGACGAAGAACAGTGGAACGGGCGTCACCGGCTGTTTGAGTGGCTGAAGCGGGAATACGACATTAACCTATATTATGAGCATAGCTGAATGGTTTTTTCCGTTCCGCTATCGTTCGCGCAAGCGGCCTGTCTGTGCTTCGAGATGAACGCCTCAGGCGGCTTGTTGCAGCCGTGCACGGGGAAACTTTTGTGCTTCCTTCTGTTTTGAAGGAACGATCGAATCCGCAGTCATGGTGATCCCCCGCTTTCCTTCTGCTTTGCAAAGCGGGGGATGTGTTTAGATGAAAATTAAAAGACTTTTTTATGGTTGCGCTCTTCTTTTAAAATCTCGACCGCTTCGCGGAACCGCTGCGCGTGAATGATTTCCCGCTCGCGCAAAAAGCGGAGCCCGTCGTTTAAGTCCGGATCGTCGCTCATATTAATGATCCATTGATACGTGGCGCGCGCCTTCTCTTCAGCGGCGATGTCTTCGTACAAGTCGGTGATCGGATCGCCTTTCGCCTGAATGTACGTCGCTGTAAACGGGTTGCCGGCGGCGTTATGGTAAAAGAGGGCGCGCTCATGGTCGACGTAATGCGGCTCAAGCCCGGCTTCTTTCAGCTGTTCCGGCGTCGCGTCTTTCGTCAGTTTATATACCATGGTGGCGATCATTTCGAGATGGGCGAGCTCTTCTGTGCCGATGTCATTTAGCAATCCGATCACTTTCGGTGGCAGCGTATAACGTTGGTTTAAGTAACGGAGCGCAGCAGCGAGCTCCCCGTCCGCTCCGCCGTACTGTTCGATCAAATATTTTGCCAGCCTCGGGTTGCACGTGCTGACGCGGACCGGGTACTGCAATTTTTTTTCATAAATCCACATGATCCATTCCTCCTTGCGCTCGTGATGGATCAGCTACACTTGCCAAGGCCACGGCGTGTCGTCCCAATTCCACGGGTAGTTGGAATAGCTATGGCCAAACTGCTCCAGCGGGCCGTAGGCGGCTTCAAACTGCTTTTTCAGCTGCTTTCGCTTTTGGGCGAGTTGGTTAAATTGTTGAATCGCCTGGTAATCGGTTGGATGGGTGTCTAAATAAAGCGTGAGCTCAACGAGGGCAAAGTCGACAGCCTGCAGCTCCTCGAGCTGCTCATAATACTCCTTTGGCATTTGTTTCATGAGCCATCACCTTTTGTCTTCGTTTCGTAAGGGCTGTAATACGGGTCGTAAAACACTTGCCAAAGCGTTCCTTTCATTAATGCTTCGCGAAGCGGAAATTGCGGCAAGTTTGGCGGCTGGAATCCGACGTATAAGTTCGGCGCGGTGACGTACGTTTTGACACGGATCGGCGGGCACGGGTCAAACGGGCTAATATACGGCTCGTATTGTTTGCGCGTCGTAAACATCAAACCCCCCCTTTTTTGGCAAAGTTCAGTCTATATGTATGATAGAGGGGTATCGTTCATGCCTGTTTGCCTGACGAATTATAGGAATAAAACTTAAGGAGGAAAAAATGCGCCGCCTATCGATGACAGTCATGGCCGCTGTTTTGTGCACTTACTTGTTTTTTCGCTGGCTGCCGCCGCTTGAGCCGTTTTCCCTTGCGCAGTTTTTGACAGGGCTGCTGTTTTCCCCGCTGCGGACATGGTTGGCGTTCGCTTGTTTTTTGCTTGGCGCTGCCGCCAATGGGGCGCTTATCCGCACGGTGATCATCGGGAGCGGGCGTCTGCTGTCCGGCCGGCGGTTCCGTGTTGGTGAATGGTTGATGAGCATGGCGGCGCTCAGCCATTTTTATTGGGCGTTTCGGTTTCATTGGCAAACGGCGGCACTTTTTTTCGTTTTTTCCTTCTTTTATGGTATGATGACGTTGAGAGAACGCTGGCTGACCGAAGGCGGTCGGCTTTAGCAGGAGGAAGTATGCTCATCGGGGGAGTGATCACTAGTTTTCTGTTTTTGTTTGGCTATATGTGGAAAGAAGCGCACAGCAACCGGGTCCGTCATGTGACGCTGTCATTTCCTCATTTTCCCGACCATTGCCCGCCGCTTACAATTTTTTTTATTTCTGATATTCATCGGCGGGTCGTTTCGTTTCGCATGCTTGAGGAAGTGAGGAGAAAAGCTCACCTCGTCGTGATTGGCGGGGACTTAGTTGAAAAAGGGGTGCCGGAAGCGCGCGTCCGCGAAAATGTGCGCCGGTTGCAAGCGGTCGCTCCCGTTTATTTTGTCTGGGGAAACAATGATGACGAGGTCGACTACGATCTTCAATCATTGCTCGAGGAAGAGCGCGTCCATGTGCTCAAAAACAAAGCGAAAGTATGGGAGCACGGCGGTGTGCCGGTCGCGCTCATCGGCGTCGGTGATGTAAGCCGGAAGGAGGCGGATATCGATCGGGCGCTTGAACACGTTCCGCCTCAATCGTTCCGTATTTTAGCCTGCCATAATCCGGCGATCGTTGCCCGCCTGAGGGAGGAACACTACATTTCACTCGTGCTAAGCGGTCATACACATGGCGGGCAAATTCGGTTGTTTTCGTTTGGGTTGTATGAGAAAGGAGGGCTCAAATGGCGCAACAACACCGCGTTGTTTACGAGCAATGGCTACGGGACGACCGGAGTGCCGCTTCGCCTCGGAGCGCCGGCAGAGACTCATCTCATCACGATTGTGCCCGGAAAACCGACAATCGAGAAAAAATGCTTGTCTAAAACCGGGGAAACGATGTAAACTCATTAATAATAACAAACGAACCAATTGCGAGTTGCAACATACAATAACGGTAAGAGATGGCTCTGTAGGTAAGGAGGGGTGCCGATGCGTCTTGAGCGCTTGACCCACAACAAAATTAAAATCTTCCTGACATTCGATGATTTGCTCGATCGCGGATTGACAAAAGACGATTTATGGAAAGACACGTTTAAAGTCCATCAGCTGTTCCGCGATATGATTGAGGAAGCAAGCGAAGAGCTCGGCTTCGAAGTGAACGGATCGATCGCGGTCGAAGTGTACTCTTTACCGGCACAGGGCATGGTCGTTATCGTCACGAACGAAGGCGAATACGACGACATCGAAGAAGAATTTGCCGATGATTACATTGAAATGCAAGTAACGCTCGATGAGAGTGATGACATATTTTACGAATTCCAAACGTTCGAAGATGTCATTCAGCTCGCCCATCGTTTGTGTGCGGTCGGCTGCCTTGATGGCACGCTCTATTCGTACCAAGGCCGCTTTTACTTGCATGTTGCCGAAGAACCACCGATTCCGCTCGACAATTTCGTCGCCTTGCTGGCCGAGTTCGGCAACCCGGCTACGATAACGATACACCGTGTGCAAGAATATGGAAAACGATTAATGGAACGCCGCGCCATTGAGCAACTCGTTCATTATTTCCGGGCCGACTAAGCATAAATAGACTCCTTTATATGGACAAGGAGTCTATTTTTTCGGGTGAAACGCCGCCTGGAGCGTTCGGCCCGTTTCACCATTTTTCCTTTGCAGACGCCAAGAGAAGGTGTATACTATGACATGGAAGGCGACAAACTATTATAGCGAGCTTATAGGAGGTTTACGTATGGCAGCCGATAAGCATACGGAAGACAAGGAACAACAATACGACGTGCTGGCGTCGACGCAAATTGTTATACATAGAGCATTGGAAAAGCTCGGCTACCCGGAAGAAGTGTACGAGCTCTTGAAAGAGCCGATCCGCGTGTTGACCGTCCGCATTCCGGTGCGCATGGACGACGGATCGGTGAAAATTTTTACCGGCTATCGGGCGCAGCATAACGATGCGGTCGGCCCGACGAAAGGCGGCGTGCGCTTTCATCCGGATGTCACCGAGCGTGAGGTGAAAGCGCTGTCGATCTGGATGAGCTTAAAATGCGGCATCGTCGATTTGCCGTATGGCGGCGGCAAAGGCGGCATCGTCTGCGATCCGCGCACGATGTCGTTCCGCGAGCTTGAGCGGCTAAGCCGCGGCTATGTGCGCGCCATCAGCCAAATCGTCGGACCGACAAAAGACATCCCGGCGCCTGACGTGTTTACGAACTCGCAAATTATGGCGTGGATGATGGATGAGTACAGCCGCATCCGCGAATTCGATTCGCCGGGCTTTATTACCGGAAAACCGCTTGTGCTCGGCGGTTCGCACGGCCGGGAAACAGCGACGGCCAAAGGGGTGACGATTTGCATCCGCGAGGCGGCGAAAAAACGCGGCTTGTCGCTTGAAGGGGCGCGCGTCGTCGTTCAAGGGTTCGGCAACGCCGGCAGCTATTTGGCGAAGTTTATGCATGACGCCGGGGCGAAAGTCGTCGGCATTTCCGACGTATACGGCGCGCTGTACGACCCGAACGGGCTCGATATCGATTATTTGCTCGAGCGGCGCGACAGCTTTGGCACGGTGACGAAGCTGTTTAAAAATACGATTTCAAATAAAGAGCTGCTTGAGCTCGATTGCGACATTTTAGTGCCGGCGGCCATCGAAAACCAGATTACGGCCGAAAACGCCCCGCGCATTAAGGCGGGCATCGTTGTCGAGGCGGCGAACGGCCCGACGACGCTTGAGGCGACAGAAATTTTAACACAACGCGGCATTTTGCTTGTCCCGGATGTGCTCGCAAGCGCCGGCGGCGTGACGGTGTCGTATTTTGAATGGGTGCAAAACAACCAAGGCTATTATTGGACGGAAGAAGAAGTGGAACAGCGGCTTGAGAAAGTGATGGTCAAGGCGTTTAACAATGTCTATGACATGGCGCAAACGCGCCGCGTTGATATGCGCCTTGCTGCCTACATGGTCGGCGTCCGTAAAATGGCGGAAGCGTGCCGTTTCCGCGGCTGGGTGTGAACGCGGCGAGCGCTGACGTTTGCAAGCTCGGGCGAAATCCCCTATCATAAGATAGGGGATTTTTTGCTTCGTGCGAGGTGACAAAAACATGAGGGAAGAAACAATCATCATCGTCGGCGGCGGACCATGCGGACTGGCGGCGGCGATCGCTTTGCAGGATGCCGGATTTTCGCCGCTTGTGATCGAAAAAGGAAACATCGTCCATGCGATTTATCGCTTCCCGACGCATCAAACGTTTTTCAGCACGAGCGATCGGCTCGAAATCGGCGGTGTGCCATTTATCACGGAAAATCGGAAGCCGACGAGAAGCCAGGCGCTCGCCTATTACCGCGAAGTCGTCGCCCGTAAACAAGTGCGCGTCAATACGTTTGAAGAAGTGAAAACGATCAAGCGGCAGCAGGACGGGGCGTTTTTGGTTGAAACATCAAAAGACAACTATCGTGCCCAATACGTCGTGGTTGCCACCGGGTATTACGACCATCCAAACTATATGAACGTGCCGGGGGAAGAGCTGCCGAAAGTGATGCATTATTTTAAAGAAGCGCACCCGTACTTCAACACCGACTGCGTCGTCATCGGCGGGAAAAATTCGAGCGTCGACGCGGCGATGGAACTTGTGAAAGCCGGGGCGCGCGTCACGGTGCTATACCGCGGCGGCGGGTATTCAAAAAGCATCAAACCGTGGATTTTGCCGGAGTTCGATGCATTGGTGCGCAAAGGCGTCATCCGCATGGAATTTCACGCCCATGTGAAAGAAATTACGGAAGATGCCGTCGTTTACGAAGTAAACGGGGAAACGAAAACGATCAAAAACGATTTTGTGTTCGCGATGACCGGCTATCATCCTGACCATCGCTTTTTAACGGGCATCGGCGTTCACGTCGATCCGGAAAGCGGCCGGCCGCATTATGACCTGCACACGATGGAGACGAACGTGCCAGGGGTGTTTATCGCCGGGGTGATCGCCGCTGGCAATGATGCCAATGAAATTTTTATCGAAAACGGCCGTTTTCACGGAGATCTTATCGCTGCCTGCATCGCCGAACGCGAGCGTGAAGCATCGGCCCGGAAGCCGTTGTAACCCCCATCTGAGTGCGGCAAAATCGGATGGGCATCATGTTTGAAATCGGAAAGCGAAGGTGACGGATGTGACGAAACGGAAAGTAGTGCTGCTAACGACCGGCGGCACCATCGCCAGCAAACGGAATGAACGTTCCGGCCGTTTGAACGCCGGAGCGTTAAGCGGCGAAGAGCTCGCTGCGATGTGCCATTTGCCGAAAGAGATCGAAGTCCAAGTCGAAAGCGTGTTCCAGCTGCCGAGCATGCATTTGACGTTCGCGCATTGGATGGAGTTAAAAAAACGGATTGAGGCGCATTTTGCCGACCCGTCCGTCGATGGCATCGTCGTCACCCACGGGACCGATGCGCTGGAGGAGACGGCGTACTTTCTTGATTTGACGGTGAATGACCCGCGCACAATCGTCGTCACCGGCTCGCAGCGGGCCCCGGCCGATTTAGGAAGCGATGTGTATATCAACATCCGCCATGCCATTTACGCCGCGTGCGCGGAGCCGTTGCGCGGAGCGGGGACGGTCGTCGTGTTCAACGAGCGCATTTTTGCCGCGAAATACGTGAAAAAAGAGCACGCCTCGAACATTCAAGGGTTTAATGCGTTTGGTTTCGGCTATTTAGGCATTATTGACAACGATGAGGTGCATGTGTACCAAAAGCCGATCCGGCGTGAATATTACGAACTCGTCCGCCCGCTTCCGCCCGTCGATATTGTGAAATGTTATTTGGAAGCGGACGGAAAATTTATTAAGGCGGCCCGTGAAAGCGGCGTTGCCGGCATTGTGCTCGAAGGAGTCGGCCGCGGGCAAGTGGCGCCGAACATGGTTGGTGAAATCGTCAAGGCCATCGAAGCCGGCATAAAAGTCGTCGTGACGACGAGCGCCGAGGAAGGCGCGGTGTACACGACGTACGATTATTTAGGGAGCGCCTATGATTTGCATAAAAAAGGCGTGATTCTCGGCAGCGACTACGATGCGAAAAAAGCGCGCATCAAACTCGCCGTCGCCCTTGCTTCCGGCGCGGCCCTCGACGGCTTGTTTGCCTATTAGGAGAGGAGTTGTGCAACAATTTCTCTTTTTCGCTCCCTAGTTTCGTGGTACGATAGAGGTAAAACGACAGAGAAACGGGGATCGGTATGTTTTCGCTCATTTCTGCCGGCGTCGCCCCCGGGGTGGCGCTGCTCAGCTATTTTTACTTAAAGGACGAGTATGAGGCCGAGCCGTTGTCCTTTGTGTTGCGCATGTTTTTTTTCGGCGTCCTCCTCGTTTTTCCGATCATGTTCATCCAATACGTGTTAGCGGAAGAAAACATCATTTCATCGCCGGCGGCTGAAGCGTTTTTATCTGCGGCGCTGCTTGAAGAGTTTGTCAAATGGTTTATCATCTATTTTTTTGTGTACGACCACGACGAATTTGATGAGCCGTACGACGGCATTGTGTACAGCGCCAGCGTCTCGTTGGGCTTTGCGACGTTGGAAAACATTTTATACTTGCTGGCCAACGGGGTGGAGACAGCCGTCGCCCGGGCGCTGTTGCCGGTGTCAAGCCATGCGCTGTTTGCCGTCATTATGGGGTTTTATTTCGGCAAGGCGAAATTTGCCGGCCGAAAGCGCCGCTATTATTTATGGGCGTCGTTTTTGCTGCCGTTTTTTCTCCATGGCATCTATGACTGGATTTTGCTGGCCAAGAAGCAATGGGGCTATTACATGGGGCCGTTTATGCTCGCCTTATGGTGGGTGGCGCTGCGCAAAGTGAAGCAGGCAAAAGGGTGCGCTCGCTGCCAAGTGACGCCGTCAGCGAAAGCGGTCGTTCAAAAAGTAGAACTCCCTTAAAAAGGTGCGATTGTTGCTACAGCAAGGTGTTGAAACGCGAAAAGGGGCATCCGCAAGCCGAACAAGCGGCTTTCCGGACAGCCCCTTTTTCTTTTTTCTGCATAAAGAGGGAAAACAGGAGGAAAATAAGGATAAAAACGGCGATGGTCGACAGGAGGTTTGCATATGGTAAGGAAGCTCATCATGTTCACCGTAATCGGCGTGTGGATATGCCTGCATCCAGCAAGCCATGCTGCCGCCTTTTCCCCGCAAGTGATCCAGCGGGGGGCGGTTGGGGATGATGTCATTGAATTGCAGGCCCGGCTGCAATATCTCGGCTTTTACAACGGCAAAATTGACGGCGTGTTCGGTTGGCGCACGTATTGGGCGCTGCGCAACTTCCAATACGAATACGGCCTGCCAGTCGACGGGCTGGCCGGGGCGGAAACGAAGCAAAAGTTAGTGAACGCCTCGAAATATTACGAGGAGTTTGTCAAAAGACAAATCCGCCAAGGGAATGATTTCACCCATTACGGCGGCATTCCGCTCAGCCAGCAAGTGAAAAAGCGCGGCGGTGGAGGAAGTACGGCGAAAACGACGGCGTCGAACGTGCCGAAGGGGTTTTCGCAAAACGATATTCAGCTGATGGCGAACGCGGTTTATGGTGAAGCGCGCGGCGAACCGTACATCGGACAGGTGGCTGTGGCCGCCGTCATTTTAAACCGGCTCGAACATCCGTCGTTCCCGGATACGGTCGCTGGAGTCATTTTTCAACCGGGCGCGTTCACCGCGGTCGCTGACGGACAAATTTGGCTGACGCCAAACGAAACAGCGCGAAAGGCGGTGCTTGATGCCATCAACGGCTGGGATCCGAGCGGCGGGGCCATTTACTATTTCAATCCGGCGACGGCGACGAGCGCTTGGATTTGGAGCCGGCCGCAAATTAAGCGGATCGGGCAGCATATTTTCTGCAAATAAAAGGAGGGAGACGGAATGGTGCGAAACATATTGCTCGCGGCGCTCGCGCTCGCTGTCATCGGCACCGGCTATTGGGGCTACCGCGAGCACTTGGAGAAAAACGCGATTTTAATCCACGCGGAAAACAACTACCAGCGCGCGTTCCACGATTTGGCCTATCAAATCGACTTGCTTCATGACAAGCTCGGCGCCACGCTGGCGATGAACTCGCATGCGTCATTGTCGCCGGCGCTGGCTGAAGTGTGGAAAATTGCGGCGGAAGCCCACTCGGACGTCGGCCAGCTGCCGCTGTCGCTCTTGCCGTTTAACAAGACGCAAGAGTTTTTATCGCAAATCGGCGAGTTCAGCTACCGAACGGCGGTGCGCGATTTAGAGGAGGAACCGTTGACAAAGGAAGAGTACAAGACGCTGCAGGCGCTGTACAAAAACGCCGGAGCGATCCGCCAAGAGCTGCGCAATGTGCAACATTTAGTGCTTGAAAACAACTTGCGCTGGATGGACGTCGAGCTGGCGTTGGCCACGAACGACCAAAAAGGCGACAACATTATTATTGACGGCTTTAAAGCGGTCGAAAAAAATGTCGATACGTTCTCGAGTTCATCGGAGTTTGGCCCGTCGTTCATCAGCCTTGCCAATGAAGAAAAAGGGTTTGTCCGGGCGCAAGGCCGTCCGATTACCAAAGCGGAAGCGAAACGAATCGCCCGCGATTTTCTCGGTCTAAAGGGGACGGAGGAGATCAAGGTGACGGAAAGCGGCAAAGGAGCGGACGACCGCTTTTACAGTTTAACGATTCACGATCCGAAAACAAAAGGCGACATTTATATGGACATTACGAAAAAGGGCGGTTACCCGATTTGGGCGCTCAACAGCCGGCCCGTCGGCAAGCCGAAGATCAGCTTGCATGAAGCGGCCAACCGCGGGATGGCATTTTTAAAACGGCATCAATTTACCGGGTTTGAGCTGTACGACAGCACGCAATACGATAATGTCGCCGTGCTTACGTTTGTCAAAAGTGAAAACGGCGTTCGCATTTACCCGGAAGCCATCCAAATGAAAGTGGCGCTCGATAACGGCCGGGTCGTCGGTTTTACGGCGCGCGATTATTTGTCATCGTCAGTTCCGCGCCCGCTGCCAAAACCGAAACTCACCGTCGAAGCGGTGAAGAAAAAGGTCAACCCGCAGTTGAAAGTGATGGAGCAGCGCCAAGCCATCATTATGAACGACTTGCAAAAACCGGTGCTTTGTTACGAGTTTTTAGGAACGCTTGGCGATGAGACGTACCAACTGTTTATTAACGCGTCGACCGGTCTCGAAGAAAAAGTGGAAAGGCTCGAAAGTGTAGAACCGAACTACGGGTGAGAGGAAAGGAGGAAAAGCAACGAATAGCGCTTTTCCTCTTTTTTTCATTCCTGTTCGGCCGCTATATGGTATAATGGACCCATAAAATGACAAGGCCAACCGTTGGCCGAAAAGGGGAAAGGCAAGATGATGATCAAGATCGGAGATCGGGTTTGGCTCGAGCCGCTCGACGGTTCAACACGGCAATACCGGAGCAAGGCGCTCACCATCGCCGACGGGGCGATCCATATTAGTTATCCTGTCGACGAACAGAGCGGAAAAACGGTGTATTTGTTAAACGGCATGCAATTTAAGGTGAGCTTTGTCGGCCAGGACGGGGGTTTATACATGTTTGATACGGAAGTGAAGGGGAAAGTGCGCGACCCGCTGCCGATGGTCGTCTTGGCTTATCCGGGCGACGAATATGTCATACGCATCCAGCGCCGCCGATATGTGCGGGTGAAGGCAAACGTCGATGCTGCCGTCCATCCGCTTGACGGCGGGTTCGCTCCGTTTGTGACGATGACGGTCGATATGAGTGCCGGCGGAGCTGCCCTTCTCATCCCGCCGGCATATGCTTCGCTTCTTCACCCCGGCATGGCGGTTGAGCTTTGGCTTGTGCTAACGATGCGCTCCGGTGAATATTACTATATGAAAACGAAGGCAACGATTGTCCGCATGGCCATCGATGAGCGCGGCATCGCGAAAATGTCGGTCGAATTCACCGACCTCCATCCCCAAGAACGCGCCCGGCTCATCCGCTACAGCTTCGAGCGGCAGCTTGACGAAAAGAAAAGGGAAAACGAAGAGAATAAATGAGCGGGGCGTGTGGAATACTGCTAGAAAAAACGGAAGGCAGGATGTTTGTGCCATGAAGCGGATCGAGCAGCTGCTATGGAAGCTCGTTGTGATCCAAGCGATTTGTTTGCTGATCGCTCAATGGCTCGTGTTGTATACGCCGGTGGCATTTTATATCGGCAAAGTATACGAGTATGAAGGGGTAGCCAAGCCGGAAAAAACAAAAACGATCGAAACGGCCGTCGACCGTTGACGGCAAATATGGTACAATGGACATGAGAACATGCAGGGTTTTCCTGCATTTTTCTTTGTGCAGCCATTACATGATTCGATGAAGCAGGAGGAGTTATGGAACGACGAATTAGCATCGCGATCGATGGTCCTGCGGCAGCAGGGAAAAGCACGGTCGCCAAACTCATTGCCAACCGCCTTTCTTATGTATATATCGATACCGGTGCAATGTACCGCGCGTTAACGCATCGGGCGCTTCAATGCGGCGTCGACATCCATGATGAACAGGCGCTGTTGTCATTGCTCCGGGATACATCGATTGAACTGAAGCCGTCGTCGCACGGGCAATTGGTGTTTGTCAACGGCGAGGACGTCACCGATATCATTCGTGGAGAGGCGGTGACAAATGCGGTGTCGTTCGTAGCGAAACACCCGCTTGTGCGCGAGGAGATGGTCGCCCGCCAGCGCGCCTTGGCCAAAGGGGGCGGCGTTGTGATGGACGGACGCGATATCGGGACGAACGTGCTTCCGAATGCCGAGGTGAAAATTTTCTTAAAAGCTTCAGTTGAGGAGCGGGCGCGGCGCCGGCACGAAGAACATATCGCCCGCGGCTTTCCGTCTGACCTCGAAAAGCTGAAAGAAGAGATCGCCCGCCGCGACCGGCTTGATTCAGAGCGGGAAACGGCTCCGCTTCGCAAGGCGCCGGACGCGGTAGAAATTGACACGACGTCGCTGACGGTCGAGGAAGTGGCGGCGCGCATTATGGAAATTGTCAACGAAAGGATTGGATGAGGGTGGATTTTTATTCGGTGGCCAAAGGAGCGGTAAAAAGCATATTGACTCCTTTGTACCGCATTCAAGTCACAGGGCTCGAGCAATTTCCAAAAGAAGGCGCGGTGCTTCTTTGCGCCAACCATATCAGCAACTTAGATCCGCCGGTCGTCGGCATTACGGCGCCGCGTCCGGTCCGGTTTATGGCGAAAGAGGAGTTGTTTCGCACCCCGGTGGTGAAAACGCTCGTCAAAAACTTGCGCGCGTTTCCAGTGAAGCGCGGCATGAACGACCGTCAGGCGCTGCGCACAGGGCTTGAGGTGCTGAAACAAGGCGAAGTTCTCGGCATTTTTCCCGAAGGGACGCGCAGCAAGGACGGCCGGCTGAAACGGGCGCTGCCCGGTGTCGGCTTTTTCGCCTTGCGCACTGATGCGGCTGTCGTCCCGTGCGCCATCATCGGCCCATACCGGCCATTTGTGCCGCTCAGAGTCGTATACGGGGCGCCGATTGATATGGCGCCGCTGCGTGAGCGGAAGGCCAGTCCGGAAGAAGCGGCCGATTACATTATGGATCATATTCGCCGCTTGCTTGAGCAGCATCAGTAAGCATTATAGTACATGTTGATTGAGAAAATATGGTATACTAATTAGAAAAGCGTCCTTATTTTTGCCGACAGCCGGCCGCGGCCTCGGCGCGAGGCGCGCTTTTGCAGGATCGTCAGTCGATGAAGGAGGGGTTTTGCGATGACAGAAGAGATGAATGTGCAAGTGAATGTGTATGAGGTGGGCGACATCGTCCGCGGCAAAGTGGTGAAGCTCGAAGACAAACAAGTGCTTGTTGAGGTGGAAAACAGCAAGCAAAGCGGCATCATTCCGATCAGCGAGCTGTCCAACTTGCATATCGAGAAGCCGAGCGATGCGGTCGCCGTCGGCGATGAAGTGACGGCCAAAGTGAAAAAAGTGGAAGAAGGCAAAGACGGGGAAGAAGGGCTGCTCATTTTATCAAAAAAAGCCGTCGACGCCGAGCGGGCGTGGGAGGAGCTTGAACGCAAGTTCGCAAGCGGCGAAACGTTTGAAACGGTCATTAAAGACATCGTCAAAGGCGGGCTTGTCGCCGATGTCGGCGTGCGTGGCTTTATCCCGGCCTCGCTTGTCGAACCGCATTATGTCGAAGATTTTTCCGACTACAAAGGAAAAACGCTCGCCGTCAAAGTCGTTGAACTCGACCGCGAGAAAAACCGCGTCATCTTATCGCATCGGGCGGTCGTTGAGGAAGAGCAGGAGCGCCAGCAAAAAGAACTGCTTTCCCGTCTTGAGCCGGGGCAAGTGCTGGATGGCGTCGTCCGCCGCATTGCCGATTTCGGCGTCTTTGTCGATGTCGGCGGGTTTGACGGACTCGTACATATTTCCCAGCTTTCTCATACGCGTGTCGCCCATCCGTCCGAGGCGGTGAAAGAAGGCGATGCGGTAAAAGTGAAAGTGTTGGCTGTCGACTCGGAACAAGGCCGCCTGTCGCTGTCGATGAAAGAAGCGTTGCCGGGTCCGTGGGAAGGCATCAGCGAGAAGGTAAGACCGGGCGATGTCGTCACGGGTACTGTGAAGCGGCTCGCTTCATTCGGCGCGTTTGTGGAAATTTTCCCGGGCGTCGAAGGGTTGGTTCATGTGTCGCAAATCGCCAACCGCCGCATCGGCTCACCGCATGAAGTGCTGAAAGAAGGCGATGAAGTGAAAGCGAAAGTGCTCGATGTCAACGAAGCCGAGCATCGCATTTCCTTAAGCATCCGCGCACTGCTCGAGGAGGAAACGGCCGCTCCGGCGGAAGATTACAGCCAATATACGAAAACGGCGGAAACGCGCGGCTTCCAGCTCGGCGAAGTCATCGGCGAGCAGCTGAAAAAATTAAAATAATTCATTGTCAGTGAACCCCATTTTGGTGGCACTTGCCATCCAAATGGGGTTTTTTGTTTTGTCCATTCAACACTAGCAAAGGTCAATGACTTTCTAGCAACATGATCGAGCCGCCCTGTCTTTAAACAAAATGAAAGCAAGAGAGGCTAACCTAGTTTGAAGCGGCCATTATATTCTCCTTTGAAAACGGCAATTCTATAAAAGGCTGGCGAAAATCACTGTTTCGCGCCGAAAAACGGCCTCAAAGCACGACATCGAACAGCGTTCACAAGATGTCCCCATGATGAAAAATGCCGACTGCAGCCCGGATTGGCGATGAAGCGAACACGCGCGGCGAGGAAAAGGGGGGAATGGCATGCGCTTTTTTCAAAGACGAAAAAAAGGAAATTTGCCGCAGCTGGCGGCGACAACGCCAAGCGGAATGCAAGACGCCTTAGCGGCCGATATCAATGAAAATATACAAAATATACAGAATATTTATAGAGACTGCATCGATGTCGTCTTCCGGTCTTTTCAAATCGCCGGGCATACAAGCGCCGTTTTAATTTATATCAACGGGCTCGCCAACGTCGAAGAAATGAATGAAAACGTGCTTCGCCCGCTGATGGGGAAACATTCGGCCAGCGGGCAAGACGGACAGCTGAATGTAACGAGTCTTCTTGAGCAACAGTTGACCGTTGTGAAAGTCAACAAGGTGCAAACGATTGACGAGTGTATTCATTACATTGCCTCCGGAAACCCGGTGCTGCTTGTTGACGGGCAAAGCGAAGGCTTCGCTTTAGGATTGTCTGGATGGGAAAAGCGGGCGATTGAAGAGCCCGTTGCCGAATCGGTGATCAGAGGCCCGCGCGAAGGATTTATTGAATCGCTGGAAACGAATCTTTCTTTATTGCGGCGCCGAATTCGCAGCCCGCTGTTAAAAACGAAATCAGTCACCTTAGGCAAGTACACGAAAACGGAAGTCGTGATTTGTTATATGGAAGGTATTGCCCCTGAGGCTTTTGTCACGGAGGCGGAAAAACGGCTGAGGCGCATCGAGTTGGACGGCGTGCTTGAAACCGGGTATCTCGAAGAGCTGATTGAAGATCATCCGTACTCGCCGTTTCCGCAAGTATTAAGCACGGAGCGGCCCGATGTAGCGATTGCCAGTTTGCTTGAGGGGCGCATTGTGATCATGCAGGACGGCAGTCCGTTCGTGCTGGTGATGCCGGTGTCATTTTATTCTTTGATTCAATCTAGCGAAGACTACTACCAGCGCACGCTGATTGGCACGCTCATCCGCTGGCTTCGGTATTTGTTTCTCTTAATTTCGCTTTTGTTGCCGTCTGCGTATATTGCCATTTTGACGTTTCATCAAGAAATGATTCCGACAACTCTTTTATTAACGGTCGCTGCCTCGCGGGAACGCGTTCCTTTTCCGGCGCTCGTTGAAGCGTTAATTATGGAAATCGTATTTGAGGCGTTGCGCGAAGCCGGCGTGCGGCTTCCGAAGCAGACGGGGGCGGCGGTGAGCATCGTTGGAGCGCTCGTCATCGGCCAGGCGGCTGTTCAAGCCGGCCTTGTCTCAGCGCCGATGATTATGATTGTAGCCTTGACGGGGATCGCTTCGTTTACGATCCCGCGGTTCACAGCTGGGATTGCGTTGCGAATGTTGCGCTTCCCGATGATGTTTTTAGCCGGGTCGCTTGGGCTGCTTGGGATTATGCTTGGGCTGTTGCTAGTTCTCATTCACATGGCTTCCCTTCGCTCTCTTGGCGTTCCGTATTTGAATGCTCATGTTCCTAATAGGGATCATCAAACGAAAGATGTGCTTACCCGCACCCCGTGGTGGAAGCTGAACGTCCGCCCGCGCATCAATGAGCGACGGAAGGGTCGTCAAGGCTAAGGAGTGAAAGAGGATGGAAAAGGGAAAAATCACATCTGTGCAGATGATGTTGCTGCTGTATCCGGCGATTACCGCTACCGCCATTCTCCTTGTCCCAGGGGTGACGGCCCAACACGCCAGGCAAGATATGTGGCTGTCGCCGGTTTGGGCTTCACTTATCGGCTTTTTGACAGTATATGTGTCTGTTCAATTGCATCGCCTTTACCCACAAAAGACGCCGATCGAATACAGTATAGACATTTTAGGAAAATTTCTTGGAAAGCTAGTCGGTTTGCTGTTTGTGCTTTTTTATTTTCACGTAACTGGAATCATCGTCCGCGAGTATGGCGAGTTTGTCGTTGGCAACTTTTTGTTTTACACGCCGATCGGATTCGTAATGGGAACGATGGTGTTTGTTTGCGCTGTGGCCGTCCGCAGCGGGATCGCCGCGCTCGGGAGATTGGCGCAAATTCTCGTGCCTGTTGTCATCGTTTTGCTCGTCTTTATCGTCATTTTGCTGTTTCCGGATATGGATCTAGAAAATATGCTGCCGATGCTGGAAAAAGGGCTTTTGCCGTCGATCAGGGGAGCCGTTACCCCGCAAAGCTGGTTTAGCGAATGCTTTTTAATGGCGTTTTTGCTTCCGCATGTCATTGATGAGGACCATGGACGAAGATGGGGAAACATCGCGGTGGTATCGATTATGTTGACGTTGTTGATGACGAATTTGGCGACCCTCTTTGTGTTTGGAAACACCACCGCCAACTTCGTATATCCGGTGATGAGCGTCGTCCGATATATTAGCATCGCTGATTTTTTGGAGCACGTCGAGGCGGTTGTTATGGCGCTTTGGGTCGTCGGTGTATTTTTGAAAATTTCTGTCTTTTATTACGTTGTTGTGATCGCCTTAGCCCGGTGGTTGAATTTATCCCAATACGAGCCGCTCGTCTTTTCTGTCGGGTTGCTTTTGTTTTTGTTTTCCAACTGGTCGGCGAAGGATTTAGTGGAGCTGACCCATTTTCTAGGGACAACCGGCTCGTTTTACTTGACATGTGTGCAAACCGTCATTCCGTTTCTCCTCTTGTTAGCAGCAAGATGGCGAAAACGGGCCACCCCCCCGCCGTCGGCTGTTTCACACGAGAAAGGAAAGTAACGTCCACTGCCATTAAGCAAAAAAAGGGTGAACTGCCTTGGTGATCGAAAAAAAAGTGAAACGAGCGCTCATTCTCCTTCTAGTCATCGTAACGATCGCCATGCTCGGCGGCTGTTGGGATCGGGAGGAAGTGAACGACATTGCGGTCGTGCTCGGGATCGGCATTGATCGAGTGAAAAATGAAAAGATTAGGCTGACAGTAGAGATCGCCGTACCGCGGGCAATCAGCGCTGGGCAAACGGGAGGGGGCGGAGGGGGTGGCAGTCAAGGCGAAACGATCGTCCGCTCAGGGACAGGTGTGACGATCGCCGACGCCATTGCTCAATTGCAAGAGCGGCTGCCCCGCCGTTTGTTTTGGGGGCATACGAAAGTCGTCATATTCGGTGAAAAGGCAGCGAAAGCGGGTATTCGTGAGCATCTTGATTTTTTGATTCGCCATCCGCAAACCCGTATCCGCTCCAACGTGTTGGTCAGCAAAGGATCGGCGAAAAGCGTGCTTGAACTCCTTCCTCCCATCGAACAAAGTTCGTCGGAAGTGCTAAGGGAAATGGCGGAATCAAGAACGCTGCTGCGGAAAACGGTGAAAGAAACGTTGCAAATGCTAAAAGGCGAAGCGGAAACCGCCTTGTTGCCGATGGTGAAAGTGCTTCCCCCAGAAAAAGGAAAGAAAGAAATCGAGACGATCGCCTTTATTTATGGTACAGCGATTTTTAAGAAAGACCGAATGGTCGGACAGATTGACGATTATACAACGCGCGGCGTGTTATGGATTCGCAATGAAATCAAGCAGGCACATGTGACGGTGAAGATCCCGGGAGAGAAGGGGAATATTACCTCAAGAATGATCCGGTCGCATACGGACGTCACACCAAAATATGAAAAAGGGAGATGGAAGATCGTCGTCAATGTCATGACGGAAGATGACATTATATTAAATGGAACAAAACTTAACTTGTTGAGCGAAAGAAATATTGAGCGCATCGAAACAGAGCTCGAAAAAGATATCAACCGGCGAATGAAAAGAGCCTTGAATCGACTGCAGAAAGAAATGGAAGCCGACGTGTTCGGGTTTGCCGAGGCGATCCATAAAAAACATCCACGGCACTGGCGCCATCTGAAAAAGCGCTGGAACGACCTGTTTCCTGAGGTGCCTGTCGAATTGAACACAACTGTAAGGGTGCGCCGGCCGGGAATGAATTTCCCTCCGCAAGGCGTGCCGGAACAAGAGGTGAAACAATGAAAGTATGGCTAGTCATCGGGATGCTCATCATGGTCGGGCTGATTTGGTGGTATGAATGGTCCCGGCTTGAAAGAGAGCGGAGAAAAGAAAGAGCTGCCGTCGCCATTTTGCTTGGCTTGGGGATGATATTAGCCGTTCTGCTGATCATCAACCCTGAGCTTCCCGGACCGACCCAGCTCGTGAATGCTCTTTTTCGCCCTTTTGGGAAAATAATGGAGAAGTGAACAACCCGTATTTCGTTTTGCTTGAAGGGAGCCTGTCAGTTTCGCGGGGAAAGGAAACTCCGCTAGGTGTTTAGCAGGCGCTGTCTATATGTTCAAGGCGGGATTCTCTTTCGAAAGGATGATATTAATCAGATTGAAGGAAAAGGTGGACGATTCATGGAAAGCGGAAAAATTACGCCGGTGCAAATGGCGCTGCTGCTATATGCGGTCATTACTCCAACGGCCGTTCTTCTCGTTCCGGGGGCGATCGCCCGACATGCGAAGCAAGATATGTGGCTGTCGCCATTTTGGGCTTCGCTCATCGGTTTTTTGACCGTATATATTGTCGTTCAGCTGCATCGCCTTTATCCACATAAGACACTCATTCAATACAGCACCGATATCGCCGGCACGTTTGTTGGAAAGATGGTCGGGCTCATTTTCATTTTGTCCCATCTCCATGGGGCGGGGTTAGTTATCCGCGCTTATGCGGAATTTATTGTCGGCCACTTTTTGCTCCATACACCGCTTTCGTTTGTGATGGGGACGATGGGGGTTGTTTGCGCCGTTGCCGTTCGCAGCGGGATTGACGTGCTCGGGCGGCTGGCGCAAATTCTTGTGCCTGTTGTCATGATCTGGTTTGTCATTATTGTTCTATTGCTGCTTCCTGATATGGATTTGGGAAACATATTGCCTGTTTTGGAAGACGGGATTTGGCCATCAGTAAAAGGGTCAATCATTTTGCAAGGGTGGTTCAGCCAATGTGTTTTTATGTCATTTCTCCTTCCATATATGACGAATCGAGATGATGGGCAAAAATGGGGCAACATCGCAGTCATATTCATTATAATGACATTATTGGCGACAAATTTGATGACGCTCTTTGTTTTAGGGAACATTGCCGAAGATTTTCTCTATCCGGTGATGGGCGCGGTTCGTTACACGAGCATCGCCGATTTTTTGGAACATGTTGAAGTCATTGTCATGGCGTTTTGGGTTGTTGGTGCGTTTTTAAAAATTGCGGTCTTTTTTTACGCCGTCGTCGTATCGTTGGCTCAATGGATCGGTATGTCCGAATATAAGCCGCTTGTTTTTCCTGTCGGATTCATGCTGTTTTTCGTATCGATTTGGGCGGCGCGTGATGTCGTAGAGCTCGGCCGCTTTGTTGGAACCGTCAACGCATTTTATATCCTATTCACAGAGACAATCATTCCATTGCTTCTTCTATTGATTGCGAAATGGCAAAAACGGGCGGCTTTTTCAGGACAAAATGGGAAATAGCGAAGGTGTCCCTGCCGTTTTGGGACACCTTTGTTGTTAAAATCCGTTCCGTTCGCGTGCTTCTTCCGGCGTATCGAGCCGGCTTGCCCCTTTATAGGAGAGCGACTGGTCACGGTCTGACTGAACTTGCCGCGACTGTTTCAGCTTTTTCTCCTGCCGGTCTTTTCCCACCAAACCCCGCTCCTTTCTATGTGAGTATCATTTGTTACTATGGCTGGGCGCGGTTTTTTCTATGCATGTTTCGATAATGGAAAACGTTGATCTTTCGTCCCGGAATGAAGGAGGCTGGTGATTTAGGGGGAATACTGCTCTCCAACAGTGTTTCTCAAACTGAAAAACCTTACAACGTCATCCTTTCATTCCTTGTGATTTCTCACAAACTGAGCGAATCTGTTGTTTTTCACCAGCCTTGAAGGCGTTCCCGATTAGAAGAGGATAAAACATGGCATAATGAACATAATAAGGAGTGGAAAAGATGGAAGGGATGTATTTTTATTTCTTTTTTTGGTCGTCATGGCTTGTGGCAACGTTTTTTATGAAAAAGACCGCCGCCCGAACGAAGCTGGCGGTGTTCGCGCTTACCATGATCAGTTCGGCCTCGCTGACAGTGGAAGTTGGCCGCATTCATATGGTGTTGTCCTTTTTTGTGCTTTTTTTCTCTTCTTGTTATATGGCGGTCGAGCAGAAGCCATGCCGCCCGCTGCTGATGGCGTTATCGGCGTCCGGCTTGGCGTTTGCTTACGCCGCCTTCCGTTTGCTCGCCTTGTTCGATCCGGTTTGGATTTGGCTCGATGCCCAATGGATGCTCGCCTGGTGGCTCGCCCTCGTCAGCTGTCTGTTCCACCGCCGCCTTGCCGCCCGCCTCCTTTGTTTGGCGCTCGGCAGCTGTCAAGGGGAAGCGGTGTACACCGCGGCCATTCACCGGGTGGCGCCCGACTATGTGCTTGGTTCGTTTTCTTTTTTAGACGCGACGGCCATCGGCGCGTCATGTTTGCTCGCTTGGGAAATGATTCGCTTCTTCGCGCTTCAACTTGAGGAAAAACGGCCTGTAGGAGGGACGAGGCAGCCGTGAACGAATATACGTTTCCAATTTTATACGGCGTCGCGGCCGGGGTGCTGACACGCCTTTATTTGTTGCGCACTGATTACCGGCAATACCCGACATACTTGCACGGCCGGACGATCCATATCGCGTTGGGGGCCATCGCCGCCGGCTTAGGCACGGTCGCCGTGCCGGCGATTATGGAAAAAGAATTTGCGGCCATTACGTTTTTGGCGTTGGCGGCTTCACAGTTCCGCGATGTGCGCAACATGGAGCGCAACACGCTGAATGAGCTCGATCAGTATGAACTAGTGCCGCGCGGAAAAACGTATATTGAAGGCATTGCGATTGTCTTTGAAGGGCGGAACTATTTAGTCATTTTCGTTTCCTTTTTATCCACGCTCTTTTATTTAGTCTGGAACGTTTGGGCTGCGCTCGTGGCCAGCGCCATCGGCATGATGGTGGCGCGGCGGTTTATGAGCGGAAGCCGGCTGAAAGATATCGCCGATGTGAAATATGTCAAACCCCATTTTGAGGGGGCGGGGCTGTATGTGGACAACATCTACATTATGAACATCGGCTTGCCGGCGCGGAGGGAAGAAATTTTGCGCTACGGGATGGGCTTTATTTTGACGCCGAAAAACTTCAACGCCCGAACAACGATCGCCAACCTCGGGCAGCGGCAAGCGATTTTGCACGATGTATCGACAGCGCTCGGCATTTATCGGGACTCGGGAACGCCGGCGCTCGTGCCGCTTGCCAAGCGCGATTTAAACGATGGACGCGTCGGCATTTTTATTTTGCCGCAAGTTGAGGATGTCGAGAAGGCGAAGGCAGTCATTGAAAACGTTCCGGTGCTTGAGAGCGCCATCCGCATGCCAGCGAAACGGCGGTGGAAACGGAAAGGGGGCGGCGATCATGACGCATGAAAAAATGATTTTGGCCATCATTACGACGAACGGCGAAAACGTTGCCGGCGGCGCCCCGATTTTTATTTGCCGCACAAGGGAGGAAATGGAGCGGATCGCTGCCAATTTAGAGGCCATTTTAGACGGCATCGCCCATGAACTGAGCGACGGGCTGCTTGTGATCGTCAAGCATTAAGGCGGTTGTTGGACGTTTCGCTTTTTGATAAAATAAAGCAGTTGTAGCATGTCTTGGTTCATCGCCAAAAGTTATCCTTGATGTGTAAAACGAGGCATGTTCATGCCCCTTCAATGGACAAAACGCGCAAAAGAACGAGGGAGCTTGCCCCCGTAGCTTTGACCGTAAAAGAAATAGACCGTCAAGTGCACTTTGCGGTGATGAACCGATGCCCTAGGAGAAGGGCGTTTTTTTTCAAGAGCAAAGCGAGGCAAAAATAAGGATAAAGGGTGGTAGCATGGCAAATCCAGTCGTGGCCATTGTCGGTCGTCCGAACGTGGGGAAATCAACCATTTTCAACCGCATCGTCGGGGAGCGCATTTCCATTGTCGAAGATGTGCCCGGGGTGACGCGCGACCGCATTTACAGCAGCGCCGAATGGCTGAACCATTCATTTTACTTGATTGACACCGGGGGCATTGACATCGGCGATGAGCCGCTGCTTGTGCAAATTCGCCAGCAGGCGGAAATCGCCATCGATGAGGCGGATGTCATCATCTTTATGACGAACGGCCGCGACGGCGTGACGGCCGCTGATGAAGAAGTGGCGAAACTGCTGCGCCGGTCGAATAAGCCAGTCGTGCTCGCCGTGAACAAAATCGACAATCCGGAGATGCGCGAGCTGATTTACGATTTTTACACGCTTGGTTTCGGCGATCCGTACCCGATTTCCGGAGCGCACGGGACAGGACTTGGCGATTTGCTTGACGCCGTCGTCCGCCATTTTCCGAAAGACGGCGGGCAAGAATACGAGGAAGATGTCATTAAGTTTTGCCTCATCGGCCGGCCGAACGTCGGCAAATCGTCGCTTGTCAACGCCATTTTAGGGGAAGAACGGGTGATTGTCAGCGATATCGCCGGCACGACGAGAGACGCTGTAGACACTTCGTTTGTCCGCGAAGGCCAGAAATATGTTATTATTGATACGGCAGGAATGCGCAAACGGGGAAAAATTTACGAAAGCACGGAAAAATACAGCGTGTTGCGCGCGCTAAGAGCCATTGAGCGCTCCGATGTCGTGCTTGTCGTTTTAAACGCGGAGGAAGGGATTATCGAACAGGATAAAAAAATCGCCGGGTATGCGCATGAGGCGGGGCGCGGCGTCATTCTCATCGTCAATAAATGGGATGCCATCGAAAAAGACGATAAAACGATGGTGGAATTTGAGCGGAAGATTCGCGATCATTTCCCGTTTTTAGACTATGCGCCGATTTTATTTGTGTCGGCGAAGACGAAGCAGCGGCTTCATAAGCTGTTGCCGCTTGTGCAACTCGTCAGCGACAACCACGCGATGCGCGTTCAGACGAATGTGCTCAATGAAGTCATTATGGACGCGGTGGCGATGAACCCGACGCCGACGCATAACGGGCGGCGCTTGAAAATTTATTACATGACGCAAGTAGCCGTCAAACCGCCGACGTTCGTCGCCTTTGTCAACGATCCAGAGCTCATGCACTTTTCGTACGAACGGTTTTTGGAAAACCGCATTCGCGACGCGTTCGGCTTCGAGGGCACGCCGATCAAAATCATCGCCCGCCCGCGGAAATAAGAAAAGCGGAGGCGCCGCGACGGGCAACATGTCCTTCGCCTGCCGAGATTGGCGGTCCGAAAGCGAAGGGGATTGGGCTTCGAGCGGGGGCGCGCCGGGCGTTTTTCAGGAAAGCGACAATCGGACAAAGGAAGTGGGAACGATGGAGAACGTCACCGTACTGGGGGCAGGAAGCTGGGGAACGGCATTGGCGCTCGTTTTAGCTGACAACGGACACCGCGTCCGGCTTTGGAGCCACCGGGCTGAACAAGCAAGAGAGATCAACGAGCAACGGACGAACGAAAAATATTTGCCGGGCGTCCGCCTGCCGGAGGCCATTATCGGTTGCGCCGACCTTTGCGCCGCGCTTGATGGCATTTCCATTGCCGTGCTGGCTGTGCCGACGAAGGCGATCCGGGACGTGCTGAAAAGGGCGCGCACATGTTTGGCTGCGCCGATCACGATCGTCGCCGTCAGCAAAGGAATCGAACCGGGGACGCATAAGCGCGTGTCGGAAATTGTCGCTGAAGAAATGGGTGCGTGGCTAGAAGATGTCGTCGTTCTTTCCGGGCCGAGCCATGCGGAAGAAGTGGTGCTCCGCCATCCGACGACGGTGGCGGTGTCATCGCCGAACATGGAAGCGGCGCAGCGCATTCAAGATCTATTTATGAATCATCACTATTTCCGCGTGTATACGAACCCGGATTTAGTCGGTGTCGAAGTCGGCGGGGCGCTGAAAAACATTATCGCGTTGGCCGCCGGCATCAGCGATGGGCTCGGCTATGGAGATAACGCAAAGGCAGCGCTGATTACGCGGGGATTGGCTGAGATTGCCCGTCTCGGCTGTGCGCTCGGCGCTAATCCGTTGACATTTTCCGGGCTGGCCGGGGTCGGCGACTTGATCGTCACGTGCACAAGCGTCCATTCCCGCAACTGGCGGGCCGGCCATATGCTTGGCCAAGGAAAAAAGCTCGATGATGTGCTTGAAAGCATGGGGATGGTTGTGGAAGGGGTGAGGACGACAAAAGCCGCCTATGAGCTGGCGAAAGAGCTTGGCGTGAAAATGCCGATTACCGAAGTGCTCTATGAAGTGCTGTTTGCCGGAAAAGATCCGAAAGAAGCGGTTGATTCGCTTATGGCGCGCGGAAAAAAGCAGGAAATGGACGATTTAATGAACATTTTTGCCGAACAGTAACGCCGAAAATAGGCGGATGGCGGTACAAGTTGTCTTCGTTTTGCATACAATATGACGAACCATCATCGGCTTGAGCTTCCGGAAGGGTATAAGGCGATGCTGAAGTAAAGAAAGCCCCGCTTTACTTCAGCTTTTTTTATGGCGATGCTATAATAGTAGTTGTCGAAAAAGGAGGAACGACTATGTCACCGGCTTTAGCGAAAATGTGGATCGCCATCGCTTCAATGGTATTTATGTTTATTTCGGTCGGTTTCATTTATTTGAGCCGCTATAAGATCAAGATCAAATGGTTACGCTTTCTTTTGGCGTCCATCGCCTATATTCTGTTAGTTTTAGCCGGCATCATCATCGTTTTCGTTGTGTTCAGCGGACCGACGCCGCAATAGGCAAAGGATGGAGGAACCTATGAAACAGATCGCTCGCTTGCTTTTAGCCTGCTTGTTTCTCGTGCCGCTTTCCGGGTGTTTATATCCGCAAGAGCGGCTAAAACAAAACCAAATTCCTTACAAAGATCAAGTGGCGGCCGTCCAATCGGCGGTCGACGAGTACCGGAAGGCGACCGGCGGACTGTTGCCGATTAAGACCCGCGATATGAAAACGCCGATTTACTTAAAGTACCCGATTGATTTTCAAAAACTCGTTCCGCGCTACATGCAGGAACCGCCAGGAAACGCCTATGAAAGCGGGGGCGTCTTTCAATATATGATTATTGATGCGGAAACGAACCCGACGGTCAAGCTCCTTGATTTGCGCTTAGCCGAGCGCGTCCGTGACCTGAAGCTGCGGCTGAGAATGTATACGGACGAGCACCGTTATCCGCCGTTTAAAGACGTCGTTGCGCCCGGTGTGTTTACACTCGATTACAAAAAACTTGGCTACAAAGAGCCGCCGTATGCGGTCAGCCCGTTTTCCGGCAGCAACTTGCCGTTTGTCATCGATGGCAGCGGGGAAATTTACATTGACTACCGTTCCGATCTATACGCCGCCTTGAAAAAATATCCGCACCGCTACAAGCCTGGGGATGATATCCGCGCTCTTTTGACGGATCACTCGCTCTTTGTGCCGGCGTACTCCCTTCCGTATACGATCGATGCCAAAACGAATGAACCGATTTTTTTCACGAAATAAGTCATCATCCCTTCTCTAGGAAAATACATTCTAGAGAAGGGATTTTTTCATCGCTTTTTAGTCATAACCGAATGGGACAACATCATATGCATATAGTGTCGTATCATACTAGTTGATTCCGTTGCTTCTCATAACGACCGAAGGACTGGAGGGGAGTCATTTGGAAAAGGTCGATATTTTTAAAGATATCGCCGAGCGGACCGGCGGCGACATTTATTTAGGGGTTGTCGGCGCTGTCCGTACCGGAAAGTCGACGTTTATTAAACGGTTTATGGAGCTCGTTGTCATTCCGAACATTAAAAACGAAGCTGACAAAGCGCGGGCCCAAGACGAACTGCCGCAAAGCGCCGCGGGCAAAACGATCATGACGACGGAACCGAAATTCGTGCCAAACCAAGCCGTGACGGTAAAAGTCGATGACGGTCTCGAAGTCAATATTCGCCTCGTTGATTGCGTCGGTTATGCCGTGCCTGGCGCGAAAGGGTATGAAGACGAAAACGGCCCGCGGATGATTCACACCCCTTGGTACGAAGAGCCGATTCCGTTTCAAGAGGCGGCGGAAATCGGGACAAGGAAAGTCATTCAAGAACATTCGACGATCGGAGTCGTCATTACGACGGACGGCTCGATCGGAGAGATTCCGCGCCATGACTACGTAGAAGCCGAGGAGCGGGTCATTGGCGAGCTGAAAGAAGTCGGCAAGCCGTTTATTATGATCGTCAACACCGTTCGGCCGCATCATCCGGAAACGGAAGCGCTCCGCCGCGAGCTCGCTGAAAAGTACGACATCCCGGTGCTCGCCATGAGTGTGGAAAGCATGCGTGAGACCGATGTGTATAACGTGCTCCGTGAGGCATTATATGAATTCCCGGTGCTCGAAGTGAACGTCAACTTGCCGAGTTGGGTGATGGTGCTGCGCGAGGACCATTGGCTGCGTGAAAGCTACCAAGAAGCGGTGCGCGACACGGTGAAAGACATTAAGCGGCTGCGTGATGTGGATCGGGTCGTACAGCAGTTTGCCGAGTACGATTTCATCGAAAAAGCGCGGCTCGCCGGCATCGAAATGGGGCAAGGGATCGCTGAAATCGACTTGTATGCGCCGGATGAGCTGTACGACCAAATTTTAAAAGAAATCGTCGGTGTTGAAATTCGCGGCAAAGACCATCTCCTTCAGCTCATGCAAGACTTTGCCCATGCAAAAGCCGAGTACGACCAAATCGCTGATGCGCTAAAAATGGTGAAACAAACAGGTTATGGCATCGCTGCACCCGCTTTGTCTGATATGAGCCTCGACGAACCGGAAATCATCCGCCAAGGATCGCGCTTTGGCGTTCGTTTAAAAGCGGTCGCTCCGTCCATTCATATGATTAAAGTCGACGTCGAATCGGAATTCGCGCCGATTATCGGTACGGAAAAACAGAGCGAAGAACTCGTCCGCTATTTAATGCAAGATTTTGAAGACGATCCGCTGTCGATTTGGAACTCCGATATTTTCGGCCGCTCGCTCAGCTCGATCGTCCGCGAAGGCATCCAAGCCAAACTCGCGCTCATGCCGGAAAACGCCCGCTACAAGCTGAAAGAAACGCTCGAACGCATCATCAACGAAGGCTCCGGCGGCCTCATCGCCATTATTTTATAGAAAAGCAGAGGCCTCGCGCTCATCGGCGATACGCGCTGCGGGGCCTGCGAGGAGGCTGTGGCCGCCGCAGAGGGACTCGCAGCGTCGCGAGCCGATCGCGGCCGGAGCTAGACAGAAAGAAAAGCGGAGGCTCGCGGGCCGCCGCGACGGACAATTGTTCTTCGCCTGCAGGGGTGCTTGCCCCCGAAAGCCGTGCGCTCAGCTCCCAATTTGGGGGCTTTTTTTTGACTGTTGATCTTTCAAAAGAGAAAAAATCGCTGAAACCCTTGAGAAATAAGGATTGGCACTTGATTATGCGCACGGCGTTATGGTAATCTTTTATCTGAAATCGTTGTTTTGGTGAAATATGCCTAAAATTGGCCGTTTTGGCGAAAAAGATGTTGAATTATCGCGATAAATTGGTTAAGATTAGGCATGTCACCGCATCTTGGCGAAACGAAGGCAGTTTTGCCGCCCCTTCCTTCATCTTGAAGGGGCGGGCGGCGCTTGAACTGTCAAGGGGGCGCCCCGATCGGCGGCGCGGGCGCGTTTCCTGTCAGTCTTTCTGAACGAAAGTACAATCAGCGGCTGCGCCGATGCGGCGCTTGCCCTTCGTGCGCCAGCCTTTTCGCCGCCAAGAGCTGTCAATATCTATGTATAGAAAAGCAGAAAAGTGTGCACAAATGGTAGTAAACAAGATGAGCTCCCTTGGGAGGAGGTGAATGGCATGAACAAGACGGAATTGATCAACGCGGTAGCCGAAACAAGCGGTCTTTCCAAGAAAGATGCAACAAAAGCCGTTGACGCGGTATTTGACTCGATTACAGAAGCGCTGCGAAAAGGCGATAAAGTGCAATTAATCGGCTTTGGGAACTTTGAAGTGCGCGAGCGCGCTGCCCGGAAAGGACGCA
Organism: Geobacillus sp. 46C-IIa; assembly: GCF_014679505.1. Lineage (GTDB taxonomy): Bacteria > Bacillota > Bacilli > Bacillales > Anoxybacillaceae > Geobacillus. The sequence continues at coordinate 1,135,318 of NZ_CP061474.1, forward strand.
ACCCGCAAACGGGTGAAGAAATGGAAATTCCGGCAAGCAAAGTTCCTGCATTCAAACCGGGCAAAGCATTAAAAGATGCTGTGAAATAAGCCTACATAGCCGAAGCAGGAGCTTAGGAGGGAAGGGCAGGTGATCCACCGCCCTTCTTTTTTGTTTTTTTTCGCTCCCTATGCTAGAATCGGATTACATGCAGTTTTTATGACGCAGGAGGATGTTGTTTGTATGCCAGAGATCAATGTTGAGCAAATTGAATATGCGGTCCGCCTCATCTTGGAAGCGATCGGTGAAGATCCGAACCGCGAAGGGCTCATCGATACACCAAAACGGGTGGCAAAAATGTATGCCGAGGTGTTCGCCGGGCTGCAGGAGGACCCGAAGCAGCATTTTCAAACTGTATTCAGCGAGGAACACGAGGAGCTCGTGCTTGTCAAAGATATTCCGTTTTATTCGATGTGCGAACACCATTTAGTGCCGTTTTTCGGCGTCGCTCATGTCGCTTATATTCCACGGGAAGGGAAAGTGACCGGGTTAAGCAAGCTCGCCCGAGCTGTCGAAGCGGTGGCGCGCCGTCCGCAATTGCAAGAGCGCATCACGGCGACGGTCGCCGATTCGATCGTCGAGGCGCTCGAACCGTACGGGGTCATGGTCGTTGTTGAGGCGGAGCATATGTGCATGACGATGCGCGGCGTAAAAAAGCCGGGGGCGAAAACGGTCACAACGGCGGTGCGCGGCGTGTTTGAAACGGACGCCAACGCCCGGTCCGAAGTGTTTTCGTTAATTAAAGCGTAAGGAGGGCAAACGATGAACACGAACAGCGATTTTGTCGTCATTAAGGCGCTCGAAGACGGAGTGAACGTCATCGGGCTGACGCGCGGCGCGGACACAAGATTCCATCATTCCGAAAAGCTCGATAAAGGCGAAGTGCTGATCGCCCAGTTCACGGAACATACATCGGCGATTAAAGTGAGAGGCAAGGCGTATATTCAAACGCGCCATGGCGCCATCGAGTCGGAAGGGAAAAAGTAACCCGGCAAATTTCTAGCAAACTAGAGCGTTTTCGACAAAATTATGTTATAATGAGTCCGTCATTGCGGTGCGGATATTTTTCGGGGACAAGGGTGATTCGTGTGAATGACATCATGGTGAAATTGGCGTCATTGAAGGAACAAATCGAACAGCTGCTTGACCATCCGTATTTGCGCGAGCATGTGCCGACGCCGGTTGTTGACGAAGACCGGCTGCTGTTGGCGCTGTCGATGGTTGCTGACGCTCCGGCGGCGCCAAATGAGGCGGATCGGTACATCATCGCCATGATGCTCGTGCAGATCGCCCTTGATACCCATGATGAGGTGACGGATGGCGGCGATGACTTGCGGACGCGGCAGCTTGTCGTCCTCGCCGGCGACTTATACAGCGGGCTGTATTACGATTTGCTGGCGCGTTCGGGTGATATCGCGCTCATCCGTTTGTTCGCCGAAGCGATCCGCGACATTAACGAACAAAAAGTGCGTCTTTATGAAAAAAAGGCGGAGCGGATCGATGCGCTGTTTGCGGCGATGGGCACGATCGAATCGGCGCTGCTTGCCAAGTTTGCCGACCGCATGGCGGTGCCGCAATGGGGGCAGTTTGCCTACCATTACTTGCTGCTGCGGCGCCTGCTCCTCGAGCGGGAAGCGTTCGCCCGCACCGGGACGTCGATGCTCTTTGAGCAAATGGCGCATATTGCGTTCCCGCGGGCGAAGGGGCTGACGAACGAACAGCGGCGGTATTTGCTTCGCCTTTGCGATCGCTATATCGACCATTGCAAAGAAGCGCTGTTCGCGGCGGAATTGCCGCCGGCCGGTCTGCTGATGCTCCGCGTGACCGAGCTCTCCGGCGGATTTTCAGCCATCGCCAAAAAGACGGTGGAAGAAGGGTAGAATGATGCATCAGTCGAAAGAAGAACGAGTCCATCGTGTATTTGAAAAAATTTCTGCTCATTATGACCGGATGAACTCTGTCATCAGCTTCCGCCGCCATTTAAAATGGCGCGAAGACGTGATGCGGCGGATGAATGTGCAAAAAGGAAAAAAAGCGCTTGACGTTTGCTGCGGGACGGCCGATTGGGCGATCGCTTTAGCCGAGGCGGTCGGGCCGGAAGGGGAAGTGTACGGCCTTGATTTTAGCGAAAACATGTTAAAAGTCGGCGAACAAAAGGTGAAAGCGCGCGGCTTGCGCAACGTGAAGCTCATCCATGGCAACGCCATGCAGCTTCCGTTTCCGGACAATTCGTTCGATTACGTGACCATTGGCTTCGGTTTGCGCAACGTCCCTGATTATATGACGGTGCTGAAAGAAATGCACCGCGTCACAAAGCCGGGCGGCATGACCGTCTGTTTGGAAACGTCGCAGCCGACGATGTTCGGCTTCCGTCAGCTTTACTATGTTTATTTCCGGTTTATTATGCCGCTGTTTGGCAAGCTGTTGGCGAAAAGCTATGAGGAGTATTCATGGCTGCAAGAGTCGGCGCGCGAGTTCCCGGGGCGGGATGAGCTGGCGGAAATGTTTCGCGCCGCTGGCTTTGTCGATGTCGAGGTCAAACCGTACACGTTCGGCGTGGCGGCGATGCATTTAGGCTATAAACGATGAGTTAAGGTGAACATCATGAAGTTAAAGGCGATGTATTCGTTTTTAAGCGATGATTTGGCGGCGGTCGAACAGGAGCTCGAGCGGACGGTCCGGTCGGAATATGGGCCGCTTGGGGAAGCGGCGCTGCATTTATTGCAAGCGGGCGGAAAGCGGATCCGTCCCGTTTTTGTCTTGCTCGCCGCCCGTTTCGGCCATTATGATCTCGAGCGGATCAAACATGTTGCTGTGGCGCTCGAACTCATTCATATGGCGTCGCTCGTCCACGACGATGTGATCGACGATGCCGACTTGCGCCGCGGCCGGCCAACGATCAAAGCGAAATGGAGCAACCGGCTTGCCATGTATACGGGCGATTATTTGTTTGCCCGTTCGCTCGAACGGATGGCGAAACTTGACGACCCGCGCGCCCATCAAGTGCTTGCAAAAACGATTGTCGAAGTGTGCCGCGGAGAAATTGAGCAAATTAAAGACAAATACCGATTTGACCAGCCGCTCCGCACATATTTGCGGCGCATCCGCCGGAAAACGGCGCTGTTGATCGCTGCCAGCTGCCAGCTTGGCGCTCTCGCCGCCGGCGCTCCGGAATCGGTGGCCAAACGGCTGTATTGGTTTGGCCATTATGTCGGCATGTCGTTTCAAATTACGGATGACATCCTCGATTTTACGGGCACGGAAGAGCAGCTTGGCAAGCCGGCGGGAAGCGACTTGCAGCAAGGAAACATCACCCTCCCGGTGCTGTACGCGCTTCGTGACGAACGAATGAAAGCGGCGATCGCCGCGGTCGGCCCAGAAACAAACGCCGATGAGATGGCGTCCGTCATTTCCGCCATTAAACGAACGGATGCCATCGGCCAGTCATACGCGTTAAGCGACCGCTACCTCGAAAAAGCGCTCCGTCTGCTCGGCGAATTGCCCGCCAATCAAGCGCGCGCTTTGCTGCATGATCTCGCCCTCTACATCGGGAAAAGGGATTATTAACGCTTTCAAGGACATTGTTGCCAATGGCGCCAAACAATGATACTATGATGGAGGGGAACCCGTTTCCTAGTACATACGACAGTAGGGGTGGAGAGTCAATGACAGAACGGACATTTTTAATGGTAAAGCCAGACGGGGTTCAGCGCAATTTGATCGGCGAAATTGTCTCCCGCTTTGAAAAAAAAGGTTTCCAGCTTGTCGGCGCGAAGCTGATGCAAGTATCGCGCGAGCTGGCTGAACAGCACTACGCCGAACATAAAGAGCGTCCGTTTTTCGGCGAGCTTGTTGATTTCATTACGTCCGGACCGGTGTTTGCGATGGTGTGGGAAGGTGAAAACGTGATCGCCGCCGCCCGGCAAATGATGGGGAAAACGAATCCGCAAGACGCCGCACCGGGCACGATTCGCGGCGATTTCGGCTTGACGGTCGGCAAAAACGTCATTCACGGTTCCGATTCGCCGCAAAGCGCGGAACGCGAAATCAACTTGTTCTTCAAAGAAGAAGAGCTCGTTGCTTATACGAAACTGATGAACGAATGGCTATATTAATGTTCAGGCAAAGACCGGCCACAACGTGGTCGGTCTTTGCCGTTTTATGAAGGTGAGACAAGGAGAGGGATCGGGGCAATGGATGATTACGCGCAATTTATCGCGAAAGTGAAGCGAAAAACCGGTATTGATCTTTCGCTGTACAAAGAGGCGCAAATGAAGCGGCGGCTGGCGTCTTTGTACATGAAAAAAGGGCTGAACAGCTTTGTCGAGCTGTTTGCGGCAATGGAAAAAGACCCGGCGTTATGGAATGAATGCTTAGACCGGATGACGATCAACGTGTCCGAGTTTTACCGGAACGCGAAGCGGTGGGACGTGCTTGAGCGCACCATTTTGCCGCGGCTGCTGGCGGAAAATCCGCGTCTAAAAGTATGGAGCGCCGCCTGTTCCACGGGCGAGGAGCCGTATACGCTCGCGCTGGTGCTTCTAAAACATATGCCGCTTCACCGTGTGTCGGTGCTAGCGACCGACATTGACGAAAACGCGCTCGCCCGCGCGCGTCTCGGGCTGTACAGCGAACGGTCGCTTGCCGAGCTGCCGGAAGAAATGAAAAAAAGGTTTTTTACGAAAGACGGCGAGTATTATAAAATAGACGAAAAGGTGAAACAGGCGGTCACGTTTCAAAAACATAATTTGCTCGCCGACCCGTTTCCAGGGCCGTTTGATTTGATCGTCTGCCGCAATGTGCTCATTTATTTCACTGAAGAGGCGAAACGGGCTTTGTACCGGAAATTCCATGATGCGCTCCGGCCGGGCGGTGTGCTGTTTGTCGGCAGCACCGAGCAAATTTTCAATCCCGGCTTATACGGATTTGAAATGGAGGAAACATTTTTTTACCGAAAAAGATAGCCGGTGCCGGCTTCTTTTTTTCCGGAAACTATTTTCATTTTTCAAATTTATGATATATTTTTACATAAACGCGTTAAAGAACTGAAGGGAGAGACACGTATGCGTTATTTGACAGCAGGGGAGTCGCACGGGCCGCAACTGACGGCGATTTTGGAAGGGGTGCCGGCCGGGCTTGAGCTGCGTGCCGAGCACATTAATAAAGAGCTGGCGCGCCGACAAAAAGGGTATGGGCGCGGCCGGCGCATGCAAATTGAAAAAGACGAGGTGAAAATCACAGGCGGCGTCCGCCATGGCAAAACGCTCGGCTCACCGATCGCGCTTGTTGTGGAAAATCGCGATTTTCAACATTGGCAAACGATTATGGCTGTTGAGCCGATTGATGATGAGAGCGAAGTCAAGCGGAAAGTAACGCGTCCGCGCCCGGGTCATGCTGATTTAAACGGCGCCTTGAAGTATGGGCATCGCGATATGCGCAACGTGCTCGAGCGCTCATCCGCAAGGGAAACGACTGTTCGTGTAGCTGCCGGGGCGGTGGCGAAACGCCTCCTGGAAGAGGTCGGCATCCGCGTCGCCGGGCACGTGCTGGAAATCGGCGGTGTGCGCGCAAACAAGCTTGATTACCGGTCGCTTGAGGAGCTGCAGAAAGTGACGGAAGAATCGCCGGTGCGCTGTTTTGATCCGGAGGCGGGGCAAAAGATGATGGAAGCGATCGATTTGGCGAAGAAAAACGGCGATTCGATCGGCGGCATCGTCGAAGTGATCGTCGAAGGCGTCCCGGCTGGAGTTGGCAGTTATGTTCATTATGACCGGAAGCTCGATGCGAAAATCGCCGCCGCCATCGTCAGCATTAACGCTTTTAAAGGCGTCGAGTTCGGCATCGGGTTTGAGGCGGCGCGCCGCCCGGGAAGCGAAGTGCATGACGAAATCATTTGGAGCCCGGAACAAGGGTTTGCGCGCCGGACGAACCGAGCCGGCGGCTTTGAAGGCGGGATGACGACCGGGATGCCGATCGTCGTGCGCGGGGTGATGAAGCCGATTCCGACGTTGTACAAGCCGCTTCAAAGTGTCGATATCGACACGAAAGAGCCGTTTACGGCGAGCATTGAGCGGTCGGACAGCTGCGCTGTGCCGGCGGCGAGCGTCGTCGCCGAGGCGGTCGTCGCCTGGGAAGTGGCGGCGGCGATCGTCGAGCAGTTCGGCCAAGACCGGATCGATCTGATCAAAGAAAACATTGAGCGCGCCCGCCGCTATGCAAGGGAGTTTTAACGATGATCGAACGGACGATCGAAACGGCGACGAAACGATACCCGCTCCTGCTGGGCGATGGGGCGGCGCGCGCATTGCCGCGCCTGCTCCGGGCGCTTGCCTGTCCGCCGGGGACAAAGCTGTTTATCATTACTGACGATGCGGTGGCTCCCCTTTATTTGGATGAGGTGCGCGCCATGCTTGCCGCCGCTGAGTATGACGTCTACGCTTATATCATCCCGAGCGGGGAGGCGGCCAAGTCGTTTGACAACTATTACGCCTGCCAAACGGCGGCGCTTCAGTGCGGCTTAGACCGCCGCTCGGTCATTATCGCGCTTGGCGGCGGCGTCGTCGGCGATTTAGCCGGATTCGTCGCGGCCACTTATATGCGCGGCATCCGCTACATTCAAATGCCGACGACGCTTTTGGCTCATGACAGCGCCGTCGGCGGCAAAGTGGCAATCAATCATCCGCTTGGCAAAAATATGATCGGCGCCTTCCACCAGCCGGAAGCGGTTGTGTATGATACGGCCTTTTTGCGCACATTGCCTGAGCGCGAGCTTCGCTCAGGGTTCGCTGAGGTGATCAAGCATGCGCTCATCCGCGACCGCCGCTTTTACGAATGGCTGCGCGCGGAAGTGAAGACGCTCGCCGATTTGCGCGGCGAAACGCTCGCCTATTGTATTGAAAAGGGCATCGATATTAAGGCGTCCGTCGTACGTGAAGATGAAAAAGAAACCGGGGTGCGCGCCCATTTAAATTTCGGCCATACGCTCGGCCATGCGCTCGAAAGCGAACTCGGCTACGGCACGCTTACGCACGGCGAGGCGGTCGCGCTCGGCATGCTGTTTGCCGTGCTTGTCAGCGAACGGCTTTATGGCCGCTCGTTTGCCGAGCACCGTTTCGCCGAATGGTTTGCCGGATACGGTTTTCCGGTGTCGCTGCCGGCAGCGCTGGAGGCCGGCCGATTGCTCGAGAAAATGAAAGGCGACAAAAAAGCGTACGCCGGAACGGTGCGCATGGTGCTCTTGCACGAGATCGGCGACGTCGAAGTCGTGGAATTAGAAGATGACAAGCTGCTCGCCTGGCTAGACGAGTTCGCCGGACAGGGGGGAGGACGATGATTCGCGGCATTCGCGGAGCGATTACCGTTGAACGAAATGAGGCCGAAGAAATCGTGGCCGCAACCGAAACGCTGCTTCGGGAAATGATCCAAGCGAACGGGGTTGTCGCCGACGACGTTTCGTTTGTGCTCATTTCCGTCACCGACGACATCACGGCCGCGTTTCCGGCGCAGGCGCTGCGCCGGATTGACGGCTGGACGTACGTGCCGGTCATGTGCACAAGGGAAATTCCGGTGCCCGGCTCATTGCCGCGCTGCATCCGCGTCATGATGACGGTGGCGACGGAGAAAAAGCAAGAGGAAATTTGCCATGTGTACTTAAAGGATGCAGCCGTGCTGCGCCCGGATTTGTCATTGACAAAAAAAACAGAAATGTAATATAGTTAAAATAACTTCTTTGCCCGCCGAATGGCGGGCTGTCAAAAGAAGCGGAGCGAGAGTTGAGAACGAGTGTAGGGTAGATGAGAATGAGCGAGTTTAGCTGAGGTGAGCGTTTGTTTTCTATTCGCTGACATCTGCCCAAAGACGGTCGTCTTTGGGCGTTTTCTTTCCCCCTTTTTTCTTTTCGCCTCATAAACCCTCATTCTCCGCCCGCCGATCATGAAGGGAGGAGAAGGGATGTCCACTGAGAGGCTGGCCGCTTTTTTGGCGGATGCCAACAAGTTTCGCACCATTCCGATCGTGCGCAAATTTTTAGCCGATGTCATTGAACCGCTTGGAGTATTTAGCAATTTGCGCGATGAAGCGGTGTTTCTGCTCGAAAGCAAAGACGATGAATCGCCGTGGGCGCGCTATTCGTTTATCGGCGTCGCGCCGTTTTTAACGCTCGAAAGCGAAACAGGAGAGATGTTTTCCGTGAAAGATGAAAACGGAAACGAACAGGCTGCGGTGCCAACGTTGAAAGAGGCGTTTCAATGGGCCGAGCGGGCGCTCGCTGTCCGGCCGTTGGCCGAAGCGGTGCCGTTTACAGGCGGTGCGGTTGGATTTTTAGGGTACGATTTCATTTCCGCCATCGAAAACGTGCCGCGCCACGAAAATCGCGACCTAGCCATGAAAGCCGGCTATTTCGTATTTTGTGAATCGCTGTTCGCCTTTGACCATCAAAAGCGCGAACTGCTGCTCATTCACTACATCCGTTTAGACGGCAGCGAGACAGAAGATGAGAAAATCGGGAAGTATCGTGCTGCCGAGCAGCGCATCGCCGTGTTGGCAGCGAAAGCGGCGCACGTCCGCACCGAGCAGCCGCTGCTGCCGGCAGAGGGCGAAACGGGGCGCACCGTTTCGTTTGCCGACACTACATCCAATTATGAAAAAGAACAGTTTTTGCGCGACGTGGAAACGGTCAAACAGTATATCGCGGCCGGCGATGTGTTTCAAGCTGTCTTGTCGCAGCGCTTTTGCGTGCCGGTCCGCGCGGGCGGTTTTGCCGTTTATCGGCTGCTCCGCCACATTAATCCGTCGCCGTACATGTTTTATTTTCGGTTGGATGATATGGAAATTGTCGGGAGCTCGCCGGAAAAGCTGATCCAGGTGCGCCATCGGCGCGTTGAAATCGATCCGATCGCCGGAACGAGGCGGCGTGGGCGCTCGCCGGAAGAGGATGCGAGGCTCGCCGATGAGCTGTACAACGACCCGAAGGAGCGGGCTGAGCATTATATGCTCGTTGATTTGGCGCGCAACGATATCGGCCGGGTGGCAAAATACGGAACGGTTAAGACGCCGGTCTTGATGGAAATCGGCAAGTTTTCCCACGTGATGCACCTCATTTCGAAAGTCGTCGGCGAGCTGAATGACGATGTCCATCCGATCGATGCGCTGCTGGCCGCCTTCCCGGCTGGGACGGTGAGCGGTGCGCCGAAAGTGCGGGCGATGCAAATTTTGCAAGAGCTCGAGCCGACAGCACGCGGATTGTACGCCGGAGCGATCGCCTACATCGGCTTTGACGGCAATATCGACTCATGCATCGCCATCCGAACGGCGGTCATCAAAGACGGTTACGCATATGTACAGGCCGGCGCCGGCATCGTCGCCGACTCCGTCCCGGAACTTGAGTGGAAAGAAACGCGCAATAAAGCAAGCGCCTTAATGAACGCCATTGAACAAGCGGAACGACTATTTGCCAAAGGGGAGAGGATCGTATGTTAAAGCGGCTGCTTTCCAAATGTGCGGAAGGAAAAACGTTAGGAGAAGAAGAAGCATATGAAGCGATGGCTGCCGTCATGGACGGGGCGGCGACAGACAGCCAAATCGCGAGTTTGTTGTCAATGTTGCGTCTGCGCGGGGAGACAGTCGATGAATTGACCGGGTTTGTGCGGGCGATGCGCGACCGGATGACGGCGATTGATGCCGGTGACGATGTGATCGACACGTGCGGCACAGGCGGGGACGGGGCGGCGACATTTAACGTTTCAACAGCGGCGGCGATCGTCATTTCGTCGCTTGGCGTCAAAGTGGCCAAACACGGCAACCGCGCTGTTTCATCAAAAAGCGGCAGCGCAGACGTGCTCGAGCGGCTTGGCATCGATATTCAATCATCGCCGGACGCCGCCAAGCAGGCATTGGAAACGAAAGGGCTAACGTTTTTGTTCGCCCCTTTATATCACGCGGCCATGAAACATGCCGCCGGGCCGCGGAAGGAAATTGGCTTCCGCACCGTTTTTAACTTGATCGGCCCGCTCGCCAACCCGGCGCGCTGCAAGCGGCAAGTCATCGGCGTCTATTCGACCCGCTACGCCGAGAAACTGGCGGAGACGATGCGCCGCCTCGGTTCGGAGCATGTGCTGTTCGTCACCGGCCGCGACGGGCTCGATGAATGCAGCATCGCCGCGGAAACCGATGTTGTTGAGCTGAAAGATGGAGCGATTCGCCGCTTTGTCATCACCCCGGAACAAGTCGGCTTGCCGCGCGGCGAGCTCGCTGACGTGCAAGTGCGCAATCCGGAAGAAAGCGCGGCATTGCTTGAAGCGGTCATGATCGCGTCGGCGCCGGAGAGCGCCATCAACATCGTCGCGCTGAACGCCGGCGTCGCCTTGTACGCCGCCGGCAAGACGGAAACGATCGCCGATGGGGTGGCGATGGCGAAAGACGCCATTTTGTCCAACGTTGCTTACAGACAGCTGCAGCGCCTGCGTGTAAAGGAAGTGGTCCACGATGCTTGAGCAAATTTTAGCGACAAAACGTGAGGAACTCGACGCGTTGACGTTGCCGGAACCGCTGCCGGAGCCGAAGCGCCGTCCGTTCGCCGCGGCGCTCCGCCGGCCGCGGCGGGCGCTCGGGTTAATCGCTGAAGTGAAAAAAGCGTCTCCGTCTAAAGGCGTCATCCGCCCGGATTTTGATCCGGTCGCCATCGCCAAAGCATATGAGCGCGCGGGGGCGGATGCGATCAGCGTGCTGACGGATGAGCGCTATTTCCGAGGGCACCGCCGCTATTTGCAGGCGGTGAAAGAAGCGGTTGACATCCCGGTGCTGCGCAAAGATTTCATCATCGACCGCCGGCAAGTGGAAGAAAGCGCCCGGCTCGGGGCGGATGCGATTTTACTGATCGGCGAAGCGCTGCCTCCGAAAACGCTCGAGACGCTCTATCACGAAGCGTACAGCATCGGGCTCGAATGTTTAGTGGAAGTGCATGCGAAAGAAACGCTGGAGCGGATTTTGGACCGGTTTACGCCCGAAGTGGTCGGCATTAACAACCGCGATTTGCGTACGTTTGTGACGACGCTTGAGGCGACCAAAACGCTCGCGTCCCTCATTCCGCCGTCGTGCGTCATCGTCAGCGAAAGCGGGATCGGCTCCTACCGCGCTGTGCAGACGGTCCGTTCATACGGGGCGCAGGCGATGCTTGTCGGTGAGTCGCTCATGCGCCAAGCCGATGTCGAATGGGCGGTCTACCGGCTGTTTGGAGAGGGTGACGGCGATGGTCCGGCTTAAATATTGCGGCAACCGCTCGGCGGGCGATGTGCAAGCTGCGCTCGCGAGCGGGGCGGATTATCTCGGCTTTATTTTCGCTGAAAGCAGGCGGAACGTTTCGCCTGAGGAGGTGAAACGATGGTTGGCGCCGGCGTCACTCGGCGATAAGCAGCTCGTTGGCGTCTTTGTCAACGCCTCTGTTGATCGGATCACTGCTATTGCCTTGCAGCTGCCGCTTCATGTCATCCAATGCCACGGCCGCGAGACGCCGGCCGAGCTGGCCGCTGTGAAAGAAGCGGCACGGCGCGCCGTTTGGAAGGCGATCCATCACGGCGATGGGGCGCTTGAGGCGATGAAGCAATACGCCGGGGTGGCTGACGGCTACGTTGTCGACAGCCGCGTCGCCGGCGCGTGGGGTGGAACAGGGGTCTCCTTTGACTGGGAGGCGGTGCCGCACTATTTGGAAGAGGCCGCACGCCAAGGCGTGCCGTGCTTCATCGCCGGCGGCATCACCCCGGACAATGTCGAACGGCTGCTTGCCTATCGTCCCGACGGCATCGACATAAGCAGCGGCATTGAAACAGACGGGCGCAAAGATCCGGCCAAGATGAAGCAGATAGAAGAAAAAGTAAAACAATATTTCAAATAGAAAAGGACGCGCAAAGATCGTCCGAGCCGATCCGTCATTGGAATGGGCGCGGGCGGACGCCTTTTTACACGAAATCCGTCATTTAATCTTTGGGAAAAAGAAGGTGGCTTTGATGATCGAACATATTCCGAATGAACACGGGCGATTTGGCGATTTCGGCGGCAAGTTTGTCCCAGAGACGCTCATGCTTCCGCTTGAGGAAATTGAAGTGGAGCTCGACAAAGCGCTTGCCGATGAGTCGTTCAAGCAAGAATATATCCGTATTTTGCAGCACTACTCCGGGCGGCCGACCCCGCTGACGTTCGCCCCCAATTTGACACGGCAGCTCGGCGGCGCGAAAATGTATTTAAAGCGTGAAGATTTAAACCATACCGGCGCCCATAAAATCAACAACGCCATCGGCCAGGCGCTCTTGGCGAAACGGATGGGCAAGAAAAAGCTGATCGCCGAAACCGGCGCCGGGCAGCACGGGGTTGCGGCGGCGACGGTGGCCGCTCACTTCGGGATGGAATGCATCGTTTTTATGGGCGAGGAAGACATGAAACGGCAAGAACTGAACGTGTTTCGCATGAAGCTGTTAGGCGCCGAAGTCGTGCCGGTGTCAAGCGGAAACCGGACGTTAAAAGACGCGACGAACGAGGCGATTCGTTATTGGGTCGCCCATTGCGACGACCACTTTTACATGATCGGCTCGGTCGTCGGCCCGCATCCGTACCCGAAAATGGTGCGCGAGTTTCAGCGCGTGATCGGCGATGAGGCGAAAGAACAGTTTCTCGCCCGCGAAGGGAAGCTGCCGGATGTCATTGTCGCCTGCGTCGGCGGCGGCAGCAACGCCATCGGCATGTTTTACCCGTTTTTGCAAGACGACGTTCGTCTCGTCGGCGTAGAAGCAGCCGGCAAAGGAATCGATACTCCGCACCATGCGGCGACGATTACGAAAGGGACGAAAGGGGTCATCCACGGGGCGATGACATACTTGCTGCAAGATGAATACGGGCAAATTATTGAACCGTATTCGATTTCCGCCGGCCTCGATTACCCCGGCGTCGGTCCGGAACACGCGTATTTGGCGAGCATCGGACGCGTCCGTTATGAGAGTGTGACCGATGAGGAAGCGGTCGCTGCGTTTCAGCTGCTATCGCAGACCGAAGGCATCATTCCGGCCATCGAATCGGCCCATGCGGTGGCGAAAGCCGTCGAGCTGGCCCGCCGGATGGAGCCGGATGAGACGGTGCTCATTTGCCTGTCCGGCCGCGGCGATAAAGATGTGCAAGCGATGATGCGCTATCTCGGTGCGAAGGAAGGTGAAGACGTTGCGTCTGCCCGCTAATCAACCGCTGTTTATTCCGTTTATCGTCGCCGGCGACCCGTCTGTCGACTTGACCGTCGACCTCGCTTTGGCGCTGCAAGACGCCGGCGCTGATGTGTTGGAGCTTGGCGTGCCGTACTCTGACCCGCTCGCCGACGGGCCGACGATCCAGCGCGCCGCCGCCCGGGCGCTCGCCGGACAAATGGCGCTGCCAAAGGCCGTTCAGCTTGTCGCCGAGATGCGAAAAAAAGGAGTAAAAATTCCGATTATCATCTTTACGTATTATAATCCTGTGTTACAATTAGGAGAAGAATCCTTTTTTGCTTTAGCGCGAGAAAATGGCGCTGACGGCGTGCTCATTCCCGATTTGCCGTTTGAGGAGAGCGGCCCGCTCCGCAAGCTCGGTGAGCGGTTTGGCCTTCCGCTCATTTCGCTCGTCGCCCCGACGTCAAAGCAGCGAATAGAGCGAATCGCTTCGGCGGCGCAAGGGTTTTTGTACTGCGTCTCCTCGCTTGGCGTCACCGGCGTGCGCGAGACATTGCCGGAGTCGCTTGGCGGCTTCTTGGGCGAAGTAAAACGGCACAGCCGCGTTCCGGTCGCTGTCGGGTTCGGCATTTCGACTCCGGAACAAGTGGCGATGCTCAAAGGCGTCTGCGATGGCGTCGTCGTTGGCAGCGCGCTCGTGCAAAAAGTGGAACAGCTGCTTGAGCGCCTGCAGACCCCGAAGGAAAAGGAAGCGGCCATCGCCGAGTTTGCCGCGTATGCCCGCTCGCTCGCCGCGCCGCTTCGGGAGCCGTGTTCTTCGCGCTAAAAGTTCCGATCTAAAGGAGTTGGCAATATCCATGCAAGTGAAGGAACAACTTCGGGGGCTTCCCCCGTACCAGCCGGGAAAATCGATCGAGGAAGTGAAGCGGGAATACGGTCTTTCCGATCTTATTAAACTAGCTTCCAATGAAAACCCATACGGTTCGTCACCGGCGGCGAAATCCGCCATCGCCGCCGAGCTTGACCGCCTTGCCGTCTATCCGGATGGCTATGCCCGCGCGTTGCGTGAAAAAGCAGCTGCCCATCTTGGCGTTAAGGAAACGCAGCTGTTGTTTGGCAACGGCTCGGATGAAGTCGTGCAAATGTTTTGCCGCGCCTTTTTAGAGCCGGGCACGAACACGGTGATGGCGACGCCAACGTTTCCGCAATACCGCCATAACGCGGTCATTGAGCGGGCCGAAGTGCGCGAAGTGCCGCTTGTTGACGGGCGCCATGATTTAGAAGCGATGCTTAACGCCATCGACGGGAATACGCGCATTGTTTGGATTTGCAATCCGAACAACCCGACCGGCACGTATGTGAATGAAACGGAGTTGCGCGCCTTTTTGGATCGCGTGCCGCTGCACGTGCTTGTCGTCTTGGATGAAGCGTATTACGAATACGCAACGGCGGCCGATTATCCGCAAACGGTGCCGCTGTTACAAGAATACGAACAACTTGTCATTATGCGCACGTTCTCGAAAGCGTACGGGCTTGCTGCGCTCCGCGTTGGCTACGGCATTGCCAGCGAGGCCATCATTCGCGCCGTCGAACCAGCGCGCGAGCCATTTAACACGTCGACCGTCGCTCAAGCGGCCGCTGCGGCCGCGCTTGATGACCAAGCGTTCATCCGCACCTGCGTCGAACAAAACCGCGCCGAGCTTGAACGATATTACCGCTTCTGCGAAGAACACGGCCTGAAGTACTATCCGTCGCAGGCGAACTTTTTGTTCATCGACTTCGGCATAGACGGCAATGAAGTGTTTCAGTATTTGCTCGAGCGGGGCATTATCGTCCGCTCCGGCAAGGCGCTCGGCTTGCCGACCGGCGTGCGCGTCACCATCGGCACGAAAGAGCAGAATGACCGGGTGTTTGAAACGGTTTTGCACATGCTTCGCGAAAAACAGCTCGCCTGACCGGTTTGGCGACGAACCGGTCAGGAAGGACGGCCCGTTGCTTGCAGCAAGCAGCGGGCGCATTTTTACATAAAGAAGGTGGGTTGGGTTGGAAGGAAACGTGTTTATTGTCGGCCTCGGCTTGATCGGCGGGTCGATTGCTCTAGCTGTTAAAAAGGCGCATCCAAAGGCAGTGATCATCGGCTATGACGTCAACGACCATCAGCTCGGTTTGGCTCGCTCGCTGAAAGTGATCGACGAAGCCGTCCATTCCGTAGAAGACGGGTTTGGGCAAGCGGATTTGATTGTTCTCGCCGCTCCGGTCATGCAGACGGAAGCGCTGCTTTCATCCATGCCGCTTGAGCGGCTGAAGCGCGGCGTCATCGTCACGGATGTCGGCAGCACGAAGCAGCGCATCGTTCAAGGCGCGCGCCGCCTGTTGGATCACGGCGTGGCGTTTATCGGCGGCCATCCGATGGCCGGGTCGCACAAAAGCGGTGTGGCCGCGGCGCGGGCGCATTTGTTTGAAAATGCCTTTTACGTTTTGACGCCAACAGACGGCGTGCCGCCGCAGCAGGTCGAGAAGTTGAAACAATGGCTTTCCGGAACAAAAGCGCAGTTTGTCGTCTTAACGCCGGAAGAACATGACCGCATCACTGGGGTGATCAGCCATTTTCCGCACTTGATCGCTGCAAGCCTCGTCCATCAGGCGCGCGAGTATGAAAACGAAAACGCCCTCGTCAGCCGGCTGGCGGCCGGCGGTTTCCGCGATATTACCCGCATTGCGTCGAGCAATCCGGAAATGTGGCGCGACATTTTTATCCATAATAAGCGCGAGCTGCTCGCCCTTTTTGAGCGTTGGATCGCCGAAATGGAGCGGCTCCGCTCGTTTGTCGAGGAAGAAAACAGCATCGCGATTTACCATTATTTTCTTGAAGCGAAACAGTTTCGCGACGGGCTGCCGGTGCGGACAAAGGGGGCGATTCCATCGTTTTACGATTTGTATGTCGACGTGCCCGACTATCCGGGCGTCATTTCCGAGGTCACCGGCTATTTAGCCCAGGAAAATATCAGCATTACAAACATCCGCATTATCGAGACGCGCGAGGAAATTTACGGGGTGCTCCGCCTCAGCTTCCAAAGCGAAGATGACCGGGCGCGGGCGAAAGCGTGCCTCGCCAAACATACGAACTATGCGACATATGAAGGGTAGCAACGAAAAACAGTGGAGGGATGTTGCATGCAGCTGCCAACGAACGTATCATCGCTTCGGGGAACGATGGAAGTGCCCGGCGACAAATCGATTTCCCATCGCGCTGTCATGCTCGGGGCGCTCGCTTCCGGACGGACGGTGATCGATCATTTTTTGCCTGGCGCAGATTGTTTAAGCACGATCGACTGCTTCCGCAAGCTCGGTGTCGACATTCGCCAAGACGGGACGAATGTCATCGTCGAAGGGGCGGGGCCCGGCGGGCTTCGCGAGCCGGCCGCCGTGCTTGATGTCGGCAATTCCGGCACGACGGCGCGCCTTTTGCTCGGCATTTTGGCCGGTCAGCCGTTTCACGCTTGCCTTGTTGGCGACGAGTCGATTGCCAAACGGCCGATGGCGCGGGTGACGAAGCCGCTTCGCGAGATGGGAGCGCATATTGACGGGCGTGAGGGCGGCAATTATACGCCGCTTGCGGTCCGCGGCGGCGCGCTCCGCCCGCTCCGCTACAACTCGCCGGTGGCGAGCGCCCAAGTGAAGTCGGCCATTTTGCTCGCCGGTTTGTTTGCCGATGGCTTAACGTCCGTCACTGAGCCGCACCGTTCGCGCGACCATACAGAACGAATGATCCGGCTGTTTGGCGGTGAGGTGAACGTCGACGGCCCAACCGTCTCGGTGGCCGGCCCGCAGCGCTTGGGTGGGACGCACATTTACGTTCCCGGCGATATTTCATCGGCCGCCTTTTTCCTCGTCGCCGGCGCCATTGTGCCGAACAGCGAAATTACGCTGAAAAACGTTGGCTTAAATCCGACGAGAACCGGGATTATCGATGTGCTCGAACGAATGGGAGCCGACATTACGGTTGACCATGTCCGCAATGAGGAAACGGAGCCGATCGGCGATATCACGATTCGCACATCGGCGCTTCAAGCGGTCGAAATTGGCGGCGATCTCATTCCAAGGTTGATCGATGAAATTCCGATCATCGCCTTGCTGGCGACGCAGGCCGAAGGGACGACCGTCATTAAAGATGCCAGTGAGTTGAAAGTAAAAGAAACGAACCGAATCGATACGGTCGTCACGGAGCTGAAAAAATTTGGCGCCGATATTGAAGCGACCGATGACGGCATGGTCATTCGCGGCAAAACGGCGCTTTACGCCGACGGGATTGTCGTCGACAGCCATGGGGATCACCGGATCGGCATGATGCTCGCCATCGCCGCCTGCTGCGCGAAAGGAATGGTCCGCCTTGAGCGTCCGGAAGCGGTCGCGGTCTCCTATCCGGGCTTTTTTGCCGATCTTCGTTCTTTGCTGTAGCTGAAAAACGCCCCCGCCCCAAGCGGGCGGGTGGTCATATTTCGCTTTGTTCATTCATATGTTGTCAATAAGAGGAATGGCTTCTCCATCCTTTTTTGAAAGCGGATACATCTGTTGTGGGAAGGCACGCTGTCGGGCGGCGAGCGGTTCGGTTGCTGAAACGGCCATTGTCGATTATGATTAATCATGTTCCCGCTGCAGCAGTACATAACTATTCAGACAGTGAGGGGGCGGATGCCCCCGCCCTAACTAGGAACGATCTGTCGCTATAAGAGAGGTTCACGGAAATGACACGTGTTGAACAAATCATTCGTCTAGTAGAAAACGGAAATGTTGACAAAGCGTTGGCGCTCGTGCCGAAAGTGAAAAAATATGGAAGCGACGAAGAGAAATATGCGCTTGCGGACTGTTTGTACGCATGGGGGATGCCGGAGGAGGCAAAAGGGCTGCTTGAGGAGCTTGCCGCCCGCTATCCGGACGATGGCGACATCCGCTTGTTTTTAGCCGAAGTGTATACGGAACTTGAGGCTGAAGACGAAGCGCTTGCCCTTTTAGCCGAGATCGGGGAGGATGATCCACAGTTTGTCCGGGCGTGCCTGCTCGCCGCCGATTTATACGAAATGCAAGGGCTGACGGAAGTGAGCGAGCGAAAGCTGCGTCAGGCGTATAAAAAGGCGCCGGATGAGCCGATCGTCCAATTCGCCTTGGCGGAATTGTATTTTTCGCTCGGCGAATATGCAAAAAGCGTGCCGTTTTATGAACAAGTGCAAAAGAATGCGCGCGAGCTGGCTGGCGTCCTCGTTGTGGAGCGGCTGGCCGAGGCGCTCAGCCGCTCCGGGGAGTTTGAGGCGGCACTTCCATATTATGAGGAAGCGCTCAACGAAAAAACGGACAGCCGGACATTGTTCGCCTACGGATTCACGGCCTTGCAGGCCGGCTACACGCAAACGGCCATCGACAAGCTCAGCACTTTAAAAGAACTCGATCCGGATTACGCCTCCCTTTACGTATATTTGGCGAAAGCCTATGAGCAGGAAGGACAGCTCCGAAAAAGCTACGAAACGGTGCTCGAAGGGATGAAAATCGATGAGTGGAATAAAGAGCTCCGCCTTTATGCCGGCAAATTGGCATTAAAGCTGAACAAACCGGCCGAAGCGGAAGAGCAGCTGAAAAAGGCGCTCGAGATCGATGGCGGTTATATTGAGGCGCTCACGGTTTTATCAGCGCTTTGGCTTCACGAGCAGCGCTATGAGGATGTGGTGGCGCTTTTGGAGCAGGCGATGGCTGACGGTGAATACGACCCGCAGTTTGAATGGGATTTAGGGCGCGCCAAACATCGGCTTGAGATGTATGGCGATGCATTAAATCATTACGCTGAGGCATATAATTTCTTTAAGAATAACGTCGATTTTCTCGAAGAGTACGGATATTTTCTCATCGAGGAAGGAAATCGGGCGGCAGCAAGAGAAATATTTCAACAAATCGTCGGTCTGGATCCGAGCCATACGGAGGCGGCCGAGATGCTGCTTGAGCTCGAGGAGTAGGGGAGACGCGGTGGCCGAACCTCTTTCTTGGAAACCGATCGAGGGGGAAGCGCATGATGACGCACGTATCCGTCAATGAAAAAAAAGAGTTCATCCGTTGGTTTTTAAGCCATTATCAGTTGAAACGGCGCGAATGTGTGTGGATTTTAAACTATTTGATGAGCCATGACCAGCTGATGCAGAAGGTGCATTTTGTCGAGAACGCTCAATATTGCCCGCGCGGCATCGTCATGTCGACCCACTGCGTGGATGATGTGCCGTTTCGTTTTTACAAAGGGAATGTGATGACGACCGATGCGGAGAAATCGTTCCATGATATCCGCTTGAACCGCGACGAAGATATTTACATTCAGCTCAATTTCCGCGCTTCTTTTCACTCGCCGCAATATGTTGCTGTGCTTGAGGAAAACCCGTACGCACCGAAGCAGGCGCAAGTGAGCGAAAACGACCAGCGCCTTGCCGAGCAATTTTTGGAGCGGTCCATTTACGAGTTCCGGCGCGGGCGGCTGATGAAGCTGATCGACGAGGCGCTCGACCGCCACGATGAAGAGGCGTTTCGCCGGCTGACCGATGAATTAAACAAATTGTAACACCTTGCCGCAGGCAAGGTTTTTCTTTTGCCGAAAAATATGGTATGGTGATAAGGAACGAACTTTATGGCAAAGGGGAGTAACGATGAAATGGACAAGCGGGGACGTCGCCACCTACGAAAAAGAGCGCGACTACATTGATACGGCACTCATTCCGCTTTTGCCGGTGGCCATCGGCCAAGGCGCGAGGCGGCTCGCTTCTGGAGGAGAGCTCGTCGGGCTCGTCGCCGCTGAGGTCGAGCGGCAGCTGAGGGGGCGCGTGTTTTTGTTGCCGCCATTTGTTTATTTTGCGGATGAAGGGCGGGACCAGCTGCTAGAAAGGCTGACGAATTGGACAAACCGCCTCAGGCAGGAAGGGATGGACCATGTGTTTTATGTGACGTGCGATCGCGCGTGGCAAGAGGAGACGGAGGCCAGCCGCATTTGGCTCGTTCCGGCCGTTCCGCTCGAGAGCATGGACGAGCCGTACAAGCATGAACTCGTTCGCGAGCAGGCTGCTGAGCTTCTCCGCTTTTTCGTCAGCCGCTGGACGAAAGGATAGGCAAAGCAAAGTCTCGCGTTTTGCCGTTTTGTGATATTGACCTTGTCCAGCAATTGAGCTATCATTAGAATGTCCTAGTTTTCCATATGTGTTATACATACAACTGTCCGGTGTGGACTTGACTTTGCATAGAGGGGGGAAGACGATGAGCGACAGCAAACATCGCGTAACGAGACGTCAATTTTTAAACTACACGCTGACTGGCGTCGGCGGCTTTATGGCAGCAGGGATGCTCATGCCGATGCTCCGTTTTGCCTTTGACCCGATCTTGAGAGAGACGGCGGGCACAGAGATGGTCGCGGTGGCTGACGTCAAAGAAATCACGACCGAGCCGAAGCGCTTCGACTTTAAAGTGAAGGTGAAAGACGCTTGGTACGAGTCGGAAGAGCCGAGATCAGCCTGGGTGTACAAGGATGAAAAAGGGGACATTATCGCCCTGTCGCCGGTTTGCAAACACCTTGGCTGTACGGTCGACTGGAATACGGACAAAAACAATCCGAATCATTTCTTCTGTCCGTGCCACTACGGGCTTTATACGAAAGACGGCACGAACGTTCCGGGGACGCCGCCGTTAGCTCCACTTGACCGCTACGAATTTGAAGTGAAAGACGGAAAGCTGTACTTAGGCAAGGCGAAACCAAGAGGGGAGGCGTAATGCGTGTTAAACAAGCTGTATGACTGGGTCGATGAACGCTTAGATATTACGCCTTTATGGCGGGATATCGCCGATCACGAAGTTCCGGAGCACGTCAACCCGGCCCACCATTTTTCCGCCTTTGTCTATTGTTTCGGCGGGCTGACGTTTTTTGTCACGGTCATTCAAATCTTGTCGGGCATGTTTTTAACGATGTACTACGTCCCGGACATTAAAAACGCGTGGGAATCGGTGTATTACTTGCAAAACGAAGTGGCGTTCGGCCAAATCGTGCGCGGCATGCACCACTGGGGGGCAAGCTTGGTCATCGTCATGATGTTTTTACATACGCTGCGCGTCTTTTTCCAAGGGGCGTATAAAAAGCCGCGCGAGATGAACTGGATCGTCGGCGTGTTGATCTTCATGGTCATGATGGGGCTTGGCTTTACCGGCTATTTATTGCCTTGGGATATGAAAGCGCTGTTTGCGACAAAAGTCGGTCTGCAAATCGCTGAAGCGACGCCGCTCATCGGACCGGCGATCAAAACGCTGTTGGCCGGGGATCCGGAAATTGTCGGCGCTCAAACGCTGGCGCGTTTCTTTGCGATTCACGTCTTCTTCTTGCCGGCGGCTTTGCTCGGTTTAATGGCAGCGCACTTTTTAATGATTCGCAGACAAGGCATTTCCGGTCCGCTATGATCGGTCGGCTGGACGTTCTGAGGCGATAGAAAAAAGGAGGGAATCACGCAATGCATCGCGGAAAAGGAATGAAATTTGTCGGCGATTCCCGTATTCCCGCGGTAAGAAAACCGAATATTCCGAAGGACTATTCAGAGTACCCCGGGAAAACGGAAGTGTTTTGGCCGAACTTCCTCTTGAAGGAATGGCTTGTCGGTTCGGTCTTTCTCGTCGGTTTTTTATGCTTGACGGTCGCCCACCCGTCGCCGCTTGAGCGGATCGCCGACCCGACGGACACGACGTATATACCGCTGCCTGACTGGTATTTCTTGTTCTTATACCAATTGCTCAAATATTCGTATGCATCCGGTCCGTATACGGTCATCGGTGCGATCGTCATGCCGGGGCTGGCGTTTGCTGCTTTGCTGCTGGCGCCGTTTTTGGATCGCGGTCCGGAGCGCCGTCCGTGGAAGCGCCCAGTGGCAACAGGGATGATGCTCCTTACTCTCGCTGCGATCGTTTATTTGACATGGGAGTCGGTCGTCACGCATGACTGGAAAAAGGCGGCTGAACAAGGGAAAATTCGTGCGGAAGTGGAAATTGACACGAACGCCGAAGGGTACAAAATCGCCCAAGCGAATACGTGCACGTCGTGCCACGGGCAAAACTTGTCCGGCGGCGCCGGCCCATCGCTCATTGGCACCGGCTTGACGGCAGAAGAGATCGCGAAGATCGCCAAAGAAGGGCAAGGAAGCATGCCGGCTGGCATTTTTAAAGGCACGGATGAAGAGTTGAAAAAAATGGCGGAATTCATCGCCGGCTTAAAAGCGGAATAATTGGTTCGGCACGGAAAAGCTGACTCGCGTTAGTCAGCTTTTTTCGTGCTCACATTGAATCGAGACGAGGTGCAAACGATGGCATGGCTTTATGCGATATTCGCCTCTCGGCCGGTTATTTGGCTGCTCTTGCTTGTCAATGCTGCCGGCACCGTTTACGGCTATTATTGGTACCGCTATCAGCTTGCGGAAACGCCGCCCTTGTTTTTGCCGTTTGTGCCTGACAGCCCGACGGCGAGCCTTTTTTTTCTCATCGTCCTCGGCGCCTGGCTGCTCGGGCGGTCGGCGCCGCTGTTTGAAGCGCTTGCCTTTGTGACGCTTGTCAAATACGGAATTTGGGCGGTCGTCATGAACGTGCTCGTTTGGCGCGCCACCGGAACGCTCGATTGGGCAGGATGGCTGCTCGTCGTTTCACACGGGGCGATGGCGGTCGAAGGCGTGCTGTACGCTCCCCTTTATCGGTTTCGCTCTGTTCATCTCGCCTTGGCGGCGGTTTGGACGCTGCATAACGATGTCATCGACTACGTGTTTGGCATGATGCCGCGCTATCATATGTTGGCTGATTATGCTGACCAAATCGGCTATTTTACGTTTTGGCTGAGCATCGCCTCCATTGCTGTGGCGTATTGGCTTGGCGTCCGCATGCGGCGGCAGCCGTTTTCGCCCCCTCCCGCATAGCGGCAGAATAGGCGCTAAGGGAGAAAAATTTGGGCTGCGGCTTGATGGCAGTTGCTTGGTCTACTCTTGTCCACTCCTTCATACATTGTAATAGTGAGTGAGGGAGGGACGATGATGAAACGAATCGGGCTGGCCATGTTGTTATCGCTCGCCTTTTTATGGCCAGCGCTCGTTGGCGCGGCCGGACAAACGGATGATTGGGAACAGCTTGACGACATTTCCGACGAAGCGCTGCAGTTGGCGAAAAATGAGCGGTTTGCCGAGGCAAAAGAAGTGCTCCTTTATTTTTCCAAGCGGTTTTTTGCCCTTGGGGCGAGAGAACGGTTGAAATCGGCTGACGAGCTGAGAGCGGTGACGGTGACGCACGAGCAGGCCGTAAAGGCCATGACGGCATCGATTCCCGTGGAAGACAAAATCGCTGCTCTCGCGCAATTCCGTCTTGTCGTTGACGCCGTTCAATCGACGCACCAACCGCTTTGGACGGAGATGGAGCCGGCTCTCATGGAAGCGCTCGCCGCGATGGAAAAGGCGGCGGAACGCGGGGAGAGAGAGGGGTATGACGCTGCCCTTCGCCAGTTTATTGAGCGCTATACGTTAATTGAGCCGAGCGTGAAAATCGATGTGCCGCCAAAAGCGGCCAAAAAGGTTGACAGCCATCTTGAAGCGCTGCAGGCCGCCTCGTTTTGGCAGCTGGGCAAAAGCGAGCGACGCGAGCAGCTCGCCGCCGCTCGCCGCGATGTCGAATCGCTGTTTGATGGAGTGAAAAAAGATGAAGCCGATCCGTCGCTCATTTGGGTGATGATTTCGACCGGCGGAGTGATCGTGTTGACGCTGACGTACGTCGGCTGGCGGAAATACAAAGGGGAAAAAGAAGAAAAACGGGCGCGGCAGCCGGAAGAATAGGCGCCGCCTCGCCTTTGGAGGGGGACGGGTTTCCCCCTCCTTTTTATTTTCCGGCCGAATGGCATTGGATGGACCGGACATGCGCCGCCCGCGCGAGCGCCGTCTCAGCTCTTACTGCTCGAGCGGCCGTTTTTGTTCATCAAGCGTAAACCCTTCTCCAAGCACATCGTGCACATCGGTGACCGCGACAAAGGCGTGCGGGTCGACGGACATAATGACGTTTTTTAAGCGCGGCAGCTCGTTTTTGGCGACGACGCAATATAAGACATCGCGGTCGCGCTTCGTATACGAACCGCGCCCTTTTAACACGGTGACGCCACGTTCCATTTCTGTTAAAATACGGTTGGCGATTTCTTCGCTTTGTTCAGAGATGATCGTCGCCCCTTTTGCCGCGTAGCCGCCTTCCTGCATAAAATCAATGACCCGCGCGGCGATAAAGACGGCGACTAACGTATACATCGCCTCGCGATACGAAAGGTAAAGAAGAGACAGTGTAATGACGGCGGCATCAAAGGCAAACATCGTTTTGCCCATGCTGATGCTTTTATATTTATAGACGAGACGGGCGATAATGTCGACGCCTCCGGTCGTGCCGCCGTAGCGGAAAATGATGCCGAGGCCGACGCCGATGAAAACGCCGGCGAACAGCGCCGCGAGCGTCATATCATGCTGCAGCGGCATATGAATCATATAGCGTTGAAAAATGGATAAAAACATCGAAACAGCGACCGTGCCGAGCACGGTATAAAGAAACGTCTGGCGGCCGAGCAGCTTCCAGCCGATAAAAAAGAGCGGGATGTTGAGCGCCAGGTTGGTGATGGCCGGATCAAAACCGAACAAAAAATAAAGAAGAAGCGTAATGCCGGTAAAACCGCCTTCCGCCAAATTGTTTTGCATATTGAAATGAACGAGCCCGAAGGCAAAAATAGCGGCGCCGAGCAAAATGAACAAACTGTTTTTCACCTTTAAGCCGAAAATCATATCGTCCCTCCGTCCGCAAAAATAGTCGGCGTCCTTAATTATAGAGGAACTTGTCTGCACAGGCAATGATAGACGAAAACAGGCGGAATTGGCCGCCGACGAAAACATTTGTCAAATGCGCCGCTTTTCGCTAACATGGAAACAGGCGAGGTGATGGCCATGCAGGAGAAAACGATGAAACAGATGCAACGCGAAGTGGACGAATATATCGGACAGTTTAAAGAAGGCTATTTCAGCCCGCTCGCCATGCTCGCGCGGTTGACGGAAGAACTCGGCGAACTGGCGCGCGAGGTGAACCATTATTACGGGGAAAAGCCGAAAAAGGCGACCGAAAAAGAAAAAACCGTGGAAGAAGAGCTGGGCGATCTGTTGTTTGTGCTCATTTGTTTCGCCAATTCGCTCGGCATTGATTTGCAGGCGGCGCACGACCGGGTGATGGACAAGTTCCGGACCCGCGACCGCGACCGCTGGACACGGAAGGAGGAAGCGAAATGACGATCCGCATCGTCATTGCCGGACCGCGCGGCCGCATGGGCCGCGAAGCGGTGGCGCTTGTGCAGAAAACGGATCATTTTGAGCTGGCCGCGGTCATTGACCGCCGTTATGATGGACACCGTTTGGCTGACATCGACGGGTTCGCTGGTGTCGACGCCCCGGTTTATACCGATGCCGCTCGCTGTTTTGCCGAGGTGAAGCCGGATGTGCTCATCGATTTAACGACACCGGAAGTGGGAAAACGGCATGCGGAACTGGCGTTGCGCTATGGCGTCCGTCCTGTCGTCGGCACGACCGGGTTTGCGCCGGAAGAGATCGAGCGGCTGACCGAGCTGGCCGCGGAAAAAGAGCTCGGCGCCATCATCGCGCCCAACTTTGCTGTCGGCGCGGTGTTGATGATGAAGTTTGCCCGCATGGCGGCAAAATATTTCACTGATGTGGAAATTATCGAACTGCATCATGACCAAAAGCTTGACGCTCCATCCGGAACGGCGCTGAAAACGGCGCAGCTTATCGCTGAAGTGCGCCCATCGAAAAAACAAGGCCATCCGGACGAAAAAGAAACGCTCGCCGGCGCGCGCGGCGCCGCGTACGACGGCATTCCGATCCATAGCGTTCGCCTGCCGGGATTTGTCGCTCATCAGGAAGTCATTTTCGGGGGCGATGGACAGACGCTGACGATCCGCCACGATTCGCTTGACCGCCGCTCGTTCATGTCCGGCGTGAAGCTGGCGGTGGAAACGGTCATGCATTTACATACGCTCGTCTACGGGCTTGAACATATTTTAGAATAGCGCGGACAGCGCAAACGGGGGAGAGAACAAGATGAAAATCGCGTTAATTGCCCATGACGAAAAAAAGGCGGAGATGGTCGCGTTTGCGACCGCCTACGCGCCTGTTTTGGCAAACCATGAACTGTACGCCACCGGCACGACCGGCTTGCGCATTCAGGAGGCGACCGGCCTCACCGTCCACCGCTTTCAGTCCGGGCCGTACGGGGGCGATCAGGAAATCGGGGCGATGATCGCCCGCAACGAGATGGACCTCGTCATTTTTTTCCGCGATCCGCTCACCGCCCAGCCGCACGAACCGGACATCAGCGCCCTCATGCGCCTTTGCGACGTCTATGCCGTGCCGCTCGCGACGAACATCGGGACGGCGGAGCTGCTCATTCGCGGGTTGGAGCGCGGCGATTTGGCATGGCGCAATATCGTCCGCGGCCGGGCGAAAAGCGGGGAGGAAAAGGAAACAGAAAGGTGACAGCGATGGTGGAAAGATGCGATCTGTTGGCGTTTGGCGCCCATCCGGATGATGTCGAAATCGGCATGGGCGGGACGATTGCCAAATATGTGCGGCGCGGGTACCGCGCTGTCATTTGCGATTTGACGAAGGCGGAGCTGTCGTCCAACGGAACGGTCGATGAACGGCAGAAAGAGGCGGCCGAAGCAGCTCGCCGGCTTGGCGTATCGGAACGGCTGAATCTCGAGCTCCCCGACCGCGGCCTTTCTGTTGAAGAGGAGGCGATTCACCGCATCGTTGCGGTCATTCGCCGCTATCGGCCGCAGGTTGTATTCGCTCCGTATTGGGAGGACCGCCATCCGGATCACGGGCAATGCGCCCGCCTTGTCGAGGAAGCGGTCTTTTCCGCCGGCATCCGCCGCTACGGCGCCGGGGAGCTCGGTGGCGCCCACCGCGTCCGCTCGGTGTATTACTATATGATCAATGCCTTTTGCCGCCCGCATGTTCTTATCGATATTAGCGAAACGGTGCATGACAAGCTGTCGAGCTTGCGCGCCTATGAAAGCCAGTTTGAAAGGCGGCCCGGCTCGGTTGAGACGCCGCTGACAAACAACTACATTGAGATGATCGAAAGCCGCGAGCGCTGGTTCGGCCAGCAAATCGGCGCGGCATATGCCGAAGGGTTTTTGACAAAAACACCGATTCATCTTTTCGACTTATTTGAGGGAGCGCGATGAAGCTGAAAATAGGAATTGTCTGTTATCCGACGGTCGGAGGCTCAGGAGTCGTCGCCACCGAGCTTGGCAAGCTGCTTGCCGAAAAAGGGCATGAGATTCATTTTATTTCGTCAAGCATGCCGTTTCGGCTGAACAAAGTATACGGAAACATTTATTACCATGAAGTGAGCGTCAATCAATACTCTGTCTTTCAATACCCGCCGTACGATTTGGCGTTGGCAAGCAAAATCGCCGAGGTGGCGAAGCGGGAACAGCTTGATGTGCTTCATGCCCATTACGCCGTGCCGCACGCTGTCTGTGCCGCGCTGGCGCGCCAAATGGTCGGCGAACTGCCGATCGTCACGACGTTGCACGGCACCGACATCACGGTGTTGGGCTACGACCCGTCGCTTTCCGATATGATTAAGTTCGGCATCGAGCAATCCGACATCGTCACGGCGGTGTCTAACGCCCTCGTCCGGCAGACGTACGAGCTTCTTGAGGTGCAAAAGCCGATCCACACGGTTTACAATTTTGTTGACGAACGCGTCTACCGCCGCCGGGAGGCAAGCCATTTGCGGCGGGAGTACGGCATCGGTGAAACGGACAACGTCATCATTCACGTTTCTAATTTCCGGAAAGTGAAGCGCGTGCCCGATGTGGTGCGCGCGTTTGCCATCGTGCGCCGGCACGTGCCGGCCAAGCTCTTGCTTGTCGGCGACGGCCCGGAAATGACCGTCGTCTGCCGCCTTGTCAAAGAGCTTGGACTTAGCGGCGACGTCCGATTTTTAGGAAAACAGGACAAGCTTGAAGAGTTGTATTCGATCAGCGATGTGATGATGCTGCTGTCGGAAAAAGAAAGTTTCGGGCTTGTCTTGCTCGAGGCGATGGCGTGCGGCGTCCCGTGCATCGGCACGGCGATCGGCGGCATCCCGGAAGTGATTGAAGACGGAAAAAGCGGCTTTTTATGTGCGCTCGGTGATGTCGAGGAAGCGGCTCAAAAAGCGCTCGCGCTGCTGACCGACCGCCGCCTGCATGACGAAATGGCAAAAGAGGCGGTGCAAACCGTTCATCGAAAGTTCTGCTCGTCCGATATCGTCGGGCAGTATGAACAGCTATATGCTTCACTGGCGGCAAGGAAGGTGAGAGGATGAAACCGCCGTTCCAACAGGCGCTTGGCATCATCCGGCAGCTGAAGCGGCATGGCCATGAGGCGTATTTCGTCGGCGGTGCGGTGCGCGACTTGTTGATCGGGCGCCCGATCGGCGACGTTGACATTGCGACGAGCGCCTTGCCGGATGAAGTGATGGCGATTTTCCCGAAAACGATCGATGTCGGTTCAAGGCACGGCACGGTCGTCGTCGTGCATGAAGGAACGGCGTACGAAGTGACGACGTTCCGCACCGATGGCGACTATGAAGACTACCGCCGCCCGGGGGTGGTGACGTTCGTCCGCTCGCTTGAAGAGGACTTGAAGCGGCGCGATTTTACAATGAATGCGATCGCCATGGACGAGCACGGGACGATCATTGACCCGTTCGGCGGGCAAGAGGCGATCCAAAAGCGGCTCATTTGCACCGTCGGAGAAGCGGACGCGCGGTTTCGTGAAGATGCGCTCCGCATGATGCGGGCCGTCCGTTTCGTCAGCCAGCTTGGATTTTCGCTCGCTGTCGACACGAAGCGGGCGATCATCGCCAACGCGCCGCTTCTCGCCCATATTTCGGTTGAGCGGATGACGATGGAGATGGAAAAGCTGCTCGCCGGCCCGTTTGCTGCCGAAGCGCTGCCGCTTTTGGCTGAAACAGGGCTGTCCGCCTACTTGCCGGGGCTGGCCGAAAAAGACGGGTTGCTGCGCCGAGCAGCTGCGTACCGCTGGCCGTGGCTCACATCGCGCGAAGAGCGGTGGGCGCTTTTGTGCCAAGCGCTTGGCATCACGGAAAGTCGGCCGTTTTTGCGCGCATGGAAGCTGCCGAACAAGGTGATCGATGAAGCCGGAGCCATATTGGCGGCGCTCGCTGCCGTCCCCGAACCGGCCGCGTGGACGAACGAGCAGCTGTTTTTGGCCGGCCTCAAGCGGGTGCTCTCGGTTGAAACGGTGCGCGCCGCGTTGACCGGAAAGCCGCCTGAGCCGCAGCATGAAACGCTGCGCCGCCGTTTTGCCGCCTTACCGGTCAAAACGAAAGGCGAGCTCGTGGTCAACGGAAAAGAGGTCATTGAGTGGATCGGGAAACCGGCCGGCCCGTGGGTGAAAGAGACGCTGGACGCCATATGGCGGGCGGTTGTCAACGGTGAAGTTGAAAACGAGAAGGAGCGGATTTACGCATGGCTCATGGAGCGCAGTCGGACACAAGAAAAAAACTGTTAGAACTGTTTGCCGAGGCAGACGGCGGGTTCCTGTCCGGACAAAAGATCAGCGAGCAGCTCGGCTGTTCGCGGGCGGCCGTATGGAAACATATCGAGGAGCTGCGCAAAGAAGGGTTTGAACTCGAAGCGGTGCGCCGCCTCGGCTACCGGATCGTGAGCACGCCCGATAAGGTGACGGCAAACGAAATCCAGCTTGGCTTGAAAACCGAAACGCTCGGCCATACGATCCATTTTTTTGAGGAAGTCGATTCGACGCAGCGCATCGCGGCGAAGCTGGCGTATGAAGGGGCGCCGGAAGGGACGCTTGTCGTCGCCGAAGAGCAGACAGCCGGGCGCGGGCGCCTGGACCGGAAATGGTTTTCCCCGCAAGGAACCGGCATTTGGATGAGCCTGATTTTGCGGCCGCCCATCCCGCCGCAGCAGGCGCCGCAGTTGACGCTGCTTGTTGCCGTGGCGGTCAGCCAAGCCATTCAAGAAGTGACCGGGCTCGTTCCGGATATTAAATGGCCGAACGACATTTTGCTTCACGGCAAAAAATGCGCCGGCATTTTAACGGAGCTGCAGGCCGACCCCGACCGCGTCCGTTCGGTCATCGTCGGCATCGGCATGAACGTGAACCAGACAAGCACGCAATTTCCTGAGGACATTCGCGCCATTGCCACATCGCTCGCCATTGAAAAAGGGGAGCGCATGAAGCGTGCGCCGCTCATTCAAGAAATTTTACTTCAGCTTGAGCGGTTATATAAGCAATATTTGGAGCACGGCTTCCGTCCGATTAAGCTTCTTTGGGAAGGGTACGCCGTTTCGATCGGCAAACCGGTGACGGCAAGGACGCTGGGCGGGGTGATGCGCGGCGTCGCCCGCGGCATTACCGATGACGGGCTGCTGATCCTTGAGGATGAGCAAAACCAACTCCATTATATTCATTCAGCGGATATTCAACTGTAAATTCCCACTAGAAAAATTGTGACAATTTTGTTAAAATACAAGGCGAGGAAAAGGGCAGTATCTTTGTCGAAAAGAACTGCACCGGGCCGGCAATACGAAAGAATAAAGATGATCTGCCTTGATCCTTGCAGAAGGACTGGGACAGAGGGGTGAACGAAACCGACGGCGGTTCATGGCGTCCTTCTTTCTCAAGGCGGGAAAGAGGGACGTTTTGTTTCGGTCGCGTCATCTCCTCTGCAATGAAAGAGGAGGGAACAAAAGTGAAGACGAAAGCCGATTTTTTTCGCATGAAGCAGGCGGATGAGCCGATCGTGATGGTGACCGCTTACGACTTTCCGTCGGCGAAGCTGGCTGAACAGGCCGGGGTGGATATGATTTTAGTCGGCGATTCGCTCGGCATGGTCGTGCTCGGCTACGACTCGACGGTCCCGGTGACGGTCGATGACATGATCCATCATACGAAGGCGGTCCGCCGCGGTGCACCGAATACGTTTATCGTTACGGACATGCCGTTTATGTCGTACCATGCGTCCAAGGAAGAGGCGCTGCAAAACGCTCGGCGCATCATGCAGCAATCGGGGGCGAACGCCGTCAAAGTCGAGGGGGCGGATGACGTCGTTGAGGTGATCGCCGCACTGACGAAAGCCGGGGTGCCGGTCGTCGCCCATCTCGGGCTGACGCCGCAGTCCGTCGGCGTGCTTGGCGGCTATAAAGTGCAAGGCAAAGATGCGGAAAGCGCCAAAAAGCTGCTTGATGATGCAAAACAGTGCGAGCAGGCGGGAGCGATTGCGCTCGTCTTGGAGTGCGTGCCGAAGCAGCTCGGGGCGGCTGTGGCTCAAGCGCTCACCATTCCCGTCATCGGCATCGGCGCTGGGGCGGAAGTCGACGGCCAAGTGCTCGTCTATCACGACTTGCTTGGCTACGGCGTCAGCCGCGTGCCGAAGTTTGTCAAACAATACGCCGCCGTTCAAGAGACGATCGTCGAGGCGCTGGCGAACTATGTCGCTGATGTCAGGCTGCGCCAGTTTCCAGAGCCGGCGCACACGTTTACGATGAAGGAAGAGGAATGGGTGGCCTTATACGGAGGAAACCAATCATGATCATCGTCGATCGGATTCGTGAAATGCAGGCGCTGATGCGCCAATGCCGCCGCGAAGGAAAAACGATCGGGTTCGTCCCGACGATGGGCTATTTGCACGAAGGGCATGCCGCCCTCATCGATCGGGCGCGCGAAGAGAACGACATGGTCGTCGTCAGCATTTTTGTCAATCCGCTTCAGTTTGGACCGAACGAAGATTTTGCCCGCTATCCGCGCGATTTCGCCCGCGACCGGCACATCGCCGAACAGCGCGGAGTCGACGTGTTGTTTCATCCGGAGGCAGGCGAGATGTACCCGGGGCCGCTCACGGTGCAAGCGGTCGTCAAAGCGCGCACCGATGTATTGTGCGGACGGTCGCGGCCCGGCCATTTCGACGGCGTAGCGACGGTGCTCATTAAGCTGTTTCACATCGTTATGCCTGACCGCGCCTATTTCGGCATGAAAGATGCTCAGCAAGTGGCTGTTGTTGACGGCTTGATTCGCGATTTCAATTTTCCGATTGAGCTCGTGCCGGTGCCGACGGTCCGCGAGGCCGACGGGCTGGCGAAAAGCTCGCGCAACGTCTATTTATCGCCGCAAGAACGGAAGGAGGCGCCGGCGCTCTATCAGGCGCTGCAGGCGGCAGCGGCGGCCGTTGAGGACGGGGAGCGGAGCGCTGATGCCATTCGCCGTCTCGTCAAAGAGCATATTGAAGCGCATACGCATGCCGAGATCGATTATGTCGAAGTGTGCTCGTACCCGGATTTGACGCCGCTTGAAACGCTTCACGGAACGGTGCTCGTCGCGGTTGCCGTCCGGTTTGCGAGCGCCCGCTTGATCGACAATGTCATCCTTAGGCTGCCCAAGGCGCCAAGACAAGAGGAGTAGGGGGGATCACCCATGTTTCGTACGCTTATGAACGCCAAAATTCACCGCGCCCGCGTAACGGAAGCGAACTTAGATTATGTCGGCAGCATTACGATCGACGAAGATATTTTAGATGCGGTCGGCATGGTGGCTAATGAAAAAGTGCAAGTCGTCAACAATAATAACGGGGCCCGCTTTGAAACGTACATCATCCCCGGCGAGCGCGGCAGCGGCGTCTTTTGCCTAAACGGCGCCGCCGCCCGCCTCGTGCAAAAGGGAGACATCATTATCGTCATTTCGTATGCGCTCGTTCCGGAAGAAAAAATCGCTGCACACCGGCCGAAAATCGCCATTATGGACGAAAACAACCGCATCGCGCAGCTCATCGCCGAAGAGCCGGCGCATACGATTTTATAATGGGGCAAAAAGGGGCTTTCCGCCCCTTTTCGTTTTGAGGTGATCGTTTATGGCAATGCGCTTTGTCATTATCGACTTAGAGACAACCGGAAACGGACCAAAAAAAGGCGACCGGATCATCCAGCTCGGCATGGCGGTCGTTGAAGACGGCTCGATCGTCGAGCGGTTTGCCAGCTTCTTTAACCCGGAACAACCGATTCCGCTGTTCATCCAACAGCTGACGAACATCGACGAAGAGACGGTGGAAGGAGCGCCGCTGTTTGCCGACAAGGCGGCGGAGATCACGGCGATGATGGATGGCGCGTATTTTGTCGCCCATAACGTCGATTTTGATTTGCCGTTTTTGCAAGCCGAACTCGAACGGGCCGGCCGGCCGCCGTTTGCCGGTCCGACGATCGATACGGTCGAGCTTGCCCGCATCGTGCTGCCGACAGCGGAAAGCTATAAGCTCGGCGACTTGGCGAAACAGCTTGGCCTCCGCCATGACCGCCCGCATCAAGCGGACAGCGATGCGGAAGTGACCGCCAAGCTGTTCATCGCTTTGCTTGAGCGGCTTGGCCGCCTTCCGCTTGTGACGCTTGAACAGCTCCGACGCCTTGCCCGTCATTTGAAAAGCGATATTTACTCGCTTCTTGATGTCGCCATCGCCGAAAAACAGAAAGAAGCGCCAACGGATAGTACGGTCGCCCTCTACCGCGGCATCGCGCTAAAAAAACCGGACGGCGGAAAACCAGAGTTGGATGATGGCGGAGAGCGCCCCACTTCAGTTTCGTTTGCCGCTTTTTACGAACAAGCGCCGCCCCTCCCGCTTCCCGGCTACAAGCGGCGTGAAGGGCAATGGGAAATGATGCAGCTCGTCTATGAGGCGTTATCTACGTCCCAGCATGCGCTCATTGAGGCGGGAACCGGGCTTGGCAAGTCGCTCGCCTATTTCATCCCGGCCGCCTTTTTTGCCTGCGAGCGACAAGAACGGGTCGTCATCAGCACGCATACACTCCAGCTGCAAGAGCAGCTCATCCGCCGCGATTGGCCGGTGCTGCGGCAAGTTGTGACGGCCCCGCTCCGCGTCGCCGTCTTGAAAGGGAAGCAAAACTACCTTTCCCTTGACAAGTTCGCTTCGTTTTTGCCTGAGCCGAACGACACATACGATGCGGCGCTTTTGAAATGCCAGCTGCTTGTCTGGCTGCTTGAGACAGACAGCGGCGATTTGGATGAATTGAATGTATCGTCCGGGGCCCGTCTCTCGCTGTCAGCGCTCGCCATTGGCGAGGAGGAAGACGGCGGGCGGCATCATTTTTTCGCGCAGGCGAAACGGCGGGCCGAACAGGCCGATCTCATCATTACGAACCATGCGTTTTTGCTTCATGATTTGACTGCTTCAACGCCGCTTTTGCCGCCGTTTCGTTATCTCGTCATTGATGAGGCGCATCGGCTTGAGGAGATCGCTGCCCGTTATTTTGGTGAGCGGATCGACTATGTGTCATTTCGGCTGTCAACCGCTAAAATGGTGCAAACGATCACGAAATGGCTGGAAGCGGAGCAAGGCGAAGCGAGAGACGTTCTCGCCCGCTGCCAGCGGCACCTTGAAGGGCTGCAATTTGAAGGGGACGAGCTGTTCCGCTTGCTGCGCCGCTATGCGCTAGGGAAAAAGCCGGCGCGGGCCGGGCGTTGCCGTTGCCGTTTTTCGCCGGTGGACGAGTGCGGGCGGACGTGGCAGGCGGCCGTTGAGCTATGTTGGCGTCTGCGTGATCTGGCGGCGGCGCTGGTTGGGGAGGCAAAACCGCTTCTGGCATCCGCTGCAACCGACGATGGAACACTGTCCGCCTCGCTCGCAGCTGACCTTGCGGCGCTAAATCAGCAAATAGACGCCCTCGTTCAGCTGCTGACCGAGGCGGAGCCGGGGACCGTCCGCTGGATCGAAGCCGATGAAAAAGGGGCGGCGAACGCGGTCCGGCTTTATTCGCAACCAGTCGATCTTGCTGATTTTTTCGCTGACCGGCTGTTTATGAAAAAACGGAGCGTGATTTTAACGTCAGCGACGCTCGCCGTTCGCGGCCGGTTCGCCTATATGGCGGCGCGCCTCGGCCTGGACGATTTTTACCCGCTCTGCCGCTCGTTTCCGGCGCCATTTCGCTATGAGGAGCAAGCCGCGCTGTTTGTGCCGACGGATCTGCCGCTCGTTTCCGCCGTGCCGCTTGAGGCGTACGCCGAAGCGGCGGCCGCGGCCGTGCTCTCGATCGCCCGGCGCGTCGGCCGGCGGACGCTTGTGTTGTTCCCGTCGTATGAGCTGTTGAAAATGACGGCTGAGGCGCTGAAAACGGAAGAAGCAGATGAGCCGTTCGTGTTGATTGCCCAAGGGATACAAAGCGGCAGCCCGGCAAAGCTTTTGCGAACATTTTTGCAGTTTGATCACGCCGTGCTGTTTGGGACGAGCGGCTTTTGGGAAGGGATTGATTTGCCGGGTTCGGCGCTCGATGTCCTCATTATCGCCCGCTTGCCGTTTGCGCCTCCAGACGATCCGGTGATGGAGGCGAAAAGTGAGCGGATTCGCGCCGCCGGCGGCGACCCGTTTTACGAGTTGTCACTTCCCGAGGCGGTGCTCCGCTTTAAGCAAGGATTTGGCCGCCTCATCCGCACCGAGCGTGACAAAGGAGCCGTATTTGTGCTCGATCGCCGGCTGACCGCCGCTTCGTACGGGACCGATTTTCTCGCTTCACTGCCGCCGCTTTCGGTATATGAGGGGGCGCTTTCCGAGCTGCTTGATAAAGCAAGCGACTGGCTTTTATGAGACAAGCTGGGTGAACGGCGGGCTAGTTTTCGGAAGGCGA
Organism: Geobacillus sp. 46C-IIa; assembly: GCF_014679505.1. Taxonomy (GTDB): domain Bacteria; phylum Bacillota; class Bacilli; order Bacillales; family Anoxybacillaceae; genus Geobacillus. Next base: position 1,171,333 of record NZ_CP061474.1, read on the forward strand.
AAAGGCGGCGCTCGATGACGGGAGTTTCGCTTTGATCACACAAGCAAGGCGGATGGCTAAGCCGCCGGCTTCGTTTTTAGAAACGGGCAGGGTGGATGGCTGCACAAAGGGAAGTTCGCTTTCACCAAGCAGCGGTTTTGCCCTCATAAAGTGAAATGAAACGGTGCAATCTAAAGATGGCAGCCGGCAAAAAAACGCCCCGCGCGCGGCGGGGCGGGAAAGAGGCAATTTTGCGTTGGCGGTGTAGGCGGGCAAATTTGTTATGAAATGGTCGGATAAACCTGCTATAATAGGGAAGAAGCACAACTGCGATGGCAGCTTGCGGTCTCGCTGTTTGGCTTCGCCGGCTCGGCCGCAGAGGCGTGAAGAAGCGCAACTGTGATCATAACCTTACTGTATTTGTATTGTTGCCGGAGTTGCCGGCGTGTATAAGTAACAAAATTTGCGCCGCACAGGAGGAAGCAACGAAAATGGAAAGCAAAATTGAAGTGCTCGCCACCGTCAAAATCCAGCACTCCGACGATTTGTACAAAATCGTTGACTGCTTGAACCGAACGCTGAAGCGCGACAATTTGATGTTTGGCCTTGCTTTGGATGAAAACGACAAACGCCAAGCGGTCTTTACGATTTATCGGACGTGATCGTCATGAAAAAGTGGGGATGGTTCGCTCTCATTGTTTTTAGTTTTCTCATTTGGCAAGCATGGTCGATTTACGGTGAGGCGATGGCGCCAAAACGGTCCATGGTGGAAAAAGCGCTCGCACGGGCGAAGGAAGCAGCCGGACTCGTCGACGTGAAGAAAGTCTATACATATTATGGGGAGGAAGCATGCACCGTATTCATCGGCCGGACGAAGCAAGGGGAAACGGACATCGTCGTTTGGGTGCCGGAAAAAGAGGGGGATATCGTCGTCAAGAGAGCGGACAGCGGCATTAGCGAGGCGGAAGCGCGCGCCATTTTACAGCGCAACCGACATCCGCAGCAAATGATTGACGCGACGCTTGGCATGGAAAAAGGCGTGCCTCTTTGGGAGTTGACATATATTGATGCAGAAGGAAGGTATTCGTTTTATTACCTCCATTTTGCGGATGGCGCGTTTCTGAAGAGGTACAGTTTTCAACGTTGAGCATATGAGGGGGAAGAAACGATGAGATTGGCAAAACGGGTGGCATCGCTGACGCCATCGGCGACATTGGCCATCACGGCAAAAGCAAAAGAACTGAAAGCGGCCGGGCATGACGTGATCGGCCTCGGAGCCGGCGAACCGGATTTCAATACGCCGCAGCACATTCTTGAGGCCGCCATCAAGGCGATGAACGAAGGGCATACGAAATATACGCCATCGGGAGGGTTGCCGGCGTTAAAGGCGGAAATTATAAAAAAATTCGCCCGCGACCAAGGCTTGGATTATGAGCCGGCTGAAGTGATTGTGTGCGTCGGAGCGAAGCACGCTCTTTACACACTGTTTCAAGTGTTGCTTGATGAAGGAGACGAAGTGATCATTCCGACGCCGTATTGGGTGAGCTATCCGGAACAAGTGAAGCTGGCGGGCGGCGTTCCGGTTTATGTCGAAGGGCTTGAACAAAACGATTTTAAAATTACGCCGGAGCAGCTGAAACAGGCGATCACGCCGCGGACGAAGGCGGTCATCATCAACTCGCCGAGCAACCCGACCGGCATGATTTACACGGCCGAAGAGTTGAAGGCGCTTGGTGAGTTGTGCCTGACGCATGGCGTATTGATCGTTTCCGACGAAATTTATGAAAAATTGATTTACGGCGGGGCGAAACATGTGTCGATCGCCGAGTTGTCGCCGGAGCTGAAGGCGCAGACGGTCATCATCAACGGCGTATCGAAGTCGCATTCAATGACGGGCTGGCGCATCGGCTATGCGGCGGGACCGAAAGACGTCATTAAGGCGATGACTGATTTGGCAAGCCATAGCACATCCAACCCGACGTCGATTGCCCAATACGCAGCCATTGCCGCTTACAGCGGGCCGCAGGAGCCGGTGGAACAAATGCGCCGGGCGTTTGAACAGCGGCTGAATATCATTTACGACAAGCTCGTGCAAATTCCGGGATTCACGTGCGTCAAGCCGCAAGGGGCGTTTTACTTGTTCCCGAACGCGCGCGAAGCGGCCGCGATGGCCGGCTGCCGCACGGTCGACGAGTTTGTCGCCGCCTTGCTCGAAGAGGCGAAAGTCGCCCTTGTGCCCGGCTCCGGATTTGGGGCGCCGGATAACGTTCGCTTGTCATACGCGACATCGCTCGATGCACTCGAAACTGCGGTCGAACGCATTCGCCGGTTTATGGAAGCACGCGCTTAACAGGCGGCGGCTTTGCCTCAAGCAAAGCCGCTTTTTCCGCGCCCGCTGTATTTCGCGAAGCGCAGCTGGGCGTGCGGGTTTCACCGGCGGCCGCTGCGCACCGTTTTCTATCGTTGTGCCGAGCCGGCTAAGAGGGGCATGGCCGTTGCCGCTGTTTCGGCAGAACGGTATAATAGCGAATGATGGACGTGTCGATCATTGGAGGGAATGTGTACGTGAAAACGACGATTGCTGAAGTGAACCAATATGTAGGTCAAGAAGTGACGATCGGCGCTTGGTTGGCGAACAAGCGCTCGAGCGGAAAAATCGCCTTTTTGCAGCTGCGTGATGGGACGGGCTTTATTCAAGGAGTCGTTGAAAAGGCGAACGTTTCGGAAGAGGTGTTTCAACGTGCGAAAACGCTGACGCAAGAAACATCGCTTTATGTGACCGGCACGGTGCGCGTCGATGAGCGTTCGCCGTTCGGTTATGAGCTGTCGGTGACGAATTTAGAGGTGATCGATGAAGCGGTCGATTATCCGATTACGCCAAAAGAGCACGGTGTTGAATTTTTAATGGATCATCGCCACCTTTGGCTTCGTTCGCGGCGCCAGCATGCGATCATGAAAATCCGCAACGAGCTGATTCGGGCGACGTACGAGTTTTTTAACGACCGCGGCTTCGTCAAAGTCGATGCACCGATTTTGACCGGCAGCGCGCCGGAAGGGACAACCGAGCTGTTCCATACGAAATATTTTGATGAGGATGCGTATTTATCGCAAAGCGGCCAGCTATATATGGAAGCAGCAGCCATGGCGCTCGGCAAAGTGTTTTCGTTCGGCCCGACGTTCCGCGCCGAAAAGTCGAAAACGCGCCGCCATTTGATCGAGTTTTGGATGGTCGAGCCCGAAATGGCGTTTTATGAATTTGAAGACAATTTGCGGCTGCAAGAAGAGTATGTCTCCTATCTCGTTCAGTCGGTGCTTAGCCGCTGCCGGCTTGAGCTTGGCCGCCTTGAGCGCGACGCCGCCAAACTCGAGCTTGTTAAGCCGCCGTTTCCGCGCCTGACGTATGACGAGGCGATCAAGCTGCTGCATGACAAAGGGTTTACCGACATCGAATGGGGCGATGACTTCGGCGCGCCGCATGAGACGGCCATTGCTGAAAGCTTCGACAAGCCGGTGTTTATCACTCACTACCCGACATCGTTAAAGCCGTTTTATATGCAGCCGGACCCGAACCGCCCGGATGTCGTATTGTGCGCTGATTTAATCGCGCCGGAAGGATACGGGGAAATTATCGGCGGCTCCGAGCGCATTCACGATTATGAGCTGCTAAAGCAGCGCCTTAAGGAGCATCATTTGCCGCTTGAGGCATATAAATGGTATTTAGATTTGCGCAAATACGGTTCCGTGCCGCACTCCGGGTTCGGGCTCGGCCTCGAGCGCACCGTCGCTTGGATTTGCGGCATTGAGCATGTGCGCGAAACGATCCCGTTCCCGCGGTTGCTCAACCGTCTCTATCCGTAAAAAACCCCCTGCAAAAAGGGGGTTTTTTCGCCAGTGTCATGTTATACTATAGTTGAGGTGCATCGGCATGGAAAAGAAAAAGGTGGCCGAATGGCTGGCGCAAGGAAGCGTTGTCGTCCCGAAACTGTTGCTGAACCATTACAAGCGGCTCGGTTTGAGTGAAGGGGAGCTCGTCTTGCTTTTGCACATGCAATCGTTTTTTGAAGAAGGCGTCGTCTTCCCGACACCGGCCGAGCTGGCTGAGAAAATGACCGTTCCGGCGGCGGAATGCATGGAGATGGTGCGCCGGCTGTTGCAAAAAGGAATGGTCGGCATCGAGGAGCATACGGACGAACGCGGCGTTCGCGGCGAAAAATATACGCTGGAGCCGCTTTGGGAGCAATTGGTGCACCATTTGTATGCACAGGCCGCCAAGGACGGGCAGATCGGCCAGCAGGAAGAAGAGGAAAGTTTGTATACGATATTTGAGCAGGAATTTGGCCGCCCGCTTTCCCCATTTGAGTGCGAAACGCTCTCGATGTGGATCGACCAAGACGGCCATGAGCCGGCCATCATTAAGGCGGCGCTGCGCGAGGCGGTGCTGTCAGGGAAATTGAATTTCCGCTACATCGACCGCATTTTGTTCGAGTGGAAAAAAAACGGCATCCGGACGATCGAACAGGCGCACGATTACGGCAAAAAATTCCGCAAGCCGAAACCGTTCACCCGCCCGGAGAAACAGGCGACAGGGGAATTTAAGCAGACGATTCCGTTTTTTAACTGGCTTGACTCATAGACGAGAGGCGCTGTCTCTCGTTTTTGTTTGGCCAACGATCAGTTGACCAAGCGTTGTGAAAGGAGGAGGAGGCCGGTGTTGACGAAGCAGCAAATCCGCTACTGTTTGGATGAGATGGCCAACATGTTTCCGAATGCCCATTGCGAGCTCGTGCACCGCAACCCGTTTGAACTGTTGATCGCGGTCGTCCTATCGGCGCAATGCACCGATGCGCTCGTCAATAAAGTGACGAAGCGGCTGTTTGAAAAATACCGAACGCCTTACGACTACATCGCCGTGCCGCTTGAAGAGCTGGAGCAGGACATCCGTTCGATCGGCCTATACCGGAACAAAGCGAAAAACATTCAAAAGCTGTGCGCGATGTTAATTGAGGAGTATGACGGCGAAGTGCCGCGCGACCGCGACGAATTGATGAAGCTGCCCGGCGTCGGGCGGAAGACGGCGAATGTCGTTGTGTCTGTGGCGTTTGGCGTGCCGGCCATTGCCGTTGACACGCACGTCGAGCGCGTCAGCAAACGGCTTGGCTTTTGCCGCTGGAACGACTCAGTTCTCGAAGTCGAACAAGCGCTGATGAAAAAAATTCCAAAAGAGGAATGGTCGATCACCCACCATCGGATGATTTTTTTCGGCCGCTACCATTGCAAAGCGCAGGCGCCGCAATGCCCCGTATGTCCGCTCCTTCATTTATGCCGTGAAGGAAAAAAACGGATGCGAAAGCGGGAGAAGGAACGTGCGCGTGCCGACTGAGTTCGCCCATCCGCTCTTTTTCCCGGACGGGCAAATGCTTGACAAGCTTCCGGCTGAACCGTTTCCGCGCCTGATGAAACACGTGCCGTTTTATTACGATATCGTCCGTGTTTCTCCGCTGCCGTGGGAGGAGATCGAACGATCGCTGCCGGCGCTCGTCGCCCTTTGGCGCGAAGAAAAGGAGGAACTCGAGCGCTGCTTCGCCCGCCGCGACCGTCGCGCCGCCCGCGGCCCGATCGTGCGCGGGGTGGCATATTTGCTGTCGGCGCTCTGCTGGCTGAACGGTCGGCCGGCAGCCAATGTGGTCCGTTGGGAGGAGATGGTGGCGGCACTGCCGCATAAACCCGCCAACGCCGTGGAGCGGCTGCAATTTATTTTCCGCCGTCCGGATGTATACCCCGCGTTTGTCCAGCTTCGTGAGCTGTTTATCGAGACAGAGAAGCTCGTTTGCAAACAAATGGCGATGAAAAAACGGACGACCCGATAAATGGGCCATCCGTTTTTTTTTGATGCATGGCTTGGCGATTATTGACGGTTTCCGATTTTCACGCCGAGACCGTTTCCGCTTTTCGTCAGTGGAGTGACTGGCGTCGTCGGCGTGGTTGCACCGCCATTATTATTGCCGCCTCCTTGATCGGCGTCTCCGTCATCATTGCCATCTTCCCCACCGTCATCGCCGCTGTCGTTTCCATTGTTCCCGTTATTTCCATCGCCCCCGTGATTGCCGTCGTTGTCATCAGGGGAACCGCCATCCTCGCCATCGTTTGCTCCGTCCGGTGTTGATGGGCTCGTTTCATCGCCTTGCCCGCCGCCAGGGATCTGGACGCTTGTGATTGCCGGCTTGCTGATCTGGTCGCCCTCTTTCGCGTAGACGGCAATCGTGTACGAAGCGCCTGGCGCCGGGTTCGCGATCGTTACAGCCAAGTCTTTCGTTGTCACCGTTTCCGTATGGCCTTGGTGATCTTTGATGCGCACTTCAAAGAGCGTATTGTCGGTCTGTTCATCGTACGACCAAGTGACAGAAATCACATTGGCGGCTTGGTCATACGAGGCGATTAAGCCTTTGACCGATGGCAGCTCTTTCGGTTCGTCTTTGGCTACTTCTGTCGGTTGAGTGCCGCGCACGAACAGCTCATACGTAATTTCGCTTTCCGGCGTATGTTTGCTTGCCAGTTTTGGCGGATTCGTGCCTTTTTTAATCGGCAGTCTCACTACGCTGTCCGGCCGCTCAAATTCCCCGCTGCCGTCGTCAATGTGCGAGATGAGCGCTTTAAAGAGCGAGCGCGAAATTCTTTGTTCTTCCTTGCTGAGATCTGCGGTGCTGCTTCGTTTGCTAAAACCGGTCCAGACAGCGGCGGTATAGTTCGGTGTGTAGCCAACGAACCAGCTGTCTGGAACGTCGCGTTCCGTGAGGCCAAATTTGGCGCCATCCTCGCCGTAGTTGGTCGTCCCCGTCTTGCCGGCCAGCTCAAGCCCCGGAATGTTGGCGCTTTGTCCTGTACCGGAGCGGACGACCGATTTCAACATATCGGTAATCATATATGCTGTGTAGTCTTGCATGACTCGTTTCGGCTTCGGCTTTAAATCCATTTCCGTGCCGTCGGGGAAGACGATTTTCGTCACCGCATACGGCTTTGTGTACACACCATTGTTGCCGAAGGCGCTGTAAGCGCCAGCCATTTGCAGCGGCGACACATAGCGAGCGACCCCGCCGATCGAGTATGCCTCCTCTACGTTATCAAAGCCCATGCCAAGCCGGTTGGCAAACTCTTTCGCTCGTTCCTTGCCGACCGCTTGGAACGCCTTTAACGCCGGGATGTTGCGCGACCAGGTGAGCGCATAGCGCATCGTCACCGGTCCTTTGTAATCCCGGTCGGCATTGCGGATCGGTGTGCCGTTTGAATACGTGTACGGCTCGTCAACGATGATGTGCGCGGTTGACCATTTTAAATATTCAATGGCCGGTCCGTAGTCTAAAATCGGTTTAATCGCCGAACCAGGCTGGCCGACCGGCTGAATGGCATAGTTGAAGCCGAACTCGACGTCGTCGCGGTTGCGTCCGCCGCCTAAGGCGCGAATGGCGCCTGTTTTCGTATCGACGAGGGCGATGGCCGACTGCAAGTCTTTTTTATTAGTAAAGTATTGCTTCGAGTTTAATAAGTTTTCGACGTACGACTGCGCCTCTTGATCAAGCGTTGTGTAAATTTTCAACCCGTCTTCAAAGACGTTGACGTTCGCTTTGTCGGTCACTTCTTTGATCACTTCGTCAATAAAGGCGTCATACGGCACGGAGCTTTGCGGTTTTTTCCGCTCAGCAAGCATCGATTTGATCGGCACTTGTTTCGCCTTCTCCGCTTCTTCTTGGCTGATGAAGCCGTGTTTCGCCATGAGCGATAAAACGGTATCGCGCCGTTTTTTCGCCGCCTCCGGATGGTCGTACGGATTGTATCGGTTCGGGCTTTGCGGCATGCCGGCTAAGAGCGCCGCTTCCGGGAGCGTCAACTCTTTTAAATTCGTCTTGCCGAAGTAATATTCCGCCGCCCGAGCGACGCCGTAAATGCCGTCCGAATAATAAATTTTGTTCAAGTACATTTCTAAAATTTCATGCTTCGAATATTTTTGCTCAAGCTGCAGGGCGAGCCACGCTTCTTGCGCTTTCCGTTCCAACGTTTTTTTCGATGACAGGAACGTCATTTTCACCACCTGCTGGGTGATCGTGCTGCCGCCTTCCGCCCCGAATCCTTCTTGAATATTGGCGACGACAGCGCCAGCTAAGCGGACGATATCGATGCCGTGATGTTCGTAAAAGCGGGCGTCCTCCGTTGCCAACACCGCGTTTTCGAGCACTTTCGGCACGTCTTTATATGAAATGTACGTTCGCTTGTAACCGCCAAGTTCGGCGACTTTTTTCCCGTTCATATCGTATACGGTTGAAGAGAGCGGGTCTTTAATCTTCGCCTCATCGAGCGGGGGGGCGTCCTTGACGAAGTAGGCGAACGCCGCTACGCCGCCCGCCGCTCCGATGGCGATCATAAGCAATATGGCAATGGCGATCGTTTTCAACCACGATGCTCCTTTTTTCTTTTTCGCCTTCTTTTGTTTCGCCTGTTTCGCTGCCTGCTTTCGTTCCAAACGAGAACGATATTCACCAGACATAAGCAAATCCTGCCTTTCTTACAAGTTTTCACCTTACACGGTGAAGTACACGTTTTCTACTACACTAATATAATCAATTCTCGGCTGGTAGCCAAGCGGGATGTAATGCCCGCACCGCTCGATCTCCCGTTTCGGAATCGACTTCCGCCCGCCAGCTTCTTGTTCGTTCCAGCAGGCGATTAAATGGGAGGCATCAAGCAAGTACGTTTCATTCAGCGCAGAAAAGCGCAAAATGGCAAAGCAAATGCCGCCATGGGCGATGACTTGTTCCATATGGCGGATTTGGTGGGCATGGAAATTTTTCAGCGGAAACGCCGTTTTGTTCCTTGTTTCCTTCGCTTCAAAGTCGATGTATTTGCCGCGGTAGACGCCGTTGTAGTCGGTCGTTGACGCCTGTCGGAAGTACGCCTCTTTAATGACAGCGGCGCTCCGTTTCGGGTAGTCGACGCGGACGATTTGCACCGGGGTCGGTTTTTTATGGACGACGGCGATGCCGTGCTCCCGGTAATATTCATTCGTCGCGTTTAAGTCTTCTTCGAGCGTCATGCCGCGGTTGGCGTAATCGGCCGCCATCGGCCGGCGCGCCGCGCTCGGCTTGTTTCCGCGATACTCTTTTCCGCCCGGGTATTTGAGTGCCATCGCGTTCATCTCCTTTGAATGGTTTTTATTATACCATACGCCCAAGCAATATGCGCCCTTTTTCTTTTCCAACGGGACGCCCGCTGCCATCGTTGTCGAATGGCGGCCGCTCCTCACTTTCTTTGCCGAATCTGTTCTACTTTTGTCGCTGCGGCAGGGAGTTGTTCTTCCCGCCGCGAATGGAATATCATCATGCCAGAAATGGGGGAGAAGGAATGGGAAAACGGCTGGTCAAAAAAGAAGAAATTGAAAAGCAGCTTGAGGAAATTGTCGCGCTCATTGAGCAAGTGGATGCTAAAATGGAAAAAGTCATCGCTGATGTGATTGAAGAACGTTATGCCCAAAATAAAGAGCAGCTCGGGCAGCTCGAAGGGCGAATCGCCGGTGTAGAACGGCGGCTTGACGGGAGGAGAGGTGAAGCCGAGCTGCGGCTTTCATCGAAACTGTATTTGGCGTAAGCATGCCGTTATGATATGATGAATGCCGTTATGATATGATGAAACATAGACAAACGGCGTCAAACCGCTCACGGGCATTCCGGATCTGTACTTACACGAAACTAAGTTCATCGCTATACGCAAGGAGGCCGTCATGGAAGAAGAGCTGAAAGTGCTGACGGAACAGCTTCATGAGTACAATGAACGGCTGTTGGCGATCGCCCGGCGCGCCCGCGCGCGGAATCAAGAGCCCGACTTTTTTGCTGAAGTCAAACCGTTCGCGGAGGAAGTGCAGGCGGCCGCCGAACGGTGGAAAGCGGCCGCTTTCCGCTGGATTCGCCAAGCGCAGCCGAAATACGTTCACGAGCGGCAAATTGAAGCGGCGGTCGATCAGATGGCAAAACTGAGCGTGGAGGCATTTTATCCGTCCGTCCCAGAGCGCCGCATCAAACAGTACAGCCAGTCCGTTGCGTATACGCTCGCCCTTGTCAGAGAGCGGCTTGGCGAAACAAGCTAGGCCGAAAAGCGAGCGATGCTTTGATCCGATAACCAAAAAGCTGTCTCCTTTGCTGAGGGAGACAGCTTTTTTGCCTTATGTGTCTTTTCCAGTTGTGATCGAAACAGGGCCGCTCTCAGCGGTGGCGACGGTGTTGATTTCATATTCGACCCGTTCGGTATGTTTTGGCGGCGCTGGTTCTCCATGTTTCGGTTTTTCGTGGTCATGGCCTTTCCGTTTATGGTTAAAATGCACGCCTCGGCCCATTGCACAACACCCCCTTTATATTACGATGGGGCGTTTGGGCGGGAAATATGCAAAAAAAAGAAGGGAAAAGCTCCCTCGAGGCCTACAGTCCGGCGTATTCTCCTGCTTCATCCGGCTGACAGGCGCCGGCTTTTTCCAACTCGCGCACTAAGTCGCGGTACTCGGCGAGCGAAATCTCCCCGCGCAAATAAAGGCGGCGGGCAAAATCGAGCAGTTCGTTCGCCTCAGCCGGTTCGCAATGTTTGACCGCCATGAACTTATATTTCAATTCAGCAATGCTCATCGATGCTTTTCCCCCTTCCCCTTTTTTACATCGTACCATGAAAATACGGGGGAAAAGCGATTTCCGAAAATTAAAACTTCCGACAAGAGATGACATGTCCACGCGCACGCCGCTAGGTATTGGCACATATACTAGTGGCAGCCTACCCCCTTTGCCTACGAGGGGGAAATCGACGATCAAAAATGGGGGAGAACGAACATGTACCGCTATCCGCGCCCGGTTTCGCCGCCGCCCGTTCATGGGCCATACAGTCTAGGCGGTCATTGGCCTTATTACGACCATTGGCCTTCATACATTCCGTCCGCGCCCGCTCACTGGTCCTACGCTTCGCCATTCCATGCCTCCATGCCTTCGCACCCGACGCCGTACCCGAAGCCGGGGCCGCTGCTGCCGCCACCGCGCCCGTCTTTTCTTGCCCAGTTTAAAAACAACGACGGGACGTACGATATTAACAAAATGATGAGCACGATGGGGCAGATGATCAATACGGTCAACCAAGTGAACAGCATGTTAAAAGGGCTGCTCAGCACGTTTAAAAAATGAGAAAGCCGCTCCCTTGCGCGGTCGGGGGCGGCTTTCACGCCGTTACATAAGCAGCTCGTACACTTCATTCAGCTGATAGACGCGCTCGTAATCGCGCTCATCCATCGCGTAGCAGATTTCATGGGGCAAAATGCGGTCCAAAAAAGCGCTCTCCTCTTGCGTCAAGTCGCGGACAAACTCCCCCTCGCCCCGGTACGGTTTGCTGATCAGCTTTTTGTAGATGCGTTTTGGCGTGTCATCGTGGCTATCCAAGTAGTTAGACAAAATTTCCCGCAAATAGGCGAGCGTTTGTTCCATCACGGTTCGCCCCCTTCAAAAAAAGAAGCAAACGTTCGGCTGACGTTTGTTTTGCCTTTCGCATATGGATTTTCTTCCGTGACGCGATCTGGATCAAGGTTCGTTTTAATCACCAGCATCGGTTCATCGGACGGCTCATTGATCAACCGGTCGTTCAGCTGTTGAAAATCGGGCAGTTTCGCCATTCGTTTTGCACCTCCTACCAAGTAGCGTAGCTTACCGACGGCGAAAGTATGTATGTCTCGTTTATGCGGCGGAAAAACGCGCAAGCTAATGGCAAACGGCAAGGGGGTGAACAGACGGTGACGAACCGCAACGACAATCGGAAACGGAAAAATAAATACCCAAACCATCGCGAAGAAATTGCCAAAGAATGGGACATCCAAAAAGATCCGACACCGGAGAACAACAACCGGTACGGAAGCCCGTCGCACAAACAGTAGAATCCGAATGCAAAAAGGCCGCTCCCCATGTTGGGAACGGCTTTTTTATGAATGGCCTCGGCCGACAACGGGCGCGTCTTTGAAGCGCCTCGAAGTAAGGAGGGTGCATAAGGCGTTTTGTCGGCCCGGCTGTCTGCAGGATCTATGGTTGGACCGTTCCTTCGCTCATTTTCCCGGCCCAACGCGTTGGTTTCACGGCATTCAAGCTTTTACTCAATGTCAATGTATTTTCGCTTTTGCGGCAGCCGGATGATGAGCGTGCCGTTTTGGAACGACGCTTTCACCTCATGTTCGGCAACCGGATATGGAAACGGAATCACCCTCGTCACGCGCCGCCGCGCCTGCCGCCGCTCGTATACATGACCGTTGTCGTCGGCCGATTCGATGGTTTCCTGATGATCGATGACGAGTTGCAGTCCGTCTTCGTGCCATTGCAAGCTGATTTGCTCCCGCTTGATCTCGGGCAGCCGGACGATGATTTGGTAATCGCGTTTCGTTTCTTTCACCTCGACCGGGATGTACGCTTCAGCAAATGTTTGCGCGAAGTAGTCATCAAGCGTTTCAAGCAATTTTTGCAGCGGCCGTTCATCAAACCATTGATTCACCATTTTCCGCAAATGGTGGAACGGGTGATCCCCTCCTCCGCCGGCCGGCGGTTGAAACGGTTCATTCATCGCGCTCCCCTCTCTTTCCTTTTTTCGAAGTAGCCGATTTGCCGCATTCGGGCGACGCTGCTCGGCCATACCGCCCTGGCAGTTGGCAGCCATTGATCGGCAATGCGATTCACTTTCAATGTATGTACGGAAAACAAAAAAGTCACTCCGCGTTTTTTAGCGTTTTTTCATGTGGATTTCATTTGCAGCGGATATAATGACTCCACTGTCGATGAGGGAGGGAGCAGTGCCATGCATTGGATTCATTGGCTTTTGACATTGTTTTTCTCCGGAACTGCTGTGTCGCTTCTTTCCTACCAAGCGTTTGAAATCGTTCAGGCCATCGTCGACTGGTTTGTTGACCGCCACTCGTAGCGGGAATCTCCATGTGGACAGCGGTTGAGGCGTGCGCCGGGCCCAGCTTGGCGAAAGGCACGCAAAGGCGGGCGGCTGTTTTAGAACCTGCCCGAAGCGAGGCGGCGAACACAGCCGCCTGTTTCATTTCGACGGCCGATTGCCACCGGCGATTGGCTTTTTTGTAGTAAAATGAATGTAAGGCCGGCGCAGAGGAAAAGAAATAGACGCAGGAGAGGAGGAACGGCCGATGAACGGAAGGATTTTATTGCTGGAAGATGAAACGGGGTTGGCTCGATTTTTGGAGCTTGACTTGACACATGAAGGATTCGATGTGCATGTGTGCGGGGATGGGCGTGAAGGGCTTGAACTCGCTCTTTCGGAACCGTGGGATCTCATCTTGCTTGATGTCATGCTGCCGAGTTTAAACGGCATGGAAGTTTGCCGCCGCATTCGGGCGGCGAAACCGACGCCGATTATCATGATCACGGCGCGCGACAGCGTATTTGACCGCGTCATGGGATTGGATAACGGAGCGGATGACTATATCGTCAAGCCGTTTGCCATTGAAGAGCTTCTCGCCCGCATCCGCGCTTTGTTTCGCCGCGTTCGTCCTGAACCGGACGGACAAGTGTTGGTGTTTAAAGACTTAGTCGTCGATATGCAGGCGCGCATGGTCAAAAAAGGGGATGCATTTATTGAGTTGACGAAACGGGAATACGATTTGCTCGTCGCCTTTATGCAAAATATCAATGTCGTGTTGACGCGCGACGTGCTGCTTGAGAAAGTATGGGGGTTTGACACCGAAGTGGAGACGAACGTTGTCGACGTTTATGTCCGCTATTTGCGGCAAAAGCTTGACGAACATGACAAAGAACGGTACATCCAAACGGTGCGCGGCGCAGGATATGTGATGCGGCCATGAAGCGGCTTCGCCTCCATCGTCTGTCGTTGAAAGGGAAGCTGACCGTTTTATCCGCTGGGGCGATTTTTATCACGTATTTTGTTTTTACGTTTTTGCAATACCATATTGTGCGGCAATGGCTGCTCAATGAAGAAGAAAAAACGATGGAACAAACTGTGGCGGAAATTGAAACTTATTACGCCGAAAAACGTAATGTATCATGGGAAGATATTCGCCGTAGCCGTTCGTTTCTCGAAAAACTGAACGAGCGCTATCAGCTCATTCGCGTCACCGACCGCGACGGCAACGTCATCGTCTCGGTTTCCAACGGCGCAGCGGTGTCGCTGTGGCCGAGCGGCGTGCCTGACAAGCTGAAAATGGATGAACATTTCATCAACAATGAGCAGTTTTTGCTGCTTCGCCAACCGCTTCATGTCGGAAACTTGTCCGGGACGATTGAAATTGCCCGTCGGCTGACGAAATTCCAACAAGTGACGAACACGATGTTTGTCATCATGACGGTGATCGGCTTGGCGGCCATGGCAGCGAGCGCGCTCGCCGGACGGCTTGTGGCGCAAAGCTTCATTCGGCCGTTGAAAACGTTGGCGAAAACGATGGCCGACATCAAAAACAACGGGCTGAAGCAGCGCATCGATGTGCCTTCAGCGCGCGACGAGATCGCCGAGCTCATGCAGATGTTCAACAGCATGATGAACGAAATTGAACGTTCATTTGCCTTGCAGCGGCAGTTTGTTGGGGATGCGTCCCATGAATTGCGGACGCCGCTCGCCATTTTACAAGGCCATCTTTCTTTGTTGCAGCGATGGGGCAAGCACAATCCAGAGATTTTGGAAGAATCGCTTGAGGCGGCGGTGAAAGAGGCGGAACGGTTGAAGCGCCTCGTTCTTGAGCTGCTTGACCTATCGCGCGCCGAGGCGATGGAAGTGCCAAAAGAGATCGCGCCCACTGATGCCGCCGCGGCCATCGGGCAAATCGTGAAAAATTTCCGCGTCTTGCATCCGGATTTTCAATTTATTGTTGACCAACCGGAGAAACCGCTGGCGCGTGTGGCGATCACCAAACATCATTTTGAACAATTGCTGTTCATTTTGCTTGACAATGCGGTAAAATATTCTCAACGGGTCAAAAAAATCGCTCTTTCGCTGCGCGAGGAAGAATCGTTTGTCACGGTCGCCATCCGCGATTATGGCATCGGTATCCCGCAGGAAGAACTGAAAAACGTCTTTTTGCGTTTTTATCGCGTCGACAAGGCGCGCAGCCGCGAACAGGGCGGAGCCGGGCTCGGTCTTTCGATCGCCAAGGAAATGATCGATAAATACGGCGGGCAAATTACGATGGAAAGCGAAGTCGGCCGAGGAACAACGGTTAAGCTCGCCATTCCGAAAGCGGAATAGGAGAGGAGTTGAGACAATGGGGCATCTTCACGAAGAAGAGGCGGCAGGCAAAAAAGCGATTCATCATGTCGTCGAAAAGTTCCGCAAGCGCGGAGTGAAAATCGCGACATGCAAACCGCGGACAATGATGTCGCTGTCGTGCTTAGACGAGATCGATAAAATGAGAGGATAGACCGGGGAGAACGCCATGGAAATGAGACAACCAATTGTTCCGGCTATGAAAACGATGAAGCAGTTTGATGCCTTTTTGGCGAGCGGCTACGAAATCGGGGTGTTGCTCGAAGTACATATCGCCCAGCTCAAAAGCATCTTCGATTATGCGCGTCGACACGGCAAGCGGCTCATCATCCACGCCGATTTAGTGCAAGGGCTGAGCCATGATGAACATGCGGCGGAATACCTTTGCCAAGAGTTTCGCCCGCATGGCCTCATTTCGACGAAGGCGAGCGTCATTATGAAGGCGCGGCAAAAGCACGTCCTCGCCGTGCAACGCATCTTTTTGCTTGATTCGCACGCTTTAGAGAAAAGCTACCAGCTGATCGCCAAAACAAATCCCGACTATATTGAAGTCATCCCGGGCGCGATGCCCCACATCATCCGGGAGGTGAAGGAGCGGACCGGAAAGCCGATTTACGCCGGCGGGCTCATTCGCACCCCGGACGATGTCAAGCAGGCGCTAGAAGCCGGCGCCGCAGCGGTGACGACGTCAAACGAAGCGCTCTGGCGCCACTACGACCGGCGCCACGATGAGTAGGACGGTGGAAATCGTTGATGCGTCAAGCTAGCCAAACGAGCGGCAATCTGTTATAATAAAACCAACAAGTTAATCATCAGTCAGGAGACATGGAGAGACCATGCATACATGGTAGGCAGAACGCTTATCGTGTTTGTCATGGTCTCTTTTTGTCTTTTTTAAACGGGAGGGAGCGATCAATGATGTTTTCAAGCAGACGGCGAAGTGAGTTGTTGAACGCCATGGGGGAAAAAACGTACGATGTACTTGTCATCGGTGGGGGAATCACTGGCGGAGGCATCGCTCTTGATGCCGTTTCGCGCGGCATGCAAACAGCGCTTGTCGAAATGCAAGATTTCGCCGCCGGGACATCGAGCCGCTCGACGAAGCTCGTTCACGGAGGCTTGCGCTATTTAAAACAATTCGAAGTGAAAATGGTCGCCGAAGTCGGGCGCGAACGGGCGATCGTTTACGAAAACGGCCCGCACGTTACGACGCCGGAATGGATGCTGCTGCCGATTTACCGCGGCGGGACGTTCGGCAAGTGGAGCACATCGGTCGGCCTTTGGCTGTACGACCGGCTGGCCGGCGTCAAGCCAAGCGAGCGGCGGACGATGCTTAATGCCCGGAAGACGTTGAAAAAAGAACCGCTCTTAAAGCGTGATGGGCTCCTTGGCGGCGGCTATTACGTCGAATACCGGACCGACGACGCCCGCTTGACGATCGAAGTAATCAAAAAAGCAGTCGAACTCGGCGCCGACGCCGTCAACTATACAAAGGCCGAACAGTTTTTATACGATGACCGCGGCCGCATCATCGGCGCCCGCTGCCGCGACCTGCTCGGCGGACGAGTGTATGACATCCGCGCCAAAAAAGTCGTCAATGCTGCTGGACCATGGGTTGATGCGCTGCGCGACAAAGACGGTTCGAAAACCGGCAAACACCTCCAACTGACCAAAGGCGTCCACATCGTCATCGACCAAAAGCGGTTTCCGCTCAAGCAAGCCGTTTATTTTGACACCCCGGACGGCCGGATGGTGTTTGCCATTCCGCGCGATGGAAAAACGTATGTCGGCACGACCGATACGTTTTACGACAGCGACCCCGCCCATCCGACGATGACGGAAGAAGACCGCGATTACTTATTGAAAGCCATCGAGTATATGTTCCCGTCGGTCGGCATTACTGCCGCCGATGTCGAGTCGAGCTGGGCCGGCGTCCGCCCGCTCATCTATGAAGAGGGGAAAGATCCGTCGGAAATTTCCCGGAAAGACGAAATTTGGACATCGCCATCCGGGCTCATTACGATCGCCGGAGGCAAGCTGACCGGCTACCGGAAAATGGCGGAAACGGTCGTTGATCTTGTCGCCAAGCAGCTCGAAAAAGAGGAGCGGAAAACGTTCCGTCCATGCCAGACGAAACAGCTGCCGATCTCCGGCGGCGATGTCGGCGGCTCGCACGAGTTGTCGGCGTTTATCGCCAAAAAAGCGGAAGAGGCAACGCGTTATGGATTAACGAAAGAAGCGGGAGCGCGGCTCGCGAAACAATACGGCACGAACGTTGATCGGTTGTTTGCTTTAAGCAGGCAATACGACCGCTCGTCTAGTTTAACGCGGGAGACGTTTGTCCGCCTCGTTTATGCGATCGAGGAAGAAATGGCTGTCAAACCGACCGACTACTTCATCCGCCGCACCGGGGCGCTGTTGTTTGACATCGATTCGGTCCGGCGGGAGAAAGAGGCAGTTGTGGCGTTTATGGCGCGGCATTTGGGGTGGACGGGGGAAGAGCGGGACATGTATGAGAAAGAACTCGACAAGGAACTGCTGCAGGCGGTATTGGAGGAGAAGGATCAGAATTAGCGGACTATAAACAGTAAAAAATTATGAGCGCCCTCATTCGGGCGCTTTTTTTGGATGGATTTTTTCGTAAAAATTAAGTAAAATTTAAATAAAAAATCAAAGTGAGGGAAGAGAATGGCGATTGCATACAATCCGCAAATGAAACTGTTTCATTTGCGGGCGGGCAAGACAAGCTACGTGATGCATCTTTTCCGCTCTGGCTATTTGGCTCATGTCTATTGGGGAAAAGCGGTGCGTGATGTTCGAGGCGCGCGGATGTTTCCGCGGTTGGACCGCGCGTTTTCCCCTAATCCCGACCCATCCGACCGCACGTTTTCGCTCGATACGCTGCCCCAAGAGTATCCAGCCTACGGCAACACCGATTTCCGTGCCCCGGCGTATCAAGTGCAGCTTGAGAACGGTTCGACGGTGACGGATTTGCGCTACAAGACGCACCGCATTTACAAAGGGAAGCCAACGCTTGACGGGCTGCCAGCGACTTACGTCGAGCAGGAGAACGAAGCCGAAACGCTGGAAGTGGTCCTTGAGGATGCGCCCATCGGCCTTCGGGTTACACTATTATACACCGTTTACGAAAAATGGAATGTCATGACCCGTTCAGCCCGTTTCGAAAACAAGGGGCGTGAGCGCCTAAAGCTGTTGCGGGCGCTCAGCATGAGCGTCGATCTCCCGTGCGCCGATGATGACTGGATCCATCTTCCCGGAGCGTGGGGGCGCGAACGCTGGATCGAGCGGCGCCCGCTTCTGACCGGGGGGCAAGCGGCCGAAAGCCGCCGTGGCGCGAGCAGCCACCAACAAAACCCGTTCATTGCCCTCGTGCGAAAAAACGCTGATGAACACCAAGGCGAGGTGTATGGGTTCAGCCTTGTGTACAGCGGCAGCTTCCTCGCCCAAATCGAAGTCGACCAGTTTCACACCGCTCGCGTCTCGATGGGGATCAACCCGTTTGATTTTACATGGCTATTGGAACCGGGCGAATCGTTCCAAACACCGGAAGTGGTCATGGTTTACTCCGACCAAGGGTTAAACGGGATGTCGCAAACGTATCATGAACTATATCGCACCCGTCTGGCGCGCGGCATGTTCCGCGACCGCGAACGCCCGATTTTAATCAACAATTGGGAAGCGACGTACTTCGATTTTAACGAAGAAAAACTCGTCAACATCGCGAAAACAGCAGCGGAACTGGGCATCGAACTGTTTGTGCTTGACGATGGCTGGTTTGGCGAGCGTGACGACGACCATCGTTCCCTCGGTGATTGGGAGGTCAATCGGCGCAAACTCCCAAACGGCCTAGACGGACTGGCGAAACAAGTAAACGAGCTCGGGTTGCAGTTCGGCTTATGGATCGAGCCGGAAATGGTGTCGCCAAACAGCGAGCTGTACCGGAAGCATCCGGATTGGTGCCTCCATGTGCCAAACCGTCCGCGCTCTGAAGGGCGGAACCAGCTTGTGCTCGATTACTCCCGCCAAGATGTATGCGATTATATGATCGAAACGATCTCGAACGTGTTGGCGAGCGCTCCAATTACGTACGTGAAGTGGGACATGAACAGGCATATGACGGAAATCGGCTCGGCTGCCCTGCCGCCCGAGCGGCAGCGCGAAACAGCGCACCGCTATATGCTTGGGCTGTATCGCGTCATGGGCGAGATCACCACGCGCTTTCCGCACATTTTGTTTGAAAGCTGCTCGGGAGGCGGGGGGCGGTTTGATCCCGGGATGCTTTACTATATGCCGCAAACGTGGACGAGCGATAATACCGACGCCGTCTCGCGCCTGAAAATTCAATACGGCACGAGCCTTGTTTACCCGGTGAGCGCCATGGGCGCCCACGTCTCCGCGGTGCCGAATCACCAAGTCGGGCGGGTGGTGTCGCTTGATATGCGCGGCCATGTCGCGATGTCAGGCAACTTCGGCTATGAGCTCGATATTACGAAATTGACGGAAAAAGAAAAGGCAATCATGAAAGAACAAGTGGCATTTTACAAAGACGTGCGCCACCTCGTCCAGTTTGGCACGTTTTATCGGCTGTTAAGTCCGTTTGCGGGCAACGAGGCAGCATGGATGTTCGTCTCTGCCGACCGCACAGAAGCGCTCGTCGCCTACTTCCGCGTGTTGGCCGAAGCGAACGCCCCGCTGTCATTCCTGCGTCTCAAGGGGCTTGACCCGAATCAAGACTACGAAGTGGAGGGCGTTGGTGTTCAGGGCGGTGACGAGCTGATGTACGCCGGACTCGCTGTGCCGCATCGCTCGGGTGATTTTATCAGCACGATGTGGCGGCTGAAAGCTATTCGATAGGAAGAAACGCTGGCAATGCCTTAGCCCGAAACGAATCGAACCCGGTGTCGCTCAGACATCGGGTTCGAACTGTTTCAGCTTTTCGATGATGCGCCGTTTCCGGTATAACATTTTCCCTGCTTCAGCGATCTCTTCCATAAACGACTTGTTAAACAGTGAACCGAAAATCACGCCGATGATCGGCACGGCTTGGAACAGCTTTTTCCAGCCGTATTGGTCGCGGAACGTCATCATCACTTCCCGCCAGCCTTGCAGCTCGGAAAAGACATGCTCGCGCTGGTTGGAAAATGAAGAAATCTCGTCCAAAATCGCCTTTTTCCCAACGATGTCCGCCGCGGCAAACTGCAAGCATTTGACGACAAACACGCGCTCCTCTTTTTCCTTCGGGTCATATCCGTACACGATGGCGATCTCCTGCAGCGTTTTCAGCGCCAGCCCGAGCAGGGCAGGGATGTCCACGGCCAGCGTCAGCGCCCCGCCAACCCCAGTCGCCGCTCCTTGCAGCTGTGCGAACGTCACGCGCGCCTCGATCAACTCGTCGCAAACGCGGTCCATCGCCTCAAGCGGCAAGTGCGGCACTTCGGCAAGTGACGATACCCCAAGCTTGTCCAACACCTTTCCTTCCTTCACCAAGTATTGCCCGCCGCTTTGAATATAGTTGCCCAACTCATCGAGCAGCTGCCCCAGTTTTCGATGGATGACTTTTGGCGTCAGCTTATCAAGCACTTGAAACGGCAAGCGGCCGAGCTTTTCCCAAAACCATAGGTCTTTTTGGGAGTGTTCCCAGTGGGTGATGGCGTCAAGTTCTTGTTTCAGCGTTTGTCGAGCTTCCATTCTGTTCCGCCTCCTTGTAATAAATAAGATGAATAAATACTCGAATGATTATACGTATAAACAAAGATCATGTTTCACAATTGATTTTAGATAAAATATTTACTAAAATATTTACGAAGAGATAATGACTCAATTTGATTTTTTAAGGAGGCCCTTCCATGATCTCTACTTTAAAAAAGCAGTTTACCGAGCTTTTCGGTGGGCTAGATGACGGCATTCGCGTCTTTTTCGCCCCCGGCCGTGTCAATTTGATCGGCGAGCACACCGATTACAACGGCGGGCATGTGTTGCCGTGCGCACTTACGATCGGCACGTATGCGCTTGTGCGGCCAACGAAAGAGCCGTTCGTGCGGCTGTACTCAACAAACTTTCCGGAAACCGGCGTCATTACTGTCTCGTATGATGACTTGTCATATCGGAGTGAGCATAGTTGGGCGAACTACCCGAAAGGGATCATTGCCGCGTTTCAAGCGCTCGGTCCGCTGGAGGCCGGATTGGACATTTTGTATGAAGGCACGATTCCCAACGGGGCAGGGTTGTCGTCGTCGGCGTCGATTGAACTCGTGACCGCGGTTATGCTCAATGAATTGTTCGGGCGCGGGCTCGACCAGCTGGAACTTGTGAAAATGAGCCAGAACGTAGAAAATAAATATGTTGGCGTCCATTGCGGCATTATGGATCAGTTTGCCGTCGGCATGGGGAAACAAAACTGCGCTATCCTACTAAACTGCCAGACGCTTGAGTACCGCTATTTGCCATTGGTGCTTGACGATTGTGCCATCGTCATCGCGAACACGAACAAAAAGCGCGGCTTGGCGGACTCGGCGTACAACGAGCGGCGTGCGGCGTGCGAAGCGGCGCTTGCCAAGCTGCAAAACGTGCGCAACATCGCCTCGCTCGGCGAGCTGACGAGCGCGGAGCTGGATCAATATGCTCCCCTTCTTTCCCCGCTCGAGCAAAAACGGGCCCGCCATGCGGTGACGGAAAACGAGCGGACGCTTGCGGCGGCTGCGGCGCTTGAGGATGGAGACCTTGTTCGCTTTGGTGAGCTGATGAAGCAGTCGCATTTGTCGCTGCGCGACGACTATGAAGTGACAGGCATCGAGCTCGACACGCTCGTTGAGGCGGCATGGGCGCACGAAGGAACGGTCGGGGCGCGCATGACCGGAGCCGGGTTCGGCGGCTGCACGGTGAACATTGTAAAAAAAGCCTATGTTCAAGACTTCATTGAACGAGTCGGAAACGCGTATGCCGAAAAAATCGGCTATGAAGCAAGCTTTTATGTCGTTGACGTTGGTGACGGGGTGAAAGAACTCACAGTGGAGGAGATGTGCCGATGATTTTGATTTGCGGCGGGGCAGGCTATATCGGCAGCCATGCGGTATACCGCCTGCTCGAAAAAGGGGAAGAGGTCGTCGTTGTCGATAACTTGCAGACGGGGCACAAAGAAGCGGTGCATCCGGATGCACGGTTTTGCCAAGGGGATATTCGCGACCGCCGCTTTTTGCGCGAGGTGTTTCGCCAGCACGACATTGAGGCGGTCATCCATTTTGCGGCGAACTCATTGGTCGGTGAAAGCATGGAGGAGCCGCTGAACTATTACGACAACAATGTATACGGCACACAAGTGCTGCTTGAAGTGATGAAGGAATGCGGCGTCAAGCAAATCGTCTTTTCTTCCACCGCTGCGGTGTATGGAGAGCCGAAACAAGTCCCGATCGTTGAAACCGATCCGACGGAACCGACGAACGCGTATGGAGAAACAAAGCTCGCGATGGAAAAAATGATGAAATGGGCGGATCGCGCCTACGGTATCCGCTCGATTTCGCTCCGCTATTTCAATGTTGCCGGGGCGTATGGCACAGTGATCGGTGAGGATCATGATCCGGAGACGCATCTCATTCCGTTGATTTTGAAAGTGCCGCTCGGCCAGCGCGAGGACATTTCCATTTACGGTGATGACTACGATACGCCAGACGGCACGTGCATCCGCGATTACATTCATGTGCTCGATCTTGTCGATGCCCACGTTTTGGCGCTTCACAAACTGCGAAACGGGGCGGCCAGCAACGTATACAACTTAGGCAACGGCAACGGGTTTAGCGTCAAAGAAGTCATTGAAGCGGCACGGCAAGTGACTGGGCATCCGATCCCGGCCCGCGTCATGGCACGGCGTCCGGGCGACCCCGCGAAACTCGTCGCCTCATCGGAAAAAGCGAAGCACGAGCTTGGCTGGGAGCCAAACTGCCCGTCCATTACGGACATTGTCGCGTCGGCGTGGGAATGGCACAAAGCGCGGCCGAACGGCTATCGGGGTGTGTAGACATGGAAACGATTTTTGCGGCGATTGAACAACTGATTCATTATGCCAAGCAGCGCGGTCTGTTAGCGCCGGAAGATGCGGTGTACGCGCGCAACCGCCTGCTGGCAACGCTCCGACTCACCGAATGGCAGCCTGTCGAGGTCAAGGATGCTCGCTTGGCCTCGCCGGCTCCAGTGCTGGACGCCATCATCGATTGGGCGCATGAGCAAGGATTGTTGGAAACGAATACAACGACCGAGCGCGATAGATGGGACGCGAAACTGATGGACTGCGTCATGCCGCGGCCGTCAGAAGTGATCCGCGCCTTTTACGAGCGATACCGCCGCGACCCGCAGGAGGCGACGGACTGGTTTTATTTGTTGAGCCAATTGTCCAATTACATTCAAACGGCGCGCATCGCCCAAAACCAGCAATGGAACGTGCCGACCATCTACGGTGAACTGGATATTACAATCAATTTGGCGAAACCGGAAAAAGATCCGAAGGAAATCGCCAAAATGAAAGAAGCGCCGTCATCCTCGTACCCGAAATGCGTGCTGTGCAAAGAAAATGAAGGGTATGAAGGAACGTGGAGCCACCCAGCCCGTTCCAATCATCGGGTCATCCCGATCACGTTATTGGATGAACAGTGGTATTTCCAATATTCTCCCTATGTGTATTATAATGAACATTGCATCGTCTTCCACGCCGAACACGTGCCGATGAAAATGGAGCGGAAGACGCTTGAGCGTCTGCTTGGTTTTGTGGAACAGTTTCCACATTATTTTATCGGCTCGAACGCTGACTTGCCGATTGTCGGCGGCTCGATTTTAACACACGACCATTTTCAAGGCGGGCGTTATCCATTTGCGATGGAAAAAGCGGAGATCGAGGAATACATTTCCCTTCCTTCGTTTCCGTCACTGACGGCGGGGATCGTTCGCTGGCCGATGTCGGTGATCCGCTTAACAGGGCCAAAAGAGGACGTGCTAGAGGCCGCGGTGCGCCTGTATGACACGTGGCGGGCGTACAGCGACCCTGATGTCGGCATTATTGCCTACAGCGGCGATGTCCCTCACAATACGATCACTCCGATCGCCCGCCGCCGCGGCCATTTGTTTGAACTTGACGTCGTGCTGCGCAACAATCGGACGTCGGCGGAACATCCGTACGGCATTTTCCATCCGCATGAGGAACTGCACCATATCAAAAAAGAAAATATCGGCTTGATCGAAGTGATGGGGTTGGCGGTGCTGCCCGGCCGACTTGCCGCGGAGCTTGAGACGTTGGCCGATTATCTTGTGCACCGGACGAAAAAAGAAGCATGGGATGAGACGATGCTTAAACATTGGGATTGGTGCGAAGCCATTCGCTTGGCCTACCCGGACATCACGAAGGAAAATGTCCATGACATTTTGCGGCACGAAGTCGGACAACGGTTTGTGACCGTATTGGAGCACGCCGGGGTGTTTAAGCGGGACAAGCGAGGAAGGGACGCGTTCCGCCGCTTTCTTAGCCATGCGGCGGAGAAGATGTCGTCTTTTGTATAAATGCGGCGAAAAAACGCGTTTCATATGAAACTGAAGGAAGGGAACGCAAACAGACTATGGCCACGTTAAAAGAAATTGCCGAAAAAGTCGGCGTCTCCGTTGCAACCGTGTCGCGCGTGCTCAACTACGACACAACGCTATCCGTCTCCGACGAGACGAGAAAACGCATTTTTGAAGTCGCTCAAGAGCTGAACTACAAAACATTGCGGGAACGGAGCCAACAAGCGCGTGAATCATTTCGCTTCGGGCTCATTCACTGGTACTCGGAGCATCAAGAAATCGACGACCCGTATTATATGGCGATCCGCCTCGGAGTGGAAAAAGAATGTTTTGACCGCGGCATCGAGCTCGTCAAATTGTTTAAACAGAACGGCGCTTATCCGATTGAACGGATGAAAGGGCTGGATGGCATCATCGCCGTCGGGAAATTCGGTCCGAACGAAGTGAGTGCCTTTGCCGAAGGGGCGAAGCAAATCATCTTTGTCGACTGCTCGCCTGATGAACGGCGGTTTGACTCGGTCGTCATCGATTTGCGCCAGGCGACGATTGCGGTGTTGGACTACTTGCTTCAGCTTGGGCACACGAAAATCGGGTATATCGGCGGCCGTGAATATGTCGACGAGGAAACGCCGATCCGCGATGAGCGGGAAACAGCGTTTTACGAATATTTGTATGTCAAAGGTCTGTATGACTCCCGCTATGTATGGATCGGCGCCTTCACGGCTGAAGATGGCTATCGGTTGATGAAAGAGGCGATTGTCAAAGGGGACTTGCCGACGGCGTTTTTTATCGCCAGCGATTCGATGGCCATCGGCGCTTTGCGCGCGTTGCACGAAGCGGGCATCGCCGTTCCGGAAGAAGTGGCCGTTGTGGGGTTCAATGATCTTCCGACCGCCGCCTTTCTTCACCCGCCGCTTTCGACGGTGAAAGTATACACAGAATTTATGGGTGAAACAGCGGTAGAGATGCTCGTTGAACGCTTGACGACAAACCGAACCATCTGCAAGAAAGTCGTCGTGCCGACCGAACTCGTCATCCGCGCCAGCAGCGAGGGCAATGAAAAGGGGAGCGGTTGATCTACCGCTCCCTTCCATATTAGTGGAATTCGATATCAACGCGTTTTTTCGTTCCTGTTGCTGTTTTCGGGATGTGAATGTCAAGAACGCCGTTTTTGTATGTGGCGCGAATAGTTTCCGTCGCCGCATCCGCTGGCAGGGTAATCGAACGTTGGAAGCGGCCGAAGAAGCGTTCGCGCCGGTGCATTTGTTCCTCTTTGACATCATGATGACGTTGGATCGTGCCGCTGATGGTCAACATGTTGTTCTGTACATCAATGTGCACATCTTCTTTTCGCTCGAGACCCGGCAAGTCGCACGAAACGACGTACTCGTTGGCTGTTTCATGCATGTCGATACGCGGCATCCAGTGCTGTTCGTCCATATGGGCAAACAGCGACGGAAAATCGCTTGTAAAAAAGCGGTTCATATCGCGGCGGATCGATTCCAAATGGCGGAACGGGTCATACGGAATTAACGCCATAGCTGCTTTCCTCCTTACACATGAAATGTTTTTCCGTTCAGTAGTGTGATCTGTATGCTCCTGATTTATGTATGCTTGGTGTGCAATTGTTCCATCGCTGTTAAATACGCTCGAATGAGCGCGACTTTCATGTCATTGGGCAAATCCGAGGCAGTCACTCGTTTAACAGCGTAATAAAATTTCACTTCAGGCGTCTGCCGCACGCGCGGATGCGTCCACTCATCGCGCAGCTCTTGCCTTATCATTTTATACAAAAGAGTTTCGCTTTCTTGTTCATCGAGCGGTCCGGCCGCCAGCGATCGGTTCGGCCAAAGGTGACGATAGGCGTCAAGCAGTATAGAAAACGGATGATCCATGACGATCTTCTTCCTCCTTATAGCATCTGTTCGCGATCGGTCATTCATGATTTTCCGAAATTCTTTCCTTATTATATCATACGGCGGTCAATGCGATGCCTGCGAGCTTTAAGCATAAAAAGAGCAGCGCTTGCCTGCAAAAAAGTTCATGAACAAATTCCTTCTCTTATTTACAGAAGAATAGAAAACGGCGGCTGTAAAGTGCCCCCATCTTTGTCTTCATATATAGAGACAGATGAAGATTCCTGTCTATAGTTTTGGCTATCATTTCTGAACACGAAATAGATCGTTGCTTTATCAAAAAAGTAGTTGACATGAAGTCGAAACATATATAAAATAAAAATCTGTCTCGAATGATGTTGAGAGGCGATGACCAAGTAGTCGCAAAACAGAGAGACTGCAAAAAAAGTTATTGACAAATAATAAAGATTGAGTATAATGTATAATTGCCGCGACGGAACAAGCGCGGTAATAAAAAGGAAACATACAAAACAACAAGAAGAAAACAGCAGTTGACATTTTGAGAGAATGGTTTATAATAATAAATGTCGTGATAAGGTCAAATTCCTTGTTCCTTGAAAACTGAACGAAACGAAGCGCAAGCCAATCAACTTTCTATTTGGAGAGTTTGATCCTGGCTCAGGACGAACGCTGGCGGCGTGCCTAATACATGCAAGTCGAGCGGACCGAATGAGAGCTTGCTCTTGTTTGGTCAGCGGCGGACGGGTGAGTAACACGTGGGCAACCTGCCCGCAAGACCGGGATAACTCCGGGAAACCGGAGCTAATACCGGATAACACCGAAGACCGCATGGTCTTTGGTTGAAAGGCGGCCTTTGGCTGTCACTTGCGGATGGGCCCGCGGCGCATTAGCTAGTTGGTGAGGTAACGGCTCACCAAGGCGACGATGCGTAGCCGGCCTGAGAGGGTGACCGGCCACACTGGGACTGAGACACGGCCCAGACTCCTACGGGAGGCAGCAGTAGGGAATCTTCCGCAATGGACGAAAGTCTGACGGAGCGACGCCGCGTGAGCGAAGAAGGCCTTCGGGTCGTAAAGCTCTGTTGTGAGGGACGAAGGAGCGCCGTTTGAACAAGGCGGCGCGGTGACGGTACCTCACGAGAAAGCCCCGGCTAACTACGTGCCAGCAGCCGCGGTAATACGTAGGGGGCGAGCGTTGTCCGGAATTATTGGGCGTAAAGCGCGCGCAGGCGGTTCCTTAAGTCTGATGTGAAAGCCCACGGCTCAACCGTGGAGGGTCATTGGAAACTGGGGGACTTGAGTGCAGGAGAGGAGAGCGGAATTCCACGTGTAGCGGTGAAATGCGTAGAGATGTGGAGGAACACCAGTGGCGAAGGCGGCTCTCTGGCCTGCAACTGACGCTGAGGCGCGAAAGCGTGGGGAGCAAACAGGATTAGATACCCTGGTAGTCCACGCCGTAAACGATGAGTGCTAAGTGTTAGAGGGGTCACACCCTTTAGTGCTGCAGCTAACGCGATAAGCACTCCGCCTGGGGAGTACGGCCGCAAGGCTGAAACTCAAAGGAATTGACGGGGGCCCGCACAAGCGGTGGAGCATGTGGTTTAATTCGAAGCAACGCGAAGAACCTTACCAGGTCTTGACATCCCCTGACAACCCAAGAGATTGGGCGTTCCCCCTTCGGGGGGACAGGGTGACAGGTGGTGCATGGTTGTCGTCAGCTCGTGTCGTGAGATGTTGGGTTAAGTCCCGCAACGAGCGCAACCCTTGCCTCTCGTTGCCAGCATTCAGTTGGGCACTCTAGAGGGACTGCCGGCTAAAAGTCGGAGGAAGGTGGGGATGACGTCAAATCATCATGCCCCTTATGACCTGGGCTACACACGTGCTACAATGGGCGGTACAAAGGGCTGCGAACCCGCGAGGGGGAGCGAATCCCAAAAAGCCGCTCTCAGTTCGGATTGCAGGCTGCAACTCGCCTGCATGAAGCCGGAATCGCTAGTAATCGCGGATCAGCATGCCGCGGTGAATACGTTCCCGGGCCTTGTACACACCGCCCGTCACACCACGAGAGCTTGCAACACCCGAAGTCGGTGAGGTAACCCTGACGGGAGCCAGCCGCCGAAGGTGGGGCAAGTGATTGGGGTGAAGTCGTAACAAGGTAGCCGTACCGGAAGGTGCGGCTGGATCACCTCCTTTCTAAGGACGAAAAAAGGCCGCTAACGGCCAACCATGAACCAATCGCGCTTTCGTTTCGTTCAGTTTTGAGGGAACGAGCACTGTTCTCTCAACGACAAAGATCGTTCCTTGAAAACTAGATAACCGATACACAAAAGGAAGAAGCCGAGACGCTGTAGGTTAAGCTAGAAAGGGCGCACGGTGGATGCCTTGGCACTAGGAGCCGATGAAGGACGGGGCAAACGCCGAAACGCTCCGGGGAGCTGTAAGCAAGCGTTGATCCGGAGATGTCCGAATGGGGGAACCCTCTGTCCGTAATGGGACAGGATCCATGCCTGAATCCATAGGGCATGGAGGGCACACCCGGGGAACTGAAACATCTTAGTACCCGGAGGAGAAGAAAGCAAACGCGATTCCCTGAGTAGCGGCGAGCGAAACGGGAACAGCCCAAACCAAGAGGCGTGCCTCTTGGGGTTGTAGGACCGCTCATATGGGAGTGAGAAAGGAACGGGGTAGACGAACCGGTCTGGAACGGCCGGCCAGAGAAGGTGAGAGCCCTGTAGTCGAAACTTCGTTCCCTCCCGAGCGGCTCCTGAGTACGGCGGGACACGGGAAATCCCGTCGGAAGCAGGGAGGACCATCTCCCAAGGCTAAATACTCCCTAGTGACCGATAGTGAACCAGTACCGTGAGGGAAAGGTGAAAAGCACCCCGGAAGGGGAGTGAAAGAGAACCTGAAACCGTGTGCCTACAAGTAGTCAGAGCCCGTTTATGGGTGATGGCGTGCCTTTTGTAGAATGAACCGGCGAGTGACGATGGCGTGCGAGGTTAAGCCAAGCAGGCGGAGCCGCAGCGAAAGCGAGTCTGAACAGGGCGCATGAGTACGTCGTCGTCGACCCGAAACCAGGTGATCTACCCATGTCCAGGGTGAAGGCCGGGTAACACCGGCTGGAGGCTCGAACCCACGCACGTTGAAAAGTGCGGGGATGAGGTGTGGGTAGGGGTGAAATGCCAATCGAACTTGGAGATAGCTGGTTCTCCCCGAAATAGCTTTAGGGCTAGCCTCAAGGTAAGAGTGTTGGAGGTAGAGCACTGATTGGGCTAGGGGCCCTCATCGGGTTACCGAACCCAGTCAAACTCCGAATGCCAATGACTTATCCTTGGGAGTCAGACTGCGAGTGATAAGATCCGTGGTCAAGAGGGAAACAGCCCAGATCGCCAGCTAAGGCCCCTAAGTGCACGTTCAGTGGAAAAGGATGTGGAGTTGCGAAGACAACCAGGATGTTGGCTTAGAAGCAGCCACCATTTAAAGAGTGCGTAATAGCTCACTGGTCGAGTGACTCTGCGCCGAAAATGTACCGGGGCTAAACGTGCCGCCGAAGCTGCGGGATGACCGTTGGTCATCGGTAGGGGAGCGTTCTAAGGGCAGAGAAGCCAGACCGGAAGGACTGGTGGAGCGCTTAGAAGTGAGAATGCCGGTATGAGTAGCGAAAACAGAGGTGAGAATCCTCTGCGCCGAAAGCCTAAGGGTTCCTGAGGAAGGTTCGTCCGCTCAGGGTTAGTCGGGACCTAAGCCGAGGCCGAAAGGCGTAGGTGATGGACAACAGGTGGAGATTCCTGTACCACCTCCTTCCCGTTTGAGCGATGGGGGGACGCAGGAGGATAGGGTGAGCAGGCGGCTGGAAGAGCCTGTCCAAGCAGTGAGGCTGGCCAGCAGGCAAATCCGCTGGCTAAAAGGCTGAGCTGTGATGGCGACGGATTCGATCCGGAAGTCCCTGATTCCACACTGCCAAGAAAAGCCTCTAGCGAGGGAAGAGGTGCCCGTACCGCAAACCGACACAGGTAGGCGAGGAGAGAATCCTAAGGCGCGCGGGAGAACTCTCGTTAAGGAACTCGGCAAAATGACCCCGTAACTTCGGGAGAAGGGGTGCTCTTTCGGGTGATGAGCCTGGAAGAGCCGCAGTGAAAAGGCCCAAGCGACTGTTTATCAAAAACACAGGTCTCTGCGAAGCCGAAAGGCGAAGTATAGGGGCTGACACCTGCCCGGTGCTGGAAGGTTAAGGGGAGCGCTTAGCGCAAGCGAAGGTGCGAACCGAAGCCCCAGTAAACGGCGGCCGTAACTATAACGGTCCTAAGGTAGCGAAATTCCTTGTCGGGTAAGTTCCGACCCGCACGAAAGGTGTAACGACTTGGGCACTGTCTCAACGAGAGACCCGGTGAAATTATACTACCTGTGAAGATGCAGGTTACCCGCGACAGGACGGAAAGACCCCGTGGAGCTTTACTGCAGCCTGATATGGAATTTTGGTATCGCTTGTACAGGATAGGTGGGAGCCTGAGAAGCCGGAGCGCCAGCTTCGGTGGAGGCGGCGGTGGGATACCACCCTGGCGGTATTGAAATTCTAACCCGCACCCCTTAAGCGGGGTGGGAGACAGTGTCAGGTGGGCAGTTTGACTGGGGCGGTCGCCTCCCAAAAGGTAACGGAGGCGCCCAAAGGTTCCCTCAGAATGGTTGGAAATCATTCGGAGAGTGCAAAGGCACAAGGGAGCTTGACTGCGAGACGGACAGGTCGAGCAGGGACGAAAGTCGGGCTTAGTGATCCGGTGGTTCCGCATGGAAGGGCCATCGCTCAACGGATAAAAGCTACCCCGGGGATAACAGGCTGATCTCCCCCAAGAGTCCACATCGACGGGGAGGTTTGGCACCTCGATGTCGGCTCATCGCATCCTGGGGCTGTAGTCGGTCCCAAGGGTTGGGCTGTTCGCCCATTAAAGCGGTACGCGAGCTGGGTTCAGAACGTCGTGAGACAGTTCGGTCCCTATCCGTCGCGGGCGCAGGAAATTTGAGAGGAGCTGTCCTTAGTACGAGAGGACCGGGATGGACGCACCGCTGGTGTACCAGTTGTCCCGCCAGGGGCACCGCTGGGTAGCTATGTGCGGACGGGATAAGCGCTGAAAGCATCTAAGCGTGAAGCCCCCCTCAAGATGAGATTTCCCATCGCCAAAAGCGAGTAAGATCCCTCGAAGATGACGAGGTCGATAGGTCCGAGGTGGAAGCGTGGCGACACGTGGAGCTGACGGATACTAATCGATCGAGGGCTTAACCTAGAAAAGTGGAAGCGCCGCGTTTAGCTCTCGAAGCCAAATGTTCTTCACCCGCAGGGGCGCTTGCGCCCCGAGGGGGAAGGTTATTTGGCAGAAGAGAGCTAGGCGCTGGAACTGGACAATAGAAAAGCGCAGGCGAGCCGATGGCGAGCCGGAGCTAGACAGTACGAAAGCGGAGGCTTCTTCCCAAAGGTTATCTAGTTTTGAAGGAATGAACTTCCTTTATAATGCGGAAGTAGTTCAGTGGTAGAACACCACCTTGCCAAGGTGGGGGTCGCGGGTTCGAGTCCCGTCTTCCGCTCTCTGTCATGCGCTCGTAGCTCAATTGGATAGAGCATCTGACTACGGATCAGAAGGTTAGGGGTTCGAATCCTCTCGAGCGCGTCCAATCAATTTTGTAAAAAAGTATTGACAAAAAAACTGTTAATGATTATATTTTTATTGCAACCGTTCCTCTTGGTTGTAAGGACAAGTTAATCAATCATGCGGGTGTAGTTTAATGGTAAAACCTCAGCTTCCCAAGCTGAAGTCGTGGGTTCGATTCCCATCACCCGCTTTTCTTTATTTAAAGAAACGGTGAAGGATGTTAGGGCATCATCTGTATTACATCCCAGTAGCCCAGCGGGATAGAGCAACGAGCAATAGCTTCTTTGAAACAACTGCGAGTTGCCCCGACGCATCCATCTTCTTCGAGTAAGCTTGTAGAGGAAGGGGCAGCCGAATAATGAGAATGTCATAATTGCTATGTCCCAGTAGCTCAGTAGGATAGAGCAACGAGCAATAGCTTCTTTGAAACAACTGCGAGTTGCCCCGACGCATCCATCTTCTTCGAGTAAGCTTGTAGAGGAAGGGGCAGCCGAATAATGAGAATGTCATAATTGCTATGTCCCAGTAGCTCAGTAGGATAGAGCAGCGGCCTTCTAAGCCGTCGGTCGGGAGTTCGAATCTCTCCTGGGACGCCATTTACATATAATTTGTTCGGGTTGAATTGGTTGAACCCCTTGATATGACCGCATTTGCGGTCATTTTTCATTTTTTTGGGAATCCCCCCAAAAAACGATAGAATCCGAAAAAATTTTGCACGGCTATTTAGCATGGTACAGCTCTTCCATTGCAAGGTCAACTTGCCGGGACTCTTTTTGCTCCATCTCATCTAAAATATGCGAGGACGTTTGCAGCGTGGTTACAATATCTTTACTGGGATATTGCTTAAATAAAATACTTTAATTCAAATCATCATTCGAATAATCCATGGACAGAAGAACAGCCGCTTCGGCCTCCTTGGTAAGCTCGGTCGGGCTTGCCGATCGTTCTCTCTTTGTCATCGCACGCTCACCGCGGTCGCAGAAGTTTTTTTCGTAAATGGAACAGCGGTGTTTTGTCTTGCAAATGAAAACAAATTGAAACGTTCATGGCGGCGAAAGTTTGTTAAAATGTATAGGATAGAAATAAAATCATCAAACGTGCCATACAATGAACATGCATGGCAAATACGTGAATCAGGTGATGGATATGGGGTTCGAACAGCAACTTGTTCATAAAACGTTTTATGAAACGTTAATCGATGGAGGAGAGCGGGACCTTGTCGGCACGTTCGGGGACATGTTCTTCGCTGCGTACCGAGATGGGGCTGATTTGTCGTCCATTCGTTTTGCTCAAGGGGAAGTGTATTTCCATCGCCGCGACTATGAGACTGCCATTTTCAAATGGGAAAATGTCCATAACGATTTGCGCCCATGGGCGCAAAAAAACATCGCGGACAGCTACTATGAGCTTGGACAGCTTCGGCTCGCCGAAGAGCTGTACCGCTCGATTGAAGCGGAAAGTGAAACGCTCCAGGCGGAAATCATCTTGCGCCTATTTTCGCTCTATCGCGAATTCGGTGAAAGAGAAAAAGCGGACGAAATGATTAAGCGCGGGGTGGCGCTTTACCCGGATTACCCAAATATGACTGAATGGGCCCGCGTCTTTTTCGAGGAACAAGGCGATTGGGGAAGCGCCATCGAGCTCGCTTTAGGAGAAGCGGTGCGGACGTCGGCGCGTCGTTGGGCGGACATTTTAACGGGCTATGTGGAACAGGGGCATGCGCGGATGATGGCGCCCGCGCGCTTTTCACGGTGTTTGACGCTGTTGTACGAAACCGATCGGGTAAAATTTGAGCGGTTAGTGCAGGCGTTGTGGAACGGTTATCAAGATAGTGATGTGTATTTTTCGTGGCTGGCGGAATGGAACCGTCTTTACGATGAGCTGGCGATTGGCCGTGATTATGAGTGGAAGCGAATCCCCGCCCTTTTAGCTCGGGCGTATGACGGGTTAGTGCGAGGGCCGTATCGGTTGAAAGAGCTCGTTGAGGTCGTGCCGCTGCTCTTAAAAAGCTGGGTGAATTTGGCCGACGGGCGCGGGATGGCGACGGCCGCCGCCGCCTTGTTGGCATGGAGTGAGAAATTCCCGGAAGGCTTTGATGATGAAACGGTGAAAAACGCCGCGAAACAGCTTGTTTGCGCGGATCGGCAATCAGGGGAAGCGGGCGTGGCGCTATTTGAAGAAATGGCCGACTGGGCCGAGGCGCAGCACGCAGGTTCGCATTTCCGCTTCCGCTGGCTCGTGCGGCAGCTTTCCGATCTGCGGACGCACCGCGTTCTTGTCGCCGGGGCGTCGCGAAATGAACGCCTGGCGTTTTTGCGCACGGTGGTCGGCGAAGCGGCGTTAGTGGCGCCGTCCGCTCCGGTGCTCGTTTGGAAAAACGGCGGCGAGATCGAAGTGGCGAAAATCAGCGATGAACAGTTTACTGTTTTTGCAAGCATCGATGAGTTTCAACAAGCATCAGGGGGACGGGGAAGCCGCTTTCCTGACGATGCGGTCATCGAGTGCACAGCGCCGCTTTCGCTCGTGCCGCAAGAGGTAGCTTTGCTGGACATCGGTCCGCTTGGCGGGCGCGCCTCTTCCGATCATGAGGCGCTTGTGTCGTTCCCGCTCGCCGATAGCATTCTTTTCCTTCTGAACGGCGATGACCCGTTTTCGAGTGTCGATGAACAGCTCGTGCTGCAGCTTTGTGAGCGGGTGCCGTACACGCCGATTCACTTTTTGCTTCCTCCGGGTGACGGGATGATCGATGAGCAGGAGGAGTTGCGGATCGCCCGAGAAGTTGAAGCGCACATTCGCACCATCGTTCCCGGGGCGAACGTGATCGTCTATTCGCCGCACGCGCCAAGCCGCAAGCAGCAGCAGGCGCTCGTTGACTTGCTTGGCGAAGTGCGTCATCACCGGTCTTCCGTACGTCGGGAAGAAGCGATATTGGCGACGATTCGCCAGTTCATTGCCCATTTGTTCCGACAGCGGGCTGAGGCGGAAAGCCGGTTGGCGGAGTCGATCGTGTGGAGAAAGGAAATGGCCGCCAAGCTGAACGGGGCGATTCACCAGCTCGGCGATCAGCAAGAAGAAAAGACGGCGAAAATCGTGAAAACGTTCCGCGCGGT
This sequence comes from Geobacillus sp. 46C-IIa, assembly GCF_014679505.1. Classification (GTDB taxonomy): domain Bacteria; phylum Bacillota; class Bacilli; order Bacillales; family Anoxybacillaceae; genus Geobacillus. Next base: position 1,206,786 of record NZ_CP061474.1, read on the forward strand.
TTTGGAAGAGACGCGGGCGGCTTTGGCAACGGCGATTCCTGACATGTTGCGCAAGTCGGCCGACTTTGTGCGCGAAGACAGCGACTTTGCCCGCCTTCACCTTGAACTGAATGATCAAGTGAACAAACAGCTTCGCGCTTATATCGATGAAGAGGTATTGCCGAAACTGCACCGCGCCATGGAAGCGTGGATTGCCGCGGCAAAAGAGGAATTTGACGAATGTCAGGCGTTTTTATATGAAATGGGTGAAGGGTTTAACGCCATGTTTGGCGAGGAGCGGCTGAAGCTTGAATGTGATTTCCGCATCCTTTCCGATTGGCAGCGTGATATCGATCGGCTTGCAGGCGGGGTACAAATTGATAAGCTGAACATTTTCCTCCGCCGGACGCCGGGGCAGCTGCTGTTGAAAGGAGCAGGCAAACTGCTTGGCGCCTTCACGCAAAATAAGGCGATGTTGGCGCAAAAGTATAAGCAGCTGATCGAAACGCAAGATTACACCGATGTGGCGGAAACGGTTGCCGAGCAGTTGTTGCTGCCGTTTGAATGGTTTGCCAAATCGCTTGAGCGCGACATCGCCCAGTTTTTCCAAGCGCCGTCGGCCGTGTTAAACGAAACGTTGGAACGATTGGAGCTCGAAATTGCCGCTCAAGAAAGGGAGTTAAAACAGATGCGCACAAATCCGGAGGCGTACCGCGACCCGCTTGTTCTCTTTGGCATTCGTTTGCGGCAGTGCGAGCATCTGGCGCAGGCCGCTTCTGCGGCGGTTCAAGTATAGAAAAAATCGGCCGGACACCGGCCGATTTTTTCTTCCCTTCAGACATGCAAAGCAAGAACGGAGGACAACGACCACCGATGGAAGGGCATAGTTTTGCTTTGGGCAAAGACGAGCAAGAACGGTTGCGGTTTTCTTATCGTGCCGCGAATACCGCTGGCTCCTGCTATACGTGGACGTTGATACGAAGGGATGGGGGATGCTTCCATCGCTTTTTTTCTTGCATTCTTTTTTTCTAGAGAGTAGACTTTGATTGTAAAAAGATCATACGTTTACGGGAGCTTGTGGAATCAGGCTGAGAGTACGGCTAATCCGCCGTTGACCGTTTGAACCTGTTGGATAATGCCAGCGCAGGGAAAGAGAGTATACATAAGCACTTTGCCTGCGCGCAAAGTGCTTTTTGGCATTGGATTGAAATGCGCGATCGAGCGGAAAGGGTTGGGAAAGATGACACAACAAGAAATGATCGAAAGCTTGCTTCAGTTGATCAATAAAGAAACGTCCACAGAGGAAGAATTCAATGAGCATGCGCTCATGCTGTTTGCCTACCAATATGAAAACAATGTTCCGTATCGTACATATTGCATGCAAAAAGGAAAAACGGCAAGAACGGTGAAAACGTGGCGGGACATTCCGGCTGTGCCAATTAACGCCTTTAAAGAATTAACGTTAAGTTGTGTTCCTCCCGAACAGGCTGAGCGCGTGTTTATGACGAGCGGCACGACGAAAGGAGTGCGCGGGAAACATTACCACCCGGCGTTAAGCGTGTACGATCAGTCAATGATCGTCAATTTTCAAAAGCGGTTCATGAAAGAGCACAACAAAATCAAAATGGGCATTCTTTTTCCGACAGAAGACGAGCTGCCGAACTCTTCGCTCGCCCATTATTTAGCGCTCGCTGTCAATGTGTTTGGCACGGAAGACAGCCAGTATTTTGTCAATCGGGATGGCCTTGATATCGACCGGCTTCTTGCTGAGCTGGAACAAGCGGAACAGTCAGGTGAGCCGTACGCCCTGTTAGGCGCTTCGTTTAGCTTCGTTCATTTGTTTGAGGAGCTCGCCAAACGCGGCAAAACGTTCCGCTTGCCGGAAGGGAGCCGGATTCTTGATACAGGCGGCTTTAAAAATCAGTCGCGGGAAATGGGCTTGGACGAGTTTTACGACACGCTGTCTTCGTTCCTTGGCGTCCCGCGCCGCGAGTGCATCAACATGTATGGGATGACCGAGCTGAGCACGCAATTTTATGATGACGGAAATGGGACCGTTCCGTCGGTGAAATCGGGGCCGCATTGGATTCGCACAAGGGTGATCCACCCGTTGACCGGAGAAGAGATGCCGAAAGGAGAACGCGGTGTCCTCGTTCATTGCGATCTCGGCAACTTTAACTCGGTAACGACGATTTTGACGGAAGATATGGGCGTGGAAACAGACGGCGGCTTCTTATTGCTCGGCCGGGTGCAAGGGGCGGAAGCGAAAGGCTGCTCGATCGCGGTCGAAGAATTCATCCGCGCGGCAAAGGGGACATCCGAATGAGAGAATATGCCGGCTATCTCCCGTGCATCGGGGATGAACCGATTGAAACGCGTGTGTTAACGTTTGAAAAAAACGGAGAAAGAGTCGAAGTGGAAGTTCCTCTTTTAACGGTCGAGCAGCTGAACAAAGTGGTGAGAAAAGTGAAACAAGCCAGCGCCCAGTTTCTCAAATCGCTTTCGGTGACGGAGATCATCGACTTGCTTGACCGGGTGATGGCACAGCTGTTGGACCGCCGCCATCCGTACCGGCAAAAGGCGGAACAAGTGCTGCCGATTGTGACGGGCTATGATGAAGAAATGGTCCGTTTAGGGTTGACTTCGTATTTCAAAACGTTCCGCAAGCCGCAGCTGCAACGGTTTCTTGTGGAGGACTTGGAAAATCCGCTGCTTCTTGACGATTTTCAACCGCGGGCCAAAGGCGGCTTTTCCAAAGCGGTCGGCCCGGATGTCATCGTTCACGTTTGGGCGGGAAACGTGCCGGCGCTGCCGTTATGGAGCTTCATTTCCGGGTTGTTGGTGAAGTCGGGAATGATCGGGAAAGTGTCGAGCGCCGAGCCGTTATTTGCCGGTTGGTTTGCCCGCTTGTTAGTGGAGGTGGAGCCGAAATTGGCCGATTGCCTCGCTGTTGTTTGGTGGAAAGGCGGGGATGTCGAGAGGGAGCGTGCCGTGTTTGGGCAAGCTGACGTTGTTGTCGGCTATGGAAGCAATGCGTCGCTCGAAGAGATGCAGCGCCGCCTTCCGGTGACGACCCGATTTTTGCCGTTTGGGCATAAAGTGAGTTTCGGCCTCATTTCCCGCTCCTGTCTTGATGCGCGCAAGGCGTGGCAGGCTGCCCATCAGGCGGCGTTTGATATCATGCGCTATGACCAGCAAGGGTGTTATTCGCCGCATCTGTTTTATGTGCAAACTGGCGGAAGCGTGTCGCCAAAAGAGTTTGCACGCTATGTCGCCCACGAGCTGAACTGTTTTGCGAAACGGTTTCCGCGGCGCCCTCTTTCCCTTGAGGAAATGGCGGCGCAAGCAAGTTGGCGGCAGCGCGAAGAATTGGGCGTGCTGGCGAACAAGGAAAAGGAAGTGCTCGGAAACGAAGCGGGAGACTGGACGGTTGTTTACGAACCGGAATGCCGGGGGTTTGCCGCGAGTTGCCTAAACCGGGCCGTAAAAATTGTCGCCTTTGATGACATTTCCCAAGTGATTGCAGAAATCGCCCCGTATCGGGTATTTTTGCAGACGGCGGGGGTGGCCGCTTCGCCAAAAGAGCTGTTCGAATGGGCGGAGCAGTTAGGAAAAGCGGGTGTCACCCGCATTACAGCGCTCGGGCATATGACGTCCCCTGAAGCGGGCTGGCATCATGATGGGCGCTTTAATTTGCGCGATCTTGTGCAAATGGTCGACATTGAATCGGCGGCTGAAGCGTATGCGGAACAGTTCGCTCCTTATGTCGATTAAGGAGGAAAATGAGGATGAGCTTTTTGCAGCTAGACCGTGTGACGTATCGTTACCAAGGGTTGACACCGGTGATCGACGGGGTCAGTTGGACGATCAATGAAGGGGAATTCCATTGCCTCGTCGGGAAAAGCGGCTGCGGCAAGACGACGTTGTTAAAGCTTGCGGCCGGCCTGTTGCAGCCGGATGAAGGGGCCGTTTATTTGCGAGGCGAAAAAATGACGAAACCTTCCCCTTCGATCGGCTATGTTTTTCAATTGCCGACGTTGCTTGAATGGAAGCGGGTCGTCGATAATGTTTTGCTGCCGATCTCGCTCAAGCGAAAACCGGCGAAGGAAGATTACGAGTTGGCGCACGATTTGCTCGGGCGAGTCGGGTTGTCCGCCTACCGCGACCATTACCCGGCTCAATTGTCCGGCGGCCAGCAAAGCCGGGTGGCCATTGCCAGAGCCCTCATTCAACGGCCGGCGCTGTTGTTTTTGGACGAGCCGTTTGCGGCATTGGACGCCATTACGCGCGAAGAATTGCAAGATGACTTGTTGACGCTTTGCCGGCTGCAAAACACAAGCGTCTTGTTCATTACCCACGATATTGCCGAGGCCGTATATTTAGCGGATCGCATCGCTGTCATGGCCGCCGGGAAGATTGTCTATGCGCTCGACGTCAACCTTCCGAAACCGCGAACGTTGGAAATGCGCTATGAGCTGCGGTTTAACGAGCTTAGTTTTCACGTGCGGCAGGCGATGGAGGGGGTGAAGCGATGAACAGGGCGCCCGTTTATTCGCTAGTCTTGTTCGTTGCGCTTCTTCTCGGCTGGGAACTGGCCGCTAGGCAAATGTCGGCGCTCGTTTTGCCGGCGCCGTCGGTCGTCGCCGCGACACTTTTTGATGGCATAAGGACCGGCTATTTTTGGCCGCACATCGTTCGGACAAGCCTGGAAGTGTTGCTTGGCTTGGGCTTAGGAAGCGGCCTTGGCCTCATCATCGGCATTCTCATGGGGGAAATTGGATTTTTGCGCAACTTGTTCTTCCCGTACGTCGTCGCCAGCCAGGCCGTGCCGAAACTCGCCTTGGCGCCGTTGTTTATCCTTTGGTTCGGTTTCGGCATGACCTCAAAAGTAATCATTACGGCCTTGATTTGTTTTTTCCCTTTGCTTGAAAATACGGTGACGGCGATTCAATATACGGATCGGAACAAACTCGAACTGTTTCGCGTGTTAGGCGCGACGCGCTGGCAAACGCTCATTCATTTGAAACTTCCCGCCGGGCTGCCGAGCATTTTCGCCGGTTTTCGCGTGGCCGTCGTCTTGGCGGTCGTCGGGGCGGTCGTCGGCGAATTTATCGGCGCCAGCGAAGGGCTGGGAGCGATGATTATCGCTTCCCAAGGGATGATGGACACCCCGCTTATGTTTTCTGTCTTGCTTTTATTGACGCTGTTGGGCATGGCACTCTACCAAATCGTTCATTTCTTTGAAAAACGATTAGTAAAACCATATGAAAAGGAGACAAGAAAATGAGACGAAAAACGGCAGTCACCGTATGGCTGCTAGCCATCGCTTTGTTCTTAGCCGCTTGCGGTGCGGCTGGGCAGAAACAGGGGGAGGCGGGCCGAACGACGGGAAAGGTGAAAGAAGAAAAAACAGACCAGCTGCGTGTGGCTCTTTGGAGCCAACCGATCACCGAGCAAACGAACTTGCTGGCGGAAAAAGAAAAAGGCTTTTTTAAAGAAAAAGGCTTGGATGTGACGCTCATTCCTGGCGCCGGCGGCGGCGATGCGATCAAAAACATTCTTTCTGGACAAGCCGATATCGCTTTTACGGATCCCGGTTCACTGTTTTTTGCGTTAGATAAAGGTGCAAAATTAAAGGTCATTTATAATATTTATCCGCAAAACGTCTTCAATGTCGTCTCGTTAAAAGACAAACAAATCACGAAACCGGAAGACTTGAAAGGAAAGAAAATCGGCGTGTACAGCTTATCGAGCGGAACGCGGCAAAATTTATTAGTGCTGTTGCATCAAGCCGGGCTTTCGGAAAACGATGTGACGATTGTCGAAACCGGTTTGCTAAACTTTGCCCCGCTTATGCAAGGGCAAGTGGATGCGACAGCAGCGACCGATACCGGGCTTATTGTGGCGAAACAAAAAGGATTAGGGGACGTCAACGTCATTGAAGTGAAAAACTATCTCAATATCCCGAGCGACGTCTTTGTCGTTACCGAGAAGACGTACAACGAGAAAAAAGAGTTGTTGCAAAAGTTTTTAGAAGCGTATCGAAACAGCGCCCAATGGATGATCGACTACCCGGAGGAAGCGGCGGCGTTAGCCGTCAAATACGCCATCGATGGCAAGGACGAGCAACGCAACTTACAAATCATCCAGTTGCGAAATGCGTCGAGCGTTTCGCCATTGACGGAAGAAAAAGGGTTAGGGGCGCTTGATGTGAACGTGCTGCAACAAGCTGCGGACACGTACAAAAAGTTAGGCTTAATCAAAAACGACATCAACATGGCGGAAGTTGTCACGAATGAGTTGCTTCCAAAACAATAACGGAGGACGAAAATGGGGATGTTCTCAGGAAAAGTGATCGTTGTGACCGGTGCGAGCCGGGGCATCGGCGCGGCCATCGCCCGCGCGTTTGCCCGTGAACATGGGACGGTCGTCGTCAACTATTTGCAAAATCAGCAGGCGGCGGAACAAGTGGCCGCCGCCTGCATTGAACTTGGCGGCGACGCTTGGGCCGTCCAGGCCGATGTCACTTCAGAAGCGTCGGTTAAGCAGCTGATCGAGCAAGTGATGATGGAGACAGGAAAAATCGATGTCGTCGTCAACAACGCGTTCGCGCCGTATGTATTCGACCCCGACGAGCGCAAACTGGCGTGGGAGCTTGTGTGGGAAGATTATCAAGCGCAACTGGACGGCGCGCTGCGCTCGACGCATTATATGTGTCAGGCAGTGATTCCGATCATGAAAAAGCAAGGCGGAGGGAGCATTGTTAATATTGTGACAGACTTAGTCGCCCGCCCGGTCGTCCCGTATCATGACTACACGACGGCGAAAGCGGCGCTCGTCGGCTACAGCCGCAACTTAGCGGCGGAGCTTGGTCCGTTTGGCATCCGCGTCAATTGTGTCGCTCCCGGCTTAGTTTACCCGACGGACGCCAGCCGGCGGACAAAGGAAGAAGTGAAGGAAATGCTGATCGCCCAAACACCGCTGCGCCGAATCGCTGCTCCTGAAGATGTCGCCGGGCCGGTTCTCTTTTTAGCGTCTGATTGGAGCCGCTTTATGACCGGACAAACGTTGTTTGTCGACGGCGGACTCGTCATGCGCTAGCTCGGCATTTGAAATGAGCCTCGTTTTCTAAGCTGCCCTCAAGAACGGATCGTAAGGGCAGCTTCTTTTTTCTGTAATTTTATATAGAACATGGCGGTCCGTTATGGTACGATATGATTAGATATTGTTCGAATGTTTCCGATATTTCTTGCCCCACAAACACACGCCCGCTGCATTTCTCCTTAGAAAAGAGGGACGAGCTATGAACGATTCATTATGGTTTCTTTTGTTTGTTTTGTTGATGTGCGGCGTGTTGTTGCGCCACATCACCATTTTGGCAGTAAGGAATGAACGGAAGAAAAATGCATTCGTTTCCCAGTACATCTTTGTTGCGCTTGTCACATTATGGTTTATCCCTCTTTATGTGAGCGTGAAGTTGGCGGTTTTCCTTGGCGTCGGTCAATACGGGCTTGTGCTCTGGCTCATTCTTTTCCTCATCGGGGTCGTTTACGTCATGAAACGGACGGAAAAGGAAAGAAAGGCGCTGCAAGAGGAATATCACCGTCGGGCAGGTTCGGCATGAACCGAGCGCCCGGCCGTTCGAAAGAAAGGAAGGCTGTTTCCGAAAGGCGAGTCAAATCGCTTGGAAACAGCCTTTTTTGAACGGATCAGACAGACGATTTCAGTTCAAACGCCCAGTTGCCGCGGCGGAAAATCGGTTCGCGTTTGCCATCTTTAGTGACGCCGTCGATGTTCAGCTCGGCCGAGCCGATCATAAAGTCGACGTGGACGAGGCTGTCGTTGACGCCGCGGCGGTCAAGCTCTTCTTTGGACAGCGCCGCGCCGTTTTCGATGTTCGTCGGGTACGCTTTGCCAAGCGCAAAATGGCAGGCGGCGTTTTCGTCAAACAGCGTGTTGTAAAAAATGAGATTGGACAGCGATACGGGCGACTGGTGCGGCACGAGGGCGACTTCGCCGAGGCGGCGCGCCCCGTCATCGGTATCAAGCAAATGTTTGAGCGTCTCATATCCTTCTTCAGCGCTGAAATCGATGACTTGACCGTCTTTAAAGGTGAGTGTGAAGCCGTCGATGATGTTGCCGTTGTAATTGAGCGGCTTCGTGTTGCGGACCGTGCCGTTGACGCCGTCTTTATGCGGCATTGTAAACACTTCCTCGGTCGGCATGTTCGGGTTGAAGCGCACCCCGTTTTGGCTTGTCGCCGCGCCGCCGTGCCAAATGTGCCCGTCGACGAGCTCGACCGTGATGTTGGTGCCTGGCGCTTCGTAGACGAGCTGTTTGTATTGTTTGTTGTTCAAGTAGTCAACGAGGCGGGCGAGCTGATCGTTATGTTCACGCCAAGCGGCGATCGGGTCGTCTTGGTCGACGCGGACGATGCGGAAAATCGCTTCCCATAATTTGTCGATGGCTTCTTCATCACGCAGATCGCCAAATACTTTTCGCGCCCATGCGGCCGTCGGGACGGACAGGAGCGACCAGCAGTTCCGGTCGGCCATGATGGCGCTCCGGTAGTTGGCGAGCGCTTGGGCGGCCGTTTTATTAGCGGTTGCGATCCGCTTCGGATCAACATCTTTTAACAAGTCGGGGTTCGGGGCGTAAATCGACAAAAAGGCCGCTCCTTGTTCGACGAGCTCTTCCATCCCTTTTGCCCGCCACATCGGATATTCGGAAAACGCTTCCTCTGGGGCGTGGTGAAACTTGATATATGTAAGCGCCTCATCGTTCCATTCGACATACACGTGTTTCGCTCCCGTTTCATACGCCGTTTTGGCGATTTTCCGAACGAGCGGCGCCGCTTCGAGCGGAGCGTTGACGAACAGCGTCTGCCCCGGTTGGACGTTGACGCCGACTTTCACGGCCAATTCAGCGTATTTGTGCAACTCGTTTTCCCAGCGATCCATATCGTTCACTCCTTTTTTTGGTGTCAAGTCCACTTTATTACACGACAATGCGTTTCGCAACTTTTTGAACAACGAAACGTGATGACCGCCTAAAGATAAGGAAAGGTGACAACGAGTTGAGTTAAAATTTAAAAAAGCAAACCGGCATAAATCGCTTCTCATCATCATAATGGTAGTAATGAAATAAATAAGTCATGAAGCTGCACTTTTATTGGCTGCACCGGCATTGTCGTCCTCGTTCGATGGCAATGTCGGTTTTTTTACGGGGGGGGGAAACGGCGGGCGGTGGTGTCGTGAGGCGAACAATATAGTGAGGGGGAGAAACAATGAATGGCCTCATCTTGGCGGAGCTCGTGCTGTATTGTCTCGTGATGGCAGCCCTTGGTTATTGGTATGGAAAAAAAGAGATGAGCCATAGCGATTTTTTGCTTGGCGGAAAAAAGCTTCCGGGTTGGACGCTTGCTTTTTCCGAACGGGCGACAGGGGAATCGGCGTGGCTGTTGCTTGGCTACACGGGGTTTGTGTTTGCGAGCGGTCTTTCCGCGATTTGGGTAGCGGTGGGCATTGTGATCGGCATTATTGGCGCCTGGCTTTTTTTGGCCGACCGGTTTCGCCAAGAGGCGGAGCGATACGGCGCGCTGACCTTGCCCGGCTATTTGGCGAAACGGTTTGGCGCGCATGGGCAAACGATTTTATGGCTTGCGACCGTCCTTATTTTTAGCTTTATGATGTTTTATTTCAGCGCGCAAATTGCCGGAGCGGGCAAGACACTGTTTACCGTGTTTCATATCGACCCAGCGCTTGGCATGGTCATCAGTGTCGCGATTGTCATTATCTTGTCATACACCGGCGGGTTTGTCAGTGTCGTTTGGACGGATATGATTCAAAGTGTGCTCATGCTGGCGACGCTCGTAATTTTGCCCATTGTGGCGTTAGTGGAAATTTATAGTGGTGGATTGTCGATCAGTGAAGCGCTTCATCACTCGAAACCGGGCCTTGATTCATGGACGGGGGGAGTGACCGGCGTTGCGCTTGGGCTATTGTTGTTTAACAATTTTGCTTGGTTTTTCGGCTATCTGGGCGGGCAGCCGCAACTGAGCGTCCGCTTCATGGCGTTGAAAGACGCCCGCGAGGCGAAAACGGCCAAAACGGTGGCGATCGTTTGGACATTATTGGCGTATGGCGGAGCGTTTTTGATCGGCCTGACAGCGATTGCCCTTTATCAAGGACAATCATTCACCGATGTCGAGACGGTGCTGCCGCAAATGGTGTTGGACTTGTTGCCGCCATGGTTGGCCGGGCTGCTGTTATCCGGCATTTTGGCCGCCATCGTGACAACGGCCGATTCGCAGCTGCTAGTGATCACGAGCGCCATTAGCGAAGACATTGCGCGCCGTTCTTTGCGCCTTCGTCTGTCGGAAAAGCAGCTTGTCGCGCTTTCCCGCGCGGTGGTGGTCATCGCCGGACTGCTCGGTTTGGTGCTGGCGATGACATCCGAGTCGCTCGTCTATCTCGTTGTCAGCTGGGCGTGGGCTGGAATCGGCTGCACGTTGTCACCGGCGATTTTACTGTCCTTTTTCTGGAAACGGTATTCCGGCATCGGCGTCATCGCCACGATCCTTGCCGGGTTTCTCAGCACGGTCATCTGGATTTCCTCGCCGCTTGAGGCCATCATCAGTTCACGGTTTACGACGTTTGCCATTGCGCTGGCGGCCGGGGTACTGTTCAGCTTGTTGTTTCCCGATCGTCAGCGGACGATGTGATCGATCGCGTCAATCCATGAGCATGAGGGTGTCCTGAAAGAGGCGGGACACCTTTTTTCTGCACTGAACGCTTGATGATATCCCGCTTCTTTGGAGAAAAGGCGGGCGTTTATGCCGGTCCGGTGCTGTGTTTGCTGCCGTTTTGTCAACGTTGTTCGCTGTCCAAAAACCGTCGCACCACTTGGGCGCATGCTTCCCGGTTGCAGCGATGGTAAAAGGTTGTCGCAAACCGGACCGAATCGCCGAAGAAAAACCGTTCGTACAGCGTCTGCCGCGTCCCGAAGGCGCTCATCGCCAAATCCCAGGCGAAGCGGAACAGCTGCACCCGCTGTTCGGCCGGAAGCGTCGCTGCCTGCAAATACCGGTCCAAATCCGCGCGGAGTGGGGAGGAAAAGTCTGCTTCCGTCGGCAGGCAGACAAGCCCGCTGGCGCCAAGCAGCTGAACGATGTCGGCAAAACGCGGGTACAAGCGCGGATACAAAAAGGCAGCGGCGTAAAGCGGGGCAGGATCGGGCACCATGGTGCCGCGTCGGTCCGGTTTCGCTTGGAGCTCGGCGGCGAGAAGCATCCCCCGAAGCGCTTCAAGGGAGGCGGCGATTTCCCCGATTTTTTCTTGCACATGCTGGTATCCGCCAATTTGGATGGATTCGCTGAGCAGCTCCACCGTTCCAAGGAAAAATTCGGTTTTCACGATGCGCCGCGCCAACACTTGGTGCAGGAGCATAATCGCCAAATGGGTTTCTTCATCCAGCTCTTTGGCCACCCATGCGTTTTTGTAGAAAAAGATCCGATCCCACGGAACGAGCACATCGTCAAATACGACAATGGCGTCGATTTCATCAAAGTGCGCGCTGAGCGGGGCGTCAAACGAAGAGGCGCCAGCAGCAAAAGAAGGACGGCAGATGAACTTCAACCCCGGTGTGTTGCTCGGAATCGAAAACGCGTACATGTACTCATCGCCAAGAAGCGTCCCGCCGGCCGGCAAAACGAGAAGTTCGTCGGTCATGCCGCCTTGGGTGGCGAGCAGGCGCGCGCCTTTGATGACGAGTCCGTCTGTCGTTTCGCGGATCACTTTGGCGGCGATCGGCTCGCCGTCTTCTTCCATATAGCCGAGGGAACGGTTCACTTGCGGGTTGACAAACGTATGGGTGAACGACAAGTCGTTTTTGATCGCCCGCTCATAGAGGCGTTCGATATGTTCGGCGTAGGACGGGTGCTGCTGCCCGAAAAAATCGGCCGCGGAAGCGAGCGCCATCACGGCGGTGTTCATGTAGTCGGGAGATCGACCCATCATCCCCGCTGTCAGGCGCGCCCATTCTTGGAACGCCAGACGCCGGTGTTCGAGCTCCTCTTTTGTCGTCGGCCGCAAGAACGCCGCGCCGGCCAGCTCCCCCGTCGATGTGCGGAACGTCAGCACCGGCTGCTTCGTTGGATCATGCTGGCATCGTATAGGCGCGCTTGGCTTCGGATCGCGCCGGCGAAGGCCGGGTGCTTTGACAGATTTCTCTCGACCTGCTCGCCGTTGATCCATACATTTGACCGAAGATTGTCAATGCGCTCGATATACTGGGTGCCGTTAATAATGGCCATATTTTCCATCCCCTTTTTCCGTAAAAACCGTTTATGGCCATTGTATGCGCGCCTAGAAAAAAGGGAAGGAGGTTCAACCGCGAGCGGGACAGGCTATTTCCACCCGGTTGCGCCCGTTTTGTTTAGCCCGGTATAGCGCCTGATCGGCAAGGGAAAGAAGCGCCTTAGCGTGCTCATTTGGCTGCGGGATGGCGATCGCGGCTCCGACCCTGACGGTGACGCCGTTGGCAGCGGGTGATAAGCGATGTGGAATGGCTAGCTCTTCAATGTTCAACCGTATTGCTTCAGCGGCCGCTGCCGCTATGGATGGTGGCGGGGTGGGAAAAAATCACGCAAGGGTTTGACGCCACCGGATTTTTAAAAGGAGCGTTGGCGAAGGCCACGGGCGAACACCCGGCCGTGCAAAGCTGGTGGGCGGCCTTTATCGAAAACGCAGCGCTGCCGAATGTCGGATTGTTCAACTTCCTCGTGCCATGGGGTGAATTTCTCGTCGGGGTCGCACTGATTCTCGGATTGTTTACGACTTTTGCCGCACTCATGGGAGCGGTGATGAACTTCGCCTTCATGTTCTCAGGCACGACGAGCACGAACCCGCAAATGGTGCTGCTCACCGTCTTGATCCTCGTCGCCGGAGCCAATGCGGGACGCTACGGTTTCGATCATTGGGTGTTGCCATATCTCCGTCACTGGTGGACGGATAAAACGCATCGTCCACACCGTCCAGCCGCAGCGTCTAAATGACTGCCATCAAGCTGCGTAAGCTGCGCCGGGCTTTCCTCCTTTTCCTAACGGCCGCTCCTTCTCCAACGTGGAAGGGGGCGGCCGTTTGCCATGTCGGAGAAAATGATTGGTTGTTCGAAAAAGGAAAACAAGCGAATGACGTCGAAATGATCATATGGATGAAGCAGGAGGCATGAACAAGTGTTTGAAAGCGTTTTCTACCAAGGAACATACTAACCATTCAGTATTTCAATAAGGGATGGTGAAACGGATGAACGAAACACGCCCATATTGGCCGAGCGGGCTGCCGAAGGCGCTCCGCTATGGGCTCGGTGAACAGCCTCTGTACGGCTATTTGCGCCATCGCGGTGAGCAGGAGGCGGACAGGACGGCGTACATCTTCTACAACAAGGTGATGACATGGGGAACCTTGCTCGATTACGTCCGCCGTTTTGCCCGCTATTTGCGGGAAAAAGGGGTGGGAAAAGGGAGCTATGTTGCTTTGTACATGCAAAACTGCCCGCAATACATCATCGCGCACTTCGCTGTTCAGCAGCTCGGCGGCATTGTTGTCCCACTCAATCCGATGTACCGGGAATCCGAGCTCGCCTATTTTTTCGCTGAAGTGCCGCTTGTCGGCATCATCACCGGAGAGGAAGGAGTGCTGCGCGTTCGACAAGCCGAACAACAAACAGCCCCGTTGTCGTTTATCGTCACGTGCCACTACGGGGATTGCGCCGATCCATCTGGGGAGATCCCGCTTTGCACCGAGCTTGCGCGGCCGAAGGAGCCGATGAGCGGTGCGGACGATTTTGCGGCCATTATTGACGTTTATCCACCTCTTGAGGAGGCCGTAGCCATTGATTTATGGAACGATGTCGGGCTGATCATTTTCACATCCGGCACGACCGGGCGGCCGAAAGGAGCGATGCTGACGTATGGCAATGCGCTGTTTAAGACAGCGGCGTCCGCGCAGGCGAACCGACTGACCGAACAAGCGGAAGTGTTGATGGCCCATTCCCCGCTTTGCCATATCGCCGGGATGGTGATGGGGCTGAATACGCCGGTGTACACCGGTCATCCGTGCATATTGTTCGCTCGCTTCGATACGCTGGCAACGATCAAGGCGATTGAAACGTACAAGGTGACATCATGGTACAGCATCGCTCCGATGAACGCAGCCATCCTGCAGGGGCTCACTGCCGTCAATGCGGATTTGTCCAGCTTAAAACGCAACTTAGCAACAAGCTTCGGACTGCCAGTGACGAGAGACCTTGCCGAGCGGTGGGCGGAAGCGACTGGGGGCTGCCTATTGTACGAAGCCGCCTACGGCCTGAGCGAGACGCATACGTGCGACACGTTTATGCCGGATGAGTGCGTGAAATTCGGCTCGTGCGGCATTCCGACGTACGAGACGGACATTCGCATCATCGATCCGGAAACGAAACGGGAGCTTGGGCCTGGACAGTCAGGGGAAATTGTCGTGAAAAATCCAGGTGTCTTTAAAGGCTACTTTCGCCGCGATGACGCGACGAACGAGACGTTGAAAGACGGGTGGGTGTACACCGGTGATATCGGGTATGTCGATGAAGACGGCTATTTGTATTTCCAAGGGCGGATGAAAGAGATGATCAAAGTGTCCGGCTACAGCGTCTTTCCAGAAGACGTCGAGGCGTTGTTGAACGAGCATCCGGCCATTAGACAATGTGCGGTCATCGGCGTGCCTGACCCGATGAAAGGGGAAGTGCCGAAAGCGTTTGTTGTTCTTCACGATTCGTACAAAGGAAAGGTGGCGTCGTCGGACTTGATCGAATGGTCGAAAACGAATATGGCGGCGTTCAAGTATCCGCGTTATATCGAGTTCATGGATGAATTGCCGGCGACGCCGTCAGGCAAAGTATTGCGAAAGCTGCTGCCACGGGAATAACATAGCGGCGGGGTTTGGCGCGAGCCGCCCCGCTTTTTCTAAAAAAGGGGGGATTATGATGGAAAATTTGCGGCAATTAACAGACGAACTGATGGCGAAAAAAGCGCGCGCCGCGTTGGGCGGCGGCGCGGAGAACATCGCCAAGCAGCACGAGAAAGGGCTGCTAACTGCTAGAGAGCGGATCGACAGGCTTGTGGATGCAGGAACCTTTATCGAGTTTGGACGGCTGAACGCGTCCGACCAGCCCGGCTTGGCAGAAACAACGTATGGAGATGGGCTTGTCGCCGGCATCGGCAAAGTGAACGGCCGCCCGGCGGTCATTATTGCCGGAGATAAGACGGTGCTCGCGGGAACAGAGGGGAGCGTTCATTTGCGCAAATCGCGGCAGATGCATGCGTTGGCCGTAAGAAACGGCTTGCCGATGTTTTTCCTCCATGAAGGCGGCGGGTTGCGCATGCCGGACGGAATGGGGTCGGACGGGATCAGCGATAAACTGTTTCCGCACGAGCTGCTCACTCACTACCGGCAAGTGCCGACGATGGCCGCGATTTTGGGGGACAGCTACGGCGGTCCGACATGGACGGCGGTGAGTTGCGATTTTGTCACGCAGCTGAAGGGGACATGCATGGCGATCGTGGGGCCGCGTATGCTTGAGTTAGCAAACGGGCAGCGCGTTGCTCCGGAAGAGCTTGGGGGCATCGACATCCACCATCAATATACCGGACAGATTGACGCCGATGGCGAGACAGAGGAGGAATGCATCGAGCAACTGAAACGATTTTTTTCATACATGCCGCAAAATGCGAACGAGCGGCCGCCGATGCGGAAGACGGACGATGATCCATACCGGATGGTGGAGGAAGTGTTTTCGATTTTGCCGGACAGACGGAGCCGTGTCTATGATATGCGGCGAATCATCACCTGCCTTGTCAATGATGGCGATTATTTTGAGTATCAGAAACAATTTGGCAAAGCGCTGATCACCACCTTGGCACATTTGAACGGCCATGTCGTCGGCATCATCGCCAATCAGCCCAATCAATATGCAGGAGCGCCCGGGCCGCAGGAATGCCAAAAGGCGACGGAATTTATTTGTTTGTGCGACTCGTATCATATTCCGCTTATCTTTTTGCATGACACTCCGGGGTTTCGCGTCAGCGTCGAGGCGGAAAAAGCGAAAATGGCGACGAAAATCATGGTGTGGAATCAGGCGCTGGCACTAACCACCGTCCCGAAAATCTCGGTTGTCATCCGCAAAAGCATCGGGGCGGCGTACGGCAATATGTGCGGGCCGGGTATGGGAGGAGATGTGGTCGTCGCTTGGCCGAGCGCGGAAATCAATTTCACCGGTCCGGAAGTTGGAGTGAATGTCGTATACGGCCGCGAGCTTGAACGCGCCGATAACCCGCATGAGCGGCGTCAGGAGCTGCTCAAGCAGTGGTCGTTTGACAGCTCGCCGTATGAGGCGGCGCGCAAACATTTGATTGACGATGTCATCCATCCGGCAAAGACGCGGAAATTCCTTTGCCAGACACTTGAATATTCGCTTACATCGAAGCGCGAAAAAAGCGAGCGTTTGCTCGCCGCTTGGCCGACGGGGTTTTAATAGAAGCCAATGAGAAGCTCCCTCTTCCCATAGTGGAGGGGGCTGCGCTTGGCGGTTCGCCTCTCTTTCATCGGGGAGACAGTGATCAGCCGCCGCATGTGGGATGGTGAGCTACTCACCACCTACGCTTCGCTTAGAAGCGGGGGCTTCAAGCAGCTTGCACGTGTTCGCCGAACGGGAAGTCGCACACAAAGCCCCTTTATGCTTCTCTTCATTCCAAAGGTGTCTGTTCACCTTATCGGATCTCCTGGCTGACGTCGCAATCGACATTCATTTCCCGCCTGCTCACTGGGCTGTGCCCTTCACGTTCCCTCGGTTGGGAGATTTCTTTCGGAAATGACGTGAAAAGTCGGAAAAGGCATTGACAATCCAATGGAAATTCGTCATCATCGTTGTCAGCAATTTGTATCTCATCGTTCAATCGTTTCTTTATGAGCAGCAAGAACAGCGCAACCGTTCATAAATAAGCGGGAGGGGGAGAGGACGTGGGAATGATCGGTGCGGCGGTGCAGCTTGCCATTTCACTGTTGGTTCCAGTTGGCCTCATATGGTACGGGAGAAAAAAGGGTGGCTTTCGTGGAAAGCGCTCGGCATCGGAGCGCTGATTTTTCTCGTGTTTTCACAAGTGTTGGAAAAAGCGCTTCACATCGCTGTCCTTGAACCGGGGCGGCCGGCGCTGAAAGGAACGGACAGCGTCTTGCTCTTTGTGTTGTACGCCGCGCTGGCCGCCGGCGTGTTTGAGGAAATCGGCCGTTATGTCGGGTTTCGCTGGCTGTTGAAACAAAACCAGGCGTATGGCGATGGCTTGTCATTCGGGCTTGGGCATGGCGGGGTGGAAGCAGTGCTGCTTGGCGTGTTTGGCGCTGTGAACACGATTGTGCTTCTGAGCTTGATTCAATCAGGCGCCTTCGACAAAACGATCGCCCCGTCGCTCCCCGCAGACCAGGCGGAGCTGATCAAGGAACAAGTGCTGCACACACCGTTGGCGATGTACGCGTTAGGCGGCATAGAACGGCTGTTTGCTTTGGCGGTGCATGTGGCGCTGTCGCTCCTCGTTTTGCTTGGCGTGCGCCAGCGGCAGTTCCGTTATGTCTTGTACGCGATTTTGCTTCATGCGGCGATGGACGTCTTGCCGGCGCTTTATCAGGCGAAAGTGGTCAAAAACATTTGGGTGGTCGAGGGAGTGCTGCTCATTTGGGCGGTTGCTGCGGTTTCGTTCATCCGCCGGATCAAACCGACATTCGCACAGGGGGGAGAGGAACGATGATTCGGATCAAACGGCTTGATCATGTGCAAATTTGTATTCCATTTGGCGCTGAAGATGAGGCGCGTGCGTTTTATACGGATGTGCTCGGTTTTCAGGAAATCGAAAAACCTGAGTCGCTGAAGGCAAACGGTGGGCTTTGGTACAAAGTCGGCGATATCGAGCTCCATATTGGAGCAGAAAACCGCGACGGCTACAACAGCAAAAGCCACCCGGCGTTTGAAGTGGAAGATGTCGAAGCCGCGCGCCGTTATTTGGAATCACAAGGCGTCGTGACGCAAGATGAAAAACCGATCCCAGGGGTGAAGCGTTTTTCCTTTCGCGATCCGTTTCACAACCGGATCGAGTTGTTGGAAAAAGTGTAAGATCGTTTAGTCATCCATCAGATCGGGCAGTGCTCTTTTGCTCCTTCGCGATAGTAACCTCTTGTCATTCAGGGCATGCTAGAGACGAAGGAGGGAATCGCGATGGAGAGAAAAGCGAACAACAAGCGCAGCGACAAATCTGTCCGCACCGCTGATGCCCGGACGGCAGGCCGCGCGTCGATGAGGGAACAAACCGTGCAAGACGCCTATAAAACGCGGGAAGAGGTAACGGCTGATTAACAAAAAAGCGGGAGAAAGGACGATTCCTTCTCCCGCTCTTTTGTGGTTACGAATGCTCTTCTAAGCTGGCGACCGGCACGCTTTGTTTTTGATTCGGATTGTCAAGCGGATGGATTGTTGCCATCCCTTTTTGCTGGTCGACATGCTCAATGTAAATGCGCTGGCCGTTGTACGTGACATTCGCCATCACTGGCGATGAGGCGATTTCTTGCGCCCGACGAGCATCCATCTTCAGCACCTCCTTAGTTCGCAAGATGAACGGAAATAGGGGCGTTTCAGACAGATATAGTATGACTTTTTGAAGGACCGGCTATGCATAAAGAGAAAAAAGGATTGACTTCTCGTATAGGCAGCGACTCGCCTTTTTTCTTCGCTGCAGCAGCCGCTAAATTGCATAACTAAACACTGTTCTAAATAATCAATAGAATCAACTATAAAGATGGTACTAGTGAATTAGTGGATTATATTGTAAACTTTATTTTATAAATAGTTTACATATAGGAGGGTAAGGATGAAAACGGAGATTCTTTTCGCATTGGACGAGCTGAAACAAAAAGCGCAAAAACGCCAGCTGCGCCGAGCGGAGGCATCAGGCACTTCGGTCATCCTAAACGGAAAGCCGATGTTGAATTTAGCGTCTAATAATTATTTAGGGTTAGCGGATGACCAGCGGCTCATTGAAGCGGGCTGCGAGGCGATGCAAAGGTACGGGGCTGGGGCGGGGGCATCGCGGCTTGTCGTCGGCAACCATCCGCTGTACGAACGGGCCGAAGCTGCGCTGAAACAGTGGAAAAAAGCAGAGGCGGCTCTTATTTTCAACAGCGGCTATACGGCCAACATCGGCGTGTTGACAGCGTTGATTGGCCGAGATGATCTTGTCTTTAGCGATCAGTTAAACCATGCAAGTTTGATTGATGGCATCCGACTGAGCAAAGCCGCCTGTTTCCGCTACCGGCATAACGACATCAACCAGCTCGAATCATGGCTAAAACAATCTCCGCCAGACAAGCGAAAATGGATCGTCACCGATGCGGTCTTCAGCATGGACGGCGATCTGGCGCCACTATCGGAGCTTGTCGAGTTGAAACGGCGTTACCGCGCGATATTGATTGTCGATGAAGCACACAGCGGCGGGGTGTTTGGGCCGAACGGCGAAGGGCTGCTTTATCATTTCGGGCTTGAGAAGGAAGAAGATGTGATCGCCATCGGCACCTTCAGCAAAGCGCTCGGCAGCTTCGGAGCGTATGCAACCGGCGAGCCGTGGCTGATCGACTACTTGATGAACAGCGCCCGCAGCTTCATTTTTACGACCGCCTTGCCGCCTGCTGTCCTGGCCGCCAATGAAGCGGCCATTCATATCGTTCAATCCGAGCCGGAGCGGCGCACGCGGCTGCACGCCTTAAGCGAACGGTTCCGCACGAAACTGAAACAGCTCGGCTTTGACACCGGTGGCAGCGAGACGCCGATCGTTCCCGTGATCGTCGGTCCGAACGACCAGGCTGTGGCGATGAGCGAGCTGCTGCAGGAAGCGGGCATTGCCGCAATCGCCATCCGGCCGCCGACCGTCCCTGAGGGAACGGCGCGCATTCGCTTTTCCGTCACCGCCGCCATGACGGAAGAAGACGTTGATAGGGCTGTTGACCGCATCGCTTGGGCAGGAAAGAAAATCGGATTGATTTCATAGGGAAAAACAGCGTCACGAGGAGGAAACGCGTGAGAGAACAAAAAAACCAGCCGGGCGTTTTTCCGGCTGGTTTTTGATCGGGATGACAGGATTTGAACCTGCGACCCCACGCACCCCATGCGTGTGCTCTACCAAGCTGAGCTACATCCCGAAATGGTTTATCAGACATACTTCATTATACAAGAAAAACGGGATAAGATCAATGGCTAATTTTCCATGAAGTCAGAAAAGGATGCCGTGGAGCGCCATCGGCATCCGACAAGCCATGGATTGGCCGTGCTGTGAAACGAGGTTATGCCATCGATCGGGCGATTCGCTCCAACTGTTCACGAATCTGGCCGCGGCACACTCCGCTGTGGTAACAGACGACCGTCTCGACATCAACATCAAGCAACTTTCGGACAGACCGTCTCGCTTCGTCCATATCGGGCGTTTCCTGTTTTCTACACGCCTTGGAACACGAGCGCTGTGTCAATCGTTCCGATGACAGAATCGAACATTTCGCCACAGGCGATGATCGTTTCGGCGTATCGATCATGTTCGCGTGTGCACTGACGGATCGTTTTGTTGTAGGGGTCGGCGATCCAGTATTCTTCCACTCCGTAGGCACAGTACAAATCTTTTTTCAGCGTCACATCGATTTTGTAGGTTGACGGGCTGACAACTTCGATGACAATGAGCGGCCGCCCCTTATAGCCACCGATGATTTTTTCCGGTCGTTCACAATAGACAGCGACATCCGGCTGGATAAACTCGTTCATCACGTTTCCGTTCTTTTCGAGTTTCACGGATAAGTTGGAAATCGGTTGGCATGGGCTTTTTCCTTTGATCATGGAAACAAGATTGTCGCAAACGATTTGATGTTCCCATGACGGGGACGGGGACATGTTGATGGCTTCTTGCATGCTCCTCACCTCTTTTTCATTATACTTGAAACCGTTCTCCGCTGCCTACAACAAGGTTGTTTGAGAAAGACGATTGATGTTTATGTGCTCGAAGAAGGGAGATTCCGCCATCAAGGGATGTATGTCCGCGCTGAGACGATTCCTGTCCGTCTGTTTCCCGGATTTGCAATCGAATTGAAAAGAAGAATAAGAAAAACGGCTGCTGTTCAAGCAGCAGGCTTAAGCTGCCACCTTGGGAGGAGCGGGGCGGTGTTTTGTCGGCGGTCCGTTTGGCGAGGGCAAAGCGCCCCCGTCGGAAACCTCTGCTGTTTGAAGCGTTTGGGCATAGAAACGAAAAAAATAGGCGATACTAACGATCGGTGATGCTTGTGTACAATCAAGAAGAACTAGCCCGCTTTGTCGAAGAAGCGAAGCAGTACGCCCGCTACGGAAAAGTGGCTGACTACATCCCCGCCTTAGGCAAGGCGAATCCGAATGAGCTGTCGATTGCCGTGTACACCGCAGACGGAAAAGTTGTTGATGCCGGTGATGTGACAGTCAAGGTGACGCTGCAAAGCATTTCCAAAATTCTTGCCCTGGCCCTTGTGCTGATGGATCACGGAGAAGATGAAGTGTTCCGCAAAGTCGGCATGGAGCCGACAGGAGACCCGTTCAACTCGATCGCCAAACTCGAGGAAGTGCAGCCGTCCAAACCGCTCAACCCAATGATTAACGCCGGGGCGTTGGCGGTGACGCACATGATCCACGGCCGTTCGGTCGAAGAACGGCTCGAGCGGCTCTTGGTGTTCGTCCGCCGATTGGCGGGCAACGAGCAGATCACGTATTCGGAAGAAGTGGCTCAATCGGAGTTTGAAACCGCGTTTTTAAATCGGTCGCTTTGTTATTTTTTGAAGCAGCACGGCATTATCGATGAAGATGTCGAAGAGTTGATGGACTTGTACACGAAACAGTGCGCCATCGAAATGACCTGCATTGATTTGGCGCGCATCGGCTTAGTGCTCGCGCTTGACGGCCGCGATCCGCATTCAGGTGAGCCGCTCATGCAGGCTGATGTCGCTCGCATTTGCAAAACGTTCATGGTCACGTGCGGCATGTACAATGCCTCGGGCGAGTTTGCTATTAAAATCGGCATTCCAGCCAAAAGCGGCGTCTCCGGCGGCATTCTCGCCGCCGTCCCCGGGCGGTGCGGCATCGGCATTTTCGGTCCGGCGCTAGACGACAAAGGAAACAGCCTGACCGGGATCAAGCTGCTTGAGCGGCTGGCGAAAACATACTCATTAAGTATTTTTTAAGGAGGAGACAACCTTGAAAACATTTACGGTCCAGTTTCACCGTGAAGATGACGTGGAAGCGATGAACGTCGGCAAGTTGGGCCAAGAGGATTTTGATAAGGCGACGGAAGGCGGGACGCGGCACTTGTTTGACCTCGACACGAATATCGGCTATTTCGTCTTTTTCGATGCCGAAGACAACGAAGGGAATGTGTCCTACTTAATGCTCCAGTACGAGGAGGAAAGCGAAGACCCGAGCGCGTGCTACAGCTTCGAGTTGAAAGACTTTTATGAGTTTATGGCGCTCTACTTAAACGACCTCGAATACGCCGATGAAGAAGAATTGAATGAAGACGGCGAGGAACAATACGGTCCGATCCACCATTTGGCGCATTTGCTTTACCATGTCGTTGAGGAAGGGAAGACGGTGGAGGTGTGAGGGAAGTGGCTGCCTCAACAGGTTGCTTTTCCCAGTAACAAGCGCAATATATGGTTTCCTAACAGCGGTTTGGTGCGCAAATATCAGAATGGGAAGAGGTGTCCTGTTCTTTGGGATGCCTTTTCTTTGTTTATATACTAAAAAAAGATTTAAGCCCTTGACGAAGGAAATCAAGTCAATGTAAGATGGTTTTGTAATCGATTACATAGGTAGCTTTGCTGAAAGTCTTGATAGGTTTGGAAGAAAACTGTGGACGGTAGACAGGCCTCTTCAGTTGAATACGAATTTGTATAGAGATAAGGGTCATCGTTCCCGCAAGCTTAATCAGATTTTTAAAGGGAAAGAAAGCGGGAAAAAATCGATTCATCAATTGTTTTTTTGTAATCGATTACAAATCAGTCAAGGTAGACAGGCAGCAGAGATTGCCTAAACAGTATGCAAATGAATTAGCATTTCAGTCTAGGGGGGTGATCCGGACTGCGCTAGAGATGTGTTGTTCGGTTTCACTTATGATTTACCGTACAAAAAATAATTAGGGGGATGAATAAAAAATGAAAAAAACGTTCAAATCGTCAGCAGTTTTGTTAGCGCTTACGTTGGGATTGGCGGCTTGCTCCAGCGGCGAAAATGCCAGCCGTGATGCCAATAGCAAAACAGAGGACAGTAAAGAAAGCAAATCCGGCGAAGTGGTTAAGATTGTCTATGCCCGCGGCCAAGATTCAACGAAAGCAACGGAAAAGTTGATTGAAGCATTTGAAAAGACACATCCGAACATCGATGTTGAACTGCGGGAGATGCCGGCTGACACCGGCAAGCAACACGATGCTTACGTTACGATGTTAAATGCCCAATCGTCGGAAATCGATGTCATGGATCTTGATGTGATTTGGCCGGCTGAATTCGCCCAAGCAGGCTATACGCTGCCGCTAGACCGTTTCATTGAGAAAGATGGCATCGATTTAAGCAAATACAACCAAGGGGCTTTGGCAGCTGGGAACTTCAACGGCAAGCAATGGGCGATGCCGAAATTTATTGACACGGGCATGTTGTTTTATCGTAAAGATCTAGTGCCTGAGGATAAAGTACCGAAAACATGGGATGAACTGTTAAAAACAGCAAAAGAACTGAAAGGACAAGGCGGTACGAAATTCGGTTATTTAATGCAGGCAAAACAATACGAAGGACTCGTTTGTAACGCTGTTGAATTTATTGCTTCTTATGGGGGGCAAATCGTTGACAAAAACGGTAATGTCGTCGTCAACAGCCCGGAGGCCATTAAAGGTTTGAAAAAAATGGTGGAGATCGTTCAATCAGATGTTGTGCCAAGCAATGTGACGACCTTTATGGAACCGGAGTCTCACACGGCATTCATCGAGGGACAGGCGCCATTTATCCGCAACTGGCCGTACCAATACGCCTTAGCAAACGATCAAGAACAATCAAAAATTGTCGGCAAAGTTGGCGTTGCTCCGCTTCCGGCTGGCGACAAAGGCTCAGCTGCAGCGCTTGGTGGCTGGATGACAGCGATCAACAAATATTCGAAACACCCGAAAGAAGCGTGGGAATTCGTCAAATTTATGACGGGGCCGGAAGGACAAAAAATTTCGGCCATTTATGGCGGCTTAGCACCGACATTGCCGGAGCTGTTCAAGGATGAAGAAGTGTTAAAAGCCAACCCGTTCTTTGTAGAAGAAGGATTTGTCAACGCCTTGAATGCAGCGGTGCCGCGTCCAGTCGTGCCGAACTATCCGGAAATTTCGGAAATCATCCAAATTAACGTATCAAAGGCATTGGCCGGAGAGCTAACCGTTGAGCAAGCGGTAGCGAATATGGAAAAAGAAATGAAGGCAGCGATGAACAAGTAAAGCGGCCGCGTTGCCCGGCGCGGTGCAGCCCAAATGAGCGAGAAAGAATAACGGAGGAAGCCATTCGTTTTTGATAATAGGTATTAGCCTTCAGGCCGCTCCCTATCCGGCACTGGAGGCTAATATCCTTTTTAACAAAGAGAAGGGGGAAGGCAGCGATGAGGAATGAAAAGAGAATGGAGCGGATCTTAGGCTATTCGCTCGTCGCGCCGGCGTTGCTATTGATTTTAGCGATCGCTATTTGGCCAGTCATCCAATCGTTTTATTACAGCCTGTTCGACTATCGCCTCAACGATCCAACGAAATCATCGATCCATTTAAATTACAGCCTTGATTTGGAGCGGTACTTGCAGAACTATCCATTTTTACAAAGCGCCCTTAAACAGGAACTAGCTGCTGCGGACGGAACAGTAAAAGAAATGCTCATTGAAGTTGAGCAAAAATTAACGAACATGGATGCCGCCATCCGTAAAGATGAACAGGTGGCAAAACAATACGGCCAAGTAAACGAAGCGCTTGATAACTTTGAGACGCCGAGTGAAGAGATGAAAATTGCCGAGTTGGACGAGCAAACGGCGAAACAGTTGACTAGCACAGTTGGCGACGTTGTCCAAACGCTGAGACAAATTCGCAAGGACGGGGAACTGAAGCAGCCCGACAAAGTCGTTGGCCTTGCTGAAGGGCTCACCGACGTCGTCATTGAACCGAACTTTGTCGGTTTGAAGCATTACAAAGACAATTTTAGCGATCCGCGCTTATGGAGAGCGTTATGGAATACAACGTTCTTTACCGTCGTGTCGGTCGCGGTTGAACTTGTGCTCGGGTTAGCCATCGCTTTGCTCATTAACAAGGCATTTTTCGGCCGTGGGCTTGTCCGGGCGACGATTTTAGTGCCGTGGGCCATTCCGACGGCTGTATCGGCACTTATGTGGAAGTTTTTATATGATGGGCAAAACGGGATTGTCGCTAAATATTTTGAAACAGTTGGCCTCGTTGACCGGATGGGGGATTTGTTGACGACGGAAGCAGGGGCGATGTTTGCGGTCATTTTTGCCGATGTATGGAAGACAACCCCCTATATGGCGCTCTTGCTGCTCGCCGGGTTGCAAACGATCCCGAGTTCGTTGTATGAAGCCGCCTCGATTGACGGAGCAACGAAATGGCAGCAGTTCGTCAAGGTCACGTTGCCACTGCTGAAATCAAGTATTTTGGTGGCCCTTTTGTTCCGCACGCTCGATGCGTTCCGCGTGTTCGATTTGATTTACGTCTTAACTGGCGGAGGGCCAGCGAACTCGACGGAGACGATTTCCATTTTAGCGTATAAAGTTATGTTCTCGCAGACGAATTTTGGAAGCGGCTCGGCGTTGGCAGTCATTGTGTTTATTTGTGTCGCCATCATTTCGATGATTTATATTAAGTGGCTCGGTAAAGATTTATTATCCGACAGCGCAAGTGTGAAACGATAAGTGAGGTGAGATCATGACGAAAAAAGCAGGGCCTCTTTTTTATATCTTTCTAGTCATATTTGTCTTTTTTGTAATGTTTCCGTTTTTATGGGTGTTGCTTAGTTCAGTAAAGCCGCTAAGTGAACTGTTCGGTGACCAAGCATTTCAATGGTTCACGAGCCATCCAACATTAAAATCGTATATTTCCGTCTTTGTCAATTATCCGTTTTTGCGCTATTTATGGAACAGCACTGTCGTTGCGACGATTACGACGGTTTATACCGTATTTGTCGCGGCATTTGCCGCTTACGCTATTGCGCGCTTAGAGTTTAAAGGCAAAACGGTCATTCTCGGTCTCGTGTTGGCAGTGTCCATGTTTCCGCAAATTGCAACCATTTCTCCGATTTACATGTTTGTGAAAAAGTTTGATTTAACAAATAGCTATCTAGGATTGATTATTCCGTATACAACGTTTGCACTTCCGTTATCGATTTGGCTGTTAGTCACCTTTTTTCGCAAAATTCCATTTGATTTGGAAGAAGCGGCAAAAATGGATGGGGCAACGCCAATGCAAACGTATTTCAAGGTCATTCTGCCACTAGCGGTACCGGGAGTGTTTACAACTTCGATTCTCGTTTTTATCGCGGCGTGGAATGAATTTTTATTTGCCTTAACGATTAATACGGCGGAAAAATACAAAACGGTCCCCGTCGGCATCGCCATGTTCCAGGGACAGTATACGATCCCGTGGGGTGAAATCTCGGCGGCGACGGTGGTGGTTACCATTCCGCTTGTCATCATGGTATTGTTGTTCCAACGCCGCATCGTATCCGGCCTTACATCTGGATCAGTGAAGGAATAATCGAGAAAGCAAGAGGGCGTCGCAAAGGCAATGGGACGCCCTTTCATCATATGCGCGCGCTCCGACGTTTTTTCCCCACTATCTCCTCCCTCGTATGTTGTATTCAATAACGATCTGTTTTGAAACATGAAATCATAAAAACCGTTCTATCCGCTGCTTCCCATTCATATGTTAGTGACAAGTAGGAGGCCAAACCGTTGTGAAGACCCGAGCGGTTTTCTATGTCTCATGATTTTCGATTATAGTTTGCCGAAAATATACTGAAAATTTGTGAAATTTTTGATCGGTGAATCGTTCTTCCATTGCTTGAAAGGGGGTGGGAATGGGTTCACTCTGTTTGAACATGAAGCAAGGGAGGGATTTCATTGCGTTTTGACCGACCTTTTGAAGGGTATGCCGTAGGCGACCGCTATCGGTCGCGCGGGCGGACGATTACCGAGGCCGATATTGTGCAGTTTGCCGGCGTTTCCGGTGATTTTTATCCGCTGCATACGGACCGAGAATACGCGGGGCAGACACGGTTTGGCGAGCGGATCGCCCACGGGATGCTGACAATGTCGGTGGCGACTGGACTATGGGTGATGGAGCCGGGATGTGTGCTCGCTTTTTACGGCATCGACGCGCTCCGCTTCGTCCGCCCAGTGAAAATCGGCGATACGATTTACGTTGAATCGGAAGTGAGGCAGTTGACTGAGCGGGGCGAGACAGCGGGGCTTGTCACGGTGCACCAACAAGTCGTCAACCAACGCGGTGAGACGGTCATCGATGCGGTTGTGCATGTGCTTGTGGCGCGGGAAGGAAAGAGGTGAACAGCGGGCGGGGCGCTGCTTTGGAAGCCGTCGTGAAAGAGAAAGATGGTTATTGTAAGCGCTGACGTTAAAGGGTAATCGACTAGATCTGCTTCAGCTATTATTCATTCGTTTTTCCGCGGTTTCATATCATGAAAGGGGTGTTGACAGCAGTGACAACGACAATGGATGCGGCGGAATTAAAACGCCAAAAAAGGCGGGCCGCGATTTCGAGTGTGGTCGGCACGACGATTGAATGGTATGATTTCTTCCTTTACGGGACGATGGCCGCGCTTGTGTTTCCACAGCTCTTTTTCCCGCAAAGCGACCCGTACGTAGCGCTTATGCAGTCGTTTACAACGTTCGCCTTAGGGTTTGTTGCCCGGCCGGTCGGGGCTGCGATTTTCGGCCATTTCGGCGATAAAATCGGCCGGAAGGCGACGTTGGTCGCCACTTTGTTGTTGATGGGGCTGGCAACAGCATTGATCGGCTTAATGCCGACGTACGAACAAATCGGCTTATGGGCTGCAGTCTTGGTAACCATACTCCGTCTCATTCAAGGCATCGGGGTCGGCGGAGAATGGGGCGGCGCCATTTTGATTGCGATGGAGTGGGAAGAAGGAAAACGGCGCGGATTGATGGCTTCGCTGCCGCAAATGGGCGTGCCGTTTGGGCTGTTGTCCTCTTCGCTCGTGACGACATTAATGCTCGCGACTGGCGGCGACAGCTTTTATGCGTGGGGGTGGCGTGTTCCGTTTCTGCTTAGTTTC
Organism: Geobacillus sp. 46C-IIa; assembly: GCF_014679505.1. Taxonomy (GTDB): domain Bacteria; phylum Bacillota; class Bacilli; order Bacillales; family Anoxybacillaceae; genus Geobacillus. The sequence continues at coordinate 1,235,229 of NZ_CP061474.1, forward strand.
CTGTTGATTGCCGTCGGGCTATATATCCGGCTGAAAGTGCTCGAATCGCCGCTGTTCCAAGAAGCGATGAAAAAACAAGAAACAAGCAAGATGCCGGTCGGCGAGGTTCTCGTCAAACATCCGCGTGAAATTCTTTGGTCCGCGCTCGCACGGGTGATCGAAAACGGATCGTTTTATATTTTTGTTACGTTTATCGTCAGCTATGGGACGACCTTTTTGAACATGGAAAAAAGCATTTTCGTCAATGCGACGATTATCGCTGCCATCATCAATGCACTTGCCATTGTGTATTCCGGCCATTTATCCGACCGATGGGGGCGGCGGCGCGTCTACATGACAGGCGTCATTTTGCTTATGCTTTGGGCGTTTCCGTACTATTGGCTCGTCAACACAAAAAGCGTAGGTCTGATCATGTTGGCGACGATCATCGCCATGGTGTTCCACGGCATGTTGTATGGCCCGCAGGCGGCCATGATCGCCGAAAACTTCCCGACGCGTCTGCGCTACAGCGGCGCCTCGCTCGGCTACCAGTTGGCATCGATCATCGCCGGCGGCCCGGCGCCGCTCGTGAGCACGTGGCTGCTGCATAAATACGGGAGTGCAACGGCCATCTCCTTCTATATCGTCGTCATGGGCTTGATCTCGCTGGCCGGGGTGAAAATGCTGCAAGACCGAGCGCGCCAGGCGCTTGATTAATCCGAGCCCCCTTCCATGTTGCGGGCGCCTTTGCCTGAACGCAAAGGCGCCCTTTTACCTTGTCTGCTTGCAGTGTGGACGGTCGGATATGTTTGGGTGAACTACCCACCACCTACGCTTCGCTTAGAGGGAGGTGGGGGGTTCAAGCGACTTGTGCGTGTTCACTGAACGGTAAGCTACACACAACAACCCTTTACGCTTCCCTTCGTTCCGAAGGTGTCCGTTTGAACCATAGACGATCATATTCATCGGCGATGGCCAACCGAAATTCATCTCCCACCTACTTATTGGGCGATCACCCTTCACATTCCTTGAGGTGGGAGACTTCTTTCGGAAATTACGTTAAACATCTTTGTAGGTCACAGTCTTTACCAATGCGGAAGTCCTTCAGCAACTAGGACATGCCGCTCATACGGCGATCCGTTGGCCGTTTCGCCAACCGTCTTCGTTGGGCATCTCCCAGAGCCATCCCCTTGTTTTTTATTTTCCTACTCTTTAAGCAATGCCTGAACATCTTTCACTGGAAGATCCACCAACTGGGCAATGTCTTTCTCCGTCATTCCTTTGCGCGCCATGTTGCGGATCAGTTGCTTCATTCCCTGTTTCATTCCCTGTTTCATTCCTTGTTCCATTCCCTGTTTCATTCCCTGTTTCATTCCTTCTTCCATTCCTTGCTTGATCCCTTGTTGAAGCCCGCGTTTCATCCCTTCTTCCCATCCTTCTTTCCTTCCCTTTTGCTCATAGGAAATGATCAGCTCCAATACTTTCTCTTTTTCTTTTGTTTCCATCGCCTTCACCTCTCTTTGCAGTTGTTGCTCTTCCTCCTCCGACAGCTTCACATATGTTTCAAAAAAGCCCAACAACAGCCTTTGCCTCGCTTCATCCAGCTCCAATCGCACCAACATGCGCAAAAACTCTTTTTTTAACTCGATTTTTTCACTTTCAGTATACCCCATTTTGCCAAGAAGGGCAGCCGAAATCGGATTGTTATGCCGAATATAATCCCGCCAATGTTTCTTGCGCAGCTCTACGGGAAAAAAGTGAAACTTTAGCACCTCACCAAAGGGAAACTCAATCGAAAACAAGGATGGTTCATCACGGAGGGTATCATAGCTGAAGACGGCGATCGGAACGATGCGGGTGCGGTATTTTTCGAACAGACGGCTGAAATAAAGAAACATTCGCTCGGGGAATGACAGTTGGATGTACGCCTGGTTTTCTACATGCACAATGATCAATCCGTCTTCTGCTCTCAGCTTCGTCTCAACCAATAGATCGACGCGGTATTTTTCACCTGCCGTGACATCGGTAAACAGTTCTTCGGACAGAAAGGACAAATGGCTGAAATCAATGTGTTCGTGCATCTCGGGGAAAAAGAGGAGAATAAACTCTTCGAAGAACGTTTGGATTAGTTCTTTGAACAATCGGTCATGGTCAATGGCCATTCGATCACCTCACTTTGAAACTTTACATCAATACTGATTCGTGAACAGAAGAAAAAATCCTGCATGGAAAATATAAAAAATGGATAACTAGGAAAAACCTCTGTTTTGTATTTACTTCCCATTTATACAAGCACCGGCCTGCCAACACCGCAAATGTTGCTGGACTTCTGGCTCTTGTCGAAAGAGCGGGGGTGCGCTAGTCTTGGACAATGCCCGGATTCATCATGTGATAAGTCTTTTATAGAGACTAAGATTTGAATCTTGTCCCGCCTACGCTTGCGGTTGGAGTGAGAAGCATCGATTCGTCCCATGCTTACGCTTGCGTAGAAGCTTTCTTGATACGGGATGATCTTTTTAGCCTATGAGAAAGGGGCAAACCATGTCTAAGACGGATTGAAAAAACAACGCTTGACAATTGCCCTGTCTTTCCGATACGATGGAGATGTAATCGATTACATAACTGAGAGGACTACACCGATGGCAAGCATAAAAGACGTAGCGAAGCGGGCAAACGTATCGACGGCCACCGTGTCGCGCGTATTGCGCAACGCGGACAACGTCACGGAGGAGACGAGGCAGCGCGTGCTCGAAGCCATTGAAGCGCTGAACTACCAGCCGAACGTGCTTGGCCGATATTTGCGGAGGATGGAGACCGAAACGGTGCTCGTCGTTGTGCCCGATATTACGAATCCGTTTTTCTCAAAGGTGTTGCGCGGCATTGAAGCGGTCGCCCTCGAGCATGGCTATCAGGTGCTGCTCGGCGATACGCAAAATGACGCCCGGCTTGAGGAGCAATATTTGAATGTGCTGCCGCAAAGACAAGTGGACGGGATGATTTTTTTAACCGCTCGCATCCAGAAAGAACTGATGGAAGAAATGACGCGGCAGTTTCCAATCGTCTTGGCGTGCGAGTATTTGGAAGGGACGGACATCCCGACCGTTTCGATCGATAACATCAGCAGCGCCCGCAAGGCGACAGAGCACTTGATCCGCCTTGGCCATCGCCGCATCGCCCATCTGTCCGGGCCGATGAACATCATTTTGAGCCGCGATCGGTTGCGCGGCTACTACCAAGCATTGGCGCAGCATGGAATCGATGCCGACCCAGGGCTCGTGCAAGAAGGCGACTTTTCCTACGAATCGGGATACAACATGACATTGAAGCTGCTCGCCTTTGAAGAGCCGCCGACCGCCATTTTCGCCGCCAACGATGAGATGGCGATCGGGGCGATCAAGGCGGTCCGCCACCGCGGCGGGCGCGTTCCGGACGATGTGGCGGTCGTCGGATTTGACGACATTCAAATGGCCTCGATTTTTGAACCGAGTCTCACGACGATCGCCCAGCCGATGTTTGAGATCGGCCAAAAAGCGATGGAGCTGTTGCTTCAGCTGATCGAAGGGGGCGAGGTCAGCCGCCGCCAGTTTGTTTTGCCTGACCACCTCATCATTCGCGACTCGTGTGGGGGGAGCGTCTAGTTTGATGGAAGCGCTCCCTTCCCCGGCGGCAGAGGAGCAGGTCAGTTTTTTTGTAAATGTGATGTAATCGATTACATCACAAAGGGTGTTACTTCAAACAAATAATAGAGGCGACGTGGAAGCAAGTCGCGCGAAAACAAATGAACGCAAGGGGGAAATCGATATGGAAAACGCACGCCCAATCCGCCTCGGCTTGATTGGAGCTGGAGGGATTTCCAACGAACACATCAAAGCGGCGCTAAAGCTTTCGGAGCGCGCCGTCTTGCAGGCGATTTGCGACGTCAATGAACAAGCAGCCGTGGAAAAAGCGAAAACGTATGGCATTCGCAACGTGTACAGCGACTACAAAGAGCTGCTCACCTCACCAGATGTCGATGCCGTCATCATCACCGTGCCGAACTTTTTGCACGCCCAAGTGGCGGTCGACAGCTTGCGGGCCGGAAAACACGTGCTTTGCGAAAAGCCGATGGTGATGAAAGCGGAAGAAGCGGATGCCATCATCCGCGCCCGCGACGAATCGGGGAAACAATTTATGGTCTCGCTGAACAACCGATTCCGTCAAGCGGCGCAATGGCTTCATGAACGCATCGCAGAAGGCGCGTTCGGCGACATTTATTACGCGAAAACGGGCTGGGTGCGCCGCCGCGGCATTCCCGCATGGGGGGCGTGGTTTTTTGACCGTGAGCGCTCCGGAGGCGGTCCGCTCATCGACTTAGGCGTTCATATGCTTGATGTCACGCTTTGGCTGCTTGGAAACCCGAATCCGATCGCGGTGACGGGGAAAACGTACGCCAAATTTGGCCCGCGCCACCAAGGGGCATGGCCGGGAACGGCGTTTGCGCCAACCGCCTCGTATACGGTCGAAGACTTCGCTTCGGCGTTCATCCAGCTCGAAAACGACGCGACGGTGCTGCTTGAGACGAGCTGGGCGTCGCACATCGAAGAGGAGCGGGCGTATGTCGAGTTTCTTGGCACCGAAGGCGGCGTGCGCTGGGAGTGGAATGTGGCTGGAAACCGCCAAGAAGTGAAATGGTTCCGCAATGAACACGGCGTTCCAGCGGATGTCACCCTCCATTTTGACGATCAAGGCGAACGGGTGGCGCTCCTTGACCATTTCTTGACGAGCATCGCCGGGAACACATCACCGCTTTGCACGGCGGAACAAGGACTCACGATCGCCAAAGTGCTGGAAGCGATTTATGCCTCGTCCGAACAAGGGCGGCAAGTCCGCATTGAATGGTAAAGATCAACTGCTTTGTGCTTGCCGCGGCAAGCCGAAATCCAATCGAGGGGGAAGAACATATGACAACACCGATCCGCGTCGTCGTCTGGAACGAATTTCGCCATGAAAAGAAAAATGAAAAAGTAAGAGCCATTTATCCGGAAGGGATGCACACCGTCATCGCGAGCTACTTGGCTGAAGCCGGGTTTGACACAGCGACCGCCGTGTTGGATGAACCGGAGCACGGCTTGACCGATGAGGTGCTCGACCGGTGCGACGTTCTCGTCTGGTGGGGGCATATCGCCCATGACGAAGTGAAAGACGAAGTGGTTGAACGCATCCACCGCCGCGTGCTTGAAGGAATGGGGCTTATTGTTCTCCACTCCGGACATTTCTCGAAAATTTTCAAAAAGCTGATGGGAACGACATGCAATTTGAAATGGCGCGAGGCGGATGAAAAGGAGCGTCTCTGGGTCGTCGCCCCGGGCCATCCGATCGTCGAAGGGATCGGACCGTACATCGAGCTTGAACAGGAAGAAATGTACGGCGAGTTTTTCGATATTCCGGAGCCGGACGAAACGATTTTCATCAGCTGGTTTGAAGGCGGGGAAGTGTTCCGCAGCGGCTGCACGTTCACGCGCGGGAAAGGGAAAATTTTCTACTTCCGCCCCGGCCATGAAACGTATCCGACGTACCATCATCCAGATGTGCTGAAAGTGATCGCCAACGCCGCCCGCTGGGCCGCGCCGGTCAACCGCGGGGAACTCGTCTTCGGCAACGTCAAGCCGCTTGAACCGATCAAAGCGAAACAAGGGGGAGTGACGCAGTGAAACCGATCAACGTCGGCATCGTCGGCACGGGCTTTTCCGCTTCGTCCCATATTGAGGCGCTCCGCCGCCTGCCGTTTGTGAACATTGTCGCCATTGCCTCAAGCAGCCAAGAAAAAGCGGAGGAAGCCGCGCGCCGGTTCGGGATTCCGAAAGCGTACGGCGACTACCGGGCGCTGATTGACGACTCGGACGTGGAAGCGGTCCACAACTGCACGCGCAACGTCTTGCATTTTCCGATTAACAAGGCCGTGCTGGAGGCGGGGAAACATTTGTTGTCGGAAAAGCCGCTCGCCATGGACAGCGAGCAGTCGACCGAACTGAAACAACTGGCGGACAAAAGCCCGGGTTTGAGCGCTGTCTGCTTCAACTACCGCCACTACCCGCTCGTCGCTGAGGCGAAAGAGCGGCTCGCCCGCGAAGCGAAGCGCGTCCATTTCGTCTATGGCGGCTATGTGCAAGACTGGCTCCTTTATGACACCGACTACAACTGGCGGCTCGATCCGGCGCAAAACGGCCCGTCGCGCGCCATCGCCGACATCGGTTCGCACTGGTGCGACACGGTGCAATACGTACTCGGCAAACGCATCGTCGAAGTGTTCGCCGATTTGCGCACCGTCCATCCGGTTCGCTACAAGCCGAAGCAGGAAGGGAGCACGTTTACATCCGGACGCGCTCAAGACGCCGAACCGGTGGAGATTGATACGGAAGACGGCGGCAGCGTGCTCGTCCATTTTGACGACGGCGCCCATGGGGCGTTTACGATTTCCCAAGTGAGCGCCGGCCGGAAAAACCGGCTCTATTTTGAAATCGCTGCCGATGCCATGACGCTCGCCTGGGACCAAGAGCACCCGAACCGCCTTTGGGTCGGGCGCCGCAGCGGCCCGAACGAAGAAGTCGTCCGCGACCCGGCGCTTTTGTCGCCGCGAGCCGCTTCGCTCACTCATTACCCGGGCGGCCATGAAGAAGGCTGGCCGGACGGGCTGAAAAACTTGTTTCTGGACTTTTACAGCGCCATCATCCGGAAACAACGCGGCGAGGCGCTCGGGGAACTGCCGTTTGCGACGATCGCCGACGGCCATCGCACGATGGCGATCGTTGACGCCATTTTGGAAAGCCACCGGACGAAACAATGGGTGCGGGTGGCGGAATAAACGGCGTCGGCGCGGCCTTTGCCAGCATGGTTGCTAACGGAGCGCCAAGCCAAAACAAAACGACACGGTGGGGCCGGCCGCCGACTGACCGGCCCTATACCGCGAGAAGGGGGAGAAACACCAATGAAAGTAGGCGTATTTACCGTCTTGTACCAACAGCTGCCGTTCGAAGACATGCTCGACAAAGTGGCTGCGATGGGCATTGAAGCCGTCGAGCTTGGCACCGGCAATTACCCGGGCAACGCCCATTGCGATCCCGATGCACTTTTGGACCAGCCGGAAAAAATCAAAGCTCTGAAAAAAGCCGTCGCTGACCGCGGCCTTGTGATCAGCGCCTTAAGTTGCCACGGCAACCCGCTTCATCCGGACAAAGCGTTCGCGAAACAGTCGCATGATACATGGAGGAAAACGGTCAGGCTCGCTGAGCAGCTTGAAGTCCCGGTCATCAACGCCTTCTCCGGCTGCCCGGGCGACCATCCCGGCGCCAAATACCCGAACTGGGTCACGTGCTCTTGGCCGCCGGATTACTTGGAGATTTTAAAATGGCAATGGGAAGAAGTCGTCATCCCGTACTGGCGCGAAGAAGCAGCGTTCGCCAAAGCGCACGGCATCACGCAAATCGCCTTTGAAATGCATCCGGGCTTCGTCGTCTACAACCCGGAAACGCTCCTCAAACTGCGCGAACACGTCGGTGAAGCGATCGGCGCCAACTTTGACCCGAGCCACCTGCTTTGGCAAGGCATCGACCCGGTTGAGGCGATCAAACTGCTCGGCCGCGAAAAAGCGATTTTCCACGTCCATGCGAAAGATACGTACTTGGACGAAGCGAACATCCGCAAAAACGGCGTGCTTGATACGAAACATTACAGCCAAATTCTCGACCGCTCGTGGGTGTTCCGCACCGTCGGCTACGGGCAAAGCGAAAAAATGTGGCGCGACATCGTCAGCGCCCTGCGCGCCGTCGGCTATGACTATGTGCTCTCCATTGAACACGAAGACATGCTCGCCTCGATCGACGAAGGGCTGTCCAAAGCGGTGGCGCTCTTGAAACACGTGCTGTTCAAAGAAGAACTGCCCGAGATGTGGTGGGCGTAAAAAGAAGGCGGCAAGGAGCGGGGCTCTTTGCCGCCGATGGTTGTTTTTCACGAGCTTGGCATTCTATTGCTTCTTCAGTTGCGAAGTGGCACGATTGAGCTCCATTGTCCGATCAATCCCCATCCTCCTAGCGAGCTGCCTGTTCTCGCTTATGAATCAGCTTCATGAGCATTCGAACGGAAAACGATAGAACGAAAATGGTGACAAACGAATGCATCCATGTCCATCGGTGGTATTCAATCAAATCCGTGTACTTTTCGTAAAGCACCTCAACGGCTGTCAAAGCAGCGGCATACAATGCACACTGGATAATAATTCCGGGTAGGCGCGAGTGATATGAAGTTTGGTAAAAATAAACACAAACGATCGGATAAAGAAAGTATTCAAAAAGGATACTCGCCTTAAAATATGGGCCTAAAAACCGGACGGGATACTCTAAAAGCTTGGCTTCTACGACAATAATGCCAAAAAACGTGGAAAAGTACGCTTTTAACAAGAACACTAAAATTTTGTCCTTGATCGGCGGGGTTCGCAAACTGAAAAATAATAGAGCAACGCCAACAACAAGCAGCGCCCACAAATGGACCCGATCCATGCGTTCGTCCTCTCCTATGATGGCTTTGCTATTAGTTATTATGGACAGGTACGGCTTAGTATAAAATCATCTTCGACGAAGCAGTTTTTGTCCGGGGACTTTGCCGCCGAAGGAAAAGGCTGCCCAACGTTCCCGGAAGGATGGGGATTGAATAGGAAATGGGGATAAAAAATAAGATTTCTCAAACAGAGAAATCTTGAGATCATTGACTTTTCGATACTCACAAACCGTTGTGCGAAGGGGAAATGACTGTGTTTCGTCATCTTTGTAGGCATAACATTCACTCATTGGAGAAAAAGAAGGGGGCGGATCAAGGTGATTCACTGGCAGCCTCGGCGTCCCCAAGCTCTAGCACGTGCGTCCGCTCTGCATTTTACACAGCAAGCTCCGCTTGGCGGCGGATGCGCCCTTTCATAAAGAGAAGCCGATGGCCGTCGACGGTCAAATCGATCATCGCTCCATCGAGCACATCGCGTCCTGACTTCCGTTCATTCGCCTGCAAATACGCCACCCGATACCACTTTTTCCCGTATTCAAAGTACATATACCGCCCACGGCGAAAATCGATCCAAAACTTCACCTCCTCGCCGTTCACGGTCTTCCATACATACCCCCACGCCCGATCTTGGCGAACCGGCGCCATTTTCGGCCGCGCGGAATTGATGGCTTCGTAATACAGGCGGTGTTCGATGTCAAACAGCACCACGATTTTTGTCCCCTTTCAAAAATGGACTATAGTATATGTATAGCGCTTCAGGGGAAAAGTAGACATGCCTATTTCTTCGTCTCCCCAATCAGCCGCTTTGTAAGCAACCGAACCGCGAGCGTTAAGGAGAACATGGTCACAAATGAGTGCTTCCATGTCCAGCGGTGGTACTTAATCAAATCCGTATACCGCTCAAATATTACCTCTAGCCCTGTCAATGCCGCCGCATATCCCGCACATTGCGCTGCCACGCCCAACCTGCGCGAACGCCTTGATGTCGCATACACATATACGCTAACGACCGGATAGAGAAGATATTCAAAAATGACACTATTGTCCGTATAAGCCGCAAAAAAACGGACCGGATACTCGAGTAGCCCGGCCCCAGCCACGATCGCGCCGAAAAAACCCGTTGCATACGCGTTTAGTAAAAACGACAACCATACTTCCTTATTTGGCAAAAAACGGAAACTAAGCAAAAGCAACCCGATGCCGATCGCCACAAGTAGCCAAAGAATGAGCCATTCCATACAAACCTCCAAGCACGAATCACGTCGATTTTTCTTTAGTATGGCACGGCGGAGGGGGGAGTATGTGAAGTTTTTGGTTTATTATTTTGTAACGATTGATACCTATTTTAGTAGAAACAATAGTTCTTAGAAAACAGAAGGATTTCAGCTATTCTTTCTATGAAAAAAAAGTAGGATTTTGTAAAATAACAGTATAGTCTTGTAAATGGAGGAATGGATATGCCGATATACAACAAACTCGTTCGCGACCGCATCCCGGCCATTATCGAACAAGCAGGAAAAACGTTCACCGCTCGCATACTCAACGAGGAAGAATATAAGAAAGAACTGCAGAAGAAAGCGTTTGAAGAGCTTGAGGAGTATGTTCAGGCAGCGACCGACGAGGCCGCCATCGAAGAGCTTGCGGATGTGTTGGAAATTATTCATGCCTTAGCCGCATGTCATGGCGTTTCGATCGAACAAGTGGAACAAATCCGGGTCCAAAAAGCAGAAGAACGCGGGGGCTTCCGTGAAAAAATTTTTTTAGTCGAGGTTCATGATGAGTAAAATCGAGTTGATTTCACGGCGGCTCATTGACAAGCTGCAGGAACAAATAGGCCGCTCATCGACGATATACATATTGACGTCGTTTGCCATGAAATCCGGGGTCCGCCTATTGAAGGACAGTTTGCGGGCAGCGGCAGAGCAGGGGGCAGACATCAAAATTTGTGCTGGTGATTACTTGTTTGTCACTCAGCCGGAAGCGCTGCGTGAACTGATTTCGATTCATCCTGACATCGAAGTGCGTCTGTTTAGAAGTGATGGGATTTCGTTTCATCCGAAGGCTTATCTGTTTGAGGACAGCGAACAAGGCTACTTTATCATCGGGTCTTCTAATTTATCTCATTCAGCTCTCACAGACGGCATCGAGTGGAATGTGGGGCTGGATAAAAGTGTTGATGAAGATGTATTTGACGAAGCGATGAAGCAGTTTTTAAAGCTGTTTTACGCTCCGGAAACGGTGCCGGTCAACGCCGAAACGATCGCTGACTATGAAAAACAGTATCAGGACTATCACCGGCGGCACCCAAACTTAGCTCGCATATGGGCGGAGACTGAGGAAATCGAGTTGATGCTTCCGTCGGAAACGGAGAAGAAGCAAGAGGGAGAGACAGCGGACAAGGCCGATGTTGTCCATGAAACGGCGGCGTCATATGGAACGATTCAGCCGCGCTTTGCCCAAGTTGAGGCGTTGGAGCGGTTGGAAGCGGCCTATGAAGAAGGATACGATAAAGCCATGGTTGTCATGGCGACCGGGCTTGGGAAAACGTATTTGGCCGCTTTTTTTGCCCGCCGTTTTGCGCGGGTGCTGTTTATCGCCCATCGCGAAGAAATTCTTCGCCAGGCGAAGCAGTCGTTTGAACGCGTGATTCCTGATCGAACAGCAGGACTGTACGATGGCAATCAAAAAGAAGGAAATGCCGACATGGTGTTTGCCTCGATCTTTACACTAAGCATGAAAAAACATTTGCTTTCGTTTGATCCTAACGCATTTGACTTGATCATTGTTGACGAGTTTCACCATGCGGCAACCCGCTCGTACGAACGCGTCCTTCGTTATTTTCAGCCGAAATTTTTGCTTGGCATCACTGCCACTCCAGATCGGAACGACAATAAAGATGTGTACGCGATTTGCGATGGAAACGTTGCCTACCGCATTGACTTTATTGAAGCAGTGCAGCGCGGTTGGCTTGCGCCGTTTCGGTATTATGGCGTGTACGATGACACGGATTATTCGCAAATCAAATGGCTCGGCAGCCGCTATGATGAGGAAGAATTGCTTCAAGCACAGCTTCGCGAGGAGATGGCGGAAAACATTTTGCGAGCATGGGAGCAGTATAAGAAAACAAGAACACTTGTCTTTTGTTCATCGATTCGGCAAGCCGATTTCTTGTGCGAATATTTCCGCCGCCATGGCTACCGGACTGTCAGCCTTCACTCGAAGCAAACGGACATCCCGCGCCAACAGGCCATTGCCATGTTGGAACACCGTGAACTGGACGCTATTTTCACCGTCGACTTGTTCAATGAAGGGGTCGATATTCCTTCTGTCGATACACTTTTGTTCGTGCGGCCGACGGAATCGTTGACCGTCTTCACTCAGCAAATCGGGCGCGGGCTGCGGCTGTATGAGGGCAAGGACTACTGTGTGATCATTGATTTAATCGGAAACTACCGCAATGCCGATGTCAAACTGCGCCTGTTTGATGCACAGCGGGGCGAAACGAGGAAAAAGGAGAGGGAATCCGTTGTGCCAACGATTCCGGAAGCGTGCGAACTGCATCTCGATGTTCAAGCCATCCATCTTCTCGAGGAGATGCAGAAAAAACGCCAACCGCGCAAAGAACGGTTGCTGGCCGATTACAGACAGCTCAAGCAAGAGCTTGGACGTCGTCCGAGCTACTTGGAGTTGCACTTACACGGCAGAAGTGAAGCTGCGGAATATAAATCAGAGTTTAAATCGTATGTTGGCTTCCTTTATTGGGCAGGGGAGCTGTCGGATTTAGAGAAGGAAGTGTTTCTCAAGCATGAACAGTGGCTTGTTGAGGTTGAGCGGACGGTAATGTCGAAAAGCTATAAAATGGTTGTCTTAAAAGCCATGCTCGAGCGTGGGCCTTCGGGCTGGTATGAGCCCATCACTCCGCAACAAGCGGCACCGTTCTTTCACCGGTATTTAACGGAAAAAGAATACCGGAAGCGTATCGATTTTTCCGATGGGGAAACGAGACGTATTTGGGAGTACGATGAGGAAAAGGTGAGCAAATTGATTGCCCGCATGCCGATGACAAAATGGAGCAGCAGTTCAAGGGGGCTGATCTCCTTTGAAAACAACGTGTTTGCACTCCAATTTTCCATCGCGCATGAACATGAAGAAATCTTGTACAATTGGACGAAAGAAGTTTGCGAGTATCGGTTGCATGTGTATTTTGAAAGGAAAGAGAGATGAAAAATTGATATATACAGTTGTTTCATTGGACGTTAAAAATCTGCAGTGAACCTCATTTTGATGGATAAACGGGGAAAGGCTTGGTTTATCAAGGGAAGTGACTCATTATTTGTATAACATAGAAAACACGATGATCGCTTTACTGCAAAATGAGGTATCATAGCTGTGTAGACGTTAGCCAGAATTGTGCATTACAGCAATAGTTTTGTTTTGTGATCGACAGGTTTATCTGAACGTAGTGGGATTTAAAGCGCAATAGCCGACCACATGCGGCTCTTCCTGACGGGGTTTATCTGAACGTAGTGGGATTTAAAGGAAAATAAATATCGCCATTTTCCACTAACACTTGCGGTTTATCTGAACGTAGTGGGATTTAAAGATGACTTTATTGCGGCAAAGTTGACGAAAGAACAGCGGTTTATCTGAACGTAGTGGGATTTAAAGTCACGAGGGTTTCGCCGTATCGTTCGGACCCGCCTCGGTTTATCTGAATGTAGTGGGATTTAAGGGTGTATACGGGCGCATACGTCCGCACTCTCGGCCGTCGGTTTATCTGAACGTAGTGGGATTTAAAGCTGAAAGCAACAACTTCGTCCTAAAAGGGATTGCCCTTTTTATTTGAACCTAGCGGGCTTTAAATTTAAATAAAAAAGTACTTTATAAAGAATATCGTGCATGGAGCAGTGGTGACTATGTAGTGATGGGTAAAGCCATCGACAGGGGGGCACATTGCCTGAACGCATGAGGATCAATATGTAAAACAATGCTTGACATGATAAGTCTGAAACGGGCGAATCGACTCATTGGCAGAATGCTTTGATAGGAGGCATTCTGCTTTTTTGTAGCAACAAATACAAAAAAACAACAAGGCTTATCTAAAAATTTTATTAAGTGACAAATTGCGACAAAATTTTTATCTATAACAAGATAATATATAGGTAAAAAGGAGGTGCATCATGAGACTTATCTGTTCTTTTGTTGCTGAAAAAATGCCTATTTCATACCGGATGATGTTAGTATCTGTGATAAAGGAGTCATTACGAATATCGGATGAACAATATTATAAGCGTTTTTATGAAAACACATCCATGAAACCGTTTGTGTTTTCCACATATTTGAAAGACTTTCATTTTGTTGATCAGGAAGTTCATGTAAAGGGTTTGACGATAACGATCAGTTCTCCTGATCATGAGTTTTTGTTGCACTTGTACAACGGTTTGCAGCGAAAACAAGCATTCTCGTATAAGCAATACCAGCTTGTGAAAGAAAGGATTCGCATGTTACCAGAAAAAACGGTCACAGATTCTACGGTTGTATTTCGTACTCTGTCCCCGCTGCTTGTAGAAGACGAGAACCAAAAACCCGTCTACCCGGATGATCCTGGCTATGAGGAACATGTAAACTATTTGGCTGATTTGATTTTGCGGCAATATCGTGGGAAAGGGTTATTTTTGCCGCTTATCGTGCGGCCGTTGCGGTGGCGAAAGGTTGTCGTGAAAGAGACGAATCACGAATTTGAAGCTGTACATGGGAAGAACCGTTTTTTGTATTTTACTGCTCACCATGGATGGTTTTCTTGTACAGGACATCCGCAAGATTTACAACTGTTGTATCAGCTTGGTCTATCGAAACGGCGCAATCAAGGATTCGGTTTGCTTGAGATCGAGGGGGTGCGGGGATGAAGCTGGAACTCCGCATGGGCGATTGGATGGTGACAATGGGGCTTGTCGGGCTATATCGGGTGTTTGAGTATGGGTTGCGGAATGGAGTGATTGATCAGCGATACCGACAAAGCGTTTTGGTTCTCCCACAGGGGCTTGAAGTCGAGACAGATGTGCTTCCGCAGTTACCCCGAGCCTATTTCCTTTATTTGATTGATGAATACAGCGCCGCAAAGCGAGAAAGCGAACGATTGCTTTTTTACATGGAACAGGCGAAAAGAGAGAACTTATTTTCCACCGCTTCATCGAATATAAAAAAGGTGATTACTGACATAGGCAAGAGAATTCAAAAGTATTTTCCAAATGAACCGGTTGAACCGTTATTTGAGAAGCTTAAATCTATCAAAAAACCGACACAATGGGATCAATTGCAGGAATGTGTTTCTGATTTTCAGAAAATGATCCGGAAAGAAGCAATTAACGAAAAGTTGACATTAAATTACTTTAAAGCAGCAATTTTGAAGTCTTTTTTTGGACAAGTATCGTTTTTGAATGTGTCGAAAAATTATTTGGATTTGGAAGGACATATTGAACAATTTCAAACGGATTATATTGGACCAGTGCAATACGATCTTCAGTTGGAGTACACTTTGCAGTCTGCCTCTAAAGTAGATGAGATTTTGAGCTTTTTAGATCAACACGTAGATTACGGGCCGTTTAAGGCATTGAAGAAAGCGTGGAAAAAGAAAACATTATCACAAGTACGGGAAGAAGCAAAACGATTGGCCGAATGCATGCTTTTTCCAGGACATTTCGCTTTTTATAACTTTGAGGAGATGGTATTTTCACCGATTGGGTTGTCCAAGGGCAATGCTTTAAATTTTAACTGGAATTTACAAGACAAACAGCCGAAGCCTATTTCCTCATTGGCCAAGCTCGTGTTGTTTTTCGCTCCGGCGGGAGCTGCTATTTATTCGAAAAGAGAGCAATCATATGATCAAGGAGAATATCGAACGTATGCTGGATTTGTGCAGTCTGACGCTGCATTCCCTGAAATTTTGCAGAAAAATAATCATTTCAAACAGATGAAGCAACAGAAAGATCCGTTTGATCATATTGTCAGTAAACTCGTTCAGAGTATAACAACAGAAGCGAGATATGTAATCGATCATTTATTTTTCTTGGAATTTTCTTCTGACTACGACAGCAAAAAAACCCATTTGCACTATTATCATCTTCCGCTGTATTTAGCTCGTTATTTCGTGGAATATCCAGGGAAATTAGACTATGTGCATTACGAATATCGTGAACAGTTTATTCAAGAGGTGTTGCGCGGAGTGGATCCTGCTCAAGCGATTTATCGATATCTGCGTGATTGCATCGAAAATGGGCGTTCACATATTGGCCCTTATATCGCCGTCCGCGAGCGTAACCGCATTATGCAACTGAAAAAAGGAGTGAAGGGAATGGAAAAAACAGACAAGAGAGTGTATGCTTTGTACCGAAGTGGTCAGGAGATCCGCAAAACAGTGGAACAGGCAGGGGCTCCGAAAGCGGCTGGGCACTATTCTGCTAGTCCAAGCAAAAAAATTAGCTCCATTGCCTATCGGTTGTTAAATGCGGCCAAGGCAGGCGATCGTAAAAGCTTCCTAGATACGCTGTTCCGGCTTCATATGTCAGCGGAACGTCCGATTTCTCCGCTTTTCCTGAACGCGTTGCATGAACGTGATCTCGATTTCACTACTGTAGCGAACGCATTTATCGCTGGATTGCTTTCCCAAGAAGGACAAGGAGAACAAGAGGAGGTTGTGTCATGACAAAAACGTTGACAATGACCATTGTTTTTCAAGCGGGGTCACTAAACTATGGAGAGGGCATTGCAAATATTTCTGAATTAAAAAAGTTTCATCGTGGTAACGGGGAGGCGTATACATACGCATCACGGCAAAGTTTGCGCTATGACATCGTCCGTCTGGGCAATGAGGTGTTTGATTGGAATTTGAATACGGTTGATAAGGCAAGCGGAGTCGTTCAATTCAGAAAAGAGGTTACTATCCAGGATTCCGTTGAAATGGATTTGTTCGGGTATTTAAAAACAGACCGAAACTCACAAAAACGCGCCGCTGTCGTGCGGTTAAGCCACGCCATTTCACTTGAGCCGTATAAGAGCGATTTGGAGTTTTTGAATAATATGGGGCTAGCCAGTCGCATTGGAGCAGATCCGAATTTGGCTCAAATCGAGCAACATCAAAGTTTTTATTCCTATACGATTACGATTGATTTGGGTCGTATCGGTGTTGACGGGGAGATCGAACTGCCCAATCACGAAAAAGCGAAGCGCGTAAATCAATTGCTTGACATTGTGAAAATGCTCAATCGCAATATCCGTGGCCGTCGCGAAAATTTATCCCCGTTGTTTGTAATCGGTGGAGTGTATGATGCAGCGAACCCATTTTTCCTCGGGAAAATTCGACTTGAGTCTTCGCCGCGGGGGTGGGAAATTGAGCTTGCGCCTATCGCTGATACGATGGCACAAACGTTTGCGGGCAAACAAATTGCTGACGAAACGCGCATCGGGTTAGTGAGCGGGATATTTGCCAACGAAGAGGAATTTTCCAAACAGTTTGCGGAAAAGACTGGTTCAGTCGAGCAATTTTTCCGGCATATGGCGGAACAAGTTCAAATGTACTATGGTGAATGACAATGAAGGCATTACGTTTGAAACTGTTTCAAGAAACGGCATGTTATAAAAAACCATTCGCTTCCAAGGTAGCAGAGACCTACCCTCTTCCGCCTTATTCTACTGTCAAAGGGATGATTCATGCTTTGCTTCGTGCCGATCGATTCATTTCGATGCGTTTAAGCGTTCAAGGAGAGTATGAGGCGAAGCTGCTCGATTATCAGCGCCATTACTTTTTCAAAAAACTTGATACCGTTGCTTTCCCATTAATTTTGGATGGAATTCAAGAGAATCGGTTTGTGTACGATACAAACGGGATTTCGACAATGCCGATCTATACTCACATGCTGTATGGAGTGAATTTGTTGATTCATGTTGAAGTGGAAGATAGTGTTCTTGAGCAGGTAATTCAGGCGATTGAGGGGGGCGGTATTCATTACAGTCTTGGTCGGTGGGAAGATTTAGTCCGCATTGATGAATATAAAATCGTCTTTGTCGAGGAGTTGGACGAAGAAAAAGATTTACGTTACCATGCGTATATTTCTGATCATCTGCTGGATATAGATACAAGGCACATCCCATACGAGATCCCTTGGAAATATGAGATTGTGAATGGAGTGCGAAAATGGGAAAAGGTGAAAGTTGGATACGTACCAAAAGGAACAACAGCTCCAGAAGGAGTATGCATTGATGAGGATGGAGAGCTTGTATTTTTCCATCTATAAGCCAGGAGGAAGGAAAACAACTATGTTTTATGCGAAGTCTGAGACAAAAGAGGCGATCCGTGAACATACGGATCGTCTTCTTGATAATTGGGAGTTGTTGCGAGACTGTTATGGGGAGCGATTCGTTCGTATGAATGAACGAATGTGGGAACTGTTACGATTGGCGATTGAGTACCATGACATTGGTAAGGCAAATACGGCATTTCAAAATAAAATTCGCCGTGCTATCCAAGAGGAAGTTCTTGAAACAGATTGCGATGTTGATGTTCCGCACAACTACTTATCCGTTGGCCTTGTTCCATTCAACAAATTGAATTTGACTAAGGAAGAAACACGTCTGTTAACCCATGCCATCGGTTACCACCATGAGAGGGATAAGCGGCCTGATAAAGAAGCGATCCGTCTTGTATTGGAAAGCGATTTATACTTGCAAAGAGAAAAGATTGTCAAACATATGAATCTGCCTGTAGTAGAAAAGTTATCTTTTCGATTCGTCGATCATTTGTTGCGGAGATATACCATCCATGACGGAGAAGCATTCTGGGACTATGTGCTAATAAAAGGACTCCTTCAACGGATCGACCACGCTGCTTCAGCGCATCTCCCCGTAGAGTCCTACACGGATCAGCATGTAGGTGTTTATGTACGCCATTATATGAAGAGGCAGTCATTTCAATTGAATGACTTGCAACGTTTTACAGCGAGCCACACGAATAAAAATGTTGTTGTCATTGCGCAAACGGGGATGGGAAAAACAGAGGCTGCCTTGTTATGGATTGATCGTGATAAAGCGTTTTTCACTTTACCACTTCGGGTTAGTATTAATGCAATTTATGAAAGAATCCGTCATCAAATGGGGTGCGAAGCAGTTGGTCTCTTGCATTCTACAAGTGCGTTTTATTTAGCAGAACGAGGGGAAGAAAATTGGGAAGTGATTAAACAACAGTCACAACAATTGTCCATGAAACTGCTTTTGACAACTGTTGACCAAATTTTAAAATTTCCTTTTTATTACCGAGGGTTTGAAAAAGAATTAGCAGGCATGGCCAATGCAAAGGTAGTCATTGATGAAATCCAGGCGTATGATCCCAAAATTGCTGCGATGCTGATTAAATCACTCGAAATGATTAAAAAAGTAGGCGGCCAGTTTATGATTATGACAGCAACGTTGCCGACTTTATATTTAGATGAGTTAAAACGGCGAAACATCGTCGATGAAGATTGTACCGTTTTCGGGAAATTCATTGACAACGAGAATCATCGCCATCGCATTCAGTTTCACGACCGGGAAATCACAGAGGGGATAGAGGATTTTATCAAGGCAGCCCGTTCAGCCCAAGTGTTAGTCATTGTAAATACTGTCCGTCGGGGGATCGAATTGTACGAACACTTATCCGATATGGACGCCGATATCCCTGTTTATTTATTGCATTCGCAATTCACGCAGGAAGATCGACAAGGGTTGGAACGGCGAATCAAAGAGTTCAATATGGCAAAGGAAAAAGGGATATGGATTACAACTCAGCTTGTCGAAGCAAGCATTGATATTGATTTTGACTATTTATTTACGGAGATGTCCCCGTTGGACAGTCTATTTCAGCGTTTGGGTCGTTGTTACCGAAGAAGATCTATTCAAGGGGAACAATGCAATATTCATATTTTTACCCAAAACGTTTCCGGGGTTCCATCGGTATACGATGAGCATCTTGTTCGTGAAAGTATTTGTTTGTTAGAGCCTTATGATGGAAAAATTCTCGATGAGCGGTCAAAAGTGGAACTGGTCGAAAAGCTGTACGAACGTGAGCGATTAAAAGGAACCGCGTTTTTGCAGGAATTTGAGGATGCCTTATCGATGTTCGATCATTTAGATCCGTATGAACTCAATAAACAGGAGGCGCAACGGAAACTGCGCGATATCCAGACCATTCCCGTCATCCCACGGCGGATATATGATCGAATCGCAGATCTCATAGAGGAGTATCGCCGCTGCCGGAACGGGAAAGAACGAATTGGCTTGCGGATGGGAGTAGAAAAGAAAACGATCAGTGTCCATCGTTTCCTTGCCGAGAAATATGTGTCGGAGCGGTTGCCGAAGCCGTTTGAACATATATATATCATCGATGTAGAATATGATTTCGACCAAGAAAACGGGAAAGGAACTGGAATTCAGTTTGATAAATCTCTACCTGCTTTCTACTAAGGAGTGTGTGGCCGGTGGCAAGCGGTGTTCAAATTCATTATTACAAAGTGTGCAAACGGAAACTGTGGCTATTTTCCAAAGGGATCGGGATGGAAGAAGAACATGAACGGGTGATCGAAGGAAAGATTCTTCATGAACGAGCCTATCCACGTTTAAATGAAAGGGAAATTCTCATTGATAACGAGTTTAAGCTTGATGTATTAGAGGACGAATATGTTCGTGAAATTAAAGTTTCAAGCAAAATGGCGGAAGCAGATCGCTTTCAAATGCTGTATTATCTTTATGAACTAAAGAAAAGGGGAATGTATAAAAAAGGTTTGATCAGTTATACAAAGGAAAGAAAAACAGAAGAAGTGATTTTAACAGAAGAAGATGAACAAAAGATTGAAGAAGCACGAAAAGACATTTATCAAATTTTGCAGCGTCCCTCTCCCCCTTCTCTGAAAAGATTGCCGTATTGTTCGAAGTGTGCATATTACGAATTTTGTTATGCACTGGAAGGTGACGAATGATGTTGAAAGATCATTATATTTTTTCGAACGGGCGGCTCAAGCGAAAGGACAATACGATTTATTTTTTAGATGAAAAAGAAAACAAGAGATCGCTTCCTGTGCATCAAATCGAAAATTTATATGTATTTGGGGAAGTAGACTTCAACTCCGCGTTGCTTAATTTGTTAAGCCAGCATGAGGTCCATTTGCATATTTTCAACTATTACGGGTTTTATGCAGGAACGTTCTGTCCACGAAACAGGAAAGTGTCCGGTTTTACTGT